>JAYTPD010000021.1:0-158894 GCA_043747435.1 Bdellovibrio sp. | reverse complement strand
CTTCCTCTTTTTGAAAAACCGACGATATCATTAAATATAATTTTTTTAACCTGTAATGATTCTAACACACGTGAATTATTTGCCTGGTCAAAACCCAATCCCAGATTGCCAGTTGCGATATATTGGACCTAAGATTTTTAAGGTTCCGGGCTCTGTTTAAATAAGAGGAAGTAGCGGTCTGTGAATAAAGGGACCGTATTCCAGAACGTAATAAGCCGCCAGACTGCCACAAGGGATCAAGGGGGCTGACGCTTGACTGCAAGTCGGTGCCTGTAAATACTCTTTGGCGGTGAAAAAGAAAAAACGGCAAAATAGTTCAGCGCCATGCCATAAACGGATGAAACGAAGCCAAAGACTTCAAGCTGGCAGGCATTGGCTCACAACATACAATGGTAAAAATATAGTTCGATCTTATCAAAATCATTTTGGTGTTGATCGAATATGTGCATTGTTGGAACTAAAAACTCTTGGAAGACCAATTGATGAGGCCACAATCCAGAGCGCAAAAATGTCGGCCAAAAAACGGGATCAGGCAGCCACAGCAATGAATTTAAAGCCATATCTAGATTCTGATTTCCACCACTATTATATAGCTGGTTATACCAAAAACGGTTTTGCCTATGGGATTACCTGGGAAGAAGCTGAAATTGCTGGACTGCTTGCAAATGATCCTTAGACCATTCAGGAATACGGTCCTTTTATTCACAGACCGCTACTTCCTCTTATTTAAACAGAGCCCGGAACCTTAAAAATCTTAGGTCCAATATATCGCAACTGGCAATCTGGGATTAGTTATCTGGCCGACCAACTAACCCGAGAGCGTCTACCAAATTGACAGTGGTGAACTTACTCCCTGTAAAAATAATGACGGTTTGAAAATTTAAAAATTAGTCTATATTGAACCTATGAAAAAAATGTTGCTATTTCTATTTATATGTTCTGTACCTTCTCTTTCAGCTGCTGATATTCTGCTACAAGATAGTCAGCAGTGTGGACGATATGTTTCAGGAAAAGAATTAGCTGATAACAATAAAGACCTTGTTAAGTACGAAAATGGATTTTTTGTCGATGTTCCAAAAAATTATGATAATTCTGCTGGAGAAAAAACTCAGATCTATGCATTCTTTGCTGATAAGTATGATTCAAGCAAACCCACATACGTTTTCTTTTTAGGTGGTCCAGGACAAAATGCGCATCAACATTTAAGTTTCAAATTTAATTTTTATAAAACTCTTGGATATAACTTTCTTCTAATGGATCAGCGTGGAATTTCTTTTTCACGCTTTGGCAGTTTAGATGATGCAAGAAATACTGAAAATTATAGTTCAGTGAATACTGCACGTGATATGTTATCTGTAGTTGACTATCTAGGGTTAAAAAAAGTTTCTGTTTACGGAGCATCGTATGGAACTATTCCGGCAACTATATTTGCTAGTATGTTTCCCGAAAGAACGACAAGTGTGGTTCTTGAAGGTGTTGTTTATGACGGTGATAAAGTTATTTTTCAAGATATGTATCGCGCAAAAATTATTCAGAAATATTTTACATCACTTCCAACTGATCTAAAAAACAGAATCCAGTCACTTATTGATAATAAACAAATGAGGCCCTACCAGTTGCCAGGAACTCTAATGGCGATTTTAATGATGTATGGTCAGGACATGTTGCCATTTTACACAAAAGTACTCAATTTAGCATTAATTGAAAGACAAGGCTTTACTCAAGCGGACTTAGCTAAAGCCTGGGGCGATTTAGCAGCACAACTATTTCCTTCTAAAAAATCATTTTCTGTTGATGCTCCAAAAATGTCCGATGATAAATGTTTTAAAATCGAAGACTCAAATGATGTGAATACGCTTTTAATGATTAAAGAATTCGGCGCTGCTGAAAAGACGACTTTTACAACCTTTGTACTAAACAATGGAAAAATAGAAGCCGTTCCAAATTCTGGCTACAGAAAAACAGATACCTATACAAACTGGCCTGAAACAAACGCATTTTACACAGCAAAAAACTATCCGGTTAAAGTTCCACTCTTTTATCTTCAAGGAACTTACGATGGCGCCACGCCCGCTCCAGGTGCGGTTTATCACTTCAAAAATACCCCGCAGGATAAAAGCCAGCTGTTCTTATTTGCAGGAAGCCCACATATGCCATCTGGAAAAATTATTAATGATATGAACGATTTAGAAGTCGAATGGAAACCACTGCAACAATTTTTTAAATCTCTACTAGATGGAAATTCAATTTCTTGTGAAGAAGTAAATCAGCTCAATAAAAATTATCCGACGGCAAGATTATCTTCCGCAGGAAAAAATGGAATAAGAAATTGTAAATATATTAAATAATTTTGGGGGAAACTTATGAAGCAGCTAATAAAAATTTCTTTAGGTCTTATTATAGTGACACATTTGATAGGGTGTGGCGTTCCTAAATCGCCAGATATGAATATTCCCGATGTCAAAATTGATCCAAAGACAGAAGAGCTTATTGCTATGCTAAGCACATGCAACAAGACGGACTCTGAACTTCCGCTAAGTCAATTTGACGTACATTCGGCTATGATTATTCAAGATAAAATTGAATCCATGGATATTGAATCCACAGACTGCGATGGCAAGGTGACTAAAAGTCACGGCCCAGTTAAAGAATTTGGACAATCTATTTTGGTAGAGCCCGATTCAGAACTGACTGATTCAGTTAATTTTATTCAAGTTGATAACTTAAGAACTTGTTCTATACAAAAAATTGATGCTGTTGACGAAAATACTTTAGAACCGAAAGATATTGAACTTCTAGATGGAACAAAATTGAAAGTTCCAGGTGTATTTGGATCTGGTGTTGGCTTTAATGGTCAGTCTAAAATACTTCTTTCTGATTCATCGTTAAAAATATCAGCTTTATATCTAAATGCTAAAGACGGAAATAACGTTATTACGATCACCTATTTTGGCAAATGTCTTAAATACAAAGATAAAAAAGACACTTCGATGAAAGACTCTTTCAATTGTGAAAAAGCCGAAGAGTTGGGTAAAAAACAAATACTAATGAAACTTCAAATTGATCGACCGGAAGTGGCCGGAATTTTAAAGAAGAACACTTGTACTAAAAAATAATAATTACTTATAGGCCTCGCCATAGGCTTTTAAATTGACCAAAACCACTTGCTTCCAAGGCAGTAAAATAAAAAACGACTCTGCGTTTATTGGCGTGAGTCGTTTTTTATTTAGGATGATCTAGTGGCGACACCCTTTAAAGGCAGTCTATCTGACACCCAAGCTGAAATCAGGTCATTTGCTGGCGCTTCGGGAAATCTTTTTGTCTTTACGATAATTAAAAAATGATCTTGAGCTAAGCCCTGTCTTTTCAATGAAAATGCGTTTTTGTTCTTTAACCATCAAATTCTGCTTTGATAACTCTTTGATTAATACACTTGGCTCGACGGTTCCCTTTGGTAAAGTATCTGCGAAAAGCTCACGCCAAGAATCTGGGTGGACTTCCGCTAAGCGATAACCCTTTTTTAAAGTCCGAAAACTAATCTGCGATAAAGACGACTCCGTGATCTGACTTACTAAAAACTCAGCGACTTCATTCGAAAGCTTGGTCTTTGAAAACCACTTCTTTAAAGATGCGGCCTCTAGGAGGAGTCTTTTCGCCTCAGTAATCTTTATATCAATTCTTCGCGCGTAACCTCTGGACCTAATCGCTTCACCGTCAGCTGTTTTTGGAAACGAATTACAGACAATGATCAGTTTTCCAAAAAACTCAAATTCATCAGCGACGGCTTTGCTTGATGTTGATCCCCATTTTATAAGTCGCTTGTTGCGGCGTGATGGCCAAGTGGCTGCTTTCAATATTGCCATCGCATTTGAATCATTAAAAATACCTGCGCAATCATCAAGTAAAATAACGCCGTCCGAGTTTTCTGCTAAGAAGTTGTAAAGATTTAGCGGCGTTGAGTAGGCTCCTAAGTGAAGCGCTTCAATTTTTGCAAGTTTTAGAGATTCTTCAACTGAAGTTGTTTTTCCCCAGCCTGGCGGTCCCTCAATAATAAGTGAATGCATGTCGTCAGCGTCAACGATGGCTTCGATATATTTTCTGATCGCGCTTACATGATCCATCTGTATATTTTTAGAATTCATTTTTCACCTCGAAAAGTTTGGCTAATGCACAGCAAGTGCAATCTGCACTAAAAGGTGGGCATTTGCGAGCAAAAAAGTGCAAATTGCACAACCTGTGCAGTTGTGAGTTCGGTGGCAGAAAATTGTAAATCACCTAATGAAATTTTATTTATAAAGAAAACTCGGACGGCATTTCGCACCACGATGAATTTTCTTCAAATGCAGATTTCTTCCGATTTTCCGGACGATTTATTTTTTTGATTTTAATAAGTAGACCCGCGTATTTAGACCTGGATTATTTATTTTCATCAAAGACGCATCCGACAACGCCCGTATTAAAAAACCAAAAAAAGACATCGATAAGCTTCTGATTTTTCATATGATTTCAGCTCTTGAAAAAAATACTCGTGCGAATAATCGAACAAAGAATGCAGTTTAAAAGCCACAGCCAGAACTAACCTGTTGAATTCTCTAGTCCGGAAGCCGAAAAAAGCCTCGGCATCAAGCTTGCTTTGGTGATCTGTGCGTCTGCAATTGCCTTTGGGGGGAAATGATCATGAATACCACGATACTGATTGTTGATGATAAGCCAGAGAACTTAAATCTGCTCAAGTCAATTTTAGAAAAAAAAGGCCTGCAAGTTCATCAGGCTGGAAGTGCAAAGTTTGCTGCATCTTTACTTAAGAAAAATAGCGGGAGGTATGCACTCGCCATCGTCGACTATCATATGCCTGAAATCAACGGCGACGATGCTACTAAATTATTTCATGAAATTGATCCGGATCTGCAAGTCATCACGATGACAGGTGATGATTCCGATGAAACAGCAGATAAATGCCACAAGGCAGGATCATTTCTAGTTTTACCAAGACTTGTTAGCAATCAAAGACTTGTCAGTATTGTTGAAAGCTATTGCAAGCGGTTCGAGAATAAAAATAACTCGATTGCTATTTTAGATAACTCACAAAACATGACTGAAGTCGAAGCTTATATTAAATCATTTGATATGGTCGGAGCCTCTGATCAAACAAAGCTTGCGTGTTCTTTAGTTGATCGATTTTCACAAAGAGATGAGTCCGTTCTTATTTACGGTGAAAACGGAACGGGAAAAGAAAAAATAGCAAAAGCCATTCATCAACGATCTAAAGTTAAAACTGGTCCTTTTGTCGCGGTCAATTGCGGAGCCATATCTGTTGGACTCATTGAGAGTGAACTTTTTGGTCACACAAAGGGTGCTTTTACTGGTGCCGTGGGAGTTAAAAAAGGATTTTTTCAAGAAGCCTCAGGCGGCACCATTTTTTTAGATGAAATTGGAGAGCTTCCATTAAATCTTCAGGTTAAGTTTTTACGAGTACTTCAAGAAAGAGAAGTTACTCCTGTTGGATCAAGCCAACCTGTTAAAGTTGACGTTCGAATTATTGCTGCTACAAACGTAAATTTAGAAAGCGCTGTTAAAAAAGGAACTTTCCGCGAAGATTTGTACTATCGACTAAATGTTTTAAATATTGAGCTATCGCCATTAAAGAAAAGACCAAAAGATATCGAGCCAATGATTCGTCATTTTCTAAATCAATGGAAAACGAAAACTGGTGAGTCAAGAGAGCTTAGCCAAAATGTATTGGCCATTCTAAAAAAATACTCTTGGCCTGGAAATGTGCGTGAACTTGAAAATGCGATGATAAGGATTCTTGCGCAGTACTCCGATTTAAAACTTGATGTTCACCACCTAGACAAACGTTTTAAGGTGACATCAGAAGAGCCGATTGATTTCGCTGACGATGCGCTTGACTTGTGGAATCAATATAAAATCGAGTCATCTGATCGTGAGCGTATTGTTTTAGAAAAAATAGTTGTGATGTCAGGCTCGATGACAAAAGCCGCAAAATTAATTGGGGTTCCAAAATCAACACTGCATGACAAGCTTAAAGCACTTGGAATGCAGTCAACCAAACTAACCGAGGGGGAAGTATGAAAAACATTAAATTGATAGCGTTCGTGGTGGTGTCGCTTTATGTGGGTCAAGTTTTTGCTCAAACAGAGGCGATGATGCGCCCAAAGGCCGTTTCTGAAGTTCAGGTAAAGCAGGCGATCAGTCTGTTGTTAAAAGCCGGAGTTATCAGTTTAGATGAGGCCAAGCTAGTCTTGAAAAGACCATCAATGCTTGAGGAGCTTACTCAACAAGGTTATGTTGAAACTGGATATTCTGAACCAAGTGCAATTTGTCTTAAACAATAGGTGTTTATAAAAATGAAACGTTATCGACTGTATTTTACATTTATAGCGCTTGCGGCAGGATTATACTTGGCTCAAGCGCTATTTTACGGAGGTTCTAATATGTCAGGCACACTTAGAGTAGCATTTCCAAACAACCTTCCGTCAAAATCATATGAACCAACCCGCATTCACTTAGCGCCAGAATATATTTTTTTAGAAAATACTTTTAGTCCTTTGGTTGAGCTTTCACCGAAAGACGCCTCAATTAGAAGTGGTATTTCTGATAAATGGGAATGGAAAAATGACGAGCTTCATTTTTTTATAAGAGATGGCCTTAAAACAATTGATGGAAAACCAATAACAGCTGAAGACGCAGCTTTTTCTCTAAAAAGATTATTAGTCAGAACTCAGAACACGCACGGCAATTTAAAAGATCTTGTGTGCGGTGGCTTTGAAGTTAAATCAATCGAAGACCTCTGCCCCGGCATTAGCTATAAAAATAACGAACTCATTTTGAAAATTGCTGGAAAATCAGCCTTCATTCTACCGATGCTAACAGGAATTGATTTTGCGATTATTCCCAAGTCTTCTATTGACCCTAAAACGCTTGATATTATTGATTACCGAAATACGACTGGGCCTTATTATGTGAGCCGCGATAGCGAAACTGGTGATATTGAGCTTACCGCGAATAAAAATCATTACCACTACTCAGATAAAATACCTCAAAAAATTCAGCTTGTGCCTGTTGATCCAAAAAATAAATCAGGCTCGCTACAGCTATTTAAAGAAAAAAAAGTTGATCTGATTACAACAATAGACTCTGTAAGAACAGAAGAGGTTTATGAACTTAGCCAAAGCATAAAAAAATCAGAGTTTCACTCGACATCGAATATTCGTACATTTGCCCTATTTTTTACCGAGCGCGGCCTAAAAGAGTTATCGGTTAACCAGCGGATGCTTATTGGGAAAAAGATTAAAGAATCAGTTGGGAATCATTTCTTAAAGCTTCCTGGTTACGAAAATACAAATCAATTTTTTCCACAACATGGTGACGGCGCTATTGATGCAACTAATGCAAAAGAAATTGCTGATAGAAACCCAACAAATGTATCTTTAGAAAAATTGAATCTACAAATAACAATCGTCCGCGTTGGCGATGTCAGTATTTACAAAAAATCAATTTCTGAAGCAATACCTAATGCTAATGTCATTGAGGGCACGACATCCCCTGCGTTTCAAAAATTTGATAAACTATCTGATATGCCTCATGCCTATATCGGTGGACCTGATACTGGTTTCAACGAAGACATTTCGTTAATTTCATACTCTTTAACGGCAGGCTTTTTTGGTTTAACCGAAAAAGAGCGCCAAGTCTGGCTTGCTGATTATATGTCAAAACCAAACAAAAACGACAGACTTCAGATGTTACAAAAAATTCATGAGTCTTCACTAAGAGATGCTCTGTTTGTACCGCTATTTTCTGGACCCTATACAGCTCTTGCTAGATCTGGATGGAAAATTCATTTATCTAAAATTTTAGCGAATAATCCATTATGGCTTATCACGAAAGACTAAATCAGTGGTTGCTGAAAAATGCTAAGTCTTTGAATCTTCGAGTTACAAAGCTTGATTGGATTCATCAGCACTTTAACGGCTACTCAGATATAGCTGTAAAAATTGAAATTGCCTTAAGTATATTTGAAGGACGCGGGACAGATACTGACGCCGATATCGCTTTAGTTAAAGCTGTTACTGAGGCCATTGAGCGATTTGTTTGTAGAGAAAATAAAATTTCATCGGTCGGTGTCGCTGGTCATTATGATTTGAATCTTGCAAAAAAAAATGCACTTTTTGAATTTATTGAAAGAACTGCGATTAACTTTCATTTTAGCCAAAAAATAGGAATGAATCTGATTTCAACCAATCAAATATCCGTCAATATAAAAGCCTTAGGCTTCGTTCAACTAAATGTGCATCAGTTTCAGATGAACGTCCCGAATGGCTTTACCGGAGTATTCACATTAGCTGAGGGACTTGATAGCGTTGATATTGGCGGAATCATGGGCTCTGCTGTTTGTAAAGATTTGGATGTCGCAATAAAAAAATCTTCAATTGAATGCTTCAGAAATGTGTTCGCATTATCTATAGCTAACCATGACTCAACAAGTATTGATGACCTCAGAAAGATAAAAAGTCCGACATCACTTGATTCTCAAAATCTGCTATTTGATAAATCGTATTGTAAACATTTGCTCGAATTATTTTTAAGTGAAAATAAGACAGCTTCTGAGCTAGATCCAAAATCTTTAGTATTTGAAGAGCTTAGGTGCAAATCTGAAGTTCTACAAGGCTTTCCGCTTAAATTTGTAAGATGCCTTGATCAAAACAGAAACCCTGCACCTGATACAGAATTTGTGGGTTAGATGAAAACAAGACTTGAAGCAGAAATTCAAAAAACTACTTTTAGATTTATTCTAACCGCCGTCATTTTGCTCGTTGCCGCAACTGCGCTTTCTGTAGTTTGGAATAGATCTATAAAAGATGAGTTAGCTATCCAAGCCTCAAGCTTTGTCAGAAAAGGGATCGCTACAAAAGAAATGCGTGGTGTGATTGAATACTTAAATGGCGTTCAGTTCTCGGCTTTTACGCATGTTTCGTTGTACACTCCTAATGATGAGCATATTATTACACTGCCGCCTGTTTTTGATAGGCGAAATAAATCATCTGATCTTTTAAATGATTTTATTTATTCATCAATAAAAATCCCAATTTTTTTAGACACAGAATCTAGAAGTCTTGTGGCAAAATCGACTTTTACATACTCGCGATTTGAGCTCGTCCCTTATGCAATCTTAATTTGGTCATTTTCTACGATTCTTTTGGCTTTGGTATTCATCCAAGCAAAGAAAAAAGTGGAATCTGAATTTAAAAATGAAATAAAAATTAAAAATGCTGAACTTATAGAAGATGTTGCAAAAAAAGTAAGACACAATATTAGGTCACCGCTTGCGAGCCTTAGAGCTATTTTTATTGAAAAAATGTTTTCAGCCGAAGGTACGATTGATCAAGGTGTTAGCGTCATTAAACGATTAGAGGAAATAATTGAGGAGCTAAGGCCGGAACACTTATCAGGTTCAAGTCTTCCGAAAACGGATACGAAAGCAGTCTATGATGTAGTCACAATGGTAAAATCCATTATCGCAGAAAAAAGGTTAATTTCAAATAACGTGAAAATCGAACTAATTCAAGATAGCACCAGATCTGCTATTTATACATTTATTCCAAATTCTGAATTTAAGCCAAGTCTTTCAAATATTATTGATAATTCGCTACAGGCAATCAGCGGTATAGGAACTATTCAAGTATTTTTATCATCAGATGAAGTCTCTTACTCTTTAGAAATTAAAGACTCAGGGCGCGGAATCAATAAAGAGAATATTTCTAAGGTTTTTGATAAGCATTTCACTTTTGGCAAAGCTGAAGGATCAGGGCTTGGTCTTTATTACGCCAAAAAATTGATCGAATCAAATCTTGGTAATATTGAAATCAGCTCAGAACTTAAAGTCGGCACAACCCTTTCGATGATTATTCCAAAAGCTACAACACCCGGTTGGCATTTAGATTTCATTTCATTAAAGAATATTGATGCAGTAGTTCTGTGCGATGATCAGCAAAATATGCTTGATACATGGAAGATAAAACTAAACCCTTGGCCTCAGCTACAGATTCAGTCATTTAGCTCTTGTGAATTGATTGAGACCCAGCTTGGTTCAAATGAGCGGTCTTTATATTTGGTGGATTATGATCTGGGCTATAATAAGATGACTGGCCTTGAGTTCTTAAAAGCCCACAGGAGCGTATCGAATCGATTTATCCTAGTCACAGGACACTTTGATGAACCGTGGCTTCAGGCAGAGTGTGAGCGTCTTAGCTGCAAGCTTCTACCCAAAGATAGCATTTTTCAAATTCAAATAGGCCAATAAGCATCGACTTGTTCTAAGCTGTATTAGCTACTTCTTTTTTCCGTAATTAATTCTCAAAAAACTCTGCCAACGGTAATCCACTCCAATTTTTGAAGTAAAAAATAATTTTGTTTTGTTCGCCATTTCGGACGTTTTGAATGTTTTCACTAAAAGCGCCGGACGATTTTGTTAAGTCTTTAATTCTTCACATTAATTTCAAATTTGTTGTGCGGATATTCGGACGATCATAATTTTAAAAATTATTTTCAAAATTCAAAACCTAAACATTTCATACGCTTACGATCTTACTCACTTCGCGTCGAATTCTGGCACACATACTGCCTTATATATCTGTATGTGGCGCCGTAAAATGTCGGTGCCTAAAAACATCGAGGGGGATGAAATGAAACAAGGACTTGGACAAACTCAAATTCAGACGCGATCAAAAAAATCTAGAAACAAAAAAACTCAGCACAAAAACTGTAGAGCATGCGGCAGCAAAAATCTGTTAACCGCTGGGCCTGATCAGTTCTGTTGTGAATGCGATTGGAACACCTGTTTTGAATACGTCGCTAAAGGCTACATGAATAACCTGATGTATGCTTATAGCGAGCATTTTCCAAAGAAAAAGCTAGCAACTTTAAAAATTGTTGAGCTTCCAAAAGGCAATGCTCCGATTGTCCCAGACACTACAACTACGGTCACAACAGACGCAGATAAAAAGAAGTCAGCTTAATTTTATAAACCAAATGGAGGTCTTTATGAACCAAGCAATCAATCACATTAAACTAAAACCTGAAATTAAAATTCAACCAATTACGCTCGCTGATACGTTATCGAAAGAAGATATTTACTTTCGAGATAAGTCGTTTTTTTCAAAAGTATTCGATTCCATTTTTGAAAAGCCAGATCTTAGCTATGAGCAGTGGCAGCGGCTTGAATCAAAGCCGCGACTCAGCCCAGCTTCTGAATATGCAAAGTACTACCACGGTGGAGGCCTAAAGTGAGAAACAAACTTTTAGCCTCAAGGATGAAGTATTTGGTATCAGCGATCAAAAATTTACGAAATATGATCTCAACAAAAGAAATGGCTTCAAATCAACTGATCCTAAAACAATTTGAATTGGTTGAATGGCAACTTCAAAAAATGGAGGAAATCTATGCAGCAGCAAACGAGAACAGATCAGCTTCATAAGACTCGCTTACTTGCAATCCAAGCAAGCTACAAAGCACTTATTGAAACGATTTCTTCAGAAGAACTTGAAGTTAACAAGTTGCTTCGCACAGAAATCCGAAAAATAAGGCGACAAATTCAAATGATTGAAGAAATGAATCAAAGTTTTGAATATTAAAATACCTGCGTATGCAGGATAAAAAAATATCTAGCCTCGTTTTTGAAACAGTTTTTAAAAGGGGAATAAAAAATGAATCAAATGAGATTTGAAATCTTCAGAGGACGAGAATTAAATGGCAATTTAACCCAGCTTAGACTTTGCGGTTATGCATTTCAAAATGAAGGCGAAAGTTATTACAAGATTAAACTTTTCACACTTAATGATCAGACATTCTATATGTCTAAAAATATGGGCGCAGGGTATACGCTTTTTTCAAAAATTGTAGTTCATGAGGATGGTAAAACAACTTTTCAAAATCCAGTCGGCTACGCAAAAGTAATGGATCATATCAGAACTCACATTTATGTGAAATTCTCTGACCTTGGCTCGCACATGTATATGAGTCTGTATCCATCTGGAAAAGATTTGGCCGCATAAGGCAAAAAACAAGACACTCATATTTAATAGCCACGCTCGATCTCAAATTTAATTTACGGAGAACAGAGCATGTTAAAAAAACTAAATCTTTTAGGTATTGCCATTTATTTTATGATTCCAGTGATTGCTCAAGCATCGGTTGAATCCTCGATGCTTGAGCTTCAATCGAAATTGCTTGGCACTTTTTTGCCTATTGCAAGCGTGCTGGGATTAATTTTCGCAGGACTGTCTTATTTGGTGGGCTCACCAAATGCGCGTAGCTATCTCGGCTACGCCATTTTGGGTGCAGTCGTCGGATTTGGCGCTGAAAGTTTTGTGACACTTATTAAAAGCATCGTGCATTAAGGACATCGTGTTTTAAGCCATTTTAGCAGCCAGGGGTTTATGTAGACTTTAAGTCCCTGACTGCTCAGCCACGTCTATTTCTTACATTTTTGAGAGGATAAATATGCTTGAAGTATCACAGGTCAATCGAAGCCTAGATCGAAAGACCACCATTCTTTGGCTGGAGCTTATCGACATTTTTATTATTGTTACATCCGCGTCTGTTCTAAATTTATTTTTTGGCCAAACAGGGCTTAAAACCTATTTGGTTTATTTACCAACTGTTGCGCTCGCTATCACCATGATTCTTACAAAACGCGGAAAGCCCGATAATTTTTTACTGCATTATCTTCGCTATCAACTAAAGCCAAAACATCTCACCTGTTTCGGCAAAGGCCCAGAAATTTATATTTATTCCCGCGCCGTTTTCAAAAAAAGAGGCCTTTTATGAAATTACAAAATAATTTAGTGTCTGCATTTCAGCTCTGGGGTGTCGAGGATGGGATCACTCTTTTTCAAGAGGGTTCATTTGGCTTTGCATTTAAAATTAAGCCCATCGACATTTCATGTTATTCTGACGACTCGATCAACCAGATTCGTAGTCGGCTAAAAACATTTCTAAACGCACTACCAAAAAATATCGACATTCAGTTTATGCAATCCATTGACCGAGGAGGCTCAGCCGATTTTGATAAGCATGAAGCCTTTGCGGAAAACGCACCGAGCCTGGTTAAAAGTTTAACTCATGAGCGCGCAGAAAAATTCAGAAATCTTGATTTTGTTGGCGATCTGCCGAAGCAAGATATCTTATTTCTTGTCAGGGTATCACTCCCGAAGGATCTCTCGCCGAAGCGAAGTCTTCTTTCGTATTTAAAAAGTGAAAAGGTTATCATGCAGATGCATGAAGATGATTTTAAAAATGCTCTAAAATGGGTGAAGATTCTAAAGCAAGACATTGAGTCAAACTTAATCGCAACTGGCTTAAGCACTACCGAAGTTTTAGAAGCTGAAACTGTTAAAAAGTCATTTGATGTCTGGAATCCAGGGCACTCGATCGGCCTTGAAGACTACGACACAACAGATTTGCGAGAAAATATTCTGTGTTCAGAACTCGTTAAAGACATAAAGGGCTTTAGGCTTGGAGTCACACATCACCGCGTGGTGACACTTAAAACTTTGCCTGAACAAACCTTTGCTGGGATGGCATCGTCATTACTTGCACTGCCGTTTGCTTCGAGACTTTATCTATCAATTGGTATTCCAGATCAAGACAAAGAAATCGAATGGCTAAAAATGAATCGACGCTTAGCATACTCGATGGTCATGGGTAAGAAAGGTGTATCTGACATCGAGAGCGAAACAAAATTAAAAGACATTGAGGTTTTACTTAACGAAGTGATTCAAGACGGTGAAAAAATATTTCACACATCATTTTCTGTGGTTTTAAGATCTGAAGATGAAGCTCAAGTTGATTTCCAAGTCGGTCAAGTTTTACAGACTATTCGTGAAATGGCAAATTCCGAAGGATTTTTAGAAACCTACGCAAGTTTTGATGTCTTTTCAAACAACGCATTTCCAAATACGATTCAAAAAGAAAGAACTCGCAGACTTAAAACTTCAAATGTCGTGGACCTTATTCCAATTTATGGGCTGTGGAATGGGTTTGATTCGCCCTCAGTATTAATGCGCACTCGCGCCGGATCACTTTTTAAATTCGACCCATTTTCAAGTCGTACAACAAACGCGAACCAAATTATTTCAGGCGGTTCTGGAAGTGGAAAGTCATTCCTTACAAATTTATTAATCGGTCAGATGCTTTCGCAGAATCCGAAGGTTTTTATTATAGATGTCGGAGCATCTTACAAAAAAACATGTGATCTACTCGATGGTCAGTATGTGGGGCTTTCAACTTCAGCAGGATTTTCTATAAACCCGTTTGATATTGGTGAAAGCATCATCCCGTCAGACGAAAAGATTAAATTCTTAGTCGCCCTCATTGAAGTATTAACTAAAGAGGACGGCGAAGCACGGCTTGGCAGGCTTGAGCGGTCAGAAATCGAGCTTTCGATTCAAGAAGTTTACCAAACCCATAAAAAACCGCGTCTATCTAATTTACGCGAGATCTTATTAAAAAATCAAAATCATGAAGTCAGCCGCATCGGAAAGATCCTGTCGCCTTGGGTTGGTGATGCGCCCTTTGGGAAAATCATTGACCGCGATACGACGATTTCTCTGGATAAGCGTCTTGTGTGCTTTGATCTTAAGAATTTGGAATCAACACCGGATCTGCAAGCCGCGTGTTTATTGATTATCACGGATCTTGTTTGGCGCGAGGTTCAAAAAGACAGATCAGAAATGAAATTTTTAGTTTTTGATGAGTCTTGGAGACTTCTAGAAAGTGACGCCGGAAGTTCATTCATCGGCGAAGTATACCGCACCTTTAGAAAATATTATGCCAGTGCTATTGCGATTTCCCAGAACATTGATGATTTCGCTAAAAGTAAAGCCGCAGCAGCTATCATGCCGAACGCTTCGATCAAATGGATATTGCGCCAAAAAGGCGCTGACCGCGAAAGACTTAAATCAGTTCTGCATTTGAATGACCGCGAAGTTCAGTTGATTGACTCCTTAAGCCAAGTCAAAGGCAAGTATTCTGAAAGTTTTCTGATGTGTGAAGACGACAAAGGGATTGTGTCGATTGAAGCAACACCTCTTGAATACTGGCTCGCAACAACTGACCCGAAGGATTATTCACTTATGACTCAAATCGAAACCACAACGGGCTTTAGTGGTGAGCAACTACTCAGGCACTTAGCGGATAAATTTCCAAAAGGAGCAGAAAGAGTATGAAGAAAAAAATAATTTGTATTCTCTTAACAGTTTTTATCGGAGGCACTAACGTCGCACGCGCAGATCTTTTTGGCGGAGACTTAGTCATTTTGTCTCAAATTCTAGCGCAAGCCATTCAGCAACTCGTACAACTAAAATCCATTCTTCAAAATGGTAGCGACACCTTGGGTCTTCTACAGGACATCAATCGTGGAATTAACGACTCGCTTGGCTTAATGCGAACGATCAGCCCCTATGTGAGTCCTGGTGTTTATGGTGATCTTAAAAAGGTCGAAGATGTTTTGAAAAAATTCACTGACATCTACGGTATTGTTGTCGATTCACCAGACGCCAAAGCGCAATCAAGCGTTGATCAATCAATTGCTGAAGCCGTCACGATGAATAATTCAATTCACGATTACACAAAGCAAATTGACCAGATTGGTGAAGACATTAAATCTTTTTCACATTCGGTCTCACCTGGCGGCGCGCAGAAACTAACTGCCCAATCACTGGGTGTCGTCATTCACGTTCTGAATCAGGGTCTTCGAGCACAAGGAACGCTTTTAAAACTTCAGGCCCAAAGTATAGCACTTTCTAACAAACGTGAGAAAGATTATTCAGCTCAGTATTTACAAACAGCAGGAGTGCTATCGACTGTTATGCAAAAAAATGATTCACAGTTTGAAAGGCCGAGGTTTTAAATGATGAATTTAACTTGGTTAGCAGCCGAAGCCCATAAACTTCACGCCATTTTTCAAAATGCATTTTTTGGTGTAATAACAGTTTTACTTTTAATCGCTGTTGTACTTGATTTTTTTAAGATTCCAATGGGAAGTACGCCAGGGATTTCGACTCTTGTCGGACGCTGTCTGGTTGCAACTTTACTATTAATTGCACTTCCTGAAATTATGAACGCCGTTGCGACAATTACAGACGCGATTGCTCGTGACATTGGGGATCTGAACAACTTTAAAAGCGTTTTATCAAGAATGGGAGATAAGCTTAAATCACTTGCTTGGTCATGGACATCGGTCAAAGACATGGTGATTTTAGTTGTCTCATTTTTATCATTTTTCATTCTCTACATCACAGTCTATTTTGCTGATGCAGCATTTTTATACGCTTGGACTTTGATCTATGTGTTTTCACCCATAGTGCTTGCACTGTTTGTGTTGCCAGCGACCGCTGGGGCCACGTCAGCGATGTTCAGGTCCATGATTGAAGTAAGCCTCTGGAAAGTGGTTTGGGCAGCCATGTCAGCGCTTTTATGGAGTACCGCACTTTCAGATATCAACAATCCCGAATACCACGTCGATTTTTTGACCGCGATTGTTCTAAATCTGATGTTGGCTCTTTCCGTCTTGATGACACCCACATTAGTGCGTGGACTTTTCAGCACGGGGGTTTCTGGTGTTGCTTCGGGATTGCAAAATACATTGATGGCCGCAGCCGCCATGACTCCGATGGGTGTGGCTGGAAAAGCAAAAGCTGCCGCCATTTTGCCAGTCTCAAAGATCACTTCCAAATTTAGAAGTGATGACTCATCTAAAAACAACCAGCCCCAAAATCGAAAAGTCCCACCTAGAAATAAAAATAAGGATGAAAAATGAAATCTTTCCAACAATCTGCACTTAATATGATTCAGAAAAGTTCGCTGCAAATTGCGCTTACAACAATGTCGGTTACAGCTTCCGCGTTCGGTATTATGAATATTTTCTCAAGCATGAAAGATCCTATCGTGATTGAACGCGGATGCGATTCAAAAATTGCTGAAATTCAAAGTGCTAATCAAACAAAAGTTGAAATTGAGAATTTTATTAAAATTGCACTCTCAGCAAGGTTTGATTCAATTCCGAAAAATGATCCAGCGATTTATTTGACGGAAAATCTTCAGACAGCTCGCATGAAAGAACAGCTTGAACTAAAAAATAAAAGTATTGATCAGCGTGTGATTGTAAGATCTATCAAGCTTGAACAAGGTAAATATCTTATTGAAGCAGATCGTCTTATTAGCATCGGCAAAGTCAGAACCGCTGTTCCACTTGATTTAACAGTGAACATTTCAAGTAAGGTTCGTTCAGTTTCTAATCCTTATGGACTCATTCTAACAATGGTCGATCAAATAAAGGATGAACAAAATGGCAATAAGTAGATATTTTTTCCTGATCATTATTCTGCTCGCGCAGGTAAGTGCTGATTCAAAAACGAAACAAAAAATCATCCCTTGTGATGAAGTTCGCTCACAACTTGTGATCATACCTTACGGCCGCGTCACAGCATTGAACTTCCCAGCAAGTCCCAAAGAAGTCATACCTGGTGAAGCTGGTTTTGATTTTAAAACAATCAGAAGTGATCTTGTGATTAAGGCGCTTCGACCGGGCGCAAAGACAAACCTACTGGTTTACCTTGAAGGAAGACGTTGCTCATTCCATTTAGCGAGTGGCGCTGTTGGCGATGAAATTATTTTAATCCGAGACCCGAAAGAAAAAACATTTGAGGTAAAATTTCATGACAAATGAAAATACACTGCCGAAGATCATTCGTGAGAAATCAATTCCAAAGCCTTTTGGTAAAAGATTTTTTGACAGATCTATTCATACAAAAAAGTTTAAGCGAAAGATTATTCTTGGAATTGCAATTTCAACGCTGTCTGTGGTTTTAATTGTTCTTTGGAAGAAATTGCCAAAGAACTTTATTTCAAGCACCACCGTGAGCGAAATTAGTCTCGGCTTTGAAAAAATGGTCGGTAACGTTATTTTAGTTCCGCCGTTAGTATTAAAAATAAAGATCGAGTCTTCGCCTTATGCGAATGGTAAGTATAAACCATCAAAAATAAGTGTTGTGAGCTTTGTTGGGTCAGGCAGTATTCCCCCAGGGGCCGAAACGAATGCAGTTCTTTTAAGTGGTGCAACCAATGGTATGATTAAGGCTCAACTAACAGAGGCTCTTAAAGTTGACGGTGTAAGCTTACTTGACGCTGGAACCTTACTCATTGGGGAAGGTCAATCATCTGATGAAAGACTTTTTATTAGATTTAATAAAGCTGTCTTTAAAAATGGTAAATTCATTAGAGTATCAGCGCAAGGATACGACATCAGCGACAAAATTTTGGGTTTAAAAGGTTCGCGCGTTGGTGATTACACCATGAAACTTGCCGCAAGTTCTGGTTTGTATTTTCTGTCGGGTCTTGCCTCTGGCATGAAGACTGAAGAAATAGCACTTCCTGGTCAAGCACGCAGGCCTCAGATTGGTGATGCCGCCCTTCAAGGTGTATCAACCGCTGCGGGCGAGCAAGCCAAACAATACTTAGAGCAAATGAAAAATAAAGCCCCATTGATCGAAGTCAAATCAGGCTCTGTTTTTATTGTTACGTTTGATGGGAGTGAGCAATGAGTCTTGAAACAAAATCAAATCAGAATTGGCTAATGGATAGGTTTTTGTTAGCCATGCATTTTTTAGTTCGGGTTGTGTATGAACCGTTTCGTGGAGCTTGGAGTGGCGAACCTGATGCGATCTGGCATTTTGCAGCCACTTGTTCAATGTTTACCATTTTTATCTTAGGTCTTGATGGTAAAATTTTATTTTATTATGGCAAAGGCAGTTTTTACGATCATAGTCTCTACACAACGCTGCAATTCTTCGTCGGAATTTTACCACTTATTTGTTACGGCACTTTTCACGCGAGCCTTCGGACGATGTTTATTTTAGAACTGCGAAAGTCATTTGATAGATCAGGTCTGCAAAATGCATTGAAAGAATATCCAAGCTTTATTAGTCTTGAGGCTAAAGACAACGAGTCTCTTAAACTTCGACTTACCAATAATGGTATGAGCATTTCAGACTGGAAATCAAAAAAGGAGCGCATCGAGGCAAACTTGCGCGTCTATATCGACAATATCGAGATGGTTCAGGATAAAGGAATCATTGAAATTACATTTTCAGCGACTCCGATGCCCCAGTATTTGGTCTTTGATCATGTTGATCACTACCGTGGCTATAAATTCCAAGTTGGAAAAAGCAGAACAAGTCTTTTTGAAATTGATTTCACGAAAGATCCACATTTATTAGTTGCGGGCGAAAGCGGCGGTGGCAAAACATATTTTACCCGACAAATGATTGCCACTCTGAAATATAATCATCCAGAAACCGTTATCAAACTTTTCGACTTAAAAGCATCTGGCGATTTTAACTGTTTTACAAATGTTGACCGTGTTGAACTTCAGCTAGGACCTGAAAGTGCTCCGGCCATTTTAGCGGGAGTTGTGACAGAAATTCAGAGCCGTGCCGAGATGCTACGAAATCACGGAGTTTCAGATCTTGAATCCTACCACTTAAGTAAAAAATTTGGTGAAAAAACAAAAGAGCAAAAACTTCAAGATCCTTGCGGTCACAGAATTTTTGTCGTCGTTGATGAATTTGCTGAACTTGTTTTGTCAGGAGGAAAACTAAACGGCGAAGGCATTAAGGCAACCCGCGAATCACTTTCAAGAATTTCACGACTGGGTAGATCTTGTGGTGTTCATCTGGTGCTTACGACCCAGCGCCCTGATCGATCAATCGTTGATGTTCAGGTGAAATCCAATATGACATCGACTGTTTGTTTCAGGCTAAACGATCTTGGCGGAAGTCTTGCGGTTCTTGGTTCAAAGACTGCTTGTGAATTACCACAAATTAAAGGTCGCGCGATTTATCTTCGTGGCTCCGATGAACATGAAATTCAGACTCCGTTTTTATCTGAAGAAGGTGCCAGAAAATTAATGGAACCTCAAATGAAACAGGAGAGTCAAAATGGTCCAAGCATTGACGTATGAAATCAAAGGTCACAGAAAAGCGGTTACCATTTTTGATCGAGACCAGCAGATGATTGAGTTTTTATGGCGGCACCGAGCGGCTACATTTAGAACTTTGTACACTTTATTTTACAAAAATATTCAAATGCGGACCTGTTACAACAGGCTCGATAAATTAAGACGACAAGGTTTAATCCTTACTCGCGGTGTTGATGGCAATCAAAATAGATACTGGTGTCTTGATAAGCGCGGAATGGCCTATCTTGTTCAAGCCAAGGGCGAAATTTTTAAAACAATGGGTTTCGCACCGCAAAGTCTTAACCACGATCACTTTGTGTCCTGCGTTTTACTTGGTGATTGGTTTGCAAAGCTCCCGCGAGGTGTTACCATCATCACAGAGCAAGAGTTGTTATCACTTGATCTAACTGGTGTAGCTCCTGGGCTTCAAAATGACAAAGGCCGTAGGCCTGATGGTCTATGGAGATTTGAAATTGGTCCAGAAAAAAAGTTTTTGGCTTTAGAAGTCGAACTTCACACCAAAAGCGACAGTGACTATGTCGAGATTATTAAATCGTATGACAACCACTACGGAATTCAGAAAATCATTTGGATCGCCGAAGGTCCGAACCTGATCCGACGAATCTTTAATCTAGTGCAAACGCACTCAACCTTAAAGCCGCGTGACCATTTGTTTCTGCTTGCAAGTGAAGTTCGAAAAGATCTATGGCAAACCAAATTCAAAAATAGCGAACTGCTCCATATGACTTTGGCAGAATATTTATCAGGATTTCTCACTCATCCTGATTCAGCCCCCATGAGTTCCCTCAGTAATACCCTAGGGAGTACGGTCAGTATGACTCAGGAGTGCTCATCAAAAAACGTGCTCATGAATTTCGCCACTTGCTTTGTAAAATCAGCCACTTACACCAAATCAGACAAGCCCCAAAAAACCTAACTCTATACCCCCTCGTATTTCACCAGCCCCATCTCCATTCAGTCTCATTCTTATCAGTCCCGACTTCTTATTCATCTATTTATTTTCGGAGAACAAAATGAATTTAAAAATTAAGTATATTTTAATGGCTATGATCTATTTCAGCACAGCGTGTTCAAGTATTCCAAAGGGAACTTTACTTGGTGTAACTGTTGGTCTTGGAGTTGGCGGCATTGTTGCTAACAATCAGGAAGATAATTCACAGAAGAATGTGTCCCTCGCGGCAAGCGCATTGATTGGCGGTACAATCGGATACTTTCTAAGCGCTGATAAAATCAAGAAAGAACGTGAACTCAAAGCTGGTTCTAAGCTTACAGAGTTTGCGCCGAAACTGAATCGCCCTGAAGTGCGCAGAGTTTGGGTCCCAGATCAAATCTCAGGTGACGAGTATGTATCGGGGCACTGGAAGTTCCTAATCGATAAAAATGCAGTCTGGTCAAAGCCGGAGGAAAAGTAACATGAATAGCCAGAATGAAAACCCTAGAGAAATCAAAAAAGACAAAAAAGTGTATAAAGCCTTAGAGCGCGTCACGATTGAAGATGAGCTAAAAGATAAATTAAATTCACTAACAGCGGCAGCCAATGAATCGCTGCAAGGCATTGCCGAGGTTAGTAAAAGTGATTTCATGAATTTGATTTTAAAACTTCATGACAATGCGCTTTCGAAAGCAGAGACCGACGAGCTTAGAAAAACGCACTTCGATGTTTTTAAGTGTCTTGCGTGGCTTCAGACTCAAGCCAAGGATGCTAAAGAAAAAGGGGCTGATGTTTCGCTTAAAGATCTTTTTGAAAAAAGTAGTGAACTCATGGCTAATGCATCCGACACCGTAGTTAAGAAAGTCCGAAAGGCCAGAAATAAAAAAACCATTGAAAATAGTAATGGTGCTGGTTCGCTGTCGCCTGAATTCAAAAACAACACTTAGGATTTAGTGTTGTTTTAAAACCAGCCCCGTTTTTTAGCCACGTTTCGCGTTAACTTTTCTGGAAGGAATGACCAATGGCGAAACGCAAGAAATGGTCCATTCAAAAAACCGTAGTGATGCCTAAAGTTATCAGGGATTCAGAGTTTTCAGAAATACTTGCAGATCTTGGGCGTCTTATATATGATGAATTCTGTAGTCAGCCAGGCTCAAATAAATCAATAGACTTTTCATCGCAACCAGTCGGTTTTGAGATTGCATCTCTAAACAGAAAGAAGGTTGTGAATGAGTAACGCAAACAAGGTCGCTTTTTACCTAAGATCTGCAACAGGAAATTTAGCAGATCTACAAAAACAACAAAGAATGCTTGAAAATAGTCTTCAAAGATTTGGCTTCACAAAATCTGATATCGATTTTTATGAAGATCATCAGCAGTCTGGGATGAAATACGGTCCCGAACTATTGCGACTTCAACATGACATCATCAATGGTAAAATAAATTTCGTTTTTGTCACTAGAATGAATCGAATTTCGCGATCATCAGAAGGTCTTTCGAACTTTTTTAAGTTAATAACAAATCACCAACTTCGATTTGTAAGCGTTCATGAAAATGTTGATTCAATTCTTTGGAACATCACGGAGGCTAAAAATGAAAGTCTCTAAAGCCAGAAGAATTTCTTTGTACATCAGGGTCTCAACGGAAGAGCAAGCTTCAAATCCCGAAGGTTCAATTAAAAATCAAGAAGAGCGACTTCGTATGACTGTGAAATTAAAAAATATGGAAGGTCACTTTGGTGATATTGTTGCGATCTACATTGACCGTGCAAAATCCGGAAAGGACACCAATCGCCCAGAGCTTCAAAAACTTTTAATGTCGATTCGAAAACGTGAAACTGATCTTGTTATGGTGAGTGAGTTATCGCGTATTTCAAGATCCATTAAAGATTTTTCTGATATCTGGCAGATGATGAAAGATAACGGCTGCGGTTTTCAGTCTCTTAGAGAAAATTTTGATACAACGACCGCCGCTGGCGAAATGGTCCTATTTACGGTCGCAAATATTGCGCAGTTTGAAAGACGTCAAATTTCAGAACGCGTGTCTGCAAATTTTAATATTAGAGCACAGCGTGGGCTTTTTAACGGTGGCGCGATCCCTTTTGGTTACAAGCGAATTCAGGACAAACCAGGCTTTCTTGAAATTGATGATGAGTGGGCTCCCTCTGTGAAAGCGGCGTTCAAAGCCATTATTTCTGAAGGCACACTAGGAAACGCTGCGAAGTGGCTCAATGAGCAACATTATAGAATAAAGCCAGCTCGTGAAGGTGGCGGCCTTAGAACACGCCTTGGATATTACACGGTGAAAAATCTTGGCTGCATTTTGCGATCTAAATTTTATGTCGGCGTAAAAAGCTTTACGCAAAATGGAGAAACTAAAGAAACTGAAGCCGTTTGGCCCGCAATCATTGACCGTGAAACTTTTGACAAAGCAAATGCACTTTTAAGTCAAAATCACAGAAAGAATAAAGACTCTATGGCAGACAGATACCCTTATTTATTATCGGGGCTCGTATTTTGCAAAAAATGTGGAGACCGTATGATAGGAAAATCAGCTCACGGAAATACAACCAAAGTTGGATATTACGAACACGCCTCAAATACAGTTCCGGGTGCTCACGTCCCAGAGCTTCAAAGAACCTGTAACCCAGTCAGAGTTCAAGCCAAACTTTTAGAACCTTCGCTTTGGAATGAAATCGTAAATCTTTTCGGCGAAGAAAAATTTGCACAAGAATTATTGATTTCGGCAAGACGCGCGCATCAGTTAAACCCAGGATCAAAAGAGGCAGAAAAATATAATCATGTGACGTTCAACGTGGATCGTCAGCTTGAGGTCATGGCTGAAAGGCTTTCGTCACTGCCACAAAATATTTCGCCGACACCAATTTACAAACAGATGGAGAAGTTAGAAGAAAAAAAGCGCGAAGCTCAGAGCAAGCTTGCCGAAATGCAGTCGTCTGGTTTCGTGAAAGATGAGCCTTGCGAATTACAGGATTTTCAAAGATTTTTAAAGGCTATGAGCGAAATATTAAGAAGAGATGATAATTTGAAAATTCGGCAGAAAGTGATCCGATACTTGGTTCACAAAATCCATGTTCTGGCCGATGGTTTCGAAGTGCATTTTAAGGTTGGCGAATCCTATGTGAAGATATTTTTGATAAAACTAGATCATGGCGAAAGTCAGAATAAAAAGGCTCAAGCGTTGTCAGATTCATTAGGAATGGATTTGGATAAAAAAAATGCGTTACCTGATTTAAACTCAGGTAACGCATCGCAATTTTTAGGGCATTATAGTTCGAATACTTGCCAATTTGGTGCGCGGGACAAGACTTGAACTTGCACATCTTTCGACTCAGGCTTCTGAGACCTGCGTGTCTACCAATTTCACCACCCGCGCGGATATGATTTGTTTAATCAAGTAATCAAGAAAAAGACTTCGAGTCAAACGGTATTCCGTTATGACAATATTACTGGATAATGAAGCCTAGATCCTCATCGGATTTCATATTAAATGGTGGGCTTTCTTCAAGCCCAAAGTGATTTAAAATGATCGCACGCACGACAAGATCTTCGCGGTCGCTTTCTTTGATCATCTGCAAAATCTCGTGATGAGTTTGACGAATTTTTTCAGTTATTTTTTCAGCTGTTTTTTTAGAAACTGAAAAAATACGAAAGCTTGAAGCGTTTGGAATCGTTGTCTCGCGATTGTTTCGCAATTTTTCATTCAGATAACAAAGGCTTCGATAAATCCAATAATTAAACATGGGGATCGTCTGTTTGTAGTCTGAAGCTGGAAATTCTAAAGAGCGACTATTCAGAACATACTTAGGATCTTTGAACTCAATCGACGAATTTGCTTGAAGCGTTCTTAATGCCGATTCAACTTGCTGAAGGCTCAGTTGCAATTTTTGACAAATTAATTCGTTACTGTGTTTTTTGCAATCTTGGTATTCTTTCGTATCTAAAAAATACAGAACAGCTGCATTGGCCGGAGCAAAGACTTGACCTTGTGCAATTTTTTTCATTCGGGCAATTTCAGTTTTAATTTCAGGCATAGAGTCAGAAATTTGTAGTTTTTCTAGAAAAATAACAAAATGTTGGGGACGATAAATAAATAATTTTAAAACAATCGAAGCCGCTATGGGTGATTCTTTTTTTATCATTCGTCTTATTTTAAGTGGACTCATTTCAAGGTATTCGGCGAGCTTTGAATAATTCCCTAAAAAATAAAAATCTAAAAAATGTTTTAAGATAACGCCTGCATCCGAAGTTTTACTTTTATCTAAAATTTTATACGTATCTTCTAAGATTTCAGAAACATTTATTTTTTTATACTTAAGAATTTTTGCTAAATCATCCCACATGAGCTTTTTAGAACCACTTTCCCATTTGCCGTAAAGATTAAATTTTAAACCGAGCGCGCGACTTAGCTGCTGCTGGGATTTTTTTCCGCGCGAATTGATCAGAATAAGTTTTTCAAGATATCGAAGTTCATTCTTAGATTTAAAGTGGCTTATATCAAAATTTTTAGTCACATAATCTGAAGACGTATTCGAGCTTGAATTTAAATTTGAGTTAGACATGGAAACCTTTTTATAAAATAAAGCCAATTATGAAAAGACATTTTCATAATTGGCTTTAAAAAGTAAATCTTGTATAAAAATATAGACTAGCCGCAGTCAGGCAATCAATACAAAATAACGAGTACGGAGACAATTTTCATGAAACCTGAAATCAAAAATGAATCTGCTCAGCTCGAGAAAATTAAAAAAGCCTATGACTCTCCGACTTGGTGGTACGATATCAGAGGTTTTTTTATTTTAAAATTGGCCTATCAAGATTCATTGTTTAAACAGATTCGCTTTTTTGCAGAAAATACAAGCGGAAATCATCTTGAAGTCGCTATTGGAACGGGGACTTTGGCGCAAATCATCTATTATTATGACCGCTACATACTACGAAAAAAAGAATGGATTGGCTACGGCTTTGATTATTCAGATGCGATGCTCGATGGAGCAATTCAGAAATTTAAAGGTATATATTTTAAAATTATTTTAGCTGACGTTTGTCATTTGCCTTTTGAAAATAAATCTTTCGATACGATTAATTTAGCCAATGCGATCCATTGTTTTCCCGATGTAGCAACGGCCCTCAAAGAGCTTACCCGAGTTTTAAGTGATGAAGGTCGGCTTTATATCAACGTGATCTTAAATTCTAAGGAAAATAATTTATTTGGAAAAATCGCACGTTCATTAATGGTTTGGGGCATGAAAAAAGGTATTCTTTTTAAGCCTTATGAGCCAGATGAAATTTCTGAACTTATTATCAGAGCAGGTCTTCAAATTTTTCAAGTCAATCGTAATGGAAATAGCTTAAATATCATTGCGGGTGTTTCTAAGAATTAAAACGCAACGAATCTGTAATTGATAATTTGAGTGCTTTAATAAAGGGAAATAAGATAGACATAATGCAAGTGATCATAATCACCATGCCGGTTTGAAAAAAATCAATCAGGCTAGGAACAATCTGGATAATTGCTAGAGTACTGGCTCCGGGCATCAGAACTTTAACTTGGCATAAATTAAAAATTTGGGTCACAGCAAATGAAACGGGTAGGGCAATAAAAATACCGATCAAACTTAAAAAAGCTGTTTCAATAAATATTAAAATAAAAACGTCCTCAAATTGGTCTCCTAAGGCGCGAAGAGTTCCAAATTCCCCGATTCTTTCATAGATCGACATACCCAAAGTGTTGAGCAATCCAAAGAATATAAGCACCGATAAAATAATCTCAACAAGTAAATTTTGAATTTTATAAAACGCCGACACTTCATTAAAAAATGTTGAAGTCTGTTTCCAGCTTTTCACTTGAAGGCTAGGATTATTTTTTAAAACATTTTGAACTTTTTCAAAGGCGATTGGTAAATTACGGCCTTCTTTGAGCAGAATCGATATTTTTTCGACGCGATCTGTATTCAAAAGTTTTTGTGCAGCTTCTAAGGTTATATAAGTTATCGAGTTATCGATTTCAGTTAGGCCTGTCGAAAAAAATCCTCTTACTTCAAGATCAAGCGAAGTCATACTGCCAGTCAGTGACTGTCCAACAAGTGACACCGTTTGACCAACTTTAAGATCAAGTAATTTACGCAGACCATCACCCATGATAATTTCGTAGGGATTTTTATTCGAAAAAGATCCGCCCGTGATTAAGTTCATATTTTTTTCAATGTGAGGTTCATTATTGTGATCGTAGCCGATGACATAACCACCGACTGATTTTTCAGAGGTCGAAAATAAAACATAAGAATTAATGCGACCTGCGGCGATTTTAACTTCGGGTATAGACTCAAGTTGTTGAATAAGATTTTCAGGCTGGCTGATATAAATTTGATTTTTTTCAACTGAGAAATCATTGGACCAATTCAAGCGATCAGCGATTTGTAAATGTCCTTTTTCGCTATTGACAATCGTACTTTCAATTTCAGTTAAAGATTCTGTCGCAAATCCTTTAAAAAAAATCATCGCCGTAAAACAAGACACAATCATTCCAAATATAATCAAGGTTCGGACTTTGTTTCTAAAAATATTTCGTAAGGCTAAATTAGAAATTAGAAAAATATGTTTCATTTTAAATTTTTGCTCTCAGCGCTGTAATGATCTGAATCTTCGAAATTTTTGAAATGGGTATTAAGCTTGCAACTATTGTAACCAAAGCACAAATCAGGGCCGCGTCGAAATAGGCTGTTAATGTTGGGATGAACTTTAAAGGTAAGGGCTCGCTGGCCATTGGAAGTGTTATCAAAAAATGAGCCGATGACAAAAAGACCATCGTTAAAACAGAAAAAGGAGCTGCGATGACCAGCGACAAAATCAAAAAAAAGAAAATCTCTAAAAAAAATAATTTTTTTATATGATGATGTTCGTCGCCCATTGCTTGCATCGTGCCGATTTCAGCTAAGCGCTCGTTAATCGTCATACTGACCGAGTTTGATAGACATAAAAATAAAAGCAGAACGAGTATTATTTTAACAATTAAACTTTGAAAATTAAAAAAGCTTTCGACCTGCAAAAAAAATTCAGAAATTTGCCGCCAATTTTTTACTTTAAAATTTTGCGGCAAAGTTTTTGACAAATCACTAAAAGCCATCATTGTTTTATTTTTATCTTTAAGTTGGATTACAATGTTGTTGATCGATTCTGTGTCGCGAAGTTTTTTTCCATCCAGTAAGCTGATAAAAGCTGTTGTGTTATCGATTTCCGAAAACCCTGTCGCTATAATGCCCACCAGTTTTAAATCCATGGCATTTAAATTTCCATTTTGATTCTGGCTTAGTACTGTAAGCTCGTCACCAATTGATAATTGAAGTATTTTATTGAGCCCTTTGCCGATCAAAAATTCTTTTGAGTTTTGCAAATGTCTTCCTTCTTTAAGGATGATTCTATTTTTCATCTTTGAATCGAAATTTTGATCATAAGCAATCATGTGTGTCGGAATCGATTTATTTTTAAAATTAAAAAGTCCATAAAAATTCAGCCTTCCCGAAGCATACTCAACTTCAGGCTGATGAAGTAAAATTTTTTGAATCGTTTCAAATTCGATATATGAGATTTGTGAATCTTGAACAGATTCAGTTGATGCCGCAGTTATCGTCGAGTTATTCGTGATCTGTAAATGGCCGGTTTGTGTGTCTGTAATGATATCTTGCATGGTTAAAAGCACATTTTTTTCAAAACCATCAAAAATGACAAGTGAAGCAAATGCCCCAACAAGTAACAGTAAATTCAAAGTCAATCGGCTTTGATTTCTAAAAACATTTCTAAACGCCAACCGAAAATGCATTTTCATTCGTTAATTAGCGCACACATTTTTTATTTTTTCAAATCCTGTGGTTGAGTTACCCAGATTTCGCCCACACCAAAGAAGGTGAGGGTCGAGAAGATTTAATTTTCAGAGGAGAAAATTGATTTTATTAAGTAAATGGTGCCCAGTGAGGGATTACAAAAGGCACTTTTTGGTAGTTTATTAACCATCATAAAGAATTGTCAAGATTTGTTAAATCGTTTTAGATTTCGTGCAGTTAACAGCGAATTTATGAAAAAATCAAAATGTAAATTATTAAGAAAAGTTAAGCGTTTTGAAACAGAGTCACCCAAAATTTAAACCCGACATCTTTGTGGTTACTGTCAGCCAACTAACTAACTAATTGCTTAGTGTACGATTCCGCCAGAGTTTGATATTTCTTCAAAGGTAAGTTCACTTAATCGCCAGCTTTTGCCGTCAATACGACCTGGCACTTTAGCGTGTGGAGCCGCGTCATCTAGTTTTATAAATGAATCTCCATTTTCAAAGTTTTTAGGAAATATGGCCAAACATACTTTACCAGTATATTTAGATGGATAAATAATGCCGTCAACGCCTGCTAAGTACGCCAGGTAGCCAAAAATTTGAGAATTCGAAGGTATGTCAAATTGAACTGGCTTGTTTCGCCAGTTTCTTTCTAAAATTGAATCTAGCAGCAATTGCTCAGATTTAACCAACTCAGGTTCGTCGGCGTAAATTTCATTGGCTAATTTTGTTAATTCTTTTGATATCTTAAATTTCTTAAAAACAGCGACAAGTTTTTTTAAATTAGATTTCTTTCTTAAATCAAAAACTTTATCCAATTTACCAGATACTGACACAAATGTTTCTGACTGCGAATTGGTAAGCGCGAATTCAAGTGGAGTAAAATTTTTACTTTTATTTTCACTATCTTGGCATAAAGCTTCTTGAATCGATGTTTCTTTATCTAACGAAATGTACAGGCAACCGAAGGCGGGTATTTGAGAATTAATTTCAGTTCCTGAATTAAAGCGGCCACCCACATAATTTAAACTTCCGACTACGCTTAAAGGATGCAAACTAAATTTATATTTTACGGCTCGCTGCCAGTTAGTAAATTCAAAGTTAGATGTACTTTGGATTAAAATGGCCTCTTTTAAAGCCTCTAAGTTTTGATTTCGCTGATAGGCAAGCTCAGAATAAAATCGCCAGTGAAAATCAAGCAGCTTGGCTGTCCATTCTTTGGCAGCACGCATTTCAGTTAAAGTGCCTTTTTCTAGAAGATACGTAGCAGCCTTAGATTTCTTTTTCTTAAAAATCTTTTCTAAGTTAAATTTAATTTTCTTAGGCTTACGCGTAGACATTTTTTATCGCTTATTTTCGTCTAAAGCAGTCTGAATAAATTTTTGTAATTTTTTAAAGCGACCCAATCGAATCATATCTCTAGGCGAAATATCGCCTAATAGTGGGTTGGAAACCTGAAACCATAATATAGTTCGGTCTAGATCATTAAAGTAAGAAGCCACATCGTTAATTGCGGTAGCCCATTCGACCATTCTTTGCTTTAAATCCGCAGTCATTTTTTCATCATAACGAATTGATGATACAGGTGTATCTGAAGCAACAGCTACGTCTTCTTTTTTATATTTTAAAAATTTAACAACTTTTTCAGCTTCAACTTCGCCGCCTTTAGAAAAAAACTTTCCTAGATCTTGAGATGATACAGTATTAAATAAAGCTGCATTTGCTGTGGGCATAAATAACTCCTCATCGTGGATAACTTATATATTCTATTATCGGCTGTAAATCACCATAAATATACCATATTTTAACCACATTATTTCCATTATTAAAATACGTAGTAGTTTCAGTAGTTTATGTTTTATTTAACAGGTCATAAGTCGATTCAAATTATCACTAGTGGCATTCTATAATACACTCATTTCGAATTTTTAATCAACCACTTCACCAGTTCAACCATAGCCGTCGTGGCGGAACCCTGCCAGGAAACTGGAACGTATAAACTGAGATTTGTGATCGGAAATGGGGAAATAAAAAACCCTGTTCCTTTTGGAGGACAGGGTAGTGTTATGAGAAGATTGGTGCAGGTGACGTACAAGTAGTTGAACCGCCAGATGCAATTAAAACGGTACTGGTGCGATGGAATAGTGTCAAGATTGATTTAAATGAGCTGGCAAGACTACGTTGGATCAAAAACATGACAATTTCAAAAATATGCAATGCCTTGGGCTGGTCTCGGTCCGTCGTTCAGGTGAGTATTCGAACTATGCGTAACAGCGGGATTTCAAAGATGAATTTGGAAGAATTTGAAAAAATTACCATCCAAAACGCAATAAATCGGGAAATCGAGAAACTGGCCAAAGAACAGAAGAATTTCAAGCTCAGTCAAGTGAGCGACGAGTTCAGAAAGAAGGCTCTATGTTAACGCCAATAAGGTTTTTATCTTGGATTTTAGGGGTCGTATTCACTTTAGGATTGGCCGACTCTTTTGCACACTTGACTTACAAAATGGGCAAGGCTGCGATTCATGCGCACATGCATGATCAAATGCCCTATACGCGCTATAATCAATTGCTCTGGGGCAAGGCAAGTAATCCAAGGAAAGCTTCGACCTCCAAGTAACAATTGAAGGCTGGGATCGCCAGCCTTCAAGAAATGCCCTACGATACGGCGGCCTCCTTTACTAAAAATAGCTGGGGTCTGACCTGTTGTTCGGCGGCGGCCCTTTTCTCAGGCTTCTTCTTATTTAAAGCCAGAGCTTGCGCTTCGATATCTCGACTTATTTTTTCTAGGCGTTTGCTCAAATCAGCCAAAATCAGAAAAACTCCGTTGTTGGTTTCGGTTGGATCTGAATCACAATCTGTTTTTGAGCCAATAAGAGAACCCACGGCATAAATCTTTTGTCCAATTATCGACAGCTCATTTGCAAGTCCTAAATCATCACGTTTCATTTTGTTATTGTCCTTTCGTGTTAATAAATATCGAAGCAGCAATCCCATCGGAAAGAGGTGGGTTTTCACAAATATTCTTATTTTTGGACGCCCGCAATAACTCAAAACCAACTGACTCAAGATAAAAATTTGACTTGTACATACAGTATATGTACAATGAGGAATGAAGTTTGAATGGGATGCGCGGAAAGCCGACCAAAACCTAAAAAAGCATAAGGTTTCTTTTGAAGAGGCCTCAACAGTATTTTTTGATGACTTAGCCAAAATCGCTTTTGACCCAGATCACTCAGAAGATGAACATCGCCAGATTTTGATTGGCCATAGCTACAATAAGAAACTACTTTTCGTTGTTCACATTGCGCATGAAGAAAAAAATGTAATCAGAATTATCAGCGCAAGAAAAGCTACCAAAAAAGAACGACATGATTTTGAAAATCTTTAACTTGAGAGGTATTTTATGAGAAAAGAATATGATTTAAAAAAAATGAAACTTAAGCCCAACCCTTACGCAAGCAAGCTTAAAAAAAGCGTCACCATTCGGCTTGATAATGATGTAATTGAATATTTTAAAAAACTAGGTGAGAAAACAAGTACTCCCTATCAGACGTTGGTTAATGATTTTTTAAGAAACTGCAAAGAAGAAAATCTGGCGCCTAAAACGATTTGGAAAAAATCTTCGTAAGTATCAAGGACAGAAAGCTCCTAAAAAAGAGCTTGAAGTTGCTCGTAAACTGCTGAAAGAGGTATTGTCATGAAAAAGAAAATTCCAAGCAAGTCTTTGGATCAGATCGTTTCAAAATATCAAAAAAATGAAGAGTTCAAAATTGCTTTTGATGAAAGACGCTTTTATCTTCAGATCGCCCACTTGATTCGAGACTTACGTGAAAAAGTGGGTTTTTCTCAAGCTGAAGTTGCCAAAAAAGCCAAGGTCAGTCAGCCTATGATTGCTCGCCTAGAAAATGGGGATCATCGGCGAACCCCTACAATCGAAACAATTCACCGGATTTTAAGTATTATGGGCTATCAGCTTATTTTGGAAGTGAAGCCCGCCGCCTAGAGAAAGCTGAATTTAGATTTTTTTATTGGCTTGACCATTTTTTTAATTTTTCTAAGGCTTCTTTCTCTTCATAAGTCATATCTTTCCAGCTTCTTCCGGTCAGTTGTGTGTAGGATTCAACAATGGCCTGAACCAATCTTTGCTTAGTGACTTGGTTAATTTTCATGTCATCAATGACAGTTTCAAGTTTTTGTAAATTTAAAATTTCACGAAGACCAGATAGCTTACTAACATCTGATTTAGTTATTTGGATCTGCGATAAGGCTTTATCAATTTGGTCTTTGTTTCCCGGCTGTCTAGGATCAACATTGATTTTTTGAAGTTGCTCGTTAATTTCAGCCAAAGTTCTGCCAGAAATCTTTTCCGCAGTCGCAAAAGCCGCTGGATCGTAGTTTGATGAAACGCCAACAACCGAGCTAATCATCTGAGAATTCATTTTTCTGAATGTCGGCTTCGTTGTTGAGAGCTTGCTGTTCGAGGATAAAGCTTTAAGAGTTTCATTTACTGAATCACCAATCGACACAAAATTCATGTTAATTTGAACGGCACTTGGGATTTTTTTTCTAGCCTCTTCAATTCTTTGCATGTCGATTTGTGAGCCGCCGTCAGTGAATAAGACCATATTCGCCTTTTGAAATAACTTTTCGCGACCTTGGCCTGATTTATTTTGGTAACTTGAAGAAATTAAACTGTAGAAATTTTCAATGACTTTTTGAATATCTGTTCCACCCGCTGCTTGGGTTCGCATATTCATTTTTTTAGCTAAGAAATTTGTTGCATCCTCACGTGATGACATATGAACGCCTTCGTAAATTTTATCATCAAACGGGATTAAATAAATTTCATGTGTTGGTCTACCGATGGCATCTACTTCTGATAATGCTGTGTCTGCAAAAGCCATTAAAAGCGCATCGACTGTTTCTAAAGGATGACCGTTCATAGAACCTGAAATATCATAGTACACAACAGAAACTTTTCTCTCGATTGGGTTTTTAGGATTTGGAACACGGCGGGTTTCTAAGCTTCCCATAGCAAATTGACGGCCTTGCAAAGTGGGCGCAAACATATTTTCACCAGGGCGTAAATTCCAAAGCATTTTTGCAAAATCAAGTGGATTACGGGTTACGATTAAATCTTGACGTGGTTTTGGCAAAATACTTCTATTTAAAGTAGGTTCGTCTTTCCATTGCGGCTCTTGAGATGAGTTTAACGTCATATCAACGAAATCACTTACAGCACCCATTTGAAGAAGGGGCTTTAATTTTCCAGAAACTAAGTCATTTGCAAGTTTGATATTTGCCGAAGTGCCTAATTGGTCAAAATCTTTTCCGTACTGGCGTCGTAGCCATTCTTTTGAAACATTACCTGGTAAATCTTTAAGTAGCTCATCGACCACATCGAACTCTTTAGAATTTTTATGCCTCACTTGATCCAACATTGACGAGATTTTTTGGATTGTAGTTAAAGATTCAATTTCTGCACGTGTTAAATTACGGTATTCAGATAAGTTAAGTAAAAGACGTTCTGCAATCATCATTTTTTGTCTTGCGTCGCGAGATTTATTTTGACCGAAATCAACTCGGATTTCGTTAATCAAATGACTTAAGCCACCAAACTTAGAAAATTTTGATTCATTTAGAATTCCAGATATTTTTTGCTCAGAACGCTCGACTTGATTTTTCCAGTTTGGTTGAGCTTTTAAGCTTGTTAAAACTTGATTCGATTCTTCCATAAATTTGGTTTGATGGCCGTCATAAATAAGATGTTCTAAAAACATCAATTCATTTCGCTTTAAAAGCTTATCAATCAAAGCTAAGTGCGATTCGTCTTTTTGTCTTTGTGTAGACTTGGCTTTAATAAGCTCATCAATTTTTCTGGTCTCGCCATCAATGACTTCATCTTTTCCAGATTTATCGCCCTTGTCTTCGCCAGCTTCTTTTTTATCAGACTTATCTTTTTCTTCGCCGTCTTTGCCATCTTCTTCTTTGGCTTCTTCGTCTTTTTTCTCAGCATCTTTATCTTTGCTGTCAGATTTTGATTTTTGTTCACCTTTTTGTTGATCAGGCTTACTGTCTTTTGGCGGCGAATCTTGCGGCTCGTCTCTTTCTAAATCAGTAGAAGCTGAATCAGAATCAGGCGTATTATTTTTCGGAGTCATATCAAACGGCTTCCAGTTTTTGCCATCATAAACTTCAAGCCAAGCATGGGCTGGATCAGATGATCTCACAACATGGAACTTGTCATTTTCAATTGTTTTTACTCCAGCCGAAGTTCTGCCGCCTGCAATACGCACTTGGTGTCCTAAAACATCTCGAAGTAAAATAGCACCAATCCACGCAGCACCGTCGCAGTTAAAGGCTCCTGCGTTTGCCATAGCCATTGGTTTTGGCATTTGTGATAAAAGAGAATTCATTTTTTGGTCTATCTTAGATAGCTCGGCCTCATCGATTTTATCACCTTTTGAGTAATATAAAAATCCACCATCTAAAGAAATATACTTTTCCATTTTCGCAGCCGCATCGACGGCTGATAGCCCGCGCAAGCTTTCAGTAAAAGTGATTAAGTGTTTCGGCCAGTGCGCGGTTACATCAGTCCCAACAGGACGGCGCAAGCTTGAATTATGTGGTTCATCAATAATTCGACTTAAGCCGATTATGGATTTATCTTTAGAACTTGGATAAAGTTTAAATTCACCAGGACCAATTTCTTTTATCTCATAACCTGTGTGTTTTCCAGGAACAAGTGTATATCCATAAGGAACTGGAACATCGACTTCAGATTCACCAAGTGAGTCGATAATCATCTTTTTAGTAAAAGAATTTTCACGAACTAAAGCGTTTCGCTGAACAGTATTTGATGACCAATTATTTAGATCAAAAAGATCATAGATTTTTTGTCTTAAAAGACGTTTTGGTACATCGGCATTCGTCATTAAGATGTCGGCACTTTTTTTCTTACCGCCATCTTCAGAACTTATATCTTTATTTTCAGGCTTGTATTTATCTTCAGTCTTATTCCATTTAGGCGGTTCATCGTCTTCAGGCTGATCTTTTTTGTCTTTTTTCTTTTTCTCTTTCTTTTTCTCTTTCTTTTCCTGCTTCTTTTTTTCTTCCTCTTGTTTTTTAGTCTCTTTTTCGATTTCCTCTTTAGTTCTTGGGAATTCTACGCGAGATTCGATTGAAGAAATATATTTTAAAGCTTCAAGGCTAGCAAAAACTTGAAGTGCCGAGTTTGGTTTGTGGCTGATAGAAATAATTTGATTAGCGGTTAGCCTTTTTAAAGTAATAAAGTCAGCATGACTTAATCTTGGCAGCCGATCAGCTTCGATCAGTGTCTTTAAAAGTGGAAGCTCTAAGACCATCGATTTGTAAACGGCCCCAATTTTATTCGCATCAGTGCCAGCCGTTTCTAAAGGGTTTTGAAGATGAGTGACGTGTTTTTCTAACGACTGTCTAATCTTTAGCCACAATGCGGGTCTTGGACTTAGATCAGATTTTTTATAAAGTTGTTCCCAAGATTCGTTAGTCGAAGTTAAAGATTTGTTTTCAGTTTTAGCTGTAGAAGTGGGTGAAAATAGATCCTCGCAACGATTGGCCGCATGAGCATTGGCGCCTATAAAATGAAGAGCTAATATTAAAGATAAGTACGAAATAAATTTTTTCATCAAATGTATGTTTTGCAAAACTGGGGCCTCGTGAGCTGTCAAAAAATCAACTAAGTGTATCGAACTGAGACACTTTTTTTAAAAAATTAAACGAATGTTTTAAAGTGATACATAAACAGATGGCGGCATAATTATTGTATCGAATGTAATTATGGAGAACCTATGTCGAAAATAATTAGTTTAAAGACCTCTATATTATTGTTAGCTTTAACTGGAAATGCTCTTTCAGCAAATGCCACAAATAGATGTGAAGATCTATTTATAGATAAGGTGTCTTCGAAGGTATCGCCACAAGCTTTGGTTCAAGCCCCAGCTAGATCATCACAGGTGACTTGGGCAGAATCAGTTAATGCATTAAAGCAGATTGATCAAGCCGTCTACGGAAGATCACAGGTTATTGAGGCACTGACAACTGCTATTTTAGCTAAAGAATTTGTGTGGATCAATGGAGAGCCCGGCGGCGCTAAAACATTTTTATCTCGGATCATGTTTCAATCAGTTTTAAATTCTATTCCTGAGGGTGATAAAAAGATCTTTTTGCTTCAATTTCATAAATTAATTTCTGAAGGAAAAATTTCAGGATTTCAAAAGTTTTCCAGTATGATGAAAGAAGGAAAATACGAAATTGAAACCAAAAGTTCACTTGTAGGGGATCAATTTTTATTTTTGATCGCTGATGAAGCTGAAAAATCAAACCCGGCCGTTTTAAATGCTCTTTTATCTGTATTAAATGAAAGAAAAGCTTTTCTAGGATCTAAGGTTGTCGATAGTATTTTAGCTAGCGGCGTGTTTACGTCGAACAAAACAACAGGTGAATTCATTCAAGGTTTTTATTCTGATCGTCCATCAGGCGAAGCATTACTTGATCGTATGGCAATTAAAATTCACATCCCGAATCAGCAGTTATCAAGTCGCGAAACGATTGCAATGTATGACCTTGTTAAAAATCCACAAAAATTAAAAATCAATCTTCCTCTGGGAGCTTTAGAAGTATTAGTCAATAAAGTTAAAATTTCAGACGACATGATGGCAGACATCGTAGAAATTGCTAGAACTTTTGATCGCTACGTTACAAGTAAGGCTGATAAATCTAGGGAACAAGTCAGATACGATGAAGCCGAAAGTGAATACTTTCCGGCTAATCAGTTCTCGAATCGTTCTGTACGAAGAATGGTTCAAGTTTTTAAGGCTTCACTTGTAGCTCATCAGTTGATGCAGGGTGTGCCATTTGAAAAAGTGCGTCTAACTCCGCAGAAAGAAGATTTAGCATTATTAGCAAAAAGCGCACTCTACATTGGTCCATCTCAAGTTAGACTTAAAACTTTTAAAGTCACTGAAATTAAAGACGGCAAAATAACGGCTCATGGAATTCAAGTCCAATCAGACCTTGGTATAAAATCGCAGCTTCAGGTCGAATACTCGCCGTATGACGGAAAGCTTTTCCTTCAAGATCTGGAAGGAAACACGCAAATCATTTTAAAATTAGAAAATCAGGCTGGCCAAAGTAAGTGGATTGTTGATAGCAAAACTCCTGAATTTAAAGACTACTCAGTTGATGACAACACGATTGGAAATCGACTGAACGAAATCCTAGCCACAAATAAAGTTGATTTGACAAAGCCTCAGTTTGAAGTTGATTCAACATCTATTGATAAACTTTTAGCTAAAGGCACAGTGAAAGAACGAACGGCGAAAGAGCTTGAAAGTATTAAACAGGACTTACAGCAATTTGCAGAGACATTAAATCAACAATCTGACAAGAACACACAGCGCCCAGCCCAAGCCGCACAGAAGCTACTGCCACCAAGATCATCTAAAGAGATCAGAGCTTTCAGACGTGAAATGATGACAGCTCCTGAAAAAGAGAAAGTTGGAAGATACTACGACTGGATGGGGTACGAAGTTCGCGCCATCAAGCAAAGGTTTGTCGAGCTTGAACATTCTATCGAAGCCCATTTAACAGGAATATTATCGGAAAATCATCTTTATGTGTTTGGTCCTCCGGGCGGAGCAAAAACTGCGTTAGCGGAAGTGATTTTAAAATCAGAGCTTAAGAAGTTGAACGCTGATCAGATTGACGCTTTTACTAAAAAAGTTTTAACCAGTAAAAAAGCGGATCAAAAATTTATTCATGCAGTTTTAGAAAAAATGCGCCATGAAAAGCCAAAAGTGTTTGAGCGATTTTTGCTTCAGTTCCATAAGTTATTACCAGAAGGCGTTTTAGTTGGTTTTCCAAAAATCGAGAAGCAATTAAACGATGGTATTGAAGAAATTGAAACATCAACAAGCTTAGCATCAGAAAAATTTATTTTCGCAATTTTAGATGAAGTTGATAAAGCCAATCCGCAAACGATTACAGCACTTCTTTCGATTTTGAATGAACGTGAAGTTTTTGCGGGTAACCAAGTTATTAAAACAGCTTTAAGAACAGCTATTTTAACATCAAACAAAATGCCGAGTGAGTTTCTAGATTCTTATCACGAAGACAGATCAACGGGCGAAGCGGTCATGGACCGTGCAGCGAACAAAGTTTACGTCTCGAACAAAATTTCATCAGAGCAAGCTTTAACTCAGTTTTTATCTAATCTTGAAAAAGGAATTTCACCAAACTGGAAAGGTCTTTTAGCTGTTGGCGAGCTTAAGCCTTTGGTTGATCAAGTTGAATTTGAAAATCCAGCAGTTAAAGAGGCGTTAGCAAAGATTCAAGAAAAATTCTTGGCCTTAAGAATTAAAAAAGAAGAAGAAACTCGTAAGGCTAACAAAATGGATGCACGTGAATTTCCAGATTACTATGTTTCCGCCGCTGGAAGTGCATCGGATAGAACTGTGATTAAATTGATTGATCAGTTTAAGGCTAGATTCATCGTTCATCAACTGATGCAAGGTGTGGCTTTTAAAGATATTAGAACTACGGTTGAGATGAAAGATTTAAATCTGTTCTTTGAAGGTCTTGGCTACTGGGCTCCACAAAAAATTACAAGCGCATACGATCAAGATGGTACTTTAGTATTTAAAAACGATTCGCAAGTCATTGAAAGACTTCTGGGATCAGGCGTACTGGATTCACGCACAAGATTTCATTTAGAAATGATGATTGATGAAGCCAGAGATTACGTTCAAGTGGTCAATTCAGTCACGCACGACTTTATGTCCGAGTACAAGTCAGAAATTACAAAATATCCTGAGCTATTCCCAGGTTTAAACCAAAGTAAAGTGCCAGCAGATATTAAAAAATCAGTTGCCTCAGCTATTGATAACTTATCAAGATTCAGACTAAAACTTGAAACAGAAAAAATTCAGGGTGCAAGTTCTTTACAGTTAACTGCGCTTAAACAGGATTACGTTAAAAAAGAGGCCGAGCTTATTAAGTATCTTGAAGATCATAAAGTTATGACACGTGATCAATTAAAAGAAAAAATGAAAGAGATCATTTTAAAAATCCAAGCTGAAACTAAAGACACTGGTAAACAGGAAGAAAAGAAAAAAGAAGAGCAGAAAAAAGTTGTTAAAGAAGCTCTTGATCCAGTGAACTTAGCTAAGAAAATGACTTTCCATGAAATAACTCCTGGAAAATTCAAAATGGGTGATGCTCAAATTGATACTAAAATCACAAAACCTTTTGCGATGATGCAGACACAAGTGACGCAAATGATGTGGTCTCGACTTAAAGTTGCAATGGGTGAAAAAGATCTTGGCAAAATTAATCCATCAAAATTTAAAACTGGTACAGATAGCACGACGGTAAATATAGAAGGCATTGATGTTCAGATGAAGCCTGACCATCCAGTTGAACAGGTCAGCTATAAAGATATTAAAGAATTTTTAGTTGGTTTAAATAAGCTTTCAAATTCCGGCGATGCAAAAGATCAAGCTTTGTTAGACAAGCTAATCCCCGGACATAAAAAAGGCGATGTTTACGATTTACCAACCGAAGCCCAATGGGAATTTACGATGCGTGATCGTGGGAATGCTAACGAAAAGCATTTTGATCGCGACGACGAGGCTGATGTGCCGAACCACGCTTGGTTTTCTGGAAACTCAGGCAATAAAACGCATGCAGTAGCAACGCTTCAACCCCGCATGATTGATGGAAAGCCTTTCTTTGATCTAGAAGGCAATGTTTGGGAATGGAATAAAGATTGGGACAATAAAAAACTCAAGGGTGGACAAGATCCACAAGGCCCTGTAAAGGGCTCTTCCCGCGTCATGCGTGGCGGTAGTTGGTACCACGATGCGCAGCGCTTGCGTTCCGGTGATCGCAGCTACGGCCCGCCTGGTGCTCTTGGCAACGATGTGGGGTTCCGTCTCGTGAGGATTAGCCCGTAACTCTTGGCTCTTTTTACCTTTTACACTAGAATGGCTGGAGGCAAAGGAATTTGAGGAAAGACGTAGGCCCGCTGAAAGCGCGGCTGTAGTCCTCAAATTCCTTTGGCGTAAGCCAAAATTTTTAATTTTTTTGACCGTTTTTCGCCCCGCGTAAATAAAAACACCTGCTAAATTCAATTTAGTTTCAAATTTATTTAACCGATTCACTTGGTTGCTCAGTCTTTAGCGGCAATACCCATTTCTTTATTTTTTCTGGGTTTAAAAAATAACTTTATTAAAAATCGAGATGGTAGCACGTTGCTTAAGCCATGCTTAGGTGCCGAAAGTATTTAGAGCAAGAGGACGGCTTATCATTGATTTAAGGGGGAATCATGTTGATCAAAGTCATCTCTTTGGCTTTTGATACGCTTTACGGCGGGTTCAATGACGAAGAAGTTCGCGAATTCATAAAAGATAAAGAAATTATCTCAGTTACCGACTATCACTTTGTAAAAAATGATGTTCCTTACCTAACTTTTATTTTCCGGTACTTTCCCCACCGTGCAGAGTTGGAATCTAAAGCCGATGTGAAAAATAATAAGCGCGAACCGGATGATGATTGGAAAAAATTATTATCTGAAGCTGATACCTTCTTCATGGCTTGATTCAGTTGCCTGACGGCTCAACTTTTCACGGAACCGGCGCCAACGGAAACGGTGGCCGAAAGAACTATTATTTTAACAAGGACAAAAAACTTCGTATTGATGCCGATGAGGCCGAACTTGGGGCATCCAAGGCCGTTGTTCAGGTCATCAAAGATTCAGAAAAATTGCTGAAAGCCATTAAGCGACATTCGCAATCCGACACTCGTCACGAACTGCTAAAATGCGAGAAGCAAAGGTTTGTCGATATGATCGAGGGCCATAAGGCAGAAAAAAGACGAGCTGAGTTGAGGTTTGAAGCTTTATTAGCCGACGGCTCTCGCGAAAAACGCGGCCAATACACCCAGGAGTTTGAAACGACAGTCGATAGGCTCGACACCGAAATTTCGAAGCTTCAAGCGCAACTTGATACGCTCGAGCGAAGCCAATCTGTCGTTACGGACACATTTTATGATCAATTCAAAGACCGGCTCGAGGCTGCCCAAAAGATCCAGAGTTTGATCGCCCAAAAGGCCGATCCGGTCCATATCAAAGGGGCTTACGGCAAGCTGTTCAACGCGGTCGTGGCGGAGCCCTGCCAGGAAACCGGAACTTATAAATTGAGATTCGTGATCGGAAATGGGGAAATAAAAAACCCTGTTCCTTTTGGAGGACAGGGTAGTGTTATGAGAAGATTGGTGCGCGAGAACCCGAAGTAGACGAACCGCGCCTTCTTTGTGCTGATCAATTAAATCGAACTGAGTCTATTTTATCTATTGAATTTGAAGCTTATCCTGAAGCTAAGTTGCTTTCGGCATCAAATTTGAAATATTTGGTGAAAAAATATAGTTTGCATATTGTTGTTGCTAAATTAATTGGTGCATCAGAGGCGTTTGTTCGACAAGGAGTTAACTATAAGTCTTCGCCGCCATCTTCTTCATAAGCACTATCGTGATCTGGATGAAGCGAAATAAATCTCATGAATTTGCCATCACGACAAACACGAGCTCGGAATTTTTTAGAAATACGAATTGATGCGATCTTTTTACCAAGCTGGGTGACTTGATTTTCAATGACTTCCCAGTTGATCCCTCTTTTTTGAGTTTTCGAAGATGTTTTGTAAACTTGATCCCAAGTCATTTTTTCAATTTTTTTTGCAGTCTCTTCGACTTGATCAAACTCCGTTGATTCAAGCTCCAATAATTCATTTTGTAGTCTTGGAAAGTTCAAATCACAAAGAACTAGTTCGTGCTGACTGGATATGGAATTTTTCTTATTTGCCACGAGCTGTTTTTTGTTTTCTTAGTTTAGCAAATACATCAGAAGATTTTATAGATTTTGGTTTGTTTTCGCTCCAGTTATTAAACTCGGACAAGGCCTCATTCGCCTCAACTGTATGAAAAGTTTTTTGAGAGTCTGGAACAAAAGAACCTGCTTTGATATGAAGCTCGCTGTCGCCGATCTCTTCAATGACTATTTGACGACCAGCCCAAGTCTTACCAATACTAATTTGTCCATTGCTTGCCACGGTTAAGAGTTTAGCTTGTTTTGCCGCCATTTTAGCCTCCATATGCTTTTATAGAATAACATAAAATTCCTAATTTAAGCAATTCCTATATTCCTATCGGTTTTTTAGTTTTAAAATAAAAGCCACCATTAAGGTTTATATTTGAAATGGCTGATAATTTCCGTTGAGATGACTCTTTTTGACACTGGTAAAGCCTTAGACAGCCTATATTGATTCAGCTTGAATAGATTATGACCTAAGACATTGACCAAGACGGCTTAAAAGCCAAGATCGAGCGAACGCTCATAAATCTAGAAAACGCACCGAAAGAAAAACAAAGACCTATCTTCACGAACCTTGTGAAGTTCATCGAGATTCACCCGATGAAAATAAAAATCGGCATGTACGCTCCATCGAAAGAGCAATACAAGGCCACCGGAACTGATGGACCCCCATCACCCGGAAACCAAACTCAAAATTTAAATGAAAAAGAAGGAAAAATTCTTCCGTTCAGTCCGACCCCGCGTGTGGGTTCGAGTACTGTCGGAAGTGGTGCCCAGTGAGGGAGTCGAACCCCCATGCCTCGCGGCGCTAGGTTCTAAGCCTAGTGTGTCTGCCGATTCCACCAACTGGGCACTGACGACGTAAAGAAAACTAGTTTTAATCAAAGAACTTTGAAAAAGCAAAAACTACTTTTCAGCTATGAGCTTTTTGTAGTCTGGTGAGCGCATTAAGTTAGCAAGTTCTTTTTCAGAGTCCATCTCGATGCGAACCAGCCAGCCTTCATTATTTGGATCATCATTTAAAGAAGACGGATCGTCGATCAGCGCTGAATTCACTTCGATCACTGTTCCCGAAACTGGTGCGAACAAGTCCGAAACAGCTTTCACTGACTCAACTACTCCGAAAGTTTGGTTTTGCGTTACTTTTTGACCTTCTTCAGGCAAATCGACGTAAACGACTTCTCCTAATTGGTCTTGTGCGAATTCAGTGATTCCCACAGTGACGATATTTTCGTCGACCTGAGCCCATTCGTGGTCTTTCGAGTAATAAAAATCTTCGGGTATGTGAAAAGTAGCCATGGGACATCTCCTGTTTTAAATTTAAATAAAAAATGATCACCCTTTATTTACAAAAGGAGTTTTCACGACACAAGCTTTAACTAGTTTTCCGCGAATATCTATGAATATTTCTGAGCCTACTGCTGAAAAGGCAGTCGGAACGTAGCCGATGCCGATGGGTTCATCCAAAGTTGGAGAATGTGTACCGCTTGTGACAAAGCCTATTTTTTCGCCACTTTGTTTTTTAATTTCGTAAGCTTGCCTTGGAATTCCACGCTCGAGCATTTTGAAGCCAATAAGCTTTCGTTGTAGACCATTTTCTTTGGCTTTCAGAATTAAACTCTTTCCTACAAAATCTTTTGCGTTGGGCTTAATAGCCCAACCTAAGGCGGCCTCGTAGGGATTCGATGTGTCATCTATTTCGTGGCCGTAAAGGCTGAACTTCATTTCAGTACGCAAACTGTCGCGCGCACCCAAGCCAATGGGTTTGGCTTTAACTGCTGGGTTTTGCAATAACGTATTCCACAAAGTGACTGTGCCTTTGGACTCGATAAAAACTTCGCAGCCTTTTTCTCCGGTGTAACCAGTTGTTGCAACCATGATTGTGAAGTTTTGAAATTTTCCAACTTTAATTTGATTGCGGCCCATCTCAGAGACTTTAATTGGTGAGTTTGTATGAGCCGTAAAAATCGCATCGCAAAGCTGCAGGGCTTCGGGTCCTTGAATGGCAATTTGTCCCCATGAGCTTGATTCATTGATGATGTCGGCACCTTTATTGTGTTTAATCATCCACGCAAAATCTTTATCGGTGTTCGAAGCGTTCACGCAAACCAAGTAGTCGGCATTTTTTTCTAAACAGTAAATAAAAATATCATCAACCAAACCACCCAGATCGTTTGGCAGTAAAGAATATTGAGCTTCGCCTTTTTCCAAAGTGGACACATCATTTGTGGTGAGCCACTGCAAAGACTCGACGGCCTTGGGACCTTTGAATCTAATTTCGCCCATGTGCGAAACATCAAAAAGCCCAACATGATTTCGTGTATGAAAATGCTCTTCTTTTAAACCCACATATTGAACGGGCATCATCCAGCCTGCGAAATCGACAATGCGCGCGCCTTGTTTGACATGTTCATCGTAAAGAGGTGTTTTTTGAGGGTGATTTGACATTCGCAAAAACTAACATTTGGAATTAGAGTCCGTCACGAGATTTTAAATAGACACACAGTCTTTTTTCAAACGAATTTCATTCGACTTGAGTTCAACATCTTCTGGAATTTGCACCAATTCACCGCGAGCAAAAGTTTGAGCTTCGATTTGTTTATGCATCCATGTCAGAAATTCGCGTTTTTCTCCGCGGCAAACCAATTGTCGAGTTTTACCTTTTTCTTCACGTGAGTCGCCAGTTAAGCGTGCGATATTTTTTGAAAATTCAGCGGGTTTAGTTTTACGCGCCAATAGATAACTTGTGGTGATGGTTTTATTTTTCATCGGCAATAATTTTTCCAAATCCCAAAACCAATCGGGTGCTTCCACTTTGACCCGGTCGTGGCACCAGTCATGATTGGATTCAAGCAACAACGGGCAACCCGATTGATGTGTGCAAGGCGCCCAAATCGAAAATCCTTTTTCAATCAATTCGCTTCTTAAATTTAAAAGTTTTCGTCCATCTTGTGACGTCGAAGGGTCTAAAATCATCAAGGCCTCAAACTGGTCCCAACCAAAAGGTCTTTTTGCAATCTCGGTCATTGAGTACGAAAAAACCAAACACCCATTAGACTTTTGTCCAAGATAAGCTTGCAACTTAAGTTCGGTCGAGACCTCTAAATTTTTAAGCGATCGTTGTTCATCCGAAAACTCATTGAAAACAACTTTTGAACGATCAACTAAAATTTGCTTTCGAATTTGATCTTTCAGGACGTCATTTAAAGCGAAGCTGGCTGTTCCAGGGCCTGAACCCCAGTCAATAAAATGAGTTAAGTTTTGGAAAAAATCAACTTTCTGTCCTCGGGCGACGACTTGTCTGCACCTTAAATAATTCAAAGGTAAATAATAATAACGATAGGCCAATTGGCAAAATTCTTCAGTCCATGGGGTCTCTGCATCGGGGTTTTTGATGTAAAAATCAGATAGCTTAAGAACAGCATTTGCGATCGATTGTAAACCCGGGGGTGGTGTTGTCTGAAACATCTGAACAATTAACTATAATGTCCAGTTTATGACAATAAATTTAAACAATTTCTTCCTCATGTTTAAAGACAAATGTATTATTTGAAGATATGAGTCGTTATTTGATTATTGAAAATGAGTCTAAGCTGCAAGCTCTTATATTAGATGCAATCAAGTTACTTGACCCCCAAGCAGTCGTTGAGACTTTCGAGCATCTTCATTTGTTTAATTTGAAAGTAAGTCATTTTAACGACGACGAGAAAAAAGAATTTCTGAATTTTGATTTTACTCTTTTAGGTTTTAGTGATTTACCTCTTAAAGATTGGAAAAAAAACTTTGAAGATTTTAAAAGTCTGCCTCGTAAGCCTTCACCCATTTGTTTGTCCGGTCACGAAAACGCTACTTTAACCGTTAAATTTTTGCAGCAATTTGAAATTTATAATTTTATTTTTAAACCTTACGACCCATTGATTTTAAAAGAATCGATTTATTTAGCTCTGCAAAAAGAAAAAAAAGCAAAAACTCACGAGATCAAGTCGCAAAAAGCCAACGCAATGATTGGCGTACTTAAAGAAGTCGAGCTTCAGTCGATTTCAGAACTTGGCTTTATGACTTTTAGTGACATGCCCATTCCTTTGATGAGCGTTGCTGAATACTTTAGCCCCTTATTTAAAGTCGGAAAAAAACAAAGCGTCTGGGCCCAGTGTTTGGTCAGCACGGCTCATCCTCAAAAACCAAAATTGTATATTAATAAGTTTCAATTTTATTGTGTTGATAAAATGTTTTTGAATTTGATGAGAAAATACGTGGCTTCAATGAAAACGAATGAAACATCCAGTGCCATTTGGAACTTAGAAGCAAAATCGTCAGGCATGCCGATCAAAATGGCTGTTATAGCCCCAAGTTCAGCTGAAAATATTGCGATAAGTAAAGATATTCAAGCTCATTACCGCAACTTAAAAGTTGAGATCATAGACATTGGATCAAGCGCAAGTAAATCATCTGTCTTTGATCATGATCTAGTTCTTAACTTAACAGACTTAGAAGCTGAAAAGTTAGTGGGATTTTTTAAAAAAGAAGCGCAGTTTTTTTGGATGCGTTCAGCTCTTCCTGCTGATGATAAATTAAAAGATTTAGTAAAAGTTTATAAAGAAATTTTTTATCAACCTGTCGATAAGTCGTATTTCTACAAAAAAATGAAAACTCTTTGCAGTGTTTTAAGCACTTCAGAGCCTTTAGTTCTTTTAAATATTACGTGTCACGAAAAAATTAAAGCGGCTCAAATTGCAAAAATTTCCGAGATCAATGAAGTCTTTATTAATTTTATATATCCACGTGAACTTGATTTTAATACAGTCAGAGAATTTATTTTCTTAAGCAGTAAAGATGTCGAGCCTGTCGAAATACCTGGCTTCTGTCATTACAAAGAAAAAGCTGAAGCTCCCAAAGCTGGGGAGCCTCAGATGTATTTGCATCAATTTGTTTTTTTTGGGATGACGGATTACTATTTAAAAGAAATCCGTCTTTGGCTTTTGCTCAACCATGTGAATCAAAATAAAAATTAAGGTTGGCAGCGATCAAGTGAAACCGTGCTGACAACTCCGTCAACGGTTAAAGTTGCAAGCCCGCACGTCGACGAAAACGCCATATTATAAGTTTTTGAATCTGAACATGTGGCTTGCCAGCTTCCTGAATTTGGGCAGTTACAAGCGTTTGTCCAAGAGACACTATTTGGAGTTAAAGAACAACTGACGCCAGTTAAATTATTTAAAATATTAAGTGACCCAGTACCATTCATCGTTCTTCCATTTCGACTTAATCCGCTGACGCTGAGCAATCCTGTCGTTGAAGTGCTCACATCCAGAAGTTTGACTCCTTTCGGAGTCACAAAAGTACGGCGAATTCCCGTGTTTGCAAAAGTAAATACACCACCGCCTGTGCGAGTAAGTGTTTGCCCAGTCGAATCTGATGAAACTGAAAAAGTCGCGCCACGTAGACCCGCCACTGAAAAGTTCGGAACGCGTGAAACTGAATCTCCGTTGACTCCATTAATTTGACACAAAGCTGAGCTAAAATTTAAAGTTACGTTACCGGTCATGGTTCCGCCACCGTAAGTTGAACAACCTGTTAAGTCGCGAACTTGTTGCTTGTTATTACACATCGAAAACGCAACTGTGTTGCAGGCGGCAGCATGGGCTTGAGGAAAGATTTGATCAAAAAATACTTTGGATGCGGGCACATCATTGGGGCTTAGGCGCGCAAACGCTTTTTGATAAGACTTGATTTCGTTTTCTGAAATAGTTCCGCCTGAAGAGCCCCCGGATTCATCCACGCCGGCCATTGCATCGGCGACTTGTTGCGCACTTTCTGTATTTGCATCAACAGAGTAAGTCGCGTCGTCAGTGCTAGATTTTTTACAACTGTAAATTGTTAAAGTAAGAGCGATTAAAATTATTTTTTTCATTTGAATTCTCCTGATTAATCTATTTTGAACCCAACATTTAGAGAACTCAATACAGACAAGTACAACGTCTTAAGACGAGACTAAAGCGTGACTAAATCCATACAGTTATATTGGCTGCAGTTTTTTTTGAGACACCTGTGACTGGCAGGACACTGTGCTAAGGGTAACATAATTTTTACGTCGCGACCACGGGCAGCCCATCGCCTTGGATGATGCACACGAATCGGTGAATAAATCGCAAAAACTTTTGCGCCAACACTGGCCGCAAGATGAGCCACTCCTGTTGACGGAGCCACGACCCATTCGCTGAATGAAAGAATTTGGATCAGCTCATTCAAATTGAGCTTCGATTGCAAATTCACCATGTTGGGTTCGTGCAGAAATTCTTTTTTAATTTCATCTAAGTAACTTTCATCGGAATCAGTTCCGGTGATGACAATTTTTTTGTTCAGCTGAAGTTGTTGATGGATATAAGAAATATACTGAGACTGCTTCCAATTCAAAGCCGAACCCATCATGCCTGGATGAACAACAACATAATTTTTTTCTTCAAGTTTAAATTTTTTTAAGGTGATTTTTTGTGTGGGCTTTTGGATTTGAAAGTAAATCAATTCATTTGGCTTTTTTTGATTCAAAGTTTTTAAAACGAGTTCTAGGTTGTAATCAAATTCATGCATCAATGAAAGGCTGCGTTTTTGCCGAAGGCCTTGATTCAAAAATAAAAAGCTATGCCACTGGCTTTTGACTCCTGCGCGCACTTTGACACGCGCTTTGAATAATTCAAAATTCACCCACCACGGAGCTTGAAAGCTAATCGCAATTTCAGGTTTTACTTCATTCAGAATTTCAGAAAGTTTTTGAGCCGAAGTTTTTGAGTCATTTTTATCAAGTTCAAAGTAATTTCTTTTTTGAACGCCCAAGTCAACAACTTGACCCATACCTTTTTGCACAATCCAAAAGACTTCGTATTTCAAATGATCGATCACTTGATCAACGGGTAAAGTGCAGATCAAGTCGCCAATTTTATCTAAACGAATTAATAAAATCTTTTTACGCACTACTTGTAATCGTCCATCGGCGGACACGAACAAACAATATTTTTATCGCCATAGACATTATCTACACGCGATACTGGGGGCCAGTATTTATTTGTTTTCACCCATTTTGCAGGATAAGCGGCTTTTTCACGCGTGTATGTGTGCTTCCAGTCAGTCGCCATCAAAACATCGGCTGTGTGGGGCGCATTTCTTAAAATTTCAGGCAAGGTATCAGCTTCTTTGCGAATCTCAATCATGGCTTCACAAAAGCGATCAAGCTCGGCTTTACTTTCAGATTCGGTAGGCTCGATCATTAAAGTTCCAGCTACGGGCCACGACATAGTGGGCGCGTGAAAACCAAAATCAATTAAGCGTTTTGCTATATCAACCACATCAATATTGTGAGATTTTTTAAGTGGACGAATATCAATGATACATTCATGAGCCACAAGGCCCTCTTTACCTTTGTAAACAATCGGGTAATGCGCAGCTAATTTTTTTGCGATGTAATTCGCATTCAAAATGCTGGTCACGGTTGAATCGCGCAATCCCGCATCACCCATCATCGTAATATACGACCAGCTGATCGGTAAAATACTTGCGCTGCCCCAAGGAGCCGACGTCGTCGCTGAAACGCCAGTCTGTGGCCCTGCTTCTTTGACCAAAGAATGTTTTGGTAAGTAAGCAGCTAAATGTGCACCCACGCCGATGGGGCCAACGCCTGGGCCGCCGCCGCCGTGAGGAATCGCAAAAGTTTTATGAAGATTCATGTGTGAAACATCCGGGCCAAATTTCCCAGGCCGAGCCACTCCCACCAGCGCATTTAAATTTGCGCCATCCATGTAAACTTGGCCTCCAAATTTGTGAATCGTTTCACAAATTTCCGTGATTGCTTCTTCGAACACGCCGTGAGTCGATGGGTAAGTCACCATTAAGGCAGCCAAATTTTCTTTGTGCAGCTCAGCTTTCGCTTTTAGGTCAACCACATCGACATTTCCGTTTTCATCACACGCTGTCACCACAACTTGAAAACCTGCCATCACTGCTGAAGCGGGATTTGTTCCGTGGGCTGACGAAGGAATTAAACAAATATTTCTGTGTGTTTGTTTTTTTGCTTTGAAATACTCGCGAATCACCAAAAGACCTGCATATTCACCTTGGGCGCCCGAATTTGGTTGCAACGACACAGCCGCAAAACCCGTGATTGCACAAAGTTTTTCTTCAAGATCTTTGATCAAAGTAATATAACCTTGAGTTTGATCAATTGGCGCAAAAGGATGGATTTTATTTACTTCGGGCCATGAAACGGGAATCAATTCTGTCGCCGCATTGAGCTTCATCGTGCAAGAACCTAGTGGAATCATCGAGTGGGTTAAAGTAATATCTCGATTTTGTAAAGTATGAATGTATCTCATGAGTTCAGTTTCAGAATGATAAGAATTAAAAACGGGGTGAGTCAAATAAGAGCTAGTTCTTTGCAAATCTGTTGGAATTGAATTCTGAATTTCTTTTTCTAGATCAGCGACTTTAAAAGATAAAGCGGCGCCTTTATTAAAAACGGTCAGAAGTGTTTCAACCGTTTTAAGTGAACATGTTTCATTGAAAGAAAAACCAACACCATCAGCGTAAATTCTTAAATTGATCTCATGCTTTTCGGCTAAAGTTTTTAATGTTGAAATTTCTGAAGTTTTAATTTTAACAGTTTCAAAATAATGAGTTGTTTCAACGCTCAAGCCTAATTTTTTTAATCCAGCAACAGCTAGTCCCGTCATACGATGAATACGAAGCGCAATTTTTTTGAGCCCCTCGGGGCCGTGATAGACTGCGTACATCGCAGCCATATTCGCTAGCAAAACTTGCGCTGTGCAAATATTTGAAGTCGCTTTGTCGCGACGAATATGTTGTTCACGTGTTTGCAATGTTAAGCGTAAAGCTTGCTTCCCAGCGCTATCAACAGAAACGCCCACAAGACGTCCAGGCAAAGAACGCTTGAAGACATCCTTCGTTGCTAAAAACGCTGCATGCGGCCCACCAAAGCCCAATGGAACACCAAAACGCTGTGAATTTCCAACAACCATATCTGCGCCCCATTCGCCTGGGGGTGTCAGCAAAGTCATCGCAAGCAAATCAACCGAAGCAATAGCAAAGGCTCCGTGAGCATGAATTTTCTCAGTGACGGCTTTGTAGTTTTCAATTTTTCCAGTTGTTGTTGGATATTGAAAAAACGCAGCAAATATTTCTTCTTTAAAATCAAACTGAGATGGATCTTGAAGAATCATTTTCAAGCCCAGAGGTTCAGCGCGCGTCTGCAGAACTTCAATCACATGGGGATGCATTTCAGGATGCACAACAAAAGTATTCACATTTTGTTTTTTTGAAACCGAGTGCGCCATCGCCATCGCTTCAGCTGCGGCCGTGCCTTCATCTAACAAAGATGCATTCGAGATTTCCATCCCAGTTAAGTCACAAATCATCGTTTGAAAATTCAATAAACTTTGTAAGCGCCCTTGAGAAATTTCAGGTTGATAGGGTGTATAAGCCGTGTACCAAACAGGGTTTTCAAAAATATTTCGTAAAATTACAGAAGGCGTTACAGTGTCGTGATATCCCATTCCGATTAAAGTTTGATAAACTTTATTTTGACTCATCGTTTTTTTTAGCTGAGATAAAATTTCATATTCAGAAATTCCATCACCAACGTTCATTTTTTCGTTTGTCATGATTGATTTCGGAACAACTTTAGACATTAACTCATCCGTTGTTGAAAAACCTAATTCTTTGAGCATCGCTTTTTTTTCAGTCTCAGAGGGCCCAACATGCCTACGCTGAAAATCGTTCTGTGAACTGAGTAGTGACAAAGAAGAATTTAAATCCATCGAAAACCCCATTTTTAAAAGATAGAATTTTCTACCATAGAGACTCCTTTTGGGCATCAGCGGGTTGCAAAAGCCCATAAATGACAAATGGCTCCAAGGGTTGAATTTGAGCATATCTATATTTTTTATCGGATTGGTTACTACAAATGGTCTTTAAAATGCAAAAAGAGGTTTTGCTTTTGCCAAAACCTCTTTTTGAAGGCTCTCACTTTTGAAACCACAAAAGGAGGTCCGGTATGGTCGGGACTGAAAATCCCAGAAGCGAAGGCCATCAGGGATTGGGGTTTTGGTGAAAGCGCTTTTTTTATTAAGCTTTACGAGCTTTTTTAACCGCAGCTTTTTTCTTTGCTGGGCGTTTTACTGAAGAAACTTTAGCCGTTGTTTTAGCGGCTGCTTTGGCTGTTGGCTTTTGGCCTTTCAAGATTTTTTCAAAAACGGCTTTTTGCTGAACGGCTTTTTTCTTGTACTGATTGAGGTTTTTTTCAACTTCAGTCGCTGATTTTTTGATTTTTCCGACAACTTTGTTCACTTCTTTTTCAAGATCAGTTTCTGCTTGAGAAACTTTTTTCATAATCTCTTTATATTTTTTTACGGCTTGATCTGTGTTTAACGCGTGAACTCGTTTTTGAATTTCCGTTGAGAGTGTTTGGATGTCTCCAACCACTCGTTTTACATTTTGTGATTCAGAAAGTTTTTTGATGAAAGTTTGGATTTTTGTCAAAGCCATTGGGAACTCCTTTAAAGATTTAGATTCAATTGTTAAACGCGGGTCACTTTATATCTGATTTTAAAAAATCACAATGTAAAATTAAATTCCGACAGTAAAGCCCCAGGTACTTTCATTCCACCTTTGTCACGTTTTTGATAAGTTGAAGTGTTCACAAAAGTTTCTTGCGTCTGAGTCAGTCCCAGAAGCTTGTCACCCCAAATATTGTAAAGGGTATCGTCAAAGCGTAAGTCTTGAATAGGACCCACGATTTCACCTTTTTCAACCCAGAAACAAGCAAATCGAGTCATCCCCGTGATACGCGCGGTTTGTGGATCGCTCCAGTTGATATAGTGTAAGTTTGATAGGTACAAACCCTGATCTAAAGTTTTCAAAATAGATTTTTCGTCTAGAGTTCCAGCTCTAATTTCGGGAGAACGTAACATTTCATGGGGCTCGGCTTGGTTTGAAACCAAATTATATTCTTTTGCTGTTGCTGTGCTGATTAAGAAATTTTTAAGTTCTCCGTTTTCAATCACGTTAATTTGATCAGGAACTTTTTCACCCAACGAATTAAAATGCGAATCAAGTCCTAATAAATTATTATCCAGCAAAGTAAATTCTTTTGAAAAAAGTTTTTCTTTTTCGTTCAATTTTTTGAGGGGAGCATAACCCTGTTCATATTGACTTCGGCTTAAAGAGCGCCAGTAAAACATCCCCATCAATTCCGAGACAGCCATGGGTTCTAAGTAAGTGCGATAAGCGCCCGGTTTAACTTTGACTTCAGGCTTCGATAAAAGCGATAAAGTATTTTTAGTCTGTTGAGCTTTATTTAAAAAAGTTTTTTCATTCCATTTTGCGTCTGAAAAAAACCCTGATGCCGCACGGGGTCCGTTATAAAGTGAATAGTCTAAAAAAAACGAATCGTTTTCAAAAAAATGAAATTGTCCTTTTGAATTCAGCGACGCTTGTCGAAGGGGCCCCGAGCACCACAAACCGGCTAAGTCTGAATCTGAAAAAGCTTCATGAACAAGTTCCGTAATTTGGGTGGTGTTGGGTCTTTCACTTTTTTTGTAAACGGCAGAGACTCCATGATTTTCCATTTGAGTAAATTTTGGATTCACGTCGGTTTTTGGCAGCTGCTCACGTATTTCTTGAAGTTTAATTGCGGCAAGTTTCAGATCATTTTCAAGAACTAGGCTTAATGAAGTTGTAAAACGATACTGACGTTGATCGCATTGATAAACAAAAGTCAGCTCGTGCTGATTTAAAGTTGTATTCTGCCGTACTTTCGAATGATTAAAACGAACAAATTCACTTTCTTCAGAATGTAAGTTCAAGGATAAATCTTCGTTCGATTTAAGTTCGTTAAAAATTCGTTCAGAAAACTGTTGAAGATAATTTTTTAAATCTGAACTCATTTTAGCCTCCACCAAAAACTTCAATATTTTTAAACAAAGCGTAAGGCGAAGAGTGTCCCACGCGAATAATTTGACTGGGTTCGCCTTTACCGCAGTAAGGCGAACCATAAGCTTCAATAGTATCGGGTTTTGTTAAACCTGTTAGCGCATTCCAGAACGGCACAGTGACACCGCGATAATTTGGATTTTTTAAAATTTTTGTGAGCTTTCCATTTTCAATCAAGCGCGCGTACTCGCAGCCAAATTGAAATTTTCTGCGATAGTCATCGATGGACCAAGAACGATTTGCAAACATGATCACGCCACGTTCAACTTTTGCAATCATTTCTTCTAAAGTGAGGTCTCCACCTTCCAAGTTAATGTTAGCCATTCGGTCAATCGGCGCACGATTCCATGAGCTTGATCTTGAATTAGCCACACCTGAAATTTGGGAACGCATTTGGCTTTCTAAGCTACCCAAACCAGCTTGAAGAAGGCCGTCTTTAATTAAATATTTTCGCTCAGAAGGATTTCCGGCTTCATCAAATTTGTAACTGGCTAATTCGTTTGCGACCGTCGGATCAAAAACCACATTCATCAATGAACTACCGTATTTTAATTTCCCAAAATCTTCGGGTTGAACAAAACTCCAGCCCGCAAAATTTCTTTCGTCTCCTAAAATTCGATCCAACTCAAGCGGGTGACCAATCGATTCATGAATTTGCAAAAGCATTTGATCGGGAGCTAAAATTAAATCGCAAGTTTCGCTTGGGCAGTTATCGGCGGTTAAAAGTTCTAAGGCCTCTTTCGATATTTGTTCGCAATCTTTCAAAGCTTTTTGTAAAGCGCCCGGGGCTTTAAAATATTCAGATCCTGTTTGTAAACAGTTTCCACGGCCGCCGTGCAATGAACGCGATTGCGTTTCACTTCCTTCGCGCGCCGTTGCTTCCATCGAATTGACCACGATATCAAATTGTTGGTGAAACTCAGCACCCGCCGATGAAATATAATTTTGTTCGCACTCGACAATCATCGCATCCGCAGTTGCGGTGATAATCTTGTCACTGATTTTTAATGCTTCTGATGTTTTTTTTAAGTAGTCGTAAATTTCGCTGATCGAAATTTGATCCAGTTTTTGTGAGCTGGATGTTTTGTAATTTCCTTTTGAGGGCGGGCGAATGCGTTCGTCAAATTTGTAAACAGGAATTTTTGAATTGGCCTTCGTCATGTCCCGTGCTTTTTCGAACGCCGATTTGATTCCTTCACTGCTGATTTCACTTGTGGCCCCGTAGCCTATGTGTCCGTCGATCATGATTTCAACTAATAAACCTGAGTCATTAAATTCGCGTAAGTCATCGGGTTTTCCATTTCGCACCGAGAAATCGCGGGTTTTTTCGGTGACTGTTTTAAAAGCGACGAAGTCGGCCTCTTGCTTATATTTTTTAAATTCAGAAACGCCCATGTCTTTAGTTTTTTGATTTTGAGTTTGCATAGACGATATTTATAAGACATCTTTTTTAGATGAGCAAAACAAGAGATGATTATTTGTTAAATCATTGGAAGCAGTACCCCGAAATGCCGCGTGGAGCCTTAAGATATGGGCGTGTTGAACAACTTCGGCTGGGCACGCAAATTTTGACCGAATGGAATCTTAAAGACGGTCACAAATACAAAGCGGGTGAAGTTTTACAAGATGGCGATTTAGTCGCCTTGTTTCCGGCGAATGAGCTGATGATTTTAGCACCTAACTTAACATTGCGTCCGGCACGTGATGACAAATGGCCCGAATTTAAAAAGTGGTTCGAGTTTTTAACTTTTGTCAGAAGTTTTTTTCAACAAAAACGTTTTCAAGAAGTGACAACGCCGATTTTAGTCACTTGCCCTGGCACGGAACCATCCCTGGAAGTTTTTGAAACCTTTTTTGAAAATGGCAGCCAAAAGAAAAAGTTATTTTTAGCCACTTCGCCAGAGTTGAACATTAAAAAACTATTAGCCGAAGGAGCCGAGCGTGTTTTTGAAATCGCCAGTGTTTTTCGTAACGACGAAAAAACCGATCGGCATCATCCAGAATTTTTAATGCTTGAATGGTACCGATCTTTTTCTCAGTTTTCGGCCATTAAAATGGATATGATCGAATTGGTTGAGCAAATGTGTGATCAAATGAAAGTTGAAAGACCCCTAGAAGTGATGACTTTGACAATTCCCGATCTTTTTCGTCAGCACTGCAACTTTGATTTTAAATCAACAACAACTTTACAAGAATTAAAATCTCTAGCCGAAAAACTTCAAGTCGATGTTAAATCAGCGACGACAGTCGATGATTATTTTTATCTCATTTTTTTAGAAAAAATTGAAAACAAATGGCCGCAAGATCGTTTGGTTTTTATCGAAAAATACCCCCCTTACCAAGCAGCATTAGCGCGCATTGGTGCAGATGGCTGGGCCGAAAGATTCGAAGTGTATTGGAAAGGTTTTGAACTGGCAAACGCCTTTCACGAGCTGAACGATCCCGCTTTGCAGCGTCTTCGAGCCCAAGAAGATCTGCAAAAAAAACAGGTCGCCGGTAAAAAAGAAATCAATTTAGACGAAAGTTTTTTTAAAGCGCTTGAGTACGGCCTTCCGCCATCAGCAGGTATCGCGGTCGGGCTTGAAAGGCTTTTTATGGCTATGATGAATGTGCGCAATATTCAAGAGCTTAAAAAAGTTTTTGGGGACCATTTCTAAACTGTCAAAAACTTTGACACTGATTATTTTCACTTTTTAAGTTCAATCTCGCTTAAATAAAAAATTTTAGTTAGATTACACGAATCGAAATAGGCGGTTCTTTTATGAAAATTGTTTCATCTTTTTTAAATGTTATCACAGCGATCGTCTTTTTAACGTCGTGTAATTCGAGTAGTTCGAGCTCAGCTCAAATTAAGAATCCTGAAAATGGAACTTGTGCGACTGAAGAATCGTTGTTGAATGGTATCGTTGGTGGCAATCGGATTCAGCAGTCTGATTATGATTCGAAGTATGTGATGATGCTGAATGCATTTGAAGGTGAAAAACTTCACATTTGCACGGCGGCGGCGATTGCGTCGGATGTTTTACTGACGGCAGCTCATTGTATTACGAATTCGGCTGAAGATTCATTTGTGACTTTATATTCGGGCTTATCTTGTGAAAGCGGATTTGATTTGCGCAAGAACACTGTTAAAGTTTCGCGCTTTGTTGTGAATGAAGAATTTGATCAAAACTTAGTTGCTCATAAGGCCTCTAAGCTCAAAGGCGATTTGGCTTTAGTTTTTTTGAAAGAGGATTTACCTTCTGACTATCCTGTTTATAAAATCGCTGATCCGAAAAAAATCAGCAAGAGTGCTCTTTATTTTTATGGCTACGGAAGTGTTGGTTACGATAAAAAAGGTGCGGGCCTGCTCAGAAAAACTCAAGTTTCAAGCTTGATGTACGAAATTCTTGAAGATGATAAAAAAATTGCTGTTGACCAGTCGAACGGAGCTGGTGTTTGCACAGGCGATTCAGGTGGTCCAGGCCTTGTCAATATCGACGGAGAGCTGCAAATATTGGGCGTTAACTCTTATGTCTCGAACGGCGATGATCAAGGTGATTTGTGCAGAAATAAATCGAGCTTGGTTTTAGTGGACTCATATCGCGGCTGGATCGAAAAAAAAATGAATCAAAGTGGACGAGATCTAAGAAAATAGATTTTTCTTAGAAAAAATTATTTCTTAGGCCCCGTATTAATTTCTTCTTTAAGTTCTTTTCCCACTTTAAAAAAAGGTAATTTTTTTTCATCAACCGCAATCACTTCGCCGGTGCGTGGGTTGCGGCCTTTGTAAGAATCGTATTTGCGATTCACAAACGAACCAAATCCACGAATTTCAATGCGGTCGTCTTTCATCAAAGCTTCCACCATGGTATCAAAAATGGTATTCACAACAGCTTCGGCTTTAACGCGTGTAATGCTTGATTTTTCAGAGACGAAATTGATTAAGTCGGCTTTTGTCATGAAGTCCCCTAAGTGTTGGAAATCACTTTTATTATACTGGTGTTACAAGCTTTGAAAAGAAGCTCTTTAGACTTGCGCGGCGTTTAAAGCGTCCCGAATTCACTAAAATGTGACTGTATGCATTAACTAATGAGTCAATCATCTTTTGGCGATTAAAAACATCGACAACTTTTTGCCGCGCTTTCTCGCCAATTTGCTCTTTGTTGATTTCTTGAGTGTTAATCAGCTTATCTAAAAGAGCAGACAAAGTTTCGACATCAGCTGGCCGTACTAAAAATCCATCAAGCCCGTCTTCAATAATTTCAGAAATAGGGCTGAGCTCTGAACCAATCACAACTTTTTTCTGAGCCATCGCTTCTATTAAACTGGGTTCAAGCCCCGTTGATCGCGAACTTAAATCCACATAAATCGGAGACGATAAAATACAATCTAACATCTCTTCTGCCGTCACATACCCAGGCATGATCACGCGGCTTCCTAGCGCCAACTTAAGCATTTCATATTCAACATTTTTCCACTGGGGTCCCGAGCCTAAAAGCAGTAAATACGTATTACTTTTTTTTAGGACGACTTTTTCGAAAGCTTTCAGCAAAGGTTGAACTTCGTGGGTGCTGGTAAAATCTGAAATCGCTAAAATAATTGACGAGTTATCGGGTATGTTCAGCTTGGCTTTGAAGTTTTCTGATTCTGATTTCGGAGTTAAATCCCCTAAATTAATCCCATAAGGAACGGTGTATGTGTGAAAATCGGGATACAAATAATAACGCTCAAGAATCAGCCGCTGCTGAGGCGTTGTAACGAAGATTCCATCTGCTGAAAGCAACAACGAGCGATCGTACATAAAATAATTTTGTAAAAATCGAAACACCAGCTTAAAAGAAGTTTTAATTCGATTTTTAAAATTATTCTGATTTTCAGACAGAATCGAAAACAGTTGGGCCATATGAGTTGCCTCAACATCATAGGCGATTGAAACATCCAGATTTTTTTTATGACGTCCAATTTTAAAACCACTTTGATCAAGGCTATGAACAATATGAAAAGGTTTTTCTTGATGAAGACTAACAAATTTTCGATGGGCTAAGTCAGAAAATTTAAAAGTTTTATAGTGAGGCTGACCTTCACTTAAATAATAAGCTCGAATTCCATCACGAAAAATTTCGGGCCGCTTGAGCGGAGTTGATGTCGAAATAATTGTGACGTCATGGCCGCGTTCAGTAAGGCCTCGTGCCAAAGGCCATAGTAAACCCGTGTCGGATGAGCGACTCAGCACCGATATTTTTTGTCCTACTAAGCAGATTCGTAACTTTTCGGGAAGCTCACTACTTTTAGCAAGTGTCATAGATTTATTTTAGCTGAGTCCGTCGACAACAGGGAAGTCTTTTGGTGGATAATTTTGGTGTAAAGTCGAGATAGCTCATTAATGAGCGGTTCAATTAATTCGGAAGTTTTAAAATTTGAAGCTGTGTTTGCTTTTTTAATTTGTTTCAGTTGGGTTTGAATAGATTTTGGCCACTGCTGAGTTGAAACAACTAAGCAGTTTTGGCCCGAAGTCCAGGATTGCGAAAACCCTGTTGCCTGAAACTCATTTAAAATAATTAAATGTCCTTGATTCAAAGAAAGCTGCAGCCAGTTTGTAAAATCGATATGTTTCATCAAGGGGCTGGCTAGCACAATCATTATTTTTTCATCGGCCAGCAGTTGCTGAAGTTTTTCTTCCGACAAAATCAGATGCTGAGTATCTTTAATTTTTTTTAACTTAAGAAATTGATTCCAAGTTTTTCTAAGCTCCGAAGAAGAACGATTTTCAGTTAAGGAGCGCGCATCAAAATAAACGGTGTGATCACTTGGATACAGAAATACTTCTTCAAGATTTTTTTCAAGTGGGATTAAAAATGAAGATGGAATCTCTGCATTTTTAAATTTATTTTTAGATGTTGTTAAAATTGGAAATAAAGGAAATACAGCTTTTGTGCAATTCCAATCACGAAAATACTGCATATAATTTGTTTGGCTGACAGTAATCGCGTCGGGGCAAAAAAACTGCGCAAGGGGTTTATTTAATTTGAGCTGATTATTAAAAACAGAAACAACAGTCGCGCGCCCGATTGCTTTAGCAAAAGAAACCAAAAAAAGTTCACTGATCGTCAGCGGCCAGTTTTCGACAAATAAGTGAACAACCTGGTAAGGGTTCAGCAGCAAACGTGCAATATGAGTTGAGTGAGTTTGTTCAACATTAAAACCGATTTGATTCAGTTCAGAACAAAGTAATTCAAGCGAAGCTTGTAGAGAAAAACTATTTTTGCGAGAATAAACCAATACCTGGTTCATGGCTTCACTTTCAATTGAAAAGCTTTAAAAATGCGATCTAAATTTTTTCGATTCGCATCGGGTATATTTTTTTTAGGTAAATCTTCAGGTGTCACCCACTCAAGGTTCATATGGTGTTTTGTTTTGGGTTCGCCCTTCCAAAAAAGAACTTCAAAAAATAAAATAATAATGCCCACATCGCCGTAAGAATGTGTGCAGGCAATTTTAAGGTCACCTACTTCAGCGTCGATTCCGAGCTCTTCATTTAGTTCCCGTGCTAAAGCTTGTTCCGGGGACTCTCCAAGTTCAATTTTTCCGCCAGGAAATTCCCAAAGGCCTGCTAAAGTGTGATTTTCAGGACGTTGTCCAATCAGAACTTTATTATCTTTTTTAAGAATACCAGCTGAAACCGGAATCCAATTTTTTTTTACACGAGGTTTGGTTAAAACTTGCGAAGCGGGTATTGAGGTCTCAGAGTTGGTTTTTAAATCCTTGTTTTGACTCATGAGTTTTCTCGGCGACCTTTCGGAAAAAATTTAAACCAGAAAATATTAAAGCTGTATAGACTTCAACAAGATCTGCACCCATATGTATTCTTTCAAAAACATCATCGGCTGTCATCACTCCACCGACAGAAATGACTAGTTTTTTTGATTTTTCTTGTCCCAAATGATCAATCATTGATCGCAAAGCTTGTTTTGACTGAGTTGCTAAGGGTTTTCCAGAGACTCCACCCTCGCTGGAAAAAGTTTTTTGAGTTGTGCGGGCTAAGGTGGTGTTCGTTAAAACAAAACCATCGAACTCAAATTTCATGGCTGTATCGATGACTCGCTTCAGATCATCTTTTTCAAGGTCGGGGCTCAACTTCAGCAAAAGCGGCTTTTTTTCAGCGAAATTATTTTGTGCTTCGGCCAGAGGTCGTAAAAAAAGTTGAAGAGCTTCGGGTTGAGTCAAATCACGCAATCCTGTCGTGTTTGGGCTACTAATATTCACCACAAAGGTATCGGCTAAATTTTGAAAATGATGGATCAAGCGAATGTAATCCAAATGCGCGTTTTCGTTTTTTGTTGTGCGATTTTTACCAATGTTAACAAATACCGGAAGACAAAAATTTTCTTTGTACGCTTTTAAATTGTAATAGACATCTTCAGCTCCCGCTGATGGAAACCCCATCTTATTCCACAGGGCCAAATCATTCAGGCTGCGATCAAAAATTTTTCCGGGATTAGGCGATTGAGCTTCAGGGGTGACAGTTCCTATTTCGACAAATCCACAACCTAACTTTTGCCATGCTTTAAGATGATCGGCATTTTTATCGACTCCTCCAGCAAGTCCCAAGCGATTTTTAAAAACGATTTCTTTCCAAACAAAAGAACCCCATACCGGAGTTCTTTCAGAAAAAAACTGAGAATAAAAATCAATCGCTAGCGGACTTAAATCATGCGCTAGTTTTGCAGGTAACCAAAGCCAAGGTTTCATCAAACTTAACGAGGATACAATCCACGTAATAACATGGCTTTTTCAAGTCGTGAAATCGCGGCCGCCATTGCGGCTGTTCGCATATCGATGTTTTTTTCAACCTTGAACTTGTGAACGTTATCAAAGGCTTTTAAAATAATTCCTTTAAGTTTGGCATCGACGTCAGATTCTTCCCAAAAGAATGACATGATGTCTTGCACCCATTCAAAGTAAGACACAATCACACCTCCACCGTTTGCGATCACATCCGGAGCAATAAAAATTCCACGCTTATCTAAAATTTTAGTCGCCGCATTTGTAATGGGACCGTTTGCGCCTTCAACAATTAATTTAGCTTTAATTTTTTCAGCGTTGTGTGTATCAATTTGATTTTCTAAAGCACAAGGAAGTAAAGCATCACAAGATAATTCAAGAAGTTCATCATTTGTGATCGCTTGAGATTTTGGAAAACCTTTAACACCTTTATTTTGTTTTACATATTCGATGACGTCAGGGATATTAAGACCGTCGCCATTAAAAATTCCGCCCGTTACATCACTGACCGCAATGATGCGTGCGCCCCGCTCGAAAGCAAATTTGGCAGCGAACGAGCCTACGTTTCCAAATCCTTGAATCGCAATTTTTGAGCCCGACATTTTCATATGGTTGACTTCCATAGCGCGTTCGCAAACATAAATTACGCCCAAGCCTGTGGCGTGATTGCGCCCCAATGAACCGCCGATTTCAACGGGCTTTCCTGTGACAACTCCAGGTTGAGCATAGCCGCCTTGCTCTTGCGAATACGTGTCCATGAACCAAGCCATCGTCTGTGGATCTGTGCCCACATCCGGAGCTGGAATATCTTTTGTGGGTCCAATGAAAGAAGCAATTTCAGATGTATAACGACGAGTTAAATTTTGTTTTTCAGTGCGCGATAATTGAGTGGGGTCAACGCAGACTCCACCTTTACCGCCACCTAAAGGTAAACCTAAAACTGAGTTTTTAAATGTCATCAAAGCGGCAAGCCCTACAACTTCAGCCAAATCCACATTGTGGTGATAACGAATTCCACCTTTGTAAGGCCCTAAAGTTGAATTGTACTGAACACGATAGCCAGTAAAAACTTTGACGGATTGATCGTCCATGCGAACAGGAACGCTGACAGTCAAACACCGACGGGGTTGACGTAAACGAGTCGCAATATTTGGATCGCAGTTGATCACTTTTGCTGCTTCATCAAAATTTTTGATCGCGTTTAAAAAAAGTGGACCGTTTAAATGAGCTTCGCTGGCTGAGTGCAGTTGACCTTGAATTGGCATATAAAAAAACTCCTTAAATGTAATAGGAATCAAGTGTAGAAATAAGGCTATGAACTGTCGAGTAAAAACTCTTTTCGGTCTTGTTGTGTTAGGGATTTTTGCGAGCTGCTTCGCGATTGAATTGACTCGAGCTGACGAAATCAACTGGGATTTGTTAAGCTCAAAAATGATTGCGATCGAGCCCTTTGGCTCGGGCCAAGGCGAAGTTTTATCAAGCTATCCAAGCTTTATTCAATATCTACTCACAAAAATAGTCAGCTGGGACCCGCGCAAAGAAGTCTTACAATCCACAAATAATGAGCTGAATAATTCATCAAAACCATTTATTTTGACACAGCTGATGCGAAATTTGTCGGTGCAATTTGAAGTGACTGATGCGCAGTATTTTCGAAAAGTTTGGTTTCATTTAAGTCCCACTTTACAAGTCCGAGGCCTTTTTGGAATTCACGATTTCAAGAAAGCAAGACCGTTAATTATCTTACGCATGGGAATTCACGGAAATGTCGATGAGCTTTTAGCCGAAAGATTTATAGCCAAAGCGGTCTATGAAGATTTAGATGCGAACTTTTTAATTCTGGAAAGCTTAACAAGCCATGCGTTTATCGCAAAAAATAAACAATTTTCATTTGGTGGAATCGAAGAAGGGATTCACACTCTTTTAATTTTAAATGAACTCATGGATCAGACTTCAAAAATGAAACAACTGATTTCTGAAGTTCATTTAATCGGGGTCAGTTTAGGCGGGCAAGGAGTTTTTGTAACGAATTGGCTTGATCAATTGAACGGTCAAAAAATTTCATCTTCACTTCAGTTTTGTCCGTTGATTAATTTATCCGAGACTTTTCAGTATCACAGCCAAAAAAGCTTGCAGAATAGCTTGGTTGATCTATGGAGTTCAAAACGCATGGAAGCGCTCTTGGATCATTATGCGGATCAATTTTCAAAGTATAACTCATGGAAAAGTTTATTTGATTTTCAACCCCGTTTTACGCCCTTGGTTTTGAAAATTCTGAATGAAGAGCGCAAACAAACACTTCTAAGTTCGACGGAATTAAAAAATCTTTATCCAAAACTAAAATGGCCCGAGTCATTTATGAACTTGATTTCAAAATCGAAAAGTTTTGATGAGCTGAATAACTTTTGGCCGTTTTATAAGGGCGACAATTTAAAAATGATGATTTACACAACTCCAAATGATCCGCTGGTGATTAATGGACTTAATTCCGAGCGATTGTTTTTAGGCAAGCAACCGGGATTTTACAAGGGTTTGAAATACGTTCGATTAGATCGGGGCCTTCATTGCGGTTTAGCAACAGCGTATGATTGGACTTCGATTGTTAAAATGATCAAAGCGGGTTTAGATCTTAAATAAATTTATTTTTCTAAGCAGCGGTAATTAATTTTATATTTTGAGACGGCCAATAGCTGGTCAAAAGTAATTTTATTTCCAGCCACAACATAGTTTGTAAGCTCTGCACCAGAAATTAAATCTTGTACAACCACATCAATCCGACCGTTTTTATCCGAATCTACAGGAGCGCAATCAAGTAAAACATCTTTTACTGCATCGGTTGAATTCTGACCTATAATTTTTAGCTGAGAATCGTAATCTGTTGCGCAAACGTCGCCCATCACGCCACCAGTCAGATCAATCAGTTGCTTGTAGTGATCTCCATAGCCCTCGTTTGAATTTTGTAATGTTGAGCCGGATGCTGTTGTGAATGAAGCTCTGTTGCTGCGGCAAGCTGAGTCTTCAGGTTTAACGATGATTCCACTGTATTTAAAAGGTTTTGCTGGGTACTGAGTTGAAACATAATTGAATAAACTTTTTGGAAAGTTTTTGTCCGTAAATACTTTTTCATCGCCAGCAAGCTGAACACCCGTTGAAGATACAGCGGAAGTTTCGTCAGCGTCGGTGACGACGATCACCGCAAGCGAAGCACCTTCGCGAATAAGTCCGATATTATTATTTTTATAAGTGGTTGTATCTCCGGAAACGGTTACGGATAAAGTTGCCGAACTTGAAGACCTTTCAAGAGCTCGGTAAGTCGCTTTGATTCCTTGTTCAAGGCCAGATCCTTCGTTAGCTGGGCGTTGAATTGCTGCAGCGAAAGCGCTTTTAGCTGCAGTTAAATCATCGCTCGATGAAATCAAATATTTATTCAAAGAATTAAATTTCACAAGGCGTCCGTCCCGCAGTTCAGTATCTTTATCCATGTCTGTTGTGACAATTCCAACTTGCCAATCTAAACCCTTCAATTTATCGATGAAAGATCCGAATCTTTTCGACATACTTAGTTGTTCGTAATTCATCGAACCTGAATTGTCGATCACGACTAAAACGTCAACTTTTCCTAAAGTTTCATTCACACTCAAAGTTTTTTCAAAAGTTTTATACACAGGTGTGGGCATTGTTGAAACGGGGATTGTTGTCGATGTGGTTGTGTTGTTTGTTGAATCTGCCTCGGGCGCTTTCGTTGTCACGGGATCCACGGCAGGATCTTTTGTTGAAAGATCAACGACATCGTCTTTACTAGAAACATTGATCGAGCCAGGTTGGCCGCAATTCTGAAAATTAAACAATAGCAACAAACCTAAGATTGATAATGTTAAATAGGATCGATGCTTTTGCTGCAGTTTCATAAAATCCCCCGGTCTCTTATCGTTATAAAACATATCAAACATGAGACCAGCCAAAACTTTTAACATCGTTTAGAACGTCGCAACCTAAGACGATGTGTCGTTTAAATTTCATTCTATATTTTTTTAAGTCTTCTAACTCATTAGAATAAGTCATCTAAAAACATGAAATAGATAAACATTGGTCGACGTCAAAAAATTAGTCAGTCTTTTTAAGTCGTTTTGAGATTCGAATAGCTTTTGAACGACAATTTTGGGCAAGTTCGACAGCTCAAGTTTTAAATTAACTCAACAACGCATTTTTTAAAAATTTTAAAAATGGAACTCGTTCAAGCTTTATTTCGTTTAAGAGATCTTAAATTCGATTTCGACTGTCTCAATCTAAGACATAATCTAAATTGTGAAGATTAAATCAAATTGGAGTTGGGTTTGCATCATACTGTTTGAAATTTTAATTTGACGGAGGATAGCTGTGACAACTTTAACCAAAGCTTTACTTAAAATAACAGTGCCCATGATTTTTTTTGCCATGACAAGCTTGGCCGATAAAATCATTGTTTTAGAAAAACCTGCTGAATCCTTACAAGCGCGAGTTGAGCTTTTGGCTCATGCAAAAAAAATTGACGTGCAATACTTTACTGTCGAACACGATTATATTTCAATTTCGGGCTTAGCTCTGCTTCGTGCAGCTGCACGCCGTGGAGCTCAAGTTCGAATCATCGTCGATTCAATGCATAACCTGATGACGCGCGAATTGATGTCCGCTGTGTTAGATAGTCTAGACAGCACCACTCAAAAAAATATTCAAATCAAAGAGTTTAACAACTTCAATATTTTTAGACCGTTTTGCTACACACGACGAATGCACGATAAATCCTTAATTATAGACGGAAAATATTTAATCGTTGGTGATCGAAATGTTGCAAATGGATATTATCAAATTCCAGGAATCGAAAACAAACAGTCTTTGCCTACCTATGCAGGCACAGACGCCGTGATCGAGGGAACAAAATCTGTTCAAGAAGCTGAAATGTACTTTAATAAACGTTGGGACTCATCTGATGTTAAAGCTGTTAACCTTTATGATTTTTCAGCAAGCCAACTTGATTACTCGTACTGCAGTTCAGGTGAAGGTGATTTTTTTAGCTGTGAAAATAAACGTTTAGAAAGTGTTCGCAAAATTAAATCTGAAATGGATCTTCTTGATCGTCATTACGCTGATGTCAGTGCTAAAAATGAAAAAACAATTTCTGAGCGCCCACTTTTAAAAGCTTTTGAAACAGCTTACGAGACAGACGATATTACTTTTATTCACGATGATCCAAGCCACTCTGTCTGCAAAGGGAAAAATCCGGAGTACAATATAGGTAAAACTTTGTACGACACAATCAAGGATCACACAAAAAAAGATCTTTATATCGTGACACCTTATTTGGTTGTAACTCGTGAAATGGAACAACTTGTGAGGTATTTAGTCGAAACAAAAGATGTATCTGTTCGCTTTATAACAAATTCGACTCATGCGAATGATGTTCCATCTGCGCAATCAGGTTATTTAAAAACACGTGATCGTCTGTTGAATATCAAAAATGCTCAATCGGGTCAGCATGTAAAAATCTACGAATATTATAATATCAGCAATGCATTTTTAACAGGTGCCGATCAAAAAATTATTAATTCTACCAAAACGTTGGATACTCTTCATGCTAAAATTGTTTTGATGGACAACACGAAAGCTTATATAGGATCTTACAATTGGGACTATCGAAGTCAAAACTTAAACAGCGAAGTCGGAATTGTTGTTGGGCTTCAAGGTACAAAAAAATCTGATCCAACCGAAGACATTCGAAGCCGAATCAGTGAATTTTTAGCGACGTCAAAATTGGTGAATGTAGAAACGCATGTAACAAACAGTGAGGATAAAGTTCAACAAGATTTGTCAGTTGTAGAAAGTAACCAAATTACTTCTGAAATTGCAGCACGACACAGCAGTAAAAACTTCTGGAGCAACTTATTAAGTTTACCTATTGTCGGTGAATTACTATTAAACCAGCAGTAATTTTTAGAGTTCAGCTTTCCAGTAAGGGTTTTGACTGGAAAGCTCTGCAACATAAGACTTGATGTCGTCTTGTAAATGAGCTGGTAATTTTGAATACGGTCTGATATGTTCGGTCGGCACATAGCGAAAAGTAAAATTAATACGACGGGTTTCAAAATGAGTCGTGTTCAATTGATCAAATAAAGTTCCTTTATCTTCAACTCTTTGAACGCGATGAAAAAGTTGTTTTTTAAACTTATCTCCACCAAAAATTTGTAAACTTGAATCTTCTAACCACTGCTGTAAAACCACTTCACTTTTTTGGGCTTTACCGGCACTTCGAACAAATTGAAATAAAGCTTTTTCTCCAAAAGAAACCGATGCGACAGGGCCCGGTTCAAAATCTTTATGTTCACCAACCCGAGCGCAATCGATTTTTTCGGATTCAGTTATTTTATAACCATAAAAATTAATCAAGCAGGTGTTCAGATGCCATTTTTCTGGAATATCTTTTGGTGAAAATTTTTGCCGTACAATTTGCTCAATCTCAAAAATTATTTTTTCCAAAACTTCAGGATAATTTTCGGCTTGAACGCAGCGGTTCTGCAATCCTTGGGGCGGATGATAATAATTCAAACAGGCAAATTGCCAGTTTCCAAGCCAATAAACCGGGCGTAAGAGGGCTCTGTTTGATTCTCCCGCTGGAGGTGGGTTTGATTTTGAAAAGCGCATTTCCCAAATCGGGTGCAATGTTCCTAAGTATTTCAAAATATCATTTTTTTGTTGTTTCGTAATATAGTCAGCTTGATAGATTAGATTTTGATATTGAGAAGAAAATCGCATAGACTACCCATGCTACAGGAGACCCTTCTATGTCAAATTTGATTCAAACACTGAGCGTCGATGCAAACGTGCGAAGCTCATTAATTGAAAAAATTTCTTTATTTAAAAATAAAAAAATTCTTGTGATCGGCGATGTTGGCGTCGACGAATATGTTCTTGGTTCCGTTAAACGCATTAGCCCTGAAGCGCCTGTGCCTGTTTTAGAAGTTGAACAAGAGGACAAATGTTTAGGCCTAGCCGCGAATGTGGCTCAAAATGTTGTCAGCCTGGGCGGGCAAGTGCATTTGGTTTCTGTTATAGGAACTGACGAAGGCTCTGAAATTTTACAAAATCTATTGCACAAATCAAAAGTTTCAACGGATGGCTTGGTCGCCGACTCGCATCGCCCGACAACCCGCAAAACACGCGTGATGTCAGGTCAGCATCACCTTGTTCGCATTGACCACGAAATTCGAAAAAATCTTTCAACAGAATCTGAAACAAAATTATTGAATATGATTGAAAGAAAACTCAAAGATTGTGATGTGATTGTTTTAGAAGACTACGCCAAAGGAATTTTGTCACAGACTTTAGTTGAAAAAGTTGTGGCGTTAGCAAAAAAAAATAATAAGTTCCTGATGGTTGATCCGCATCAAACTAAATTTGCTGAATTTTACAAAGGTGTCGATTTAATAAAACCCAACTACAATGAAGCTTTAGCTTTAACACAAATTCACGAAGATCATATTGAAGACGCTTCTGAAAGAGTGCTGCACGTAGGAAAGTCGTTACAAAAAATGACCGGAGCAAAGCAAGTTGTTTTGACACAAGGTCAATTGGGAATGACGATTTTTTCTGAAAATAATGTGAAGCGTGTTCCGACTTTTGCGCGCAAAGTTTTTGATGTGACAGGGGCGGGTGATACGGTGATTGCAGCTTTAGCCCTGGGTATTTCGGCCGGCCTTGAAATTAGTGAAGCTTGTATGATCGCAAACTTTGCGGCAGGTGTTGTCGTTGCTAAAATCGGCTGTGTTCCTTGTGAGGCCTCGGAGCTTATAACTTCTATAAAAACGACGGGTCAGCCTTAGCTAAGACTTTACTTTTTGAGTTCTCTTTTGTAGCTTGTGGCCCTAAACGCTGTCATAAGCAAAACAAACGGGAGCCTTCGATGCACCTTACCGATCACACTTCAGCCGATACGGCTGAAGAAGTTAAAAATTTTTATTCCTTCACTCTTGAATCACTGGAAACTTATCTTAAGCAGTACGGAAAAGAAAAATTTCGAGCTCAGCAAATTTTTAAGTGGGTTTATGATCAGCGGGTCACAGACTTCGATCTTATGCTGAACTTATCGAAAGACCTTCGTGCTGAACTAAAAAAATTAATTACTTTTGAATTACCTGCAGTTTTAAAACATTTGATTAGTGTCGATGGAACTCAGAAATTTTTATTTGATGTGAAAGACGGTAACTCAATTGAAGCCGTTGTGATTCCTTCGGATGACCGACTGACTTTATGTGTTTCCTCAGAAATCGGTTGCAATATGGGTTGTCACTTTTGTTTTACAGGAAAACAAAAACTTAAACGTCGTTTAAAAGTGGAAGAAATCGTCGGCCAGTTTATGGTGGTTCAAGATTCTTTAGCAAAAACAAACCAAAAACTTTCAAATATCGTATTTATGGGAATGGGCGAGCCCTTAGATAACTCGGAAGCTGTTTTTGGTTCAATAGAAGTGATTCATTCTCCTTGGGGTGTGAATCTTTCTAGAAAAAAGATCACGGTTTCCACGTCGGGCCTTATCCCCGAAATGTATCGAGTGGCAGACGCTAAAGTTCGTTTAGCAGTGAGCTTAAATGGATACAATGATGCCGTACGTTCTGAAGTTATGCCGATCAATAAAAAATACCCTCTCAAAGATTTACTGGAAGAATGTAAGAGACACTACCGTGCTACTGGCGATAAAATCACAATGGAGTATGTTTTATTAAAAGGAATAACAGATCAAATTTCCCATGCTCGCGAACTTGTGAAGTTATTGCGTGATGTCCCTTGCAAAATTAATCTGATTCCATTCAATGAACATCCTGGATCAGGCTTTACAAGACCTGACGACGAAACAGTTCAAGCATTTCACACGGAAGCTATGCGATTAGGTGCACAGGTGTTACTTCGACGCACAATGGGGCGTGACATCTTTGCAGCTTGCGGGCAGTTGGCCACAAAAGTAAAAATCGAACATCCAGAAAAAATGGATATTTCAAATTCAAAAATAGGAGGAACAAATGAGCGAAGTTTTAGTCGTGGGTAGTCTGGCTTATGATTCAGTGAAGACACCATCAGGGAAAGCAGAAAAATCTTTAGGAGGCTCAGCAAACTATTTTTCAGTCGCAGCCAGCTTATTTTCACATGTTCGAGTTGTTGGAGTCGTCGGAGAAGACTATTCAGAAGCTGATAAGCAAATTTTATTAAATCGAAAAGTGGATTTAACAGGTCTTCAGACAGTTCCTGGAAAAACCTTTCATTGGGAAGGAACTTACGAGCAAAACCTCAATGAAGCGGTCACTTTAAAAACTGAGTTGAATGTCTTTGCTCACTTTAATCCAACTTTGCCTGAAGCTTACCGTAACTCGAAATTTGTATTTTTAGCGAATATTGATCCAACTCTGCAATTGCAAGTGCTTTCGCAAGTTGAAAAGCCCTTATTTGTAGGAATGGACTCAATGAATTTTTGGATCAACTCAAAACAAGAAGAACTCAAAAATGTTCTAAAAAAAGTCGACATCGTTTTTATTAATGAAACTGAAGCCAAAATGCTGACTCAAACTTCAAATACAATTCGCGCAATTAAAAATATCGCAGCACTTGGTCCACAGTACGTTGTTTTAAAAAAGGGTGAATACGGTTCGACTTTGTACAGTGCTGAACATGGTTTTTACCAAGTACCCGCACTTCCGATCGAAACGGTGATTGATCCGACCGGTGCTGGTGACAGTTTCGCGGGTGGTTTTTTTGGTACATTGTCGTCTCATAATCGAACACCAACTTGGGAAAATTTAAAGCTTGCGACTTTAGCTGGTACAGTGATGTCCAGTCAGACGATCCAAGACTTTAGTTTGAATGCCCTGACAAAAGTCCAGAAGTCAGTGTTCGACAGTCAATTGATCAACTTAAAAAAAATGATGATTTAGCGTTTGAGTGGGCTTGATTGATTAAGTTTTACTGTCTCAAAACCGATAAGTAAATCATGTCATCAAGCTCTAAAAAGACACCAGCCGAAGAACTTATTGAATCATTGCTTAATGATGTAAGCCCGTCCAAAAAGCCTGACGTTGAAGCTTTTCATCTTGAGGATGAAGAAGAGCCTCAAAAAATGAGTTCGCATTTAGAAACCGTGATTGATCATTCGTCCGATGGTCCGGATATGTTGAATCTAGAAACGAATATCTTAAAATCAGAACAAGCTTATGACTCTCACGCCTTAGATAATACATTCAGTGATCAGACTAAAAATTTTTATGATGCGACTCAAATCGATTCGAATCCAAGATCACAAGATCTTAAAACTAAAATTGAACTTCTAAATCTTGAAGTGAACACGCCCTCACAGCCAGCAGCAAGTCTGTCAATAAATAATGATCGGACGGTCGCGATTGAAACAAGCCCACCTAGTTTGTTTGATAAAAATGATTCGACTTTGGCGACCCATCAGCAACTTTCTGACGTGAAGACGATGGCAACCCAAGCATCAACGGGGCTGAGTGAATCTGATAAAACTTTGGCGGTCACTGGTTTTCAAATCAAAACAGAAGAAAACATTGATGATAAAGTTAAAGTCTCAGTCGGAAAGCAAAGTCGATCGGCAGGTTTTGCTTCTTGGGGCGGTAAAGACGTTGAAGGAAATTTAGGTCAAGCTGACAACTTGCGAATGGCGCAAGAAAAAATATTAGATCTCGAAAATGAAAATGAAAAACTAAGACGTCACAATGAACAACTCAGAGCAGCAACTGAAATTATTAAAGAGCGCTGTGATTTACTGACATCACAAGTGACTGAATTTAAGAACGATCGCGACGGACTTGAAGAGTCTTTTAAAAATGAAATGACACTTTTAAAAAACCATTTGAATCGCAAAGAAGCCGAATTGCAAAAGACACAGTTTAAAGTTGACGAGCTTGAATCTAGATTAAAGTTTGATATGAAAAAAATTCGAGTTCGCGAACGAGAACTTGAAAATCGTTTGGAACTTGTTCGGGCCGAAAAAAATGCGGTATCGAAAAATAAAGATGAGCAAATTCTTGATCTCCGAAGAAAAATGGACACGATGCAGATGGAAGTCGACAGCTATCGTCAAAAGTGCGTCGAGCTTAATAAACAAATTGAATCCAGCCAAGAATCGTTTAAAAGAACCACACGAGCTCTTCGCTTAGCCATGGCTAATCTTGAGCTGCAAGACGAGAACAAAACTCCACTCAAAAAAGCAGAATAAAAATGTCCAACGTGGAACCTACGATTGAAGTCAAAGCTCCTAAAAAAATTAAACTTGTGATCAGTGATCTCCATTTAGGTAAAGGTCGTCAATTAGAAGATGGACATATCAATTCGCTCGAAGAATTTTATTATTCAGAGAAACTTGTCGAATTTTTTCAGTATTATTCGACCGGGGCATTTCGTGATTACGATGTCGAAGTTATTATTAACGGAGACTTTTTAAATTTTTTGCAAGTCGACTACCGTGGTCATTTTTTAACAGTTATAACAGAGTCAATTGCGTTAGAAGTGCTTAAGTCTGTGATCAATGGTCATCCTATGGTATTTAAGGCCATGGGAGAATTTTTGTCGACGGCAAATCGCCGGATCACTTATATTGTTGGTAATCATGATCAAGGTATGATGTTTCAAGTATGTCGTGATTACTTAGATCAAGTGATTGGGCATCGACTGCAGTATAAAAATATTATTTATTTTTTTGATGGAGTGCACATCGAACATGGTCACATGCACGAAGCGGCGAATCGTATGGACCCTAAAAAGTTTTTTTTAAAACAAGGCTTACCAGAGCCCATTTTGAATTTGCCGTTTGGATCTCATTTTTTTGTTGAGCTTGTCCTTAAAATTAAAGAAAAATATCCCCACATTGATAAAGTTCGTCCGTTTGGTCGAATGATTCGATGGTCTTTAGTCAACGAAACTCAACTCACGATGAAGGCTTTTTACGAACTTTTCAAGTATGCTTACAAAATTATTTTTACAACCGAACTTCGATTCAGATGGACTGTCAAAAAACTTTTAAAAATTTTTTTCGAAAGCGCTATCTTTCCTGACTTAAGTATCTCGGCCAAGCGTATTTTAAACGACAACCGAGTTCACACAGTTATATTTGGACACACTCACGTGTACGAATACCGACAGTGGGGTGCACAAAAAGAATATTTTAACACCGGAACGTGGACTGAACTAACCTCTTTAGATATCGTTTCACTTGGAAAAATAACTAAACTGACTTACGTCCTGCTGGAATACATCGATCAAGAGCCACGACCTCGTGGAAGGTTGAAAGAGTGGCGTGGATTTCATCGTATTGAAGAAGATGTCGCAATTTCGTAATTGATAGCTCATAATTAATATTGGGTCCAGAGTCTGTGTTGTCTAAGACTGTGATTTCAGTCATAGTAAAGAGATCTAAAAGGAATGTGGGAATGGCTGAATCCGCAGAGAAAACCAGTATCGTTTCAAGCGAAACATTTAAGGGACGGTTACGTGCGGCTGATGAAGCTCCTCCGGCGATTATTGTTCTTGTTGGACCCGCGGGCTATATTGGTAAACAGTGGTTACTGACAAAAACGGATATCACAATAGGCCGATCTGTTGAAAGTGATATTTATATTTCAGACAACTCATTAAGTCGTGCCCACGCAAAATTTATTGTCGTTGCAAACGATGTTTCTATCCTTGATTTAGGATCAACAAATAAAACGCAGGTTAATGGAGTTTCTTTGCCAGCGATGATTTCAAAGAAGCTTGCGAATAACGATCAAATTAAAGCTGGAAATATTATTTTTAAGTTTTTAGAAAAAGGCAGTCTTGAAGCCATTTCAAATCAACAGGTCTTCGAGAAAGCTCAAAAAGACGCTTTAACGGGCGCCTTTAGTAAAGGTGCCTTGTTAGAAAAAGGTCCCGAAACCATTAAGCGTGCCGAAGTTCTGACCGAGCCCATGTCTGTGATTACTTTCGATATCGACCATTTTAAAAAAATTAATGATACTTACGGGCACCCTGGCGGAGACTATGTATTAAAAGAAATGGGTTTGTTAATTCAAAGTAAACTTGTCCGTTCAAATGATTATTTTTCTCGTTATGGTGGTGAAGAATTCGTTTTAATTTTGCAAGCCACACCCATCAAAACAGCTCATGATGTGGCTGAAAGAATTCGTCAAACAATAGAAATGCATCCCTTTGTTTTTCAAGAGCAACGGATTAAGGTGACGATCTCAATTGGTGTAGCTGAAAAAAAAGAAAATGACAGCTGGGATAATCTTTATAACCGCGCGGATAAAGCTCTTTATGTCAGTAAGCAAACAGGCCGAAATCGAGTGTCTGTTGCGCCATGAGTGTTGTACTAGATTATTTAGTTAAAATAAATACGGATCAAGCTTCAAAAATAATCGATTCAGTTGTTTTTGAAAAATTAAATATTCAAATGAAGATTTATGGATCTGATACCATTCATCTAGTTAAGCTTTTGACAACCTCAAAAAAAAACACTTATACGATTCTTTACAAAGGTAAAGATTTTGACGACGCGATAACTTTAACTTTTAAAGCTGAATTAGCGGGTCGTCTTTTCTTTTTTAAAATTGATAGCATTCCTGATTCAAAAACTTTAATCATTAATAGAATGACGTCTATTTACGAATTGGTTCGCCGAAAAGAGCCACGTTTCCGAGTTCCGATAAATTGGTTGCAATTTGCAATGGTTTACACTTCTTCCCAAAAAAATTTTAAAGCTTTAGCGCGTATTAATGAACTGTCTGGATCGGGAATGAAAATCACTTTAAATCCTGAGTTACCTCGTTATGAAGTAAATCAAAAAATAAAAATTCAATTTAAAATTCATAAGCGAGCCCAAGTCTCGGTTTTTGGATTTGTACGCCATCTTAAAAAAAATAAAACGGGCGGGCCTACGTTAGGAATTGAATTCACTGAAATCAGTGATCTAAATAAATTAAAAGTTTTAAGTATTTGCGATGACATGAGCTACTTTTATGCTCATCGATCCACTGACCTTTGAATCAGTTTTGCCCATAAGTTTTTCTTATCTTAGAAATTAGTAAAATAATAAAATAGTAAGTAAATTCAATTACTTAGTGTATTTTTGGCCCCTTTAAAATGGCTTCAGTATTGCTATTACTTATAGCAAGAGACGAATTGCAACTGGATGGAGGCCCAGACAACAAGTCTTGAAAAAAGTAAAATTAGCCTGACAGAGTTTACAAAAATAAAAATGCTTTAACCGAAATGGGACAGGGGCGTGTCTATGAAAAGAGAAAACAATCAGGATCTGAAATCAGATCTGATAAATCAGAAAGTGATTGAAAAAAGCGATCAAGAATTGATTGAAGAGGTTCGCTCAGGGAAGCGCGCTTCTTTCTCAGAGCTCGTGAAACGACATCAAAGAGGACTACTTCGGTTGAGTATGAGGTTTATGAAAGACTTAGATTTATCACAAGATGTGGTGCAAGAAGCTTTCATCAAAGCTTTTGAAAAACTTCATATGTTTGAAGGGCGATCCAGTTTTAAAAGTTGGCTTTTTCAAATTGCTGTCAATACAGCACGCAATAAACTGCGAGAAAATCGTTATGATTTCACAAACATTGACGATGTTCACTTGAGTGTGGCAGCAACAGCTGAAAAAAAAATGGTTCATTCAGCGGTCAGTGAAATTATCCAAGAGCAAGTCGACCAATTGCCGTTTAAACAAAAAACTTCATTAATGCTTCGAGTGTATGAAGACATGAGCTTTGCTGAAATCGCAGAAGTGATGGATTGCCCTTATGATACGGCGAAAGCAAATTACCGTCACGCACTGCTTAAATTAAAAGAAGCGTTCGAGCACCAATCTGAACTCAGAAAATGGACTGAGGATGTTGGTGGATTTTTTATGGAATTGAATTCAAATTTTGTGGAGGCTGAATAAATGAAGAAAAATCTTGAAAAAAAGAACAGGATAGCTGACCAAACAACGGCTTTGCTTGTGCTTAAACTAAAAAAAGAAGATTCAATTGAACTTCCGATGGATGAAAAATTTTTTGATCTTATGCACAGCCGAATTATGTCGGCTGTCGAGCAAACAGAAGTGAAGCCTTTAAATCGTTGGTCGAAAACTTGGGTGTTTCTAGAAGCTAAGGCTAAGCCCTATAGGACATTGGCAAAAAAAGTAATCAAAACAAGTTTTGTTGGATTCGCTTTTATTGTAGCCTTAGGCTTAGCCCATTTTAGCTTGAAGTTTGTAAATGATTTGAATCAATCAAAATTAACAGCCAGTCGTCAAAGCATTATTCAAGAAGCGAAGCAAGACCCAACACAATGGACTGAATTGGTGGCTAACTATCAGAATGAAAATGATTTTTATGCTGATGTCTTAAGCCGGCGCGAAGATTTGGGGACTCTAGTCCAGATTGATCGCGTTTTAATAGAATCGCTTTAAGTCGAATCAAACTCGGAAATGGACGTCCGAGTTCATGTCATGCATAATCTAAATGTGAACAGTCTTTTAATTACTTTATTAATTTGTCTTGTCTCGATCAATGCATTTTCAGTTTCTGAAACAGAAACGAAAAAAACCTATCTAGAAGATATTTTTATTTGGAAAATAAGTGATGAATTAAAACTTTCTGCTAAAGAAGAGAAAAACTTTACTGAAATCAACAAAAACCTGAATAAAAAAAAAGCCGAACTGAATAAAAAAATCCAAGATCTTTCGCAAGAGCTCTATCAAGTCGTCGATCCGACAAAGTCATCAGCACAGCTGAAGCTTGGCGAACTACGAAAGCTTGTTTTGGAGTACGGCCAGCTTTCAGTTCGTGAATTTGATCAAGTAAAAAAACTTCTTGGGTCGAAAAAATTTGTAAAATATCTTCAAATTAAATCAGAACTGACGAATAAAGTTAAATCATTAATTGCTGGCGACAAAACGAGTGATAAAGCCAGCGAAAAAGAAAATACGGACTTAAAAGAAGTAACAAATACTCCTTTGCCTCCGCCTCAAGTGATCATCGAAAAAAATGAATAAAAGAATTCTTTATGTTGAAATCAGCAGTGCTCATACAGAAATCATGGCTTCATTTGTAGAAAGTTTGCGTACAAAATTTGATTTAGCAATCGCAATCAATCAGAAATCTTATGAACGTTTAGCTTTTTTGGGTGATCGAGTTCGTTTAATAAAAATAAATGAAGACTCCTACTTAAAAGATATTTTAAAAATAAAAAAAGAATTCAGTCCGGATTTTATTTTATTGAACTCGTCTCAAGGTCGTAAAATTCGTGACCTTTGTCTGCGGCTTTTGTTTGACCCAACGCCGGTGATCGGGATTCATCACAATGCCGAAAATATTTACAAAAGTTTTACTCAAAAAATAATCCATTTTAAAATTAAAAAATATATTGTTTTGGCTGATTTTATTAAAGATCATGTCTTGGAAAGGATAAAATCAACTTCGATTCAAATCGAATCTTTTTATCCACTGATTTATCCCCAAACTAAAGCTCATCATGGTGCTGACGGCCCAATTTATATCGCCGTCCCGGGTGTTCTTGAACAAGATCGTCGCGATTATTTTGGTTTGGTTGAAATGGTTCGAAAGCATGATCAAAGCTTTGATCCAAAGTTGAAATTTGTTTTGCTAGGTAATTCAAAAAATCATGATGGTCCACATATTGTTGATTTGATTAACAAATACGATTTGCAGAATCGATTTATTTTGTTTTCAGATTATGTGCTAGACAATGTCATGGTCGACTTTATTCAAAAGTCTGTAGCGGTCATGCCACTGCTGCATCCCGGAACTCGATGGTTTGAAAAATATTTTGAAACTAAAATTTCCGGGGCCTACAATTTAGCTTACGCCTTTGATAAAATTCTTCTGATGCACGAAATATTTGAAGGCAAAGACGAATTTAAGCAACATGCTGTTTTTTACTCGACAGAAACATTTAATAAAGCCCTTATCGAAATTCAAAATTTTAAAAGAATAGAAAAACTAGAAAAATTTCAGTTGAAGATTCAAACTGATAAGCTGATTCACTTTATTCAAAGTTAGACGACTGTAACTATTCAGACCACTTTTTAATTTCTTTTTCGGGGTCATCGACATTTTCAAGTTCTTTACATTTTTGCAAAAAAGCCGATATATTTGAACCATTTTTTATATAAATTTTTTCGAATACACTGAGATCTTTCATGTAGGTCTGATAGTTTCCAAGGGTTGCGTTATTCATCATTTTAGTTGTGAAATTATTGTAGGATTTTGTTTTTAATTTCTGTGCCAGATTTTGGGTAAAATTTAATTTGATCAGGTCAAATCTTTTTTGTCTGAGACTTTCTTTTTGTTCTGTGGAAATTTTTTGATCATTTTCAAATTCGATGTACCATTTTTTAAGTAGATCAAGCTCTTCAGTAATAAATTTAGAAAATAAAGCGTCATCTTCGTTTTCATTTTTAATTTGCTGTAAAGTTTTAGAATTAGCGCCTTCTTTTTCTAAGTAAAAGATCTCGGTGCCTTTATTGGCAACAAATACGGCCAATCGTTCATTGAAGTCAATATTGTCTTTGATAAATAAAGTCGTGTGAGTCAGCTCGTGAATGATCGTATTGACAAGGTCTTGATCAGAATAACTAAGCATCGATGATAACAGCGGATCATTCAAACGTCCCAAAGTTGAAAATGCAGAGACGCCACGAACATAGACGTCAAAATCTTTTTTTTTCATCTTATTCGCTTCTTCGATCGCCAGTTCCTCTTTGTAGTAACCCTTGTAAGGAGCTTTGCCAATAAACGGAAAGTCCCACAAATAGGATTCAAGTTTCCACTTGTAAGATGCCATAACTGCATAAGTGACTGAGGGTCTTTTTAAATCAACGAAGTCAGTGTAATTTTTTGATGGATGAAGCCCTAGTTTATTAAATGCAAAAGTACGTACTTCTTGAGTCAGTAAAATCTTTCTTTTTTGCTCAGCTGTTAAAGAATCTAGCTGCAGTGCTTTGTTGATTGGAATCTTACTATTCAGTAAAGCTAAATGATTGTAACTCACGTGAAACAAATAGCCAATTTGGCAACTTGAAAGAAATAAAATTAAAATAGAAAAAATAAAATATTTGGTGCGCCTGCGCATTTAAAGAAACCACGTTAGGCCAGCTTTCAGTGCTGTATCATCTGATTTTGTGCCGTCACTTAACGGCGTTTGCCACACATCGTAGCCGAGCTTGATCGAAAATTTTTCGTTTAACATAAATTTTAAACCGGCCCCATAGCTGGGTGCCCAGCCAATCGATTCGGGTATTTCAATCGTTGATGAATTTAAATAACGTACGCGCTGATTTTTTTTTATGTAGGCGGCACCTACTTTAACATAGGGTTGAACAACACTTTTACGGTCAAGCAAAACAAAGATAATCGACGTATCAAGTATTTGTGTACCCTGTTGAACGGTGCGTGTGGAATTGCTATCGGATTCTTGGCTTTCGTAAAATGAATCGGTGTAACTTGATTCAAGTGCTAATTTTTCAAAAAAATAAAAAGACAGCTCGGCTGCTTTTGATTCTGTTTGATAATAGTTTGAGGCATTAAAAGTTTTTTTTTGATAGCCGTAAGATAAGCCGACTTCAGTCACCAAGGCCGAGGATTTAAAACCTAAAAACAGACAAGATAAAAAAAATAAAATGAATTTGTTCACATCATTAGTTTACCTCTTGATTTAAGGCAATGAACCTACATGGACATTAAATCTGTACTTAAGACGGACATAGCCATCGGGCTCGACCTTGGCCTTTGGAGGGTTCGGGAAGAATCTGGCATCTTTAAATGCAAAAACAGTCGCTTCGTCAAAAGGCGGGTAGCCGCTTGATTGATGAATGTAGGCCGAGTGAAATTCTCCTGAAGGTAGAAGCCAAACTTCGATAACTGTTGACCAAACTTTTCCGCCAAGATGATTTTTTTTAAAATCGTAAGATAAACGATCCCAATAGGATTGAAGTCTTTCACTCCAGCGCACATAAAAAAGCTCTTCTACGCGATTGTAAAACGAATAGTAAGTATTTGAGTCAGTATTTAGGTTTGTTGCATCCGAAAATTGAATATCTTTCGGTAAAATTTGGCTGATCGCAGATTCTTGAATCGACTCTGTTTGAGCTTTTGAGTAATTCATTTTGGTGAACTCAGGTAGGTCAGATGACTGTGATAAATTTTCTGAGGTCTGATTTTTTTGATTTTTAAAATATTTTTTTTGATTTGAATTTCGAGTGAGTCCAGTATTTCGAGCCTGAGTTTCTTGGTGAACGCGCTGTGTTTGTTCAGAATCAAATCGCGCTAAACTTTGATCTGGGGGTGGGCTTACCGAATGAGGATTTAATTGTTTAATTAGGGGTTTGATTTTTAATTCAGTCTTTAAATCGTTTTCAACCAATTCAATCTGTGTAGGTCGCGGCAAAAACTCCGAACTTTTAAAGTAATCAGCCAATTCAAAAAGACCCGACTGAAGAATCAGATGAAAGGCTAAGCTGAGTGCAATAAAAATAATCAATCTTTTCACGGCCTTTAATTTAGTCTTAAGTTCGGTGCCTCTCAAGGCAATTCTCAAGATGAGACAGCGCTTAGATTTTAATCTTAAGTTTGTTCTCTTTTGGTCCGATAAGTAGGTAGCTAATGGGGGTCTCATGGGTAAACTTATTGATTTAACGTCTCGGTTAAGATCTGGCGTGCCGGTTTCTGAAAAGATGTTTCAAATTCCAGTTGAAAGTGAAGTTCTAAATTACGCTGAACAAAAACAGAAAATTTTATTTCATGACAGACGCCAAGTAAAGCGAACTGTCTTAGCAGAATTCGTCAGTGCGATGATTGTTCTGCCTGAAAAGGGTCTTTTAAAAGTCGACTTGTACGATATTTCGGAAGAGGGTATTTCGTTTGATTTAGAAGCTGGTCAAGGTCAGTTCAAAATTGACGAAGTCGTTTCCATTCGTGTTTATCTTAATCACAAAACTTATTTCCCGATGACGATTCAAGTGAAGCACATCACACATGAACCAACTGAAGGCGTTGTACGTCACGGCACAAATTTTCTACGAACTGCAGCCACAGACTCTGTCACAGATGCTGCGCTACAGTATTTCGTTCGTTTTATCGAAACAGCCGGTGCGGGTTTGCGAAAAGACGATGGCGATTTGATCGCTCCCAAAATTTCGTAAGTTATTCTTAAAAATTAAAAAATAATTTAAGTCAAAAAACAGTGACATTAGCTGCTCTGTATTGTCGAATTTAGTTAGTCATAACTAAATCATACGGAGGTTATTTTGACTGTAAAAACTAAGCGTCGCAAAGTCGTTATCGATACCAATGTCATCTTGTTTGATGCTTTTGCTTTATTGAAATTCGGTGATGCCGATATTCACATTCCTTTTGCAGTCATTGAGGAAGTCGATAAATTTAAGCGTGACCAAGGAGAAAATGGCCGCAATGCACGTCAGTTCAGTCGTTTTGTCGATGTACTGCGTGGCAAAGGAAGTTTAGCTCAAGGGGTACAAATTGATAATCATGAAACATTTGTCTACATTACGACAGACATGGGAATTTCAGGAATTGGTACTGAGCTGGATCAAGCAAAAGCCGACAATCGAATTCTAAGCACCGCTTTGGCTTTACAAAAACAACATCCGCGCTCGAAAGTTGAGTTGATATCAAAAGATATTAATTTGCGTATTAAAGCTGACGTCTACGGGATTTTCGCGACAGACTACGACAATTCGGACGTCAGTCAAGAAGACATGTACGAGGGCTACCAAGAGTTTGAAGTTCCACCGTCGCAAATCGATCAGTTCTATCGAGATAAAAAAGTCACAATTGATCATAAACTTTATGGAAATCAATATGTTATTTTGAAAGATGCGTCGAATGTTAATCATTCCGCGATCGGAAGATTTTCTTTGAAAGACAAAGCGATTGTTCCATTGATCAATCCACCTGATAGCATTTGGGGAATCACGGCTCGAAATGTCGAGCAAAGTTTTGCACTTGATGCGCTTTTAAATGATGAAGTGATGATGGTTTCTTTAGTGGGTAAAGCTGGAACCGGAAAAACTTTACTGGCGATCGCTGCGGGATTATTTAAAACTTTAGATGAAGGTCGTTTTCAAAGATTACTTGTTTCGCGACCAATTTTTCCAATGGGCCGAGACATCGGTTACTTGCCGGGCGATATCGAACAAAAACTAAATCCGTGGATGCAGCCAATTTTTGATAACGTGGAATTTTTGATGGGCGCTGATAAAAAAGCAGCGGGACGCGCTCAAGAACTCATTAATCAAGGTATGCTGAATATTGAACCCCTGACCTATATTCGAGGTCGTAGTATTCCAAAGCAATATTTAATTGTCGATGAAGCGCAGAACTTAACTCCTCATGAAATTAAAACCATTGTTACTCGTGCGGGAAGTGGAACAAAAGTTGTTTTGACGGGTGACGTTTATCAAATTGATAATCCTTACGTCGACTCAGCTAATTCGGGTTTGACTCATGCTGTGGAAAGATTCAAAGGCCAAGAAATCGCGGCTCACGTGACTTTAACCAAAGGCGAAAGATCGGCCTTAGCTGAATTGGCTGCGAATATTTTATGAGTTCATCCGGAGAAGATAAAGAGATCGGTTACAAGGCCAGTGAAACTGTTAAAGTGACTGATAAAATGGTTCGTCAATTTGCAGAAATGTCCGGAGATTTTAACCCGATTCACTTGGATGATACTTATGCTGCGACGACGCGCTTTAAACGTCGCATAGCCCATGGAATGATTTTAGGTGCACTAACATCAAGATTTCTAAATGAAAAAATTGGATCGGGTGGAATTTATTTGGCTCAGACTTTGAAATTTACAAATCCTGTTTACATTGATGATGACATTACTTTTGAGCTTGAAGTTACAAAGCTGCATAAAACACGCGGCCTAGGAACGATCGAAACCATCGCAAAGAAAGCAAACGGAGATATTGTCATGAAGGGTGAAGCAACGATCATGATGGCTTGGGGCGTGAAAGAAGCGTGATCAATCAACAGTCGCCGAATGAATTACTGCTGAAGTATCAAAGCGCACTCAGTCATGCGAAGATGGGTTTTTGGGAATACCATTTTCAAACAAAAATTTTAAAATGGGACGAGGGCCTTCGAAAACTTTATGATTTGCCAGCCGGCCAATATGAAAGTCCCATTGAAGCTTGGTTTTTAAAAGTTCATCATGAAGACCGTGAGCGTATTAAAAATGAACTGACAGCCTCTCAAAAAGACACTTCTGAAGTCGACACTCTTTTTAGAGTTGAAGTAAAAAAATCAACAGTTCGGTATTTTAGAACAAATGCTCTTAAAATCAGAGATGACAAAAATAATGTAACCAGTTTAATCGGAATTAATTGGGATGTAACAGATGCATTAAAGTTGCAAAAAAAACTTAATAAATCAGAGCAGTTTTTAGAAAATATATTTGATGCTTTACCGGATCCCGTTTTTTTAAAAAACAAAGACTATCAGTACATACTTGTTAACAAAGCTTTTGAAAATCTTTTGGGAGTTCCAAAGTCTGATATCCTCTACAAAACAGATTTTGAAATTTCTCCCAGAAGAATGGCTGAGTCCTGTTTTGAACAAGACGAAAGAGTCTTTAAATCACAACAAGCTTCAGAAAAAGAAGAAACGACAAATTTCCCCAATCAGCCCGAGCAAAGTATTTTAACAAAAAAAACAGTCATACAGCTTGAAAAGGGCGAGGATGTTTTAGTTGGAGTTATTCGTGACATCACAGAAATTAAAAAAATCCAAAACTCTTTGATTGCGCAATCAAAGTTAGCTTCACTTGGAGAAATGGCTGCTGGAGTCGCCCACGAGATCAACAATCCACTGATGATTATCCAAGCCAAAGCGCAAATTCTTCAGGACAAAATACAGCAAAAACAAATATCAATTCAGTCTGATAAACTGATGACAGACCTCCAGTCGATTGAATTAAATAGTAAGCGTATTGATCGTATTGTTAAATCATTGAAGACGCTTTCAAGGCGTTCAAATATGGATCCTTATGAAGATGTTTCGATACGTAAAATAATTGAAGAAAGCTATGAAATTTCAAAAGAGCGATTTGGCAAGCATCAGATTAATTTTTATTTTATTTTCGATGAGTCAATCGGTTACAATTATTGTGTCAAAGCTCGTAGCTCTGAAATCGTACAAGTGCTTGTAAATTTACTGAATAATTCCTTTGATGCAGTTCTTGGGCTTCCGAACTCTTGGGTCAAAATAACTTTAGCATTGCTTAAATCTTCGTTTCGAATTGATGTCACAAACTCGGGTCCTCAAATTAAAGCCGAAATCAGTGAAAAGATGATGGAGCCTTTCTTTACCACGAAAGCATCAGGCGCGGGTACGGGCTTGGGCCTGAGTGTTTCAAATGAAATTATTAAAAGTCATCAAGGCCAGCTTTTTTATGATTCCAATTGCAAGTTCACACGTTTTGTTTTTCATCTCAATAGATCAGAATCGGTTAACAACTTGTAAGCCGAGTTGATAGCTCGCCCTGTGGGAGATGAAATTTTTGAACCAAAAGCATCGCCAATTATAAATAAGTTTTTAAGCTCAGATTGGAAGTACTCTTCAGTTAAGCTTATTAAGGGCTGGGCGTATTTCCACTTTTTAACGTACAAATCGTTGACTTGCAGATCCTCAAAATAGCTTGTGATCTGAGAAAATACAAAATGAATAATCTCGCTATTTTCTTTATCAAATAATTCATCCGAGATTTCGTCAGATAAAGAAATCATATGATAAGGATTTTTACTTTCAATTGAAAACAAATCAGAGGCCGAAAATCTTAAGAGCTTAAAGTTTTCAACAAACAGAATAATTTTTTTCTGATAGGGAATTGTTTTAATTTGGTCTTTAAAAAAGTCAGGAATAAAAAGATCAGCAAGTTGCAAAGATTGCGGAATAGGAGCAGTTAGTACTAATTTTTTTGTCAAAAAAGTTTGATGACGACTTGAAGTAAGCTTTAAAAGTTCATTATCAGGTTGAATAAAAACAATTTCTTCATTCAAGATCACTTCATCCAACTTCAGTAACGACTTAATCAATTCCGACGATTTGACTTCGATCGACCAATTACTTTTTCTTTTACGAATCCATTTTTGCTTAATCCAGTTTTGAAACCAAACTTGCTTTTCGTAGGGATGAGTCGCAATCACTTGAGTGCCATGGTTTAAAAAGACTTCGCCAAATCTTTTTGAAGTCATGCGCCCACCCACACCGCGCCCTTTATCAATAATCACATGAGAAATATTTTTTTCATTTAAATAGTAAGAAAGTAATGAACCGCTTAAGCCAGCTCCGACAATCAAATAATCGTAAGTCATATCCAAAGATTACAGTAAATTTAAAATATTCGCTTGAAGTATTTTTTTAAAATGCTCGAGGTCAATTTTTTTTTGCAAAACGTATTCTAGACTAATCATCGTTGAGCTTTTAAATCCGCAAGGATTCATTCCAACAAAAGCTTTTGGGTCATCGTTTAAATTAATCGCTGCGCCATGAAAGCTAACCCACTTTTTAACGGCTATGCCTAGCGACGCAATTTTTTGCGAGCCCACCCAAACTCCGGTTTCATCTGTTTCGATGACTTCGCCTGGAATTTTTTGAAAAGTTTTTCCGACAGCGTCGATGACTCCAAATGCATGAAGAGTTTCAACGATGGCTTGTTCTAAAGCGCGCAAATAACCGCGTACTTCTTGTGGTCCGCGATTTTTGCGCGCCTTTTTTAGACTGATAATGGGGTAGACAATAACTTGCGAGGGGCCATGATAAGTTGCGCGACCCCCACGAGAAATCTGGATCACGGGGCCATCCCAAGCAAAAACATCATCGGTCTTTGTTTGGCGCCCAACTGTTACAACGGCAGGGTGTGTACAAAAAATTAAAAACCCCGGATGATTGTCATCACAGGACACGATCTCAACGTAGTCCAGCTGTTTTTGAAGAGCTTCTTCGTAGTCGATGAGTCCCCAGTCTTCAAAGATCATCGTCGATTTTCAAGAGGTTTCTGAATAATGTGGATGGCGTGGCCTAATGTCGCTTCTGCGGACTCCATCATCGTTTCACCTAACGTAGGATGGGGGTGAATCGTTAACGCGATATCTTCCAAGCGCGCGCCCATTTCAATTGCTAAAGCCGCTTCTGAAATTAAATTTGAAGCTTCGGGCCCAACAATATGCACACCTAAAACCACATGTGATTTTTTATCGGCGATGATTTTTACAAAGCCATCTGTTTCGATCATGCTGACAGCTCGGCCATTAGCTGCAAATGGAAATTTTGAAATCATCAAATCACTATAGCCTTTTGCTTTACATTCGGCTTCTGTCATTCCGGCAGCGGCAATTTCAGGGTCTGTAAAGACAACAGCTGGAACTGTTTTTGCATCGTAGACTCGATTAACTCCTGAGATAATTTCTGGAACCATAACGCCTTCGTGTGAAGCTTTGTGAGCCAACATAGGTTGTCCGCAGACATCACCAATCGCAAAAATATGAGAAATATTCGTTCTGCGCTGGGCATCCACTTTCACAAAACCGCGTTCATCGATCATTATGCCAGCTGCTTTTAAGTTTGATTGATCGCCATTTGGTCGGCGTCCAACAGTTACTAAAATTTTATCACATTTAAAAACTTCATCTTTTCCGTTGATTTCTGCTGTGACTTCAAAACCACCTGAAACTTTTTTCTGCCCTTTTGCTTTCGCACCGTACACGATTTTAATTCCAGCTTTTTCAGCTTTACGAGTAACAACTTGAGCGCACTCAGGATCTACAACTCCAGCCAAAAGTGAAGTATTCGCTTCGATAATTGTGACTTCGGTTCCAAGTTTTCGTAAATAAGAAGAAATTTCTAAACCAATGTAGCCGCCACCAATAACTACAACTCTTTTTGGAATTTCGTCAAAAGCCAAAGCGCCCGTTGACGAGCAAATATCTTTTTCATCAAAAGTAAATCCAGGAATTTCGATGGGCCGAGATCCCGTTGCAACAATAAAATATTTTGCTGTTACAGAATCTGTTCCTGTTGAAGATTTAACGTTTATTTCTTTAGATGAAATAAAATCCGCTTGGCCTTTTAAAATGGTAACTGTATTTCCTTTTAAAAGTTGGTTCACTCCGCCAGACATTTTATCACAGACGGATTGTTTCCACTTCACTAAAGTTTTCATGTCGACATCAACACCGCCCTTAATATTTAGGCCCATTGTTTTGAAATCGTGTTGTGCTTTATGAAGTAAGTGAGTCGCTGTGATCATCGCTTTTGAAGGAATACATCCTACGTTCAGACAAACGCCACCTAGAGCTTCACGTTCGACGATTGCTGTTTTGAAACCCAATTGCGCTGCGCGAATGGCAGCGACATAGCCTCCTGGGCCCGAACCGATAACAACGATATCAAAATTTTGCGTCGCCATTAAGACATCCCCATCATCAAAATTCCGGGATTTTGTATTTTACCAAAAAATGATTTTAAGAAATTCGCAGCAACGGCACCATCAATCAAACGATGATCGCAAGTCACGGTGTAGTTCATTGATTTAATAAAACCAACAGAGCCATCCGTTTTTAAAATAGGTTTATCAGAAATTTTATACATTCCTAAAATAGCCACTTCGGGGTGATTAATAATCGGAGTCGCATAAGTGCCACCCACAGAGCCTATATTTGTGATAGTGATACACGCGCCTTTCATTTCGTCAGGCTTTAATTTTCCATCACGTGCGCGCTTTGAAAGATCAATAATTTCTTTTGAAATTTCTAAAATCGATTTGTGATCAGCATTTTTGATCACGGGAACAACAAGACCGTTTGGAGTATCCGCTGCAAAACCAATATTGAAATATTTTTTGTAAACAATTTGCGAAGCCGCATCGTCAATCGAAGCGTTAAACATTGGGTATTCTTTGATCGTTGCGATTAAAGCTTTTATCACAAATGGCAGATAAGTGATTTTCGTCGCATTTTTTTCTGCAAAATCTTTGAGTGATTCACGCAAGTGAACCAACTGAGTCACATCAGCTTCATCCATCAATGTGAAGTGAGGAATAATTGATTTCGACAGCTGTAAATTCTGTGCAATCTTTTTACGGATACCGATCAGATCGACGCGTTCTTCAAGCTGCGCATTCGTCGACATAAAAGCAGGCTTTGGAAAACTCATTGTTGGAGTTCCAGCCGAAGTTGCTCCAGCGCCTGAAGAAACTGAAGCTGTTCCATTTTTTGCGCCAAGAACATCGTCACGTGTTACACGCCCAGCTAAACCCGTACCGTGCATTCCATTAATGTCGACTCCTATTTCGCGCGCCAGTCTTCGTGTCGCCGGTGTTGCTAAAACTTTTGAGTCAGCGACAGGTGGAAAAATTCCATTCGTAGCTGAAGCGTTCATTTGAGCCACAGGAGCCGATTTCGTATAAGCTATTGCTGGTGCATTCGAAACAACGGCTGAATGAGCTGAAGCTTGAACAGAGGCCTGTGGGGCAGCCGCCGAGCTTGATAAAGTTAAAATCACACTTTCAACTTTAATCACATCGCCTTTTTTAAATTTAAATTCTTTCACAACACCTGCGACCGGAGACGGAACTTCAACAGTTGCTTTGTCAGTCATGATTTCAGCAACAGTTTGGTCGGGTTTGACTGTATCGCCAATATTAACTGTCCACTTAACAAGTTCGCCCTCGGTAACGCCTTCGCCCATTTCAGGAAGTTTTACATCAAAAGATTTTTCAGACAAAGCACTCGGCGCAGTCGTCATCGACGCAGCCGCGGGATGCGCGCCATTTGTTTTAGTTGTCGCAGGCGCTGATGTCGGTGTCGTAGTCGCTAAGCTACTTGCATCCAAAGTTAAAATCACACTTTCAACTTTAATCACTTGTCCCGGTTTAAATTTAAGTTCTTTGACAACACCTGCCACCGGAGACGGAACTTCAACGGTCGCTTTATCCGTCATAATCTCTGCAACAGTTTGATCAGGTTTTACAGAGTCGCCTGGTTTAACAAGCCATTTAACTAATTCGCCCTCAGTAACACCTTCGCCTAATTCAGGAAGTTTAATATCTGTTGCCATTACGAAATCCTTTCAGCATTAATTTTTCTATTTTTTTCAACGATGCCCTTCATAAAGAATTCTCCTGCACGATAGCTGCTTCTGACAAGCGGCCCTGACGCTACATACAAAAAGCCCATGCTCTCAGCGGTTTTTTGCCAGTGTTCAAATTTTTCAGGGGTCACATACTCAATCACTTTTAAATGTTTTTCCGTCGGTTGCAAATACTGACCGAAAGTAACGACGTCGCAATCAACGGCTCGCAAATCTTTTAATGTCTGTAAAATTTCTTCATCTTTTTCGCCAAGCCCCAACATGATCGAAGATTTTGTGTAAATACCTTTTTCAAACTCTTTGACTGATTCTAGAACGCGAAGTGATTGGTGGTATTTCGCACGTGGATCTCGCACGCTTGGAGTCAATCTTTCAACCGTTTCAATATTATGAGCAAACACATCTGGGCGTGCAGACGCCAAATGAGCAACTAGTTTTTCATCTCCACGAAAATCAGGAGTCAAAATTTCAATGATTAAATCTGGATCAAGTTTTTTAATTGTTTTCACAGTACGTGCAAAATGATCAGAGCCCTGATCAGGCATATCATCACGGTCAACAGACGTGATCACTACATATTTTAATTTCATTTGTGAAATCGAATAAGCCACTTTTTCAGGTTCAAAGGGATCAACTGGAGGCAATCCAATTTTAGCGTTACCTGTTTTCACATTACAAAAACGACAGCCCCGCGTACATACTTCGCCCATCAACATAAAAGTGGCTGTACCACCAGACCAACACTCTCCCATATTCGGGCACTTCGCTTCTTGGCAAACAGTTGCAAGTTTCAATTCGCCCAGCATACCTTTGATGCGTGTGTAATTTTCTCCAGCAGGCGCTTTGACTTTTAGCCATTCAGGTTTCGGGGTGCGAGTTTTAGTCGAAGTCGTTTTAACGTCGTTTTCCATATGCCACCTTTGTAAGCAAGTCAGAATGAAAAATAAGATAACGAGATGTTTTAACCCCATGGCTTTTCAGAGGCAAGATGTTACGAAAAAGTTTATTCATTTATGTCGAAATTAATATAATTAACGGCTCTCAAAATGCAAAAAGCGAGATTGGCTCACACCAACTCGCTTTAAAGCAGACATCAGGATCCAAACCAAAGAAAGGAATCCTTATGTCGGATATTCATCGTAGCCTAGACAGCTATAAGAAGTATCGGAAAGTTTATAAAATAACTAAAATGTTTTTGGTTATTTTATTGATGATCCTGCAAGCGATACAAAGAATTTACGATCTGTTTTGAGGTTCAACCAACATGTACAGTGACTTAACTTTAAAACAAGTTTGGACTTAGGTCTGAAGAACAAGCGGTTGGTGTGGCCTTCTTTTTTTAGCTCCACTTCAAAAGATCAAAATTAATTTGATAGACTTCTTTTGAATCTGAACTCATGACATCAGACTGGCAGCTTTTTAAAAAATCTAAAAATCGTTTTTGAATTTTTTCTTGAGTCGATTTATCACAAGAAATAATAGCTGAAAAAGAATAAAAATCATCTTTTTCTATAATATTCATTTTATTTTGAGAAACTAAACGTGCTGAGTTTCTGAATGAAGTATTTAAATCTGAATCTTTTGATAAATGCAGATTATTTTTTAAAACTTTATAAACTCCATTTTTAATTTCTATAATTTTCCAATCAATCAAGTCGCTCAAATAGTTTTCAAAAAGCGATTTTGGAATATTTAATTTTTGAGCGATATCGAACTCATTTTTAGAGTATGATTCTATTGTCAAAAAAATATGAATGAGTTGATAATAAGGGTCTAGATAGTATTTTTCATGAGTCGCGTGTTGCTTTGAAATTTCAGTTTCTGTTTTAATTGAGTGTTCGGATTTGAGAGCCTCTTTTTTTAATTTTTCGAGGATTAATTGATGTTTTATCTTACGAGTATTCACTTGGCTTGTATTCAGTAAATATAGATTTTCTAGAAACTGAGTTTCAAAAGTATTCAGTTTTAAAAACTCGCAGGCTTGAAAAAGTTGATCCTGGGATAAGTTTCCATCTTTGTTCAAAACTTTTGATAAGTAAGTTTTTTGAACTCCGCAGAAACTTGCCATAGCTTCGTAAGTAACCGATTTTCTTTTTAATTTTCGCTCTTCAGTGAGATAGCGAAGGGCTTCTTTGTAGTCGTTACATTCGTGGAGTTGCATCATTTAAGTTAATAATTAGTTAATTAAAATTGCAATAGTAAATTAACAATTAATTTACTTTAAATGGCTGCGCACCGAAGCTTGTTATAAGCGCTTAAACAATTAACATCATAAACAAGGAAGTTTTCAATGACACACATAAAAAAAATAGTTTTCGCATGGGCCATTCTGCTGAGTACAAATTCTTTTGCCGGAGGCTGGACCAGCGGCGGCGGAGAGCTGATCCGCGACGCCCACAACCCTTGGTTTTTATCAAACACGAAAGAAGTGAAATACTGCATTCAAATTAACGAGGCTGATTTTGGGCAGTCAAAAAGTTTCGTAAGAACGCAAATCTTTAAAGCGATCGATTTTTGGAAGATGCAGTTAAAAGAACTAACTTATTGGAATTACGCTGACCCCGCATTTGACTTCCACTTAGGGACACAAAGTTTTTATGAAGTTGATTGCCGGGAAGCTCATGATCTTCGCTTTCAATTTGCGACACTGGATAAAGAGCAAAAACAAAGACTCGGAGATATTTCAAAAACAATCGCGGTGAGTGTGCGTACAGATTACGATTTAGCAAAGCTGAAGGGTAAAGGATTTATTTTCTTTAATAAAAACGAACAATTTACGCAAAAGCCGTGGACTGAGAAAGATGGAAACAGAGTGCTTCCTGTGCTTATTCATGAAATGGGACATGTTTTTGGTATACAGCACAACACTGACACGTACGTCATGAAAGAAAATTTTCCCGAAGATGTAATTAATGGTGGAATAGACAATTTTAACAGTACCGAAAATCAATTTAATAACTATTCAGACATTCATCTATTTACTTATCATGAGTCAAAATTCAATTTTATGCTTTGTAGTATAGTAGGGCCAATCCAACCTATTCCTAAACCAAAACCAATATCAGCATTACAAAAATCTGTGAAGAATCAGTTTTTTGGACAAAATGAAAAAGATAAATGTAGTGGACAATTTATCGAAGGACAAACTTTTAAGTTTTACTCTGGAGAGAGAGGATCTGAGCTTCTGGGTGAGGCTCAGTTAAGAATGCAAGATCTTACAGATATCGCAAACGTATTTAAATCAACAGAGTTAATTCACTTCTGGATTCCGCCTGAGCAAAAAGTGTTTTCAAATATCTCTCAACATATGAACTCACAAAAAATTACAATTGCAGTATTTCAACCCAAGCAATTCTTCAAAGGTACCTACAAAACATTGGATGGAAAAATAAAAAGGCCGATCATGCTCGAAGTTGATAACAGTGGAAACATCACAAAAATCTCAGGCTACATGAACGGTGAAATCTACATCGATTTGCAATCTGGCTTTTAAAATGCAAAAAGCGAGATTGGCTCACACCAACTCGCTTTAAAGCAGACATCAGGATCCAAACCAAAGAAAGGAATCCTTATGTCGGATATTCGTAATAGCTCAACCAGCTATAAAAAGTATCGGAAAGTTTATAGAATAACTAAAATGTTTTTCTGTAATCTTTTAAAAAAAAACTGACTTCGTAGCTTGAAATCTTTATGATGGCCGGATGACGGCACTTATGCACGAACCCTTACGATTAAGTCTTACTCAGCCAATTCTTGCGGCTTTGACCAAACTAAATGTGAAATTAAGTGAAGTTGAAATATACAATGCACTTGTTGAGCCACCTAATCCCGAGATGGGTCATTTAGCTTTTGGTTGTTTTGTAATTGCGAAAGTTTTAAAAAAATCGCCGATGGTCGCGGCTACAGAATTAAAAAATGTTCTACATAGTATTTCAGGTGTTGATTCGATTGAAGCGGCTGGGCCCTATTTAAATATTAAATTTACTTCGAAAGCTTTAGCACAGGCTGTCGTTGTTTCTGCCTTAACTGGTGAAATGTTCAAACGAAAGCTCACTCAGTATTCTCCAAAAACGATGATCGAGTATTCGCAACCCAATACGCATAAAGAATTGCACGTGGGACATATGCGTAATTTATGTCTTGGTGATTCTTTGATTCGGTTACTTCGTCGAAGCTATGGAGAAGAACAAATTATCAGTTCAACTTTTCCGGGTGATGTGGGAACTCATGTGGCGAAGTGCTTGTGGTATATTAAAAATCACGTGGGTCTTGCGGCACTTGCTGAAAAAAGAAATGATCCTTTGCGCGGCGAGTGGTTAGGTAAAATGTATTCGGCTGCCAATTTGAAATTAGAAGATGAAGAAAAAACATCGTCATACGAAAAAAACAAAGCTGAACTGACTGAAATTCTTAAACAACTTGAAGCTCATCAAGGTGAATTTTACGACTTGTGGAAAGAAACTCGTCAGTGGTCAATCGAACTGATGCAGAAAGTTTATCATTGGGCGAATGTTAGTTTTGATCGCTGGTATTGGGAATCAGATGTGGATGCGGATTCGGTCAAGACAATCAAAAAATATTTTGCCGAAGGTAAACTGCAAGAATCTCAAGGCGCTATTGGGCTTGATTTTACCAGCGAAAATTTAGGATTTTGTTTACTTTTAAAGTCAGATGGAACCGGGCTTTATGCAACCAAAGATATCGAATTGGCTCGAAGAAAGTTCGAAGATTTTCAAATTGAAAAATCAATTTATGTTGTCGATATGCGGCAAGCGCTTCACTTCAAGCAAGTTTTTAAATCTTTAGAAGTTTTAGGTTTTGAACAAGCAAAGAATTGTTATCACTTGCAGTATAACTTTGTTGAGCTACCTGATGGAGCCATGAGTTCTCGTAAAGGCAATATCGTTCCGTTGATGCTTTTGGTTGATAAAATGCGAGCCCATGTAAAAAATGAATACTTAGCTCGCTATAACGGTGAATGGTCACAGGATGAAATTGAGCAAACTGCCGATACCGTTGCAAAAGGCGCAATTAAATATGGAATGCTTCGCCAAGATACGAATAAAAAAATTGTTTTTGATATGAACGAATGGCTGAAGTTAGATGGCGAGTCTGGTCCGTTTATTCAATATAGTTTTGCGCGGATTAATTCTCTTTTGAAAAAATTTGGTCCAGCAACAGAAAATTTTAAATCAGATCTTTTAAAACATCCGTCTGAAATGAAATTAATGCAGCACTTGATGAATTTTAATTCAGTTATTTTTAGCTCAGCAGAAAATTATAAACCATCTACGCTGTGTACATATTTATATGATACAGCGAAAAAGTTTAATGTTTTTTATCATGAATGTCCTATCGGTAACGCCGAAGACCAAGAAATCAAAAAATCCAGATTGGCTTTAACAGCAGCAACAGGCTTAGTCTTGAAAGAAGGACTGGCTTTATTAGGTATTCCAGTCCCCGAAAGAATGTAGCTAGATCAAGTTATCAGAGTAGATTTTTTATTTGCAGTCGTAACCAGCAGCCGTCAAATTCGCTTTCACTTTTGTCATCACTTCTTCGCATTTTTCATTTCCCGTGATTTGTGATGCGATTGTTTTTGTTTCGCCGGCCTTTGTGTATTGCAATTCGCAACCTGCATCTTTAGCCTGAATCGCTAATTTTCTTTCTTCAGCTCCGGCTTTGCAAGTTGCTTCAGAAGAAGCTGCTGCTGTCGTTGCTTTAGGTACCGCAGCTGTTGCTTTTACTTTTTTTGTCGATTTTTTAGATTCAGCGGTTTTAGTCTCAGCTGATTTTACAGGAGCCACTTCAGTTTTAGCAACCACAGGAGCCGCCGTTTCTGTCTTAGTTTTAGAAGCACAAGAAGCAAAAAAACAGATCGAGATCAAAGCCGCAGACAATTTCAATAATTTCATAATAACTCCGTAGATTGGTTTAAGTTTGTACGAACACATATAAGGTCAAATTTTTTTCAGAACAATCAAAAAAGAAAGGACTTTGCGCTTCATTTTTAAAAATTATGCTTTCGATCTGATTTTAGATGAAAACAAGGGCATTAGTGGTGTATGAGAAGCTATGCAATTTAAAAAAAAGCTAATAGAAGCGACACTGATTCAAAGATATAAAAGATTTTTTGCTGATATTGAGTACACTCATCCAGATACACGGCAAAAAGAGCAGATCACAATACATGTTCCAAATACCGGGAGCTTACTTTCAGTTTTAGCCAAGCCAGCACAAAAACAAAAATGCTGGTTTTCAGAAGTGGATGACCCTACTCGAAAATTAAAAGGAACATTAGAGGCCGTCCAAACACTTGAAGGTACCTGGGTTGGAGTGAATACATCTTATCCGAATAAAATTGTGAAAGAAGTTGCTTTAGCCTCGGTCGAAACCCAAAAACCATTTTTTAAACATTGGAACGAATACCTTCATTACAAAGCCGAAATTAAAATTAATAAAGAATCTAGGCTTGACGGCGTTTTTTACTTTAAGGACGAGGATCTTGAAAATAAAAAAGCCAAGAAACATTTTATTGAAATCAAAAATACGACCTTAATGAAAATCGTTGATGGAAAAAAACACGCCCAATTTCCCGACGGAGTCACTGAACGGGGGCAAAAACATCTTTATGAGCTTATGAATTTAATGGACGAGGGCCACAAAGCTGAACTTATTTTTACTGTGCAAAGAACTGATTGCGATTTGTTTTCTGTTGCTGAAAATATTGATCCTCAATACGCGGATCTTTTTAGAAAAGCAGTTAAAAAAGGTCTTATTGTTACACCTGTTGTTGTTGATTTGAATCAAACACAAATTTCGCTGACGAAGAAAGTTTTAGAAATAGCCCGCTCATAAAAAAAAGACAGTCTGTTTTAGACTGTCTTTTTGAAGTTACTTAAAGCGGAGGACTCTATTGAATAGTTACTCGGCCAGATTGTTGCGCCGACACCGATTTTCCCAGCAAAATTCCATTGGCTTGGCCTTTACGAACGGCCTGAATCGTAAATTTGATGATACGGCCTTTATGCAAACTTTTAAGAGCTTCAGGTAAACTTTTAAAGAGCGGAGAAAGTTTAATCATCATTCCCTGAAGTTTTAGATTTTCTCTTGAAATCGTTGTTGTTTGCAATGGCTCATTTCCACCATCTAAAGTTTTTAAAGTTAAATAAATCACGTATTGAGTATTTAGATCTGAAAACTCAGCTGTTTGATCGAGTAATTGAAATGAAGCGTTTAAATCTGATCCAATCATTTGCCCGCTTAAATTTTTAGGATCAGATAGGCTTGCAAGATCATCTTTTTGTAGACTGCGTTTTTCAAAATTTACAGCTGTTTCAAAAGATATTCCACCGTCAACAATAAGTGATCCCGCTCGTTTCACTTTAAGTGTTGCTTTGATCTTTGATTGCGAATCAAGAGACGACTGCAAGACGGCTCCTAATTTTAAATTTGCAAGACGAGTTGCTTGAGCCGTTTCAATGACAGCGCCAGTGACCAGGTCACTGACCACAATTTCATATGTTGATTGAACGTGCGTAGATAAAAAAGTATCCGCAAAGCTGACTTGAAATTTTTGGTTCGCAGCCAAGTAATCAATTCTTAAGCTTTGAATCGTCGTTAAACCCGCATTTGATAAATCAAATTTAGGTCCAAAGGCTAATTCGACTTGAATTGTGGCGCCTATAGCAGATTGTTTAGCGATCTTATAACCATACACTGAGTCTAAGACCTGAATTGAAACTTGCGCTGAATTTGCATCAGCAGAAATTAAATTAATTTGAATCGTTTCAGTTTCGGCACCAGTTAAAATGGCGTCTTGAGGAAACACAACGCTGACATTGTAAGAAAGTTGTCGGTCAAAAACTTGTCGTGTTTTTGTAACACAACATTTTTCTTCGTCGCGGTATTTAGTCACTTCACGAGTTCTGGTTTCAGTACGCGTTTTTGTTACAGTTCGAGTTCTAGTTTCTTCTCGATAACGTGTGACGGTGCGAGTGCGTGTTTCTTGGCGGTATCTAGTTTCATTGCGGTATCTTGTTATTTCCTTGGTGTAAGGAACTTGTTCATAGCCGCAGTTTTGATCAGTATAAGGAACATTTGTGCATACATTTTTATCTTCACATCTTTGTTCAGGTGGACTTGCGCCACCGCCATTTCCATCACAAACAGTACGTGTTTTACAAATTCTTTGGCCTTGAGCATTGACGCCGCACTCTTCAACTTGGCGACACTGTTGCCCGCCTCCGCCACCAGTTCCGGGAACGATATAGCAATCACGCTGAGTGTGGCATTCTTGCCGATAACGCGTTACGGGATTGCAGCGATATTCTTGGCGGTAGTCAGTTTCATAATCGGTGTAAGGCACGCTCACAGTGTAAGGTACATTTTCGGTATAAGTTTCAGTGTCTTGGTAAGGCACTTGAACTGTGTAAGTTTCGTCAACTTGATAAGGAACATCAACAGTGTAGGTTTCTGTATCTTGATAGGGAACCTGAACTGTGTAAGGGGCCTGATACTCTTCAGTTTTAAATAAATTTTTGGACAAACTTTCCATCATCGGATTTGACGATGTTGTTGACCTTTTTATTTGTGCAGAAATTTTTTCTGTTGGTGCAGTTTGTGCGAAAACTTGTGCGCATACTAAGCAAATTAATATTGCAAGCAGGCTCTTAAGTGATTTACTTTGGATCATTTTGTCTCCCTTTTTTTAGACAGATACCTCAATAAGCAAGATGAGTGCCGAATTTCGTCTCTTTAAATAAGCAAAATGTGGGATCAAGTTGGGCTATGGATAAAAAAAAGAGAAAACTTTCGTTTTCTCTTTTTAAGAAATCATTTTTTTTGAATCTCAGACTAAATTATTTAACAGTTGTTAAGTGCTGATCGATAATTTTTTTGAATTCAGGAAAAGGGTAGGCTCCGCGTAAAGAGACACCGTTAATAATAAAGCCTGGTGTTCCACTCATATTAAACTTACGAGCTTCTTCCATATCTGCTTGAATCTTTTTTGCAATTGATTCGTCTTTGACATCAACTTCAACTTTTTTAAGGTCGGCTCCAACTTTTTTAGCCACTTCCTTAAAATAAGCTTCGCCTTTATCTTTTAACATGCCTTGGTTTTCAAAGACCATATCGTGAAATTTTTGGGCTTTTTCAGGGCTTTGCTTAGCAATTGCTTCGAAATATTTTGCTGCGGGCATCGCCATCGGATGAAAATCAAGTGGTAAGTGTTTGAAGATCACTCGAACTTTGTCGCCATATTCTTTTTGAACTTCTTTAACAGTTTGATATCCGCGAGAGCAATACGGGCATTGAAAGTCAGAGTACTCAACGATTGTAATTGGAGCTGATTTATTTCCAAATACGACGCGCTCTTGCTGAATATCAGGCTTTAATGGGTTTTTAAATTCTTCATCGCGAGATTTTTTTTCTTCTTCTTGGGCTTTATCCGCTTGGCCTTTTTGAGCTTCTTGAGCCGCTTTGTTTACAACTTCAATAAATTTTGCAGGATCTTTTTCGATTGCAGCAAAAACAATTGTTGGATCTTTTTCGATCGCTTCTTTCAATTGTTTAGCCGTCGGTGCGCAAGCAGCTAAAGTCACAATTGCTAAAGCCGCCGTCAGTGTTGTTAATATTTGTGTCGTTTTCAAAATTCCTCCGTGTGCAAAGTTGGTGATCGTCTTTGATCGTTATATTTAGCTCAAATAGTCTGTCACAGTCTGACTCAAACGAAAAATGTTTTTTTAATTACGACGAAGCCCGTCTGAAGTCGAGATTGTCGTAGCAAACCCTCAACGATTTAAGAAAGCTCATATAACATAAAGCTATGAAAAACTATCTAAAGCTTATTTTTGTCTCTTTTTCGTTGGCTTTCTTAACATTGTTTTTAGGGTGTTCGCTGTCGTCCGTCAGAAATGATACTTCGCAGCTTAAATACACTTACTCGCGTTTGAAAGTCATGGATTTAGACCAAATGTCACAAATCATGATCGATCAAGCCAAAGAGTATAAAAAGTCAGATGATCCTGAGTCCTTAAAACTAGGTCTTTTAATTTGTTTATCAAGACCTGACGAAGACGATGTCGTCGAAAAAATAATCAGCACGATCCGAACACCGCTTGAAGACCATAGTTTATGGGAGTCTTCTGTCGAAGAGCTGATGAAAAAAAGTATTGAAGTGATTCAAGATGAAAGTGCTTCACCAACCGATCAGGTGACTTACAGTATCGTCTTAGAAAACATGATATCAGAACTTCGCCCTGATTTTATTAAACAGTACAAAAGTCCTGGGTTCGAAACTCGCGTGATTCAAAAATTAGCCCAGTCAGAAATCGTTCTTTCAAGTGCTGCCCAGTCAGAAATAAAACTTAATTTAATGAAGAGCTCATTCTCGGCTTCAGCCATCGCTCAAAAACTTTTAGACCGTCGTGATGAGTTTTTAAAACATGAAAAAGCAAAGACTAAAGAAGATAAACCGGACGTGATGAATTAGTGTCGGCTTAGAGCTAAATTTTCAAACTCACCCATTTATCCCAAGACCAACAACCAGTTCCCTTTAAATTCTTCAATTTCGTCTCAAAACGACTCAAGTTTTTTCTGCAAAACGCCGATCTGTTAGTTAAGAAAAAATTGTCAGGATGACAGTTTCATAACAACAGGAGGTCTCAACATGTTTATTCAAGGTGATTTGCAAGCGGTGTTCGATGCACTTTATAGTGTCGGTGCGATCGATCCGGTCTTGAGCATGGATTGGGAAAAATTAAATTCAGAAATGAGTGAAAATCCTCAAGCTGTTCGCCGTGTGTGCGCGACGATTAATGCGTGTTGTGGTGATCAAAAACTTTTAGTTCAGACATTAGAGTCTTTAGAAGAAAAACTTTTACATTTTGTTGCGTTGGAGGTGGCTCGTGAATTCAGTGAATTTCAAGATCGTAAAGAACTCCACTAAAAATTTTGCGCGCGGATTTTTATTTGCTTTCTTTTACTTTATACAAATTAAAGTTCACGCGTTTGATGTGGATTTTTCTCGTCGGTCTCCGACTTCTGCACCTTCGCCAGCATCGGCGTCGGCTCCTCAAGCGATTCAAGATCCTGCGATTAAAATTCCACAAAAAAACCTGATCGCCCAGCCTCAACCGGCTGTGCCCAGCGAAGTGAAGACAAGACAAAATGATGCCGAAATTTTAAGAGCTCTTAAAAAGTCGGTTCTTCCCGTTGAGCCCTCAAATGAAATTGTGATTTTAAATACAGAGACAGGTTTTATTCCTGATAAAGTGCGTGTCAAAAAAGGCGAAGCTTATAAAGTGCATATTGTGAATTTAAATATGAAAGAAAAAAATGTCAGCTTCTTGATGGACTCATTCACTCAATCTCACAACACAGTTTTTGGCATCAAGAAAACTTTTAAGATCGAACCTCAAGTGGAAGGAATTTATTCGTTTCAATGTCCTGAAACCGGAATTCAAGGGCAGCTGATTGTGGTTCAAGATGCAGATCGGTTAAGAAAACCAGCTTCTGCTTCGATTGCGCCAAGTGCTGAAAACGAAGAATAATTTTTTAGATACTCGAGGAACTCATGTCAGATGGACAATCAAATTTTAAAGAAGTCATTGCACGGGCCTTAGCGCCTGTGACTGAATTTTTAAATGATCCCGGAGTCTCCGAAGTTCTGATCAATGGTCCCGATCAAATTTTTGTCGAACGCAAAGGTAAGCTTGAACTTACAAATGCGAAATTTCCCGACGAAGATAATTTACAAGCCGCCATCAACAGTATTGCTCAGTCGGTTGGACGCCGAATCAGTAAAGACGAACCGCGCTTAGATGCGCGTCTACCTATTATCGAAGGATCTCCGGCAAGTGGTTCGCGAATTGCGGCTGTTCTTCCGCCGATTTCGCGTCAAGGTACTGTCATCAGTATTCGAAAATTTACAGCCAGCAAAATTTCGCCAGCCGAGTACATTAAGTTTGGAACTATATCTCCGGACGCTTGGATGTTTATTGATCTGTGTATGTTCCTTGGAAAAAACATCATCGTCAGTGGTGGAACGGGTTCTGGTAAAACAACTTTACTCAGCTTGATGTGTTCGCGTATTCCGAAAGGACAACGCGTTTTAGTCATCGAAGATTCGTCTGAGTTACAAATCGATTATGAACACGTTGTTCGTTTCGAGACGCGTCAAGCAGATCAAGTGGGTAAAGGTGAAGTGACGATTAAAGATTTACTTAAAAGCGCACTGCGTTTAAGGCCCGATCGTATTATCGTCGGAGAAGTGCGCTCAAGCGAGGCACTTGAGCTGATCAACGCGATGAACACAGGTCACAAAGGAAGCATGGGTACCGTACATGCAAATTCGCCAGAAGATGCAATCATCCGACTTGAAGCATTGGCTGCAGGCGGTGATGCAAAAATTAGCGAAAAAGCATTGGTGTCGCAAGTTGCTTCGGCAATTGAAATCATTGTGCAGATCTCAAGGTATCCTGATGGCTCTCGTAAAATCGGAGCCATTTCTGAAGTACGTGGTGTCGGGCCGGACGGAAAATATATTGTGGTTCCTATTTTTGAAATTCATAAACTAATTCGTAGAGCAGACGGTAAATTAGAGGGTGGTATCGAACCAACGGGGAATATTCCCTCTTTTTATCAAGAGATTCTCGATAATAAAATTAATTTTCCTCAATCAAAATTTCACAAAGTTAAAGCGGCTTAAATTGCAGCTTAACATTTATGAGTGGCAACAATTTAAGCATGAAATTTTAATTATTTTCAAACTTGCTTGCGAGGCTTGGCTCCTCTAGGTTAAATTCACCGATATGCATTTTAGCTGTAAGATTACTCATGCCATTTTAGCTCATCTTGAATCTGAAAAAATCGATTTATCGATGTTCTTTTCAGAGTCTGATATTCCGTGGGAGCTTTTGCGTGATTCATCATATTGGATGCGCGCACCCGATATGGAAGCTTTTTTAGAGCGACTTGATTTAACCACGCGAACACTTATTTCAGCGGGCCACAACACGCCGAAGAATCGCGTGTGGGGTGTGTTGGATAGCGTTTTACGAATGATGCCTCAACCTCAAGAAATTTTTCATCAGCCCGAAAAATTTTTAGGTTACTTTATTTCTCCTGAACCGCCGATTGAAAATTTAAATCGCCAGTCTTCGGGGCTTTCTTTTGATATTCCTTTACCAGCTGAACAGTATCCGCTGGTGACAACTTATTTAAAAGCCGCTTTTGAATCTTTGCCGGTTTATATTGGACAGTCAGCGGCTCATTGCCAATGGAAAGATATTCATTTCCAAATTGATTGGCCAACGCAGCAGCAAAGTATCTTAAGTGAAGAATCGAATCGGCAAATTTCTCCGCAGTTGATGCAAGATGTGATTCGCCAATTACAAGACAGCAGTAAAGATCTTGAAGAAAAAAATCGCGAGCTGCAAAGGCGCAATGAAGAATTACTTCGGCTGGCACAAAATGCATTGCCGGGCGAAACCAGCGCCGAATTGCGTGGCGTGATTAAGCAAGATTTTTCTCAATTTGAATTTATGAAACGACCAGTGCATCAAGTGGCGCAAAATTTATCGCGCTTACATGATTACATGGTGCGCGCTCATCAGCTTGTGACTTTGTTGACGGCCGGACAAAAACAAACTCCGGGTATCAAAGAAGCTTTTCGTCGCGTGGATTGGGAAATCGTCAAAAATCAATACCCACAAATTATTTTAGAAAGTTTAGAAACTTTAAAAAAGCTTAATCATCCTGACAAAATAACTCAAAATCAGCCAAGCCTTATTGAAACTGGAGAAACAAATGTCTGAAATACTTAGCCTGCATGCTCGTGAAATTTTAGATAGCCGTGGTAATCCAACAATTGAAGTTGAAGTGAAAACTTCAGCTGGCAACAAAGGCCGCGCGGCTGTCCCTTCTGGAGCAAGCACAGGCGCCCACGAAGCTTATGAATTACGTGATGGTGATAAAAAAAGATTTTTAGGTAAAGGCGTTTTAAAAGCTATTGCCAATGTTCACGAAAAAATTGCGCCTGAAGTTGTGGGGTTAAATGTTTACGAGCAAGTTTACATTGATAAAGTTTTACGAGACATCGATGCAACTGAAAATAAATCAAATTTAGGGGCGAATGCAATTCTTGGCGTTTCGCTAGCTTGCGCGAAAGCCGCAGCAAAAGATGCAGGGCTTCCGTTGTATCGTTATGTGGGCGGTTCGCAAGCGTGTCGCCTACCTGTGCCGCTGATGAATGTTTTGAATGGTGGGGCCCATGCCAATAACGGTTTAGACATTCAAGAGTTTATGATCGTGCCTACAGTGAATAATTCTTTTGCCGATTCTTTGCGAGCGGGCTCTGAAATTTTTCACACGCTTAAAAAAATCCTGATCAAAAAAGGTCTTTCGACGGGCGTAGGTGACGAAGGTGGATTTGCTCCGGTTTTAAAATCAAATGAAGAAGCGCTTGAACTTTTAATGGAAGCAATCTTAGAAGCGGGTTACGAAGCTGGCCAAAATATTTTTCTAGCTTTGGATGTGGCTGCAACCGAGATGCTGAATGCCGACGGAAAATACAGTTGGGAAAAAAATAAAATCACGGGTCATGATCTCCAAAATATTTATCAAAAATGGGCCGAAAAATATCCATTAGTGAGCATCGAAGATGGTTTTGCTGAAGATGATTGGAGCTCGTGGGTTTCTGCAACAGCCGCTATGGGAAATCATGTGCAGCTTGTGGGTGATGATTTATTTGTGACAAATCCAAAGCGCATTCGTCAGGGGCTCGAGAAAAAAGCGGCGAACGCCTTGCTTGTAAAAGTAAATCAAATTGGAACGCTGACGGAAACTTTTGAAGCTGTGAATTTAGCTCAGCGAAATAAAATGCGCACCATCATGTCGCATCGAAGTGGTGAGACCGAAGATGTAACGATTGCGGATCTTGCTGTTGCGCTGAATTGCCATCAAATTAAAACAGGAAGTCTTTGTAGAGCCGAACGAACTGCGAAGTACAATCAGCTTCTTCGTATTGAAGAAGATTTGGGTGGCATGGGTCTTTATTGGGACAAAGCCGGATTTCGATAGAAAGATCTGTTTTTTTTTAGATTGTATTTTTCAGTCCAGGCATTCTTGCCGAATAAAGCGGGTTATGTAAAAATCTAAAGCATGGATGATCTTCATCAATTTGGTTACAAACTTAAAAGTTTTCTAAACCACCCGCGAAAAGTTTTCGTCGTTTGTTTAGTCGTTTTTATCATTTCACTTTTTTTGAATGGCGGGATTTGGAAAGTCTGGGGTCTACGACGAGACTTCTCGACAATCGAACAGCAAATCTCTGCCGCCCAGAAACAATCCTCAGTCCTTGATATGCAAATCCGCCAAGCCAAAGACCCCGTCTTCATCGAGCGCCAAGCTCGCGACAATCTAGACATGGTCGGCGAAAAAGACCTCATCTTCGTATTCCCCGAATAAAAAAAGGTACCTGGTACCTTTTGGCCCAAAAGGTGCCAGGTACCCAAGAGCGCGCGCGTTATTGCTGGACAAATTATAGAGTAATAGGTACCCAAGAGCGCACGCGTTATTGCTGGACAAATTATAGAGTAATAGCTCTAGTAAGTGTTATGGAAAATTCTAAATTGAGCCCTTATGCTCATCTTTATTTGGGACTGACTCGTCATGAGTTAGCTAAAAGATTAAGGCTGGGGCAGATAGATCCACAGATATTAAACGCTCAGCTTGATCAAAATGCCCAAGAAGTAAAACTTGAAGCGCTTTGTGAAAAATGGCTTGAGCAGCGATCGCTTGAGCAAGTCGACAAATACACGACGACCGAGTAGCCTAGCCCCGCAAACAAAAGCGGGAAAATTAAATGAAAAAAATTTATATAGTCGATGTGAGTTCTTTATTTTTTAGGGCGTTTTATGCCATTCGCCCACTGACTTCGACTAAAGGCGTTCCTGTTAATGCCGTTTACGGTTTTATTTCGATGATCGTAAAACTGATGAAAGAAAAAAATCCTGACCACATTGTATTTTGTTACGACCGTAAAGAGCCCTCGTTTCGAAAAAATCTTTACGACGACTATAAAGCCAATCGCACAACGATGCCTGATGACTTGCAAGTGCAAATGCCTTACCTCAAACAAGTGGCTCGGCTTTTTGGAATTACCGATTTAGAAGTTGAAAGTTTTGAAGCCGACGACCTGATCGGAACAGTTGCGCGCATGGCTGAAAAAGAAAATTACGAATCTTATATCGTCAGCGGAGACAAAGATTTTTGCCAATTGATCAGCCCTCATATTTTTTTGTACGACACAATGAAGGAAGTTGTTTTTGACTCTGTATTGGTGAAAGAAAAACACGGCGTCAGCCCTTCGCAGTTTATTGATTATCTTGCGATTACCGGAGACACATCAGATAATATTCCGGGCGTTGCTGGAGTTGGCCCCAAAGGCGCACAAAAATTAATTGAAGAGTTTGGTGATTTAGAAAATATTTATAAAAATATCGACAAAGTGGCAAGCAGCTCGCTTAAGCAAAAACTGATCGACTCAGAAAAAAAAGCATTTTTATCTAAAAAGTTAGTGACGATTGTAACTGATGTTCCACTGCATAAAACGATGGATGATTTTAAATTGCAGCCGATACTACGTGAAGAACTTAGAAGCTTTCTGCAAGAGTTGAATTTCAAATCTTTCGAAAAATCTCTTTTAGTTGATGAAAACACTCAACAAGTGATTTCGAATCCGGCATCGGGAGCCGTTCCTTTTGTCATTGATAAGCCTCGTATGAACGAAGTGGGAAGTGAGCTCATCTTAACTCAATATACGATTCAAATTTTAGATTGGATTCCTGATCAAATTCAAAGTCGACTTGATAAAAATGAGAAGTCATTTATTTTTTTAGATCATTCTAAATTGGCAATTGGTTTTAAAACAGACCTTTATGTGACCGACATTTCAAACGCGAAACTTGATTATTCGAAAATAAATTGGATTGGTTTTGATTTGAAAAAAGTGTGGACTGAGCTGGGAATACAATCTTTATCTTTAAATAGAGTCGACTGGGATTTAATGTTAGGTGCTTATGTTTTAAGAGCAGCCGACAGTTCAGAGATTGATCAACTTTCAAAATATTTTCTAAAAAAAGAAATTTTAGCAGATGAAAATTTAACCGAAGTCGAGCAGTTTAAAAAAACGTATCAGACTTTTTTGCAGCTTGATGAAGTCGTTAAAAAAGAGCTCGACGAAAAAGATTTATTTTTTGTTTACGATAAACTCGAAAAACCGATCATTCCAATACTGTATCAAATGGAGCAAAAAGGAATTACTTTAGATTTAAATTTCTTAAAAAAATTCTCGGAAGAACTTGGTGCTGAATTGGCTCAGCAAGAAGTAAAAATTCACACTTTAGCAAACGAAAAATTTAATATCGCTTCACCGAAGCAATTAGGTGTTATTTTATTTGAAAAGCTAGGTCTTTTAGCTCTCAAAAAAACGAAGACGGGTTATTCCACTGACAATGATGTGTTGGAAAAGCTAGAGCATCCAATTGCACGTGAAGTGATTCATTACCGCGAAGTCGCCAAACTCAAATCAACTTATGTCGACGCATTGCCTGCCTTAGCCGACCAAAAAAGTCGTGTGCACACTTCTTTTAATCAAGCGCTCACAGCGACAGGACGTTTTTCGAGTACGAATCCAAATTTACAAAATATTCCAATTAAAACTGAAAAAGGACAAAAAGTTAGAAAAGCTTTTATAGCGGGCCCGGGACAAAAACTTTTATCGGTGGATTACTCTCAGATTGAGCTTCGGGTATTGGCTCATATTTCAAACGATGCGGGTTTGATAAACGCTTTTAAAGAGGATCTTGATATACACTCGGCCACCGCAGCTGAAGTTTTTAATATTCCATTAGATCGAGTCAATAAAGATCAGCGACGAATTGCCAAAGCTGTGAATTTTGGAATCGCCTACGGGCAGGGTGTTTATGGTTTATCTGAAACTTTAGGAATACCCAGAAAAGAAGCCTCCGATATTATTGAAAAATATTTTATTAAATTTAGTGGTATCAGAGACTACATCGAAAACACGATAAAAGCGGCCCATGAAAATAAATACGTCGAAACATTATTTGGTCGGCGTAGATACATTCCAGAACTTGATCATAAGAACGTCATGATTAAAAAATTTGGAGAGCGCGCAGCTATTAATGCTCCGATTCAGGGAACGGCCAGCGACCTCGTAAAAATGGCGATGATTGAATTAAAAAAAGATCTGAAACTTGATTTGTTGTTACAAGTCCATGATGAACTTATTTTTGAGGGAACCGAAGAGCTTATTCGCGAGCAAGTCAAATGGATCGCCGAGACCATGCAAAACGTGGCTCAGCTTAAAGTTCCATTGAAAGTGAATTATTCAATTGGAAATAATTGGGATGAAGCTCATTAATTTAGTTTGCAACACAGTAACACTGCGAAGGTTCGACTGGGTCATGGCAATTGGATCCGGTTAAGTATCCGGCTACACAAACCGGTCTGTAGTTTTGATTGCAGCTGACTGAGCACGAGTTAATATCAACAAGCCGGTCTTGCGATGGTGTTGTGCTTAAGTCGCGGCACCAAGCTTGTCTTTCTCCAACAGAGCACGAGCCGCCGCTGATTGGACCGCCATAGTTTTGGGCTTGTGTTACTGAAACAAAAATTAAAATAAAAAAAGCTAATGTTTTCACTTCAAAATCCTTTATTCTCACGTAAAAAATCCTTCGTTACTAAAAGTTATTCGGTTTCCCAACCGACGACACGACCGCCTTCGAAATAAACAAAGCGTTTTTCTTGACGATAACCTTGCGGTGTAGAAACTTGTTTAAGATATTTCCAGCGCTCATTTTTGTAAACGGGGTTTCCGCTAACTTCGATGTTTTCGGGTTCTCCCCAAGATTTTTTGACAAAATCAGCGGGCATACCTAAAGCGATGTCTTGCGCTTCCATCGCATCTGAGAAATCTTTTAAATTTTTTGTGCGCGACCATATTTTGTTTTGATTAATCCAAACTTGTCGTCCTTCAATCGAAGGAATTTCTAAAAACTCAACTTTTTCTTCATCAGACTTCAGCCAAGGCAAAACTTTTGAGTACTGCAAGCGCTCTTTTTGAGAATCTAAACTTCGCTCGTAGACTCTTAATTTTTTTCGGTGTTCAATTTGTTTTTTTTGTTCTTCGGTGAGCTCTTTTTTGGGATTAAAACCTAACTCATAAGCATATTTTTGCATTTCGATGTGAGTTAAAATCGCCGTGTCGCTGATGGGCTTTAAATCTTTTTGAGGTTCAGTGATTGTGCTTGAAACGACCGAAGTGTTTTTAGGTGCACCAGAGGTTGCGGGTTCAGCTGGGCCTGTTGATGAATTAGTTGATGAATTAGTTGGTGAATTTTTCGCTGTATTTGCACAACTAACATAAAATAAACAAATAAAAACGTGCAGAATTATGAATTTGCTCATTACTCTATTTTAGACATAAGTTTTAAAAGTTTAAATAAAATTTAGGTATGACTTTCAAATGCACTGGACCTTTAAAGTCTGGATTTTGAATAGAACAAAGTTTAATCTGAGTAAATGGCAGACAATAAGGACCAAAATCCAGGTTTAAAACCGGCCCCAGATAGTACTTCTGATTCCGAAGCGCAGGTTTTTGATGCCACCGAATTAGATCAAATTTTTAACGAAGACGATCCTCAGTTTTTAAAAAAAACAAGTGAAATTAAAATTACATCAAGTGGCATTGATTTATCTGTGATGGATCAAGCGTTTCAAGCTGCTGACATCGCTGAAGTTAAAATTATAGATCAGATGAAGTTAATGTTTAATTATTCTAAAAATCCCCGCGGTGTCACCATTTTTTGGTCTTGTGTCGGCGTGGTTATTTGCTTACTTATTCTGACCTGGTGTGTGCAGAAAAATCTTTTTCAGCATAAGCTATTTTTGACTTCATTTGCAGATTATGGCGATCAAGTTCGTGACTACAATCCGCTGACTGAAACAGAAGATTTTTACGATAATCCTAAGTTTGCAAAAAATTTAATGACTCTTTCGAAAATGTTTATCAATGTGCGCGCTTCAGAAAATTCAGGGCCGAATCCAATGTTAGCATTAGAAATTAATGTTGAAGGGATTTCAGCCGACGCCATTGTTGAAGTGAAGGATCGTGAAGCTGAATTTAAAGATTTACTTTTACGAATGACGGAAGAAAGAAATTACGATGAATTAGTAACAACAGCGGGTAAGCAAAATCTTTGCGAGCAATTTCGTCAGTTGATTAATGCTCACCTGACGCGCGGTCAGGTGAGAAGAGTTTTGCTGAATTCTTTTATTATCAAACCTTAAGTATTAGACTTTAAATTGAGTCATATCGATTTCGTAATTTCGAATACGATCATGTAAAGTTGATTTGGGCATACCTAGATCAATCGCTGTTCTTTTTTGATTTCCATGGTTTGCCGCCAGTCTTTTTAAAATCATCTGTTTTTCGATTTCTTTAATCACGGACATTTGATTTGAATCAGTGGTTGCATAATTGACTCCGGTCGGAGCATGCGCCAGTCTTTCTTTTCGATTTAATAAAAGTTCAATGTGCTTATCTTCAATGTAGGTTTTAGGATAAAGCGCGGAAGCTCGTGCGACCACGTTACGAAGTTCACGAATATTTCCGGGCCAGTCGTGCTTTTTAAGAACTTGAATCGCATTGAAAGAAAATCGAACACGCATTTTTTTTGCAAACAAATAAAGAAGTTCATCAAAATCTTCTGGACGTTCTTTTAATGACGGAGCCTCTATGGTGATCACATTCAGACGGTAAAATAAATCGGATCTGAAGCTGCCTTCTCTGATTTTTTGATAAAGATTTTGGTGAGTGGCGGCTATGATGCGAACGCTGGTTTTAATCGAACGATCACTTCCAACAGGGCGAATTTCGCCATTTTCAAGTGCTCGTAAAAGTTTAGCTTGCAGGCCATAGGGTAAGTCGCCGATCTCATCTAAAAATAAAGTTCCACCACGAGCTGATTCAAAAGCTCCTTTGCGATCAGAAATTGCGCCTGTGAAGCTACCTTTAACATGTCCAAACAGTTCGCTTTCAACTAAAGTTTCTGTCAAAGCGGAGCAATTCACACTTAAAAATGGTGCGTTTGAATAATAAGAAGCCTGATGAAGTGACTGAGCAATTACATCTTTTCCTGAGCCCGATGGTCCTAACAAAAGCACGGGGTGTTTTGAAGTTGCAACTGAGCTTAAACTTTTAAGTTGATCATTCCAAAATTCGTTGCGACTTTTTAAAGTAAAGTCCTCGCGCTTAACAGATAAATCATGAACGACGAAATCGAGTTGTCCGATAGTAATGATGTCTCCATCTTTTAAAACAGCTTCAAGAATTTGAGCTCCGTTCACGAAAGTTCCCGAATGAGACCTAAGATCTTTCAACAGAAGTTTTTGATCTTTTAGCTCAAGTCGTGCATGACGAGCCGCGATCTCGGGGCCTGTGATTTGAATTGCGCAGGCCGAGTCGCTACCGAAGTTTGCGTACTCGGTGATGATCCATTTTTGTTTTGTCTCGTCTAAAAGTTCGATTTGAAAGTTTGCCATTGATCCCCCTTTAAAGAATTGGCGTTTAAGTTTCGAAACTTGATTTATTCAAAACGAATGCTGGATTTTCGGACTGTCAGATCGGATTGAGGCCTGGTGGACTCAATAAATTCTTTTTTGGTGGACGTGATCTAAGAATTGAGAAATTTTAAATAGTGGTTTAAAGTTCTGATATGGCTAAATTAAATCAGAAAATAAATAAAGTGACGTTCCTAAAAAGCGCAGTGAAAATGAAAGATTTTCCAGAGACTGAAATGCGCGAAGTGGCCTTTGCGGGACGCTCTAACGCGGGGAAGTCTTCGCTTATCAATGTTTGGGCGAATAATAAAATTGCAAAAGTCAGTCAGGCTCCAGGTAAGACAAGGCTTTTGAATTTTTTTGCGATGGGCGAAAGCTATATTATTGTCGATATGCCGGGCTATGGGTATGCATCCCGCGGTGACGAAGAAGTTTCGACTTGGCGTAAGATGGTTCAAAATTATTTAAGCCAACGTCCTCAATTAGCTGGTTTAGTTTTATTGATGGATATGACGCGTGATTGGTCGGCTGATGAAGAGACTTTAACTCACTTTGTGATGACTCATGATATACCTGTGGCGATTGGATTAACGAAAGCAGATAAGTTTTCAAAAACAGATCAAGTTAAAGCCATCGCGCGAATCAAAAAACAATCTCGTATTGAAGAAGTTTTTCCGTTGTCGTCACAGACTCGTCAAGGCTGCCTTGAATTTGAAGAATTTATTTACAAGAGTTGGATTAAAAATGGCTAGTGTAAATAAATTAAAAATAATCGCAGTCATTCCTGCGCGCTTTGGCTCGACTCGTTTTGTTGGAAAGCCATTGGCCAAACTTAAAAATAAACCCCTTCTTCAGTGGGTGGTTGAGGGTACGCGCACAAGCACTTTGGTGCAAAAAATTTACGTTGCCACGGATGATGTGCGAATTCAAAATTTATGTCGAAACATTCAAGTGGATTGCTTAATGACTCGATCTGATTGCCCGACGGGGACCGATCGATTGTTCGAAGCGACGAAGAATTTAGATTTTGATGTCGTTTTAAATATTCAAGGTGATGAGCCTTTGGTGAATCAGACCTACATTGACCCTTTGGCTCAAGCTTTTATCGATGCGCATTTGAACAATGCCCATTTGGATATGGCGACTTTAGCTCATCCTTTGGCTGCGGCAGATCTTGAAAATAAGAATGCTGTTAAAGTAATCACTAACATCAACAGCGAGGCCATTTATTTTAGTCGTTTTCCGATTCCCTACTCGCGTGAGCATGAAGTTCATAAGCCTGATATCGATGCAGTTTTAAAAGCCGCGCAAAAGCACATTGGACTGTATGGATATCATCGAGAATTCTTGCGAAAGTTTTGCTCAACGCCTCAGGCTGAGATTGAAAAATTTGAAAGTCTAGAGCAGTTAAGAGCCTTGTACTTAGGTGCAAAAATCAAAGTGCTTTCAGTCGAAAAACCGACATACGGTGTTGATACTGTTGAAGACTTGCAAAAGCTTGAAGCTTTATTGAAGTAGCTGTTAAGGTGGCTTTCATGAGTAAAGCCAAATTGAATTCCAAAAATCGTTTGAAGCAAAAGTTTATTTTTGTGACGGGTGGAGTGGTCTCGTCGATCGGTAAAGGATTAACGGCCGCAAGCCTTGGATCTTTGCTTGAAGCGCGTGGCTACAAAGTTACAATTTTGAAATTTGATCCTTACTTAAATGTCGACCCGGGAACGATGTCACCGTTTCAACATGGCGAAGTCTACGTCACTGAAGACGGTGCCGAAACTGATTTAGATTTGGGGCATTACGAAAGATTTACGAATGCCACTTTGCTGCGATCGAACTCTGTGAGCGCAGGGCAAATTTATGACACTGTGATCGCGCGCGAAAGACGCGGCGATTATTTAGGTGGAACTGTTCAAGTGATTCCACATATAACCGACGAAATTAAATCGCGCGCTTATGAAGCTGCTCAGGGAAGTGAAATTGCAATTGTTGAAATTGGTGGAACAGTTGGCGATATCGAAGCGCAACCTTTTTTTGAAGCCATTCGACAAATGCGGCTTGATTTAGGTTTAGCAAACACTGTTTTAGTGCATGTGACTTATGTTCCGTACATTGCGGTCGCGGGAGAGCTTAAAAGTAAGCCGACTCAGCACTCTGTGAAAGAGCTTCGTGAAATCGGCTTGCAGCCTGATTTTTTAGTTTGTCGCAGTGAAAAAACAATTGATGAAAATTTAAAAGCCAAAATCGGATTATTTTGTTCGATTAAAAAAGAGCATGTGATCTCGGCTCAAGATTCAAAAAGTATTTATGATGTGCCGCTTTCTTTACACCGCGAAAAATTAGACGAGCTGGTGATCAGTTGTTTAAATTTAAAAAGTACGAAGTACAGCATCGCGGGCTGGCAAAAAATTGCGAAAATTCAAAGCTCTCCAATGGGCACAGTCAAAATTGCCATTGTTGGAAAGTATGTGGATTTAAAAGAATCTTATAAGTCGCTGCACGAATCTTTGGTGCATGGTGGTTTAGCTAATCGGGTAAAATTAGAAATTATTTATGTCGACTCTGAAAAATTAACTTCTAAAAATGTGAAGGCTCTGCTCGCAGAGGCGCAAGGGATTTTGGTTCCAGGTGGTTTTGGTACTCGTGGAGTCGAAGGTAAAATCAATGCGATTCGTTATGCACGCGAGAAAAAAGTTCCGTTTTTTGGAATTTGTTTTGGAATGCAATTAGCGGCCATTGAATTTGCGCGAAATGTCTGTGGTATTTCCGATGCGACATCACGAGAATTCGTCGGTGAAGTAAAGCGTGGTGGAAATATTGTGATTGATTCGATGGTTGAACAAAGAGGCGTTGTAGATAAAGGCGGAACAATGCGTTTAGGGGCTTTTGCTTGCAAGCTCGCTGCAAAAAGTTTGGCTCTTAAAATTTATAAAACAAATTTAATTTCAGAACGTCATCGTCATCGCTTTGAATTTAATAATAAGTACATCGATCTTTTTGAAAAACATGGTTTGCGCGCAACGGGAATCAATGAAGAGCGAAATCTGGTCGAGATTTTAGAAAACACAAAACATCCTTGGTTTATCGGTGTACAGTTTCATCCTGAATTTAAATCGAAGCCGTTAAGGCCTCATCCTTTGTTTGCGGCTTTTGTTAAAGCGGCTTATCAGAAAGGTTAGATATGTCAGACATCATCAAGACAGCTCAACAAACGTTAAAAATCGAAGCCGATTGCATTCTTCATTTAATTCCTCGTGTTGATGAAAAGTTTGAAAAGGCAGTTGAATTAATATTATCTTGCCAAGGAAAAATTATTTTCACAGGTATTGGCAAATCAGGGCAAATCGCGCGCAAGTTAGCCAGCACATTTTCAAGCACAGGCACGCCTTCTTTGTATTTGCATCCGGCTGAAAGCAGCCATGGCGATTTGGGTGTTGTAGGTTCAAAAGATTTAGTCATTGCACTTTCTTACGGTGGCGAAGCTAGCGAGCTTAATGCGATTTTAAATTATATATCGCGTTTGGGAATCACTTTGATTGCGTTGACTGGAAAAACGAAAAGCACATTAGCCCAAGCGGCTTTGATTGTCATTGATGTGTCAGTCGAAAAAGAAGCGTGCCCGTTAAATTTGGCGCCGACATCATCAAGCACAGCGACGCTTGCGATGGGCGATGCTCTGGCGATGTCGGTTTTAAATCGGCGTGGTTTCAAATCTGAAAACTTTGCCGAACTTCATCCATCGGGATCTTTAGGTGCTAAATTAATGCGAGTTAAACATGTTATGCAAAGTGGATCTGCATTGCCATTTGTAAAAAGTGAAACGTCTATTAAAGAAGTTGTAACCACAATGACCCACCAAAGTGTTCGGGGTGCCGCCGTTGTTTTAGATCACACAGGACAACTGATAGGCGTTATTACAGACGGCGACATACGACGTTTACTTGAAAAACACGAACATCCTTTAAGTCAAAAGGCCGTTGATGTGATGTCGAAGTCTCCACGAACAATTGATGCCAGCGAGCTGGCTGAAAAAGCCCTTTTTCTGATGGAGCAATTTCGTATTCAGATGCTCATCGTACTTGATCAAAATTCAGCAACACCATTGAAGCCCGTGGGTTTACTTATTTATCAAGACCTCTTGTCGTCTAAAATTAGATAAGCAACCGACTTTAGTCTAGGGTTTTTCAACTTTTATTCATTCTTACGGACTTTCGTCGATTGAAGTTGCGTACACTCCTTGCTCTCTAGATTTATATTTTCCAAAATGAAATCGTGGGATTAGATGTAAAAAAATTAAAGCCAATTAAAATGCTTGTTTTGGATGTCGATGGAGTTTTAACAGATTGTCGAATTTGGATGGATTCAAATGGCGAATGGAAAAGATTTTATTCGATTCGAGATGGTGTTGGAATAAAGCTTTTGCAAGAAGCTGGATACAAAACAGCGATTATCACGGGAACAGCCTCAACGGATATTCAAGAGCGTGCAAAAGTTTTAAAGATAGATTTTTTTTACGATGGCGCCTTGAACAAATCTCCGGCTTTTGAAAAGTTGCAAAAAGAATCAGGTCTACTGGCAACTGAAATGGCTTATGTTGGTGATGATGTTTATGATTTGCCATTGCTGGGTGCCGTAGGATTTAGTGCGACTGTTCCTGAAGCTGTGGATGAAGTGATTGATTCGGCCCACTATGTAACGAAACGTCCGGGCGGTAACGGTGCTGTCAGGGAAGTCTGCGATTTTATTTTAAAATATGGTTACTTTTCGAAAAACTGAGGTGAGTAAAATGGTTTGTCATCATAAATTTTTTATTTTTTTATTTTTTTTGATTTCATCAGTTGCATTAGCGGCGGAAAATATCAACGTGCCTGTCGATGAGCTTGCGCAAGAAACTGTTTATCCTCTATTTGACAATCCAGTCAGTGTAAAAAATCGAAATATTCAAGATAGCGGCGTTTTAGATTTTGGAATATTTGGTGGGCTTGCGATCACTGAACCGATTGCAAGTTCTTCTAAACTAGGCTTTGCATCAAACTATCATTTCAACGAAAATCATTCATTCGGAATTTTATGGGCCAAAAATAGCACCGGCTTATCAAGAGATGCCCAAGGATTGAAAGACGATTTTGGTTTAGACTTTAATCGTGCTCCTTATCCCGAATACACATTAATGGGCGATTATAACTTCAAAGCTTTTTACGGAAAACTAAGCGTTACAAAAGATGGTGTCGTGAACACTTCAATTTACGGCTCCTTTGCTGGTGGTGTTGTGAAATACATCAATAAATCTTATCCGGCATTAGCGATTGGAGTTGGAGAGCGTTTTTACTTTGATCACCATTGGTCGCTTAAAGTGGATTTAAGATTGTATGCGCATCAAGCGCCTATTCCTTTTATTTCGCCAGGATTAAAAGATGGTTCAAAACCAAACGGCAATCCAGGTAATGCGCCTGATTCAATTCCCGCTTACGACAGTTTTTCAGAAAGATTAACTTACACGACCAATCTTGAAATTGGTTTGAATTATTTATTTTAAGGAGTTCAGACCTATGAAAGCTTTCTTTACGATATTCTTGATTTCTTCATTCCTCAATTTAAGTTTAGCTTATTCAGAAGAGCAAACTTTAGACGACGAAGAAGTCGTCAATATAGAAAATTTATACAAATCAAAGCCTGTGCAACAAGTACCCGCGGCCATAAGCACTCGTCAGACACTCAACAAAGACGAAAATAAAAAAGCTGAAGAAGCTACTCAAGTTCTTGAAGCCGTCAAAAAAGAAAAAATTGAAAGACTCACAGATTTAAACAAGCTGTCTCCTTTTCGTGAAGTTTCTATTATTCAAAAAAAGTATTTACCTAAAACAGAGCGATTTCAATTTTTTGCTGGTGCTGGAACAACAACAAATTCGCCTTGGTTTTTGAACTTAGGCGTCAAACTTAATATTGGATATTTTTTTACAGAGTCATTTGGTATTGAAGCTACGGGAATGTTTCTGAGTAATTCAGAGCGTGAAGTTTCAAAAGAAATTCGTGAAAATAATAATCTGCAACCTGAAAAATTTGTTAATACAAAAAGTCACATGGGTCTTGATCTGGTCTGGGCTCCGATTTATGGAAAAGTAACTTTTATCAATGATCGAATCATTCCATTTGATATGTATTTTTCAGCAGGAGTAGGAACATCCAACACGAATTCCCAAGAGGGTAATAACACCACTTTTCATATCGGTACTGGGCAAATTTTTGCAATTTCAAAATCAATGGCTTTTAGATGGGATTACAGTTGGAATACGTACCAAGCGACACCCGTTGCTGACTTGGCTTTAGGAAATACAAATCCGCAAAGTAATACTTATAATGATCTGATTTTGACTGCAGGCTTTAGCTTCTTCTTTCCGGAGGTCAGTAACCGATGAAAAAATATAAAAGTTTAATTCAATTTTTATTGCTTATTTTTTTGGTACAAGTTTTTAACTTACAAACTATTCAAGCAAAAACAAAAAAGAAAGTTCAAGCGGCTGCGCAATCCAGCCGAAAAGTGCCTCGCCCAAGTCCTAAAGTTTACACTCAAAATACAAATGCAGGCGTAAGAAATCAGATATCGCAGGCTTTGGGTTTACTTAAGTCAGGGCAAAATGTTGAAGCAGCTAATGCATTTTTAAGTTTATCACGCCGAAATGATTTAGCGAATGAGCGTCCTCAGATTAAGTATTATCTTGGTTTAGCATTGATGGAACAAAATTTGAATCAAGTCGCGGCTTTTCAATTTGTTGACGTGATCAAATCGTCCGATCAAAAATGGACACGACAAGCGATTGATAAATTGCTTGTCGTGACAGATCGTTTAGACGATGAAACACTTTTGAATTACGCGATTCAAAGAATTGATGTGAATCAAGTTCCGACCCAAAACAGAGACATGCTCTATTATCGGTTAGCAGAAATTAAATATAAAGCAGGTTTGTTTCAAGAAGCTGCCGTACTCTACGGAAAAGTTGGTCAGCAAAGCAGGTACTACTATAATGCTTTGTACGGTCAAGGCTTAGCTCAAGCCGAAGCGAATCAAACCGAATTAGCCTTACAGTCTTTCCAGAAACTTTTAGATTCGCGTGATAATTCAAAAGTAACTGACCTTAATAAAGTTGCAGCTCAAATGGCCATCGCACGAACATACTATCAAAGACAAAATTGGGAAAAATCAATTGAAGCTTATTCAAAAATTCCAAGAGACCATATTTTGTGGCATGATTCGATGTTTGAAAGAACCTGGGCCATGTTGCGATCGGCTCGCTTTCGTTCAACTTTAAGTAATTTTCAAACTTTGCATTCGACTTTTTACGAAGACGCTTATATTCCTGAAACTCTTTTGCTGCGGTCAATCGTTTACCTTTATATTTGTAAGTATGATGAAATGGATAAAGTTTTGAATTTATTCGAAACTCAGTACGGCCCGACGGCAAATCAAATTAATCAGTTTTTAAATCGTCAAACAACAACAGACGCTTATTTTCAAGAAGTGAATAAAGCTTATATTACAAAACGAAATGCTGAAGCGAATAAAACTTTTGCACTTCCTTTTAACGCCATTAAGCACATCGCTGAAGAGGGAAATGTTCGAAGAACTTATGCGTATTTAAAAAAACTCAATGACGAGAAAAAAATTATTGATGAAAATCCAAATTTAAAAAACTCTTCAATTGGGATCTATTCTAGTCGTATCATCAGCAATCGACTTCGCAGTGCAAAAGCTGTCATCGGTGATATGGTCAAAGCTCATTTAATGAATATGCGTTCTGAACTTAAGGATCTCAATGAACAAGCAAGCTTTATACGCTACGAAATGATTAACGGCAGAAAAGAATTTTTGAAAAAGAAACTGTCTGGTCGTGCTTTGATCGAGGAGCAAGTTGATGAAAATCAAGATCGATCGTTTTATGTCAAAAATGGTTACGAGTATTATCCATTTCAAGGCGAATACTGGCTGGATGAAGTCGGGAATTATCATTACCTCGGAAAGCAAAGTTGTGAGTAATTATGAAATATAAAAAAAATATAATTTCGATGACCCTTGCAGGACTGCTTGTTACAACACAGTCTTTTGCTGCGCGCTTGACGAATCAAGCAGGTGTGAAAAAGAAAAAACAAACCGTCGGTGAACTTTTAAAAAAAGTAAAAGAAGACAGCCGCGGCGGTAAAGCTAAAATTTTACAAAAAGCCAATACGAACTTACCTGAAGCCAAATTATCTTTTGAAAGTTCTCATGAGGCCGTAAATTTAAGCCGTGTTAAGCCACCTAAGTCTTCCGAGATTTTAAAATATGAAAATTCAGATCAAGCCGAGTACGAAAAAACTTTAGACTTACAAATCAAAGAACTTTATAAGTTAACGCAACAATTTAAAGACAGCAAATCCCGCGGTGAACTTTGGTTAAGGCTGGCTGAGCTTTATGTCGAAAAATCAGCTTTAGTGGATGCACGTAAGCAGGATGATTATGATAAAAAATTAGCGCAATTTCAAAAAGGAATTTCGAAGTCTAAACCACAATTAGATCTGGCTGAAGCTCGCGAATACAATCGTAAAGCCGTACAGCTTTACGAATGGTTTATTCGTGATTACCCACGTGATTCTAAAAACAGCCAAGCTTTGTTTTTCTTGGGTTACAATCATTTTGAATTAGGCGATTCAAAAAAAGGTGCGTTTTACTATAATCGACTGACAAAAGAATATCCGAATAGCCCCTTTATCGGAGAAGCTCATTTTGCATTAGGTGAATTTTATTTTGAAAACGAAAAATGGGCTGATGCTTACAAAGAGTATTCAAAGCTAATTAAAGATCAAAAACATCGTTTAAACACATTTGCATTGTACAAAGGTGCTTGGTGTTTATTTCGGTTGGGTAAAACTGAGCAAGGTATCAAGTACCTTGATTTTATTGTTAAAGGCGGAAATAGCGATTCGCATGGTGTACTTGCCGGCGGAAGAAAGCTGAATACTTCGCGCTTAGAAACAGAATCTTTAAGGGATCTTGTAATCTTTTTTGCGGATACAGGTGATACAAAAAGAGCCGTTGCCTATTTTAAAAATATTAACACAAAAGAATCTCGAAATTATATTGAAAAGCTGGCTTATTACTTCGCTGACAAAGGCAATCGCGAGGGCTCAAAAGATGTTTTTCGAATGTTGATTAGTCAAGATCCGACATCAAAAAAATCTTTTGAGTATCAATATCAAATAGTTCAAAATTATTTTTATGCTAAAAATTCTCCACAGTTTAAGGAAGAACTTTATCGTTGGATTAACGACTTTGATCAAAAATCAAGTTGGTATGCTGTCAATAAAGATGACAAAGAATTTATTCAGAATTCAAATAAGTTGCGCGAACAAACTTTACGAAATTATATTTTGCAGCAACATCAAACAGCTCAAAACTCAAGAGCTCAATTTTCGCGACAAACGGCAAGCGATGGATATAAACTTTATTTTCAAGAGTTTTCAGACAGCCCTCAGACAGCTGATATGCACTTCTTTTTTGGTGAGCTTTTGTATGATATGGGTAAGTACGATGAAGCTTCAACCGAGTATTCTTGGGTCGCTGAAAATGCACCTACAAATAAGTTCGCGGCAAAAGCGTCTCAGAATATTTTACTTTCAATTGAAAAAGCCCTTCCTAAAGACTCAGAACTGCAACAAAGATCAGGCGACTCGATTGAGCCTATTGCCATGGATCCAAGAGTTGAAAAATTTATTAAGTATGCATCTTGGTATATTCAAAAATATCCACGGTCTGATAAAGATGCAGAGATTCGTTTTCGTATAGGACGCCTGTACTACCAAACGAATAACTTTGCTCCAGCTGAAAAATATTTTAAAGAAATTGTCCAAAGCTATCCGAACACAAAATACTCTCAGTATTCGACCAATCTTTTATTAGATATTTATGATTTGAAAAAAGATTATGTTGGTCTTGAAAAAATGGGAACAGAGCTTCTGGCGAATGAGTCGATTTCAAATAGTAAAGCGGGAAATGACATCCGAAGTGTTTTAGAAAAAGCGAACTTTAAAAAAGGACAAGATTTAGAGCTTGAAAAAAAGTTTTCCGAGTCCGCAGTCCAATTTCAATTATTTGCAGCTCAAAATCCAAAATCCGAATTAGCCGTCTTAGCTCAGTTTAATGCCGGTGTTAACTTTGAAAGAGCTTCGCGAAATTACGATGCCATTCAAAATTATAAGAAAGTTTTGATTTCAAACGATAAAGCGGCGGTCGCGTTAAAACCTAAAGTTGAAAAACTACTTGCGAAACTTTATCAAGATGCGGGGCAGTTTGAAGAGTCAGCGGCTTTATTTAGAAAGTTAGCTAAAGATAATCCAAAAGATTCTTTAGCTCCAAATTATCTTTTTAATGCAGCCGTCATGTATGAAGCGTTGGGAAAAACAACTGAAGCTGTTAATACTTATGCAGACTATTCGCAAACAAATCGTAACGCTGCCGAAAATGCTGACACTCTATTCACAATAGCAGAATTGCAAAGAAAAGCAGGATCTAAGTCGCCGGCGCTTAAGCACTACAAAGAGTATTTAGAAATGCCTCAGGCTCAAATGGAAAAAAAGCTTGAAGCGAATTATTGGATATATGAAATAAGCCGAAGTTCAGGTCGTCGAACTGAATCTGAAGAAGCGAAACAAAACGTTTTAAATTTACAAAAACGTATTTCAGGTGATAAAAAATTGATCGCAAATTCTTTTGTTGCAAAAATAAAATACTCTCAAAGTGAAATAACTTTTTCTGAGCTAAAAAATATTCGTATTCCTGCAGATCCGACAAAACAAAAGAAAGCTGTTGATAAAAAACTTGAAATGATGAATCAGCTGAACAAAGAACTTTCCGAAGTGATCAAACTAGATTCTGCTGAAGAAATTGTTTCGTCGTTAAATCTTTTAGGCGAAGCTAACAGACAATTAGGTCAATCCATCGAAAACACTCCATTACCAGCTAGTTTAAAAGAAGAGCAAAAAAATATTTACAAAGCTGAAATCGAAAAAATCACAGGACCATTTTATAAAAAAGCCGAAGACAGTTACAAATTAGCTGTTGAACGTGCTTGGGATCTTGAAGTGTACAATGCAGCTTATAAAAACTCATTAGCTCAAATGAATAAACTCAACCCTAAGTCTTACTACAATCATGGCGAATTGGCTCAGGAAAGTAAAATGATTAACTGGATAGGAACAAAATAATGAAAATAAATCTTTTAATTATTTTAAGTCTTTTAGGTTTATTTTTGAACTCGTGTTCGAGCTCTTCGGTCAAAGAAGAAAAAGAAACAAAAAAAGATATTCAGCCGGCCGCTTCTCAAGTGCAAAACAAACAAAGTTTAGAAAAAGTTCCCGAGAAAATTACGCCATCTGAAGCTGTACCAGAGCCGAAGCTTGCGGAAGTTATTTCTTCTCCTTACGATCGTCTAAATGAGGCGATTCGTTTACAGAACGACGAAGCCATTCAGAAAAGCACGTCTGAAATACTGACTCAAAATTCAAAAGATTTAAAAGCATTAAATGCTTTAGCGATGATGTATTATAAAAAATCAAAATTCGAGGCGGCTGAATACCTGTTAGCAAAAGCTTTAGCGGCTCATCCTGATTCATCCGAAGTTTACAGCAACCGTGGCTTAGTGCATTTAGCTAAAAACGAAAGACGCGAGGCTGTTAAGTCGTTTAGAAAAGCGATTGAATTGAATCCGCAAGATGGCATCGCGGGAGCTAATTTAGGTGCCATTTACGTTCAAGAAAAAGATTTTAATAAAGCTGTACTTGCTTTAGAAATTGCGACTAAAAATGGATTTCGAGATTATAAAATCATGAGCAATTATGCCATTGCACTTTCAGCAACTGGAAAAACGAAAGACGCTTCTGAAATTTACGAGCGTGTTTTGAAAGATAATCCAAGCCAAAAAGATGTGATGTTGAATTATGCGATCTTGTTGATTGAAGAAATGCAAAGATATCGGGAAGGACTAGACCTTTTGAATAGACTAAAGTTTGTGGGAGCAACGGCTGAGTCTCGACCTGTGATAAAGGAATTGGAAAATAAGGCAAAAGCTGGTTTACAATAGGACTGGAGTTAAAATGAATCTTCTTCGAATTGGCTTAACAACTCTATTTATGATTATTTTCGTCAATACAACTTGGGCGCAAAATACAATTCCATTGGATAAAAACAATGTTGCTAAAAACAAATCTGATCGAAAACAAACTTTGAATTTCGAAGATGAGCTTGTTGAAGGATCGGCGCAAAAACCCGAATTGTTTTATTTATTTCAAAAGAAAAATTTTAATTACAAAAGACTGATTAAGCTAAGAGAAAACTTTCTGCCCGAGATGAGACGTACAACTGAAGATATACAGCGACTTCGGGGGGGCCATTGAAATCGCCATTGATATTTAGAGTATTTAAAAATGACCAGATTCACGTTGTTAAACAATTTGTGGATAAAGACCAAATTTTATTTGGTCATGAAGCTGAAGTGGATGTTGATTTAGATTCGACGGAAGTTTCACCGATTCACTGCTTAATTGAAAAGCGTGGACAGCAGTTTTATATTTGCGATTTAGGTTCGACTCAAGGAACTTACAAAAATGGATCACCCGTTTTAGACGAAGTGATTTCATCAGGTGACGAATTTAATGTGGGTCCTTACCGAATTATTTTTTTCGTTGGCGCACCCAAACCTGTGCATTCACCAAAATCAGTTGCTGAAGTGGTGATCGCACCGACACTTATACCGACACCAACGCCAGCACCCGTACTTGCCGCAACGTCAGTTCCTGCTGAAGCCGTTGCTTCCGATGTTATTCCTATTCAGAAACAACAAGTTAAACCCCAGATTCAAACGGCTTATGTAACTTCGAAAAATGCTTCTGCTCGAACAAGTCCGTACAGTCGTTCCAAAAATAGAAAGAATCGTAAAACATTCGCGCCTGAGGGTGAAATAAAAGATCTGCGCGAATATATTAAACCCGGAAAAGGTCAACTTGTTGAAGTGATCGTCACTTGGAACGAAAGAATATTAAATACTTATCATTTTGTTCCCATTGGCATGAAAACAATCGGTGCTCAGAGCGATATTCAAATTCCTGATGGCGTTTTTCCAAAAAACTGGTCATTTTTAAACTTTACGTCAGGTGTACAAGTTCGCACTACGGCAGATATGAAAGTTGAAGTTCAAAACTCGACCGACACAAAAAAAATCACTGAACAGAATTATCAGCTTCAGCAAAATGAAACTGTTTTTATTTTATTAAATAATAAAATGCAATTGATCGTTCGCTTTGCTCCGGTAGCTCCGGTGGTGCCGTTAGAGTCTCCGTTGATTTTGTCGTCGTCGGAATTTACCGGAATTTTAGCCGCGTTAATTATTGCTGCTTTAACAAGTTTGATTGTTTCTGTATCTGTGCCAAAAGCTGTGGATAAAGAAGAAGAAATTGAACGTGTCGCGCAAGTTATTTTTACGAAGCCGGCTGTTCCGATTGCAAACATTCCACCTCCGCCTGTGCAACAGTCTCCAAAAGAAGTTGCAACACCTCCCCCTAAAGTGAAGCCACCTGCAGAAGTGAAAAAAATCACTGACGCTGACAAGCAAAAAAATGCACAGACAAAAGGTGACCCGGCAAAACCCGATCAAAAAGCTCAGGCTGCGCAAGCTGCCGGTCGCGCAAACGAAGTGAAGCCAAAAGATTCGAAATTAAAAACAAAGATGTTCACGTCAACCAAACAAGGTGGCGCCGTTAAAACTAGTAATCAAGCCAGCGCAAATGCAAAAAGCAAAGATCCAGATCCCACTAGCCAAGGATTATTATCTGCGTTTGGTTCGGGCGGGGCCCGCAGTAAATTAGATAAAGCCTACAGCGGCGCAGGTGAAGCGATGGGGCTTGGAGAAAAAGCCACGGGCTCTTCAGGTTTTAATGAATCACGTAACGGAGACGATTTAGGTTCGAAGTTTAAAGACACCGGAGCCGGTGGAAAAGGAACTGCGACTCAAGGAATAGCGGGTATCGGAACGAAAGGTCGCGGCACAGGACAAAGTGAATATGGCAATGGAACTGGATTTGGCAGTAAAGATCAAGTGGCGATTCAACCCGGCGGTGCTGAAGAAGAATTCGTGGGATCGATTGATCGTGAAGCCGTTCGGCGCGTTGTTCGATCAGCACTTGCGGCTTTCAAAGCTTGTTACGATCGTGAATATAGAAAAGATACTAAACTTGAAGGAAAAGTTGTGGTGTCTTGGGAAATTCATGAAAAAGGTATCGCTAAAAATGCAAAAGTTTTAAAGGATAAATCAACGATTGGTAATTCATCAATTGAAGATTGTGTACGATCGAGAATGCTCACGCTGAGATTTCCAGAACCTCCAGCAGGAACAATTGCCGAAGTCACTTATCCGTTTTTATTTCAAGGTCAAAAATAATCTAGAGGAGGATTATCGTGGAACCAGTTGTCAACGCAGTTAATTACGAGAATATGAACCCATTTGTGCGCGCATTCATGGAAGGTGGATTCGTCATGTACATCATTCTGATCATTGCGGTTTTAACCATCGCAGTCGTCATTGAAAGATTCATGACTTTAAAATCTTTACGAGTCGACAAGAAAGAATTTGCTGATCAAATTTTTCGTATGGTCGTTGGCGGCGATTTACGTCAAGCGGTTTCATTTTGCGATTCTAAACCAACACCTTTAGCAAACACGGTGAAAGCCGGTCTTGTTCAAGCGGTGAACAAACGCCCCGACGAAGAAATTCAAGTGGCTATGGACGCATCGGTCTTACGAGAAATGCCACGCCTTGAAGGCTGGACGGCTTTCTTGGCGGTATTCGGAAATATCGCGGTTCTTGCGGGATTACTTGGAACAATCATTGGTATGATCGGATCCTTCAGAGCGGTTTCTAAAGCAGATCCTGCGACTAAAGCGCAACTTCTTTCAGAAGGTATTTCGCACGCATTGAACTGCACAGGCTTCGGTCTGATGACGGCCATTGTTGCGATTATTTTTTACGGATTATTTCAACATATGATTCAAAAATCAGAAAATGAAATGATTGAAACAAGTATGTCATTAATGAATTTAGTCGCTTCTAACAGAGAAAAAATTAAAGATTAATTCGGAGCGGAGAAATTATGGCTCATGTAGCTACAGGTGGACGAGGACGAGAACCCAATGTTGAACTTAATTTAGTTCCTTTCATTGATTTGATGTCTGTGCTGATTACATTCCTCTTGATATCAGCTGTTTGGACACAGGTCTCGATGATTCAATTGGGTGCTTCATTCGCTTCGCCGCGTGATCCAGAACAAAATCAAATAACTCCACCGCCAATTGAAGATTTAGTTTTAAAACTTGAAATTCGCGCGAATGGTTACGTTTTATTTGTTGGAAAAGAAATTCGCACAATGCCGATGATCAGCGGTGCGTACGATACAGTTGCACTTTTAGCTGATCTAACAAAAGTGAAACAACTTTATCCAGATAAAGCGGGCGTCAAGATGGCGATCTCAGATGAAATTATGTACGAGCATGTAGTCGCTGCGATGGATGTCGGTCTAAAAGCGGGATTTTCTCCTGAATTATTAACCGGAGGGCCGAACTAATGCCAATTCATAAACCCGGTCAACGTCATCGCTATCATAATCTTTTAAAAAGAAAAAACAGCAAACGTGGAGTCACCGCCGTTCTGTCGTTAACAGCGATGGTGGATATGTTTACGGTATTAGTTATTTTTCTTTTACAAAATTATAATACGACGGGCGAAATTCTTTATATTCCAAAAGAAGTGATTTTACCTAAAGCGAACAGAGTAAATGAATTAAAGCCTTCGCTGGTTATAACTGTTTCAGCTAAAGAAGTTTTAATTGATCGCACACGTGTAGCCACTTTTGATGAAGTTAAAGCCGCAACAGATTGGGTGATTCCAAATTTACGAGACAAAACTCGTGCTCTGTTGGAAAAAGCGAAAGCCGATCAAGAAGCAAAACTGCAAAATAAACTTAAAAACGTTGTAAATAAAACTTTGGGTAAAGAAGATGAAGATCCGAATGCCTGGAGAAAAGTAACGCTCCAAGCCGATAAAGCAATCGACTACCTGACTTTGAAGAAAATTATGTATTCCATCTATGAAGCTGGTGGCGGGCCGATTAATTTTGCAGTCACGAAAGATGTAAGCAAAGAAAATGCGGCTACTGAAACAAAAACTCAGTAAGTACTCATTCCTCTTTTTTCTTTTAGTTCTCTTTATTTTTTTAGAGATCATTGTCATATCGCCTCGTGTGCTTGAAAAACCAGATGATGAACACATCGAGTACGAAAAACTAAAAGCCATGGCTGATTCAAAAAATAAAGATACTGTCGAACAAAAAATGCTGGGCGTGCATTACGTTGAAAATAGTGCGACACAAAAAGGTTGGGAACTTTTTGCAACCGAGGCCTCGGGCACAACGGATGCTCAGTGGGTCCTAAAAAAAGTTAAAGTCCAATTTTTTTCAAATGATGATTCAAGTTTTACAGTCACCGGCGATGTGGGCGAAGTCGACGGCACATCAAAAGATATGATTGTGCGCGGACATGTGACGACCACAAGTTCGAATGGCTATTCTTTTAATACAGATTCTTTAAGATACATTGCAAAGTTTAAGCAAATGACAAGTTCTGACAATGTTGAAATGCAGGGGCCGCCCGATCAAAAAGGCACGGGCTTTAAACTCACCGGAGTCGGCTTACTTGTTGATATTCAAAAAAATAAAATGACAATTTTAGACCAGGTCGAAGCGAATAAAATAATTAATCAGAAAAAATTTAATTTAAAATCCTTGGTGGCAGAATTTTCAAATCAAAATCAAGAGGCCAATTTTTCGGGAGATGTGCGAATGAGACTTGGCGCAACAAAAGTCGAGGCCCCCAATGCTTTTTTTACTTACTCGCCGCAGACAAAAGCACTTGAAAAAATCGTACTCAACACCGGCGTAAAACTTTTTGAACTTGGTAAAAAAGCAACTTGTGATGAACTTGAAATCGATTTAATCAAAGATAAAATGACATTGCGCGGTCAACCTAAAGTCCAACAGGGCGAGGATGAAATTCAAGGGCAAGAAATCGTCTTCCTTGACGGTGGTAAAAAAGTTAAGATTAATAAAGTCGACATCAAAGGAAAAAAGAAGTGAAAAGTACTCTTAAAATTACAAAAATTTCTAAAAGTTACAAAGGCCGACAAGTTGTCAAAGATGTTTCTTTCGATGTTGAGTCCGGTCAAGTTGTGGGCTTGTTAGGCCCGAACGGCGCAGGCAAAACAACTTCATTTTATATGGTTGTGGGTCTTGTTAAACCCGATGAGGGTAATATTTATTTGAATCAACTGAACATTACAGATTACCCCATGTATAAACGAGCGCGCAGTGGTCTGAGTTATCTGGCGCAAGAGCCCAGTATTTTTCGTCGCCTGACTGTCGAAGAAAATATTTTAGTCGCACTTGAAGCTCATGGTTTTTCGGCGAGCGAAAGAAACGAAAAACTAGAAAGTTTATTACAAGATTTTCGAATCATTCATTTACGTGAGTCCGCAGGCTTTGCTTTATCAGGCGGAGAACGCCGCCGAGTTGAAATCGCACGAGCCCTGGCGGGATCACCACATTTTTTATTGCTGGATGAACCTTTTGCAGGAATAGATCCAATTGCCGTCGCGGATATTCAAAATATTATTCGCGATCTTAAGGCCAAAGGTATAGGAGTTTTGATCACAGATCATAACGTGCGTGAGACTTTAGGTATTTGCGATTATGCTTATATCTTGAAGGAAGGTGAAATTCAGGTGCGCGGAACTTCTGATGAAGTGGCCAATTCTGAATTAGCCCGTAAGTTTTATTTAGGCGAAAATTTCAGACTTTAGTTTTAGAGTTTTTTTAGAATTAAACGGAGAATGAATGGCACTTAGACAGACGATGAATTTGAGTCAAAATTTGGTCATCACGCCGCAGTTGCAGCAGGCGATCAAACTTTTGCAAATGTCTCGTCTAGAACTTGAAACTCAAGTGCGCAGTGAACTGGAAGAAAATCCGATTCTGGAAGAAGCAGAAGTTCTAAAAGAAGAAGATTTTCAAAGAACCAAAGAAGCCGAATCTCAAACGGCTGAAGCTCCCGAAGCTCATGTTGAAAACACGTCGTCAGAAAGTGTACAAGATCCGCAAAAACAAGATGAATTCGAATGGGAATCTTATTTAGAAACTCAGCACAAAGCACCACGTGAAGCTTCTTCGGGCCAAGAAGAAATCATGAACTACGAAAATATTATTTCTTCGACTCAAACTTTGCACGATCATATTTATTGGCAAGTCAAAATGACCGGATTTTCTGAACTTGAAGCTCAAGCCGCCGATGCCATCATTGCGCATATTGATGACGATGGTTATTTAAAAGTACCACTTGCACAAATTGCTGAAGAAGAAAAATTAGACATCGGTGATCTTGAAGATGCGCTAAGTCTCATTCACGAATTCGATCCGCCCGGAGTTGGCGCACGTGACTTAAAAGAATGCCTACTGATTCAAGCTAAGCTTCTTGAAGAAGACACCAACGATTTAGTCATGCTGATTAATAGCCATCTTAAAGATCTCGAGAAAAAAAATTACGAAGCGATTGCTAAGGGCCTGAATAGGTCAATGGAAGAAGTCATCGAGATCTGTAAAATTATTTATGCGATGGAACCCAAGCCCGGCCGCAGTTACTCAGGCAATGACACGCACTATGTGACTCCGGATGTTTATGTTTACAAAGTGGGTGACGATTACGTCGTCTCACTGAATGAAGATGGTTTACCTAAATTAAAAATTTCAAATTTTTATAAAAATATGCTCAAGGGTGGCGCGAATCCTACTGGCGATCAAAAGGCCACTGAATATATTCAAGAAAAATTAAAATCAGCTGTCTGGTTAATTAAATCAATTCATCAAAGACAAAGAACTATTTTTAAAGTCACAGATAGTATTGTGAAACACCAGCGCGAATTTTTTGAAAAAGGCGCAGGCTTTTTAAAACCCATGGTCCTGCGTGATATCGCAAACGACATCGGCATGCACGAATCCACAGTCAGTCGTGTGACAACCTCAAAATACGTTCACACTCCGCAAGGTATTTACGAGCTGAAATACTTTTTCAACTCAGGTATTAGCTCTTCAGACGGCGGAGAAGAGCTGGCTTCAGAATCAGTCAAATTAAAATTAAAAGAAATTGTATCCAAAGAGGATCCCAAAAAACCGCTTTCAGATCAAAAGCTGGTTGAACTTCTTCGCAAAGAGGGCATCGACATCGCCCGACGAACAGTCGCCAAATACCGCGACGTTTTAAAAATACTTCCTTCAAGCCAACGTAAAAAATATTTTTGATATAAAGATATTTGAACTGATCAAAGAAATTTTGTAAGCTTCATATGATTTATTTAAGGAGCTTGCATGAACTACAAAAATTTAATTCGCGATGTACCTGATTTTCCAATTTCTGGAGTACTTTTTCGGGATGTTTCTCCGCTTTTGCAAAACGCAGAAGCTTTTTCACAAGTAGCCGAAGATTTTTCAAAATTAATTGATTTAAAAAATGTGGATTTATTTGTGGGAATCGAATCGCGCGGTTTTATTTTTGCGGCGCAGTTGGCTGCGAAATTTAATAAAGGTTTTTTACCATTGCGTAAAGCGGGTAAACTTCCCCCGCCTGTGTTTCAAGAGTCTTATCAGCTAGAATATGGACAAGCCACTTTAGAAATGGCTCCGGCTGCAAAAAAAATGAATGTGGTGATATGTGATGATGTTCTTGCCACGGGTGGTACACTGAAGGCTTCGATGAGTCTTTGTGAAAAGGCCGGTTATCATGTGGAAGATTTATTAGTTTTAATTAATCTGACTTTTTTAAATGAAATGAAATTTAAGAATCAAAAAATTAAATCTCTGATTCAATATTAATATCCACGACTTTCGTCTTAAGCCCTCAATCAAGTCCTGTATATAATCAGCTCTATTTCAGATAAACTGAGTCTTCAGTGCTGACGAATTTTGTCGTTCAGCAAGAGAACCGGAGAGCGTGATGAAAAAAAATAAAATAAGCCGACGCGAATTTGTTAAGTCGACGGGGTCTACAGCCTTAGCGACGGCTGCGCTTTCAAGTTGTTCAACTTTTGAAAAAGTCGTAGGTACCTCGCGCAACCCATCTGAATACGTCGGTGGTTGGAAAGTTGATGAGTCCAATAAATTTGATTTTATTATTGTGGGATCTGGAGCAGGTGGTGGTCCCTTAGCCGCCGGGCTTGCAAAATCAGGATTTACGGTTTTACTGATCGAAGCCGGTGGAACTTCAAGCAATGTGATGTCGGATACTCCTGTTTTTCATGCGAAAGCCAGCGAGGACAAACTTCTGAATTGGTCTTTTTTTTCTAAAATGTACGGGGACGAAAGTCGGTTTAAATCTTTTGAAAGACTGAATTCAAAATTTCAAAAAAAAGAAGAAGGCATTTATTATCCGCGCGCTTCAGGCCTGGGTGGATGCACACGTGTGAATGCACTGATCAACTTATACCCCGATGTTGCGGATTGGAATAATCTTTCAAAAAAATTAGGGGATGATCCAAGATTTTCAGCTTCAGAAATGGCCAAAGTTTATCATCGAATTCAAGCTGGCCACAGCAAAGACGGTTGGCTTAAGCTCAGTCAAGCTAGTCAAAAAACTTTAATTAAGGATCGTTTTTTAATTCGAGTCGCATTAGCAGCTTTTGCGGCTGATGGCTTTGATTCAAAAGGGGCGCTGAAAGATTTACTGATGGGTCTTCATATCAACCCAAATAAACTGATGAGTGCTTTACCCAACTCAAGTCAAAATCTTCTTTCATTGGGGTTCGACGCACTTGAAACACTTGATGGTGCCGCTGTAGAAACAATACGAAAAAAAATTCTTCAAGATGAAAGCTTCAAATTAAATCCAAATGATCCGGGCTATGCAAATTTAGCTCACAAAGTAAACGGCATTTTTAATATTCCTTTTAATGCGACAGATGGAATTCGCAACGGCGTTCGAGAATACATTATTGAAACCGAAGCAAATAAACAGAACCAATTATTTATTAAACCTTATTCTTTATGCACGCGAATTCTTTTTGACTCACTTGATAAGACAAAAGCGATTGGCATCGAATTTATTGAAGGGGCTCATGCCTACAAAGCTGATGTTATGAATCAAGATCAAGCTAGCTCAAGTTATGTTCGTAAAGCTGCGTTTGCCGGTGAAATTATTTTATCTGGTGGAGCATTTAATACGCCGCAGTTGTTGATGCTTTCTGGAGTTGGGCCCGACGCTCATTTACCCTCAAGCATTCCACGAATTAAAAATTTACCCGGCGTTGGTAAGAACTTACAAGATCGTTATGAAGTGACGGTTGTGAGTGAGCTGAAAGAGCCTTTAGAAACCTTAAAAGATTGTACATTTGCACGAGACAATGATTTTAATTCAGATCCATGTTGGCAAGATTATCTTAAAGATCCCAAAAATCATATTTACGGAACGAATGGTGTAGCCCTATCAATGATCCGTCGATCAACCGCTGAAAAACCAACTCCAGATTTAGCAGTATTTGGAATTCCCGGTTATTTTAAAGGTTACTATCCAGGCTACGCCGCCGATACGATTCCCCAAAAAGTTGGAGATCCGAATTACTTCACTTGGTCTATTTTAAAAGGTCATACGAAAAATCATGCTGGCGAAGTTAAATTAAAATCTGATGACCCCAAAGACACTCCGAATATTAATTTTAAATATTTTCATGACGAAAATAATGGACTGACAGAAGATTTGCACGCCGTTTTTAATGGTCTTAAAATTGCGCGAAATATTAATTCTAAAATGGGATCAAAATATTTTAAAGACGAAGTTTATCCCGGTTCAAAAATTCAGTCCGAACAAGATTTAAAATCTTGGATCATGAAAGAAGCTTGGGGGCATCATGCTTCGTGTACAAATAAAATGGGTTTAGCTAGTGATCCGATGGCGGTTGTCGATCAAAACTTTAAAGTGCATGGTCTGCAAAATTTAAGAATCGTCGATGCGTCGGTATTTCCGGATATACCGGGTTTATTTATTATGCTTCCCACATTAATGATGTCAGAAAAAGCCAAAGAAATTATTTTACAGGATTACGGACGTGGTTAGAAATCTCTTTTTGGTCATTTTTTTCGACTCGATTTGAGACTTAATTAATTTTAAAATCAGCTCATCTTTGGTCTAGTTTTTTCCGATAAAAGACTTAATCGCGAGCTTAATCACGAGCTCAAGTTACCTGACGGCCACGTCAGTTCAAAGGGAGCAGTCTCATGAAGTCGAATTACACATTCAAGCATCTTGATTATTCTGAATCACTGGTGACATACACCAACGAAAAGCTTGATGAAATCGGACAGTATTTACTCAAAGACGGACGCAGCACAGTTTTTTACTCTAAAAATCACCACGAATTTGTGGTTGAAGTTTCCATTAATACACGACAAAAATTTTTTAAAGCGACGGCGTCGGCACCCGACGCGTATGTGGCTGTGGATTTGATGGCCGATAAACTTGAAAAACAATTTCTGAAAGTAAAAGAAATTTACATGGATCACAAAAAATATGAGTTATCAAAAGAAGGGCAACTTAAGAACATCAATAATCAATTTGAATTTCAATCCAAGTGGAAAAAAGCGGGCTGATTTTTTTATTTTAAAATAAAGCTTTGCAATGCGGCTTTCGCTTTGAATAAAGCATTGAGTTCAACAGGCGAAATAGTTTTTTTGAAACTGTTGAGCTCATAAATTCAGGATGAAATTGGGTGGTTAAAATCAAACCATCCTTACTTTCAAGGCCCTCGACAGTGCCATCTTCAGCCAGGGCCGATACTTCAATATCCGGGTTCAGCGTGTACTCAACAGCTTGATGGTGGTAACTGTTCACGTTGATCTTTTCAAGACCGAACAAATTTAAAAATCTTTGCCGGGTCGTTCGTAAAAGTTGCACCGGGTGATTTGTCCATTCGCCGTCGCCATGCTGATCGATATGCTGTTTTAATTTAAATCCTAAAGCGACAGCAATTAATTGATGACCGCGGCAAACTCCAAAAAGAAAACCTTTTTTAGATTTGATCCAATATTGAAGAAAAGAAATCTCAAAACGATCACGACTTAAATTCACATCTTTGCTTTCTAAGGCATCTTCTTCATACAAAGTGGGATGAATATCCGCGCCACCCAGAGCTAGTACGCCATCCATATTTTTTATGAGAAGCTGATGAAATTCAGTTTCTTCCTCGTGAGTTAAACCCCCACTGGCCGCGATGGGTAAAACAAACAACTGACTTTGAGCCTTAAACTGCTCAGCAAATTTTTGAACTCGAAGTTGAGGGCCCGTTTTTTTTTCACTTGTTTGATCGTAACCACGATTGGCCAAAATCAACAAAGCTGATTTCTCATTTAAAAAAGAATCGGTTTCAATTTTTTCAATTTGCAACAAGTTGAGTTGATCTGCGCTGACCACTTGCTGCAATTCAGAATTTTTAGATATCGATTTTTTATAACGAGCCAAAGCTTCAAAGGCCGTTTCAGACTTTTTTTGAGGTAAAATAAAAAGATTATTTTGATCAGGAGATTTGAATACAAGTAAACCCAAATCAGCGAAACTAAAGAAAGGAATTAGTATTAAAAAACAAAAAGTCATTGAAAATTTCATACAACTTTAGCTGCAACAATTTAGCCAGCCAAAACAAAAGACGCCGATTTAAAATGTCTCATATCAAGACAAGTGCGTCTTTTGCTAGTCTCTTTTAAAGCTAATCAAAACTTCACCGGCGTGAAAACCGTACCAAGAGATCGTCGCTTTGTTGATCAAAGTTTTTTCGTCAACAAGGTACATCCAGTCTTCGAAACTCACGCGGTAAGTTGAGTCTTTCACTTTTAAATCCATTTTGTACGTCCAATGAAAAGCGTTCCCGGCCGATTCGCCTTTTGCAATATCCAAGATATCGGCGGCGGTGCCTTCGTATTTTCCATCGGCTAACTTTTTGATTGTCCAGATGCGCTGGGTTTTTTCTCCGTCGGTCCAAGCAAAATCTTCTTGGAGTGTGCCGACTTGGTCTTTCCAAGTCGTTTTGAGCTGAACGACAAATCTTCTTGTGACTTCTCCGGAGCGGTCCATTACAAGCCCGTAAGCCGTCATTTTGCCATTAAAATAATTTTCAAGTATCAGTCGAGGTTTTTCGTTTTCATAAGTTTTGATTGAAGTGGAACATGAAGTCAGTAATGAAACTAAAATTAAACCTAAAATTTTTCTCAAAGTGGCTCCAATCGCGGTTATTATTTCAGCCTAAATGACTTTTTAACGAATGAGAAGATTGATTTTTAACGTGCTGGCTATATGTGCATGTCTGCTGTCAATGAAGTTCATAAGGAAGGCTTTGCAGATTGACCCCTTCAGCAGTCTGAGGTAATTTTTTTTGTCTGAAATATAAATCCTAAAACGAGGTTAAAAAAATTGAAAAATTTCATTTTTACAAGTGAATCTGTATCTGAAGGACATCCCGATAAAATGGCCGACCAAATTAGCGATGCAGTTCTAGATAAAATTCTAGAGCAAGATCCTAAAGGTCGTGTCGCTTGCGAAACTTTGCTGACAACAGGTTTAGTTGTGGTGGGCGGAGAAATCTCAACTTCAGCCAAATTTAATTTCACAGATGTTGTTCGCGACACAGTAAAAAAAATCGGATACGACCACTCGGATAAGGGCTTCGATTACAAGACGTGCGCCGTGATGATCGCCGTCGGGCAGCAGTCTCCTGATATTTCGATGGGAGTCAAAGAAACCGGCGCCGATAATCAAGGTGCTGGCGATCAAGGCCTTATGTTTGGTTATGCAACAAATGAAACTCCTGAGTTCATGCCGTTGACTTTATCGATGTCACACAAGCTGGTTCGAGATTTGGCAACTTTACGAAAAAATAACAAAGTCAATTGGTTGCGCCCTGATGCCAAATCTCAAGTGTCTGTTCAGTACGAAAACGGAAAAGCAAAACGCATCGACACCGTCGTGATTTCAACTCAACACGCTGAAGAAGTTTCTCAAAAACAAATTCAAGATTTTATCATGGAAGAGCTGATCAAAAAATCAATTCCCACAAATTGGATCGATAAAAATACAAAATTTCACATCAACCCAACAGGGCGATTTGTCACAGGTGGCCCAATGGGCGACGCCGGATTAACAGGACGTAAAATTATCGTTGACACTTACGGTGGTCACGGTGCCCACGGTGGCGGAGCTTTCTCTGGAAAAGATCCATCGAAAGTTGATCGCTCGGCGGCCTATGCGGCTCGACATGTTGCTAAAAATATCGTTGCGGCTGGTTTGGCTGAGAAGTGTCTCGTGCAAGTCGCTTACGCGATTGGTGTTGCCGAGCCCGTAAGTATTTCTGTGAATGATTATGGAACAGGTTCTGTTGGTTCAGAAAAATTAGAAAAAGCCGTTCGTCAAGTTTGGGATCTACGACCCGCTAAAATTTTAAAAGAATTTGATTTACTAAAACCCATTTATTCAACCACAGCAGCCTATGGTCACTTCGGACGTGAAGAAAAGTTAAATGAAGGTTTTTTTAGTTGGGAAAAAGTGAACAAAGTTGAACAGCTTAGAGAAGCTTTAAAATAGTTTTTTAAAAGAGGCCCCGTGGATCCTAAATTTATTCGGAACTTTTCTATCATTGCGCACATCGATCACGGTAAATCGACTTTGGCCGATGGGCTGTTAGCGCACACGGGCGCGCTTGCAGATCGTGAAAAAAAAGAGCAGTTTTTAGATAACATGGAGCTTGAGCGCGAACGTGGAATCACGATTAAAGCACAGACAGTGTGTTTGACTTATAAGTCCGTCAAAGACGGACAAACATATCAAATCAATTTGATCGATACGCCGGGGCATGTGGATTTTTCTTACGAAGTTTCACGTTCTTTAGCCGCTTGCGAAGGGGCTATTCTTGTTGTTGATGCGGCCCAAGGTGTTGAAGCGCAAACTTTAGCGAATGTCTATTTAGCTTTGGAAAACAACTTAGAAATTATACCTGTTTTAAATAAAATCGACTTACCTTCCGCTGATCCTGAGGGCGTCAAAAAACAAATCGAAGACACCGTTGGCCTTGATTGCAGCGGAATTATTCACGCGTCGGCTAAGGAAAAAATCGGCATCGCTGATATTTTAGAAGCGGTGATCGAAAAAGTTCCACCGCCAAAGGCAAACCGAAGTTTAACTCCGCGTGGGCTTATTTTTGATTCTTGGTTTGATGCTTACCAAGGTGTAGTGGTTTTGGTGCGCATGATGGATGGAATTATTAAAAAAGGCGATCGCATCAAGTTCATGGCGACCCATCGCGATTACGAAGTTTTGCGTATGGGGAAGTACACGCCATTTCCGTTACCTGTTGAAGCTCTTGATTCAGGCGAAGTGGGTTTCATCATTTGCGGTATCAAAGACATACGCGATGTAAAAGTCGGTGATACAGTAACGTCGTCTAAAAATCCTTCGCTTGAACCTCTACCAGGTTTCCAAAAAATTAAGCCTATGGTCTTTGCAGGAATTTTTCCTGTCGTTGCAACAGAATACGAAAATCTTAAAGTGGCTTTAGATAAACTTTGCTTGAATGACTCATCATTATCATTTGAAAAAGAAAAGTCTTTAGCTTTAGGTTTTGGTTATCGCTGTGGATTCTTAGGTCTGTTGCATATGGAGATTGTGCAAGAGCGTTTAGAGCGAGAATTTAATTTAAATTTAATTACAACAGCCCCTACAGTGGTTTATCGCATTACAAAAAATGATGGCACCGTGCTGATGTTGGAAAATCCATCGGGTATGCCCGATGAAACTCAAATTGCAAAGATGGAAGAGCCCTATGTGAAAGTCACTTTGCACTCTCCGACTGAGTATATAGGTGGGCTATTAAAGCTTTGTGAAGACAAGCGCGGAATTCAACTGCGCATGGATTACATCACGGCCACCAAGGTCATAATTGAATATAAATTGCCGATGAATGAAATGGTGATGGATTTTTACGATCGGTTAAAATCAATCACCAAAGGTTATGCTTCACTTGAGTACGAGTTTTTAGACTTCGAAGAAGCCGATCTTGTTAAAATGGATATTTTAATTAATGCCGAGCCCGTTGATGCGCTGTCTTTGATTTTGCACCGCTCAAAGGCTCAAACGCGCGGACGTATGTTGGCCGAAAAAATGAAAGAGCTTATTCCGCGCCAGCAGTATCAAGTAAATATTCAAGCCTCTTTAGGAGCTAAAATTATCGCGCGCGAAACTTTAGGTGCCATCAGAAAAGACGTGACGGCTAAATGTTATGGTGGTGACATATCACGAAAGAGAAAGCTTTTAGAGAAGCAAAAAGAAGGTAAAAAGCGCATGAAACAAATCGGGTCTGTCGATGTGCCGCAAGAAGCTTTCTTAGCAATTCTGAAAGTCGAGGATTAAATTCATGCAATGGCTTAAAGATTTTTTTAAATCACAATCAAAACCGCGTCTTCAAAAGTACAATGGCTTCGATATTAAAAATCGTCTGTTTTGGTCCGAGGGCTGGGGTTCGATGGCTCTTGCGATTTTGGCCGCGCTTACGATTCGTTGGCTTTTTTTGGAAGCCTACGTGATTCCGTCGGGCTCGATGTTTCCATCTTTACTTAAGAACGATCATATTTTTGTGAATAAGCTGACTTACGGGATTCGCTTTCCTTTCAGTGAAAATTGGATGGTTAAATTTCGCGAACCTGAACGCGGCGAAGTTATCGTTTTTAAATACCCGAAAGACATGAGCACATTTTTTATCAAACGCATCATCGGAACTCCCGGAGACAAAATCAAATTTGAAAACGGAGTTCTTTATATCAACGATAAGCCTCAAGAAAAAACAGTTCCAATATCTTCGACTGATTTTGATTATTTGCGCGAAGAAGATTTTAAAAGCGAAGGTGGCTTTCAAGACACCAAGTCAAACTACGTTCATTTCACTGAAAAATTAGATGGTGGCTCTGGAGCCAATATTAAAGAAATTGATCACAGTATTTTAATCAAAAAAGGCGAGCTTATTGGTTTCCCTGGCGACGGAGAATGGATTGTGCCGGAAGATTCACTTTTTGTGATGGGTGATAATCGCTATAACTCACACGATTCACGTTTCTGGGGTTTCGTGCCACAGAAAAATATTTTAGGAAAAGCGGGCTTTGTTTGGCTCAGTTGCGAAGAGATGATACCGATTGTTTCAGTGATTTGTAATCCACTCACAATTCGTGGAACAAGATTTTTTCATTTTATTCATGACTAGAAAATTTGTTGAGGTTGGCCCGTGAATTTTCCTCGTCAAAAAATAGGAAAACAAGGCACGTGGCCTCAAGCCTTTATTGTTTTTTTTGCGCCACTTTTTTTGATCTTTGCATTTCGGTGGTTTTTTTACGAACCATTCGTTATCCCCTCTGAAAGTATGGTTCCAAACCTGTTGATTCACGATCATATTTTCGTTCAAAAATTTTCTTACGGGTTAAAATGGCCGATGGGTGATGGCTGGTTGATGAAGTGGCGCGATCCCCAGCGCGGTGATATTATAGTTTTTCGATACCCTGAAAATCGCGATGTTTTTTACATTAAAAGATTAATTGGTTTACCGGGCGATAAAATCCAAGTTCAAAACGGACAAATTTCAATCAATGATCAAGCTTGGGTGATCAAGCCCATTGAAAGCGGCCTGAATCAAGAAGAAGATATTTACACTTATTTCAAAGAGCAAGTGAAGCCCGATCGTCCCGATCAAAAAGAACATACGATCCGCCTATTTTCTCATGACGAGCATTTGGGCTCTGACCAAAAAGAATTTATCGTTCCGGCGCACTCTTATTTTGCGATGGGTGACAACCGTGATCAGTCTCATGATTCTCGATTTTGGGGCTTTATCCCCGAAGACTATTTAGTGGGTCAGGCCCGTTTAATCTGGCTGAGCTGTACCGAGACCTTAGAGTCAGCTCCGTTTATCTGCGATCCTTTGCATTTAAGAGTCGAGCGATTTTTTAAAGTCATCGATTGATTTTTTAACCTTGCTTGTCGAGATTTTTTTTAAGACGATATTGATGTGATTATTCAATTTAAAAAATATGTCATTGTTTTTTTTGCTCTGTGTTTAGCGTTATTCTTTCGTTTATTTATCTTAGCCGTTTACAAAATTCCGACGCAATCGATGCAGCCCACTCTTTTACAGGGCGATTATGTGATTGCATCCCAAATCGCTTACGGACTTAAATTCCCCTGGAGTGAAACAAGTTGGTTTCGCTCCCATCCACACAAAGGTGATCTGATTGTTTTTACTTTTAAAAGTAAACCAGCCGTTCCCTACATCAAACGCGTCGTTGCCGTTGAAGGTGAAGATTATCAAACTGAAAAAGGCCCTGTTCATGTGGGCCCAAATGAAGTTTATGTTCTTAGCGATAACAAAGCGATTCTTGAAGACTCGCGCGATTTGGGTCTTGTGTCGGTTGGTGATATTGAAAGCCAAGCTCAGATGATCTGGTTTTCAATTTCTGCTGAAGAAGGTATTCGCTGGAAACGTATTTTAACTTTTTTGTAGAAAGTCATCGTATGAAAAAATTATTTTTTATATTATTCGGTTTTGTTTTTTCTTTTCATGCTCAAGCGTTGATGATTGTGAAAATGAAAGACAGTAAAGTTTTAATTCAACTCGAAGGAGCCAAAGTTATCGCAGGGCAGTCCTACGAAATACTGAATGCACAAAATAAAAATATCGGAACTTTAAAAATTCTTTCACTTAAAGAAACTCAGGCGATTGGTCAAATGATCAAAGGCGCGCCGCGCCTCAATGAAAAAATCTTTTTTGCTTTATCATCAATAGCTCCAGTACCAGCTAAAATCTCAGCCTCTGCCAAAGCTCCTGCTGAGCCCGTCACTCCACGCCTTCCTTACCGTGCTTCTGTGCTATTAGGTTTGGCGACCAACACATTATCTATTCGGGTGGCTGACGGAATAAATTCTCAGACGGTCGACAACACAGGAAATTCAGTTAGTTTTGCTGTGGCTGTCGATCATCAATTTAAACCTTGGTTGAATACGCGAGCATTATTTGGATACGATCAGTTCAATGCTGTTGGTGCAGCGACGATCAATGGATGTGCCAATAAAACTTCAAAAGATTGCAAAACCGATATCAAATACGTCACTGCGGCAAGCTATTTAAAGTACGAAAAAGAATACTCAAGCTTAAGGCCTTGGGGGATCGCTGGCTTAAATATCAAAATGCCCATTTCAAAATCGTCGAATGCATTGGATGAAAGCAGTTTGGGTTTAACATTAGCCTATGCTGTGGGTATTGGAGCAGATTATGTTCTTGAGACTAAAAATTTCGTTAGTTTTTGTCTCGAGAAACAGTTTTTCATTAAATCGGATTCGGCCGAAACAAGCACTTTGATGGTGCGATTAGGTGCTGGAAAAGAATTTTAACGCTTGTTTAAAAAAAAAGCACACCATATTAGCTCAATGCAAAACTAGATTCGATTTTTGACAAAGCCAGAATGCACCACTACGCTATTTGTTAATGCCTTCGAGCAAAAGCTCTCTGATAACACTGCAAAACTTGTCGAAACAAAAAGTTGAAATCCTTTTCTCAGAATCACTTTCTTTAAAGAAAAATTTCGATCAACACCGTCTTTCATCGGGCGTTTATCATTCAGGCTACAAAGGCACAGCTGCTTTACTTTTTTTTGAGCCTAGCACAAGAACTCGCTTTAGTTTTGAAGCGGCTAGCAGTCGGGCAGGAATTCATCCTTTAATTTTAGATGGTGGAATCGGCACCAGTATCGAAAAAGGTGAAACAGTTGAAGATACAATTTTAAATATCGAAGCAATGCGTCCACTTTTTTTTGTAATTCGTTGTGACGATCAGATCGATCTTGAAAAAATACAAAAAAAACTCGACCGACCGGTGATCAATGCCGGCTGGGGGCGGCGCGGCCATCCGACGCAAGCTCTTTTAGATGCTTTAACCGTCTACGAAAAGTTTGGAACATTAAAAAATAAAAATGTTTTATTTGTCGGAGATATCAAACATTCACGCGTTGTTTCGTCTCACTTAGAGCTTTCTCAAATATTAAATTATCATGTTGCCTACTGCGCCCCGGACGATTTTTTACCTTTGGCGTCTTCTGAATTTTCGCAAACTCAACCGCGCCAGTTTTCTAAGTTGTCGGAAGGCTTGCAGTGGGCTGATGTCGTGATTGCACTTCGTGTTCAAAAAGAGCGTCACGAAAGTGAAAATATATTTTTAATTGAAGATTACCGAGAAAATTTTGGACTTAATTCAGTTCAATTAAAAGCACTCAAGAACGAAGCTTTAATTATGCACCCTGGTCCAATTAATTATGGTGTTGAAATTGAATTAGAAATTGTAAATGATCCGCGTTGTGTAATCTTGAAACAAGTTGAAAATGGTGTGTTCTTGCGTGAAGCCCTGTTACGTCAAATACTGAAAGGCGATTAGTGAAAAATGCATTTCTGGTTTTAGAAAGTGGAGATATTTTTGAAGGTGCTCGCCTTCAAGGGCAAATCAAGTTTCCAGAAAAAGCTGGTGAAGTCGTTTTTAATACGTCTCATTCGGGCTATGAAGAAATTGCAACTGATCCCTCTTATTTTTCACAAATTATTGTGATGACCGCACCCATGCAAGGCAATTACGGAGTCGATCCCCTTGTTTGGGAGTCGAACAAAATGTGGATTCAAGGTTTTATCTGCGTGCAAATGCAAAACACCAAGCGCGAAAACTCTTGGTCGCAATTGCTGATTAAAAATGAAGTTCCGATTTTAACCGAAGTCGATACACGCTCTTTGGTGATTAAATTAAGATCTCAGGGAACACCATGGGGTGCCTTAGTGGCTGCTGAAAATAAGACGGAAGCTTTAACAAAAGCTTTAGCCCTGATTCAACAGCAAAAAAAAATAGACACCGATTGGGTGTATCTTTGTTCACGGCAGAAAATCGAAGATCGCAAAGGCCAAAAATCACAAGGGCCGCGCGTGGCCGTTTTAGATTTTGGTGCAAAAGAAAATATTTTAAGAGAACTTGAAAAAAGAACTTCGATGATAAGAATTTTTCCTTCACGCACAGATGTAAAAACAATCGAAGACTGGAAGCCTGACTCTTTGATGTTGACGAATGGCCCTGGAGACCCGGCACTTGTGCTAATTGCGCCGCAAACGATTCAACATTTTTTAGGACGAATTCCTGTTTTTGGAATTTGTATGGGACACCAAATTCTTTCTTTAGCTTTAGGCGCCCAAACTTATAAAATGAAATTTGGTCACCGCGGAGCAAATCACCCTATCCGTGATGAACTTCTTGGGCAAATTTATATGTCCAGCCAAAATCATGGCTACGCTGTGAAGTCTGAAACTCTTCCGGCTGATGTGATTGTGACCCATCGAAATTTAAATGATCAAACGGTAGCTGGATTTTATTCGCGTAAACTGAATTGTTTGGGCATTCAATATCATCCCGAAAGCCACCCCGGCCCCCACGAGGCCGCAAAGCTGTTTGATTTTTTTATTTTAGAAATGCATTCCAAATTGAAACGAGATTTAAAAAACAATGAGCTCTAATCAAATATCTTTCGCTGAATTTCAAAAAAGTTTTCAAAAGTTGATCGGGCATTACACAGCGATCGATTTCAAAGAAGAGCTTGCTGTTGCAAAGAAAGAATTTTTCGATAACACCGGCTCTTTAGATGAAAATAAGCCCCACTTCAATTTGCGGATGTTTCAATTTTACGAATGGTATTTTTTAACGCGTCCTTTGCAAAGCTATATGAAAACTCCGCTGGCTGTTTGCGATATGCATCGCGATCTTCGCCTCACTGAAGACGACCGGGCGTCGATTGAAATTTTAAAGACGAGTCAGCATTCTTTTTTTGAATACTCTAAAACTAAAGGTGATTTTATCATCATCAAAGATCTTTTCACTGGAAAAAAATTAGAAGTCTATCAAACCGATCTTGTTTTTGGATTTGATCAAAAAGAATATTTTCAAGCGCGGCTGATCATGCTTCACGGGAAATATTATTTTTTAAAAAGTTTTTGTTTTCACCCCGAGTCGGCTCAAAAATTTATTCTCGAGCAAATTAAAATTCACCAAAAAAATCCAGACCTCCATCTTGAAGAACTTTTATTACGAGTGAACAAAATGCGTTATAAATTTGAACAATATAAGCACGTCAAGCCCGAGATGATCTACACGAACGATAACAAATTAGGACTTTAAAATGCCCAGAATGATGGATTTAAAAAAAATATTGATTATCGGAAGCGGCCCCATTCAAATTGGTCAAGCCTGTGAATTCGATTACTCGGGAACTCAGGCATGTAAAGCATTGATGAATGAAGGCTACGAAGTGATACTCGTGAACTCAAATCCGGCAACGATCATGACGGATCCTGAAATTGCCACACGTACTTATATCGAACCTTTAAAGTTCGATTACTTAAAAAAAATTATTGAACTTGAAAGACCTGACGCGGTCATTCCCACGCTGGGAGGGCAGACAGCTTTGAATTTAGCTCTAGAACTAGATCGTAAAGGCGTCCTCAAAGAGCATCATGTCCAAATGCTGGGCGCCACTCCAACAGTGATTGAAGCCGCTGAAGATCGCGAAAAATTTCGCTCTATTTTAGACGAATTAAAAGCCAGCTATCCAAAAAGCGAAATGGTTAAAAGTTTTGAACAAGGTCTCAAAGCCGCAGATATTTTGGGATACCCTCTTATTCTAAGACCCAATTACACTTTAGGTGGCGGTGGCGGTGGAATTGCGTACACTCCTGAAGAGTATCATAAAATGTTGGCTCAAGCTTTACACGAAAGTCCCACAACTGAAGTGCTTGTTGAAGAAAGTATTTTAGGTTGGAAAGAATTTGAACTTGAAGTTATGCGCGATTCGTCGGGAACATTTGTGGTTGTGTGTTCGATTGAAAATTTTGATCCCTGCGGAGTTCACACAGGCGACAGTATTACAGTGGCACCTCAACAAACTTTAACCGATCAACAGTACCAAGCGATGCGCGATGAAGCTTGTCAAATTATCAATCGTGTCGGTGTGCAAACCGGCGGAGCCAACATCCAGTTCGCAGTTCATCCCCAAACAGGCCAGCGGGTTGTAATCGAAATGAATCCGCGTGTTTCACGCTCCTCAGCTCTAGCCAGTAAAGCGACAGGTTTTCCAATTGCTAAGATCGCGGCCCTTCTGGCTGTGGGTTATCAGTTGGATGAACTTAAAAACGATATCACTCAAGTAACTCCCACGTGTTACGAGCCCGCTTTAGATTATGTTGTCACAAAAATTCCAAGATTTGCTTTTGAAAAATTTCAAGGTTCAAAAGATTTACTGACGACGCAAATGAAAAGTGTGGGCGAAGTGATGTCGATCGGTCGTACATTTCAAGAATCACTGATGAAAGCTTTAGCGGCTCTTGAAATGCATGTTGAAGCTATTCCAGATATCCACTTTAGTTTAGAAAAAATTTCGTACCCAAACAGTCAAAGAATCTGGCATATTTTTCAAGCTTTCAGGCACGGTCTTTCGATTCAACAAATCCATGATCTTACACAAATTCACTTTTGGTTTTTAGAACAAATCTATGACTTAGTTCAGTTTGAAAGCGAAATTAAAAAATCAGAATTAACTTACGATTTAATTTTAAAAGCCAAGCGAAAAGGTTTTACGGATGCGCGGATTGCTCACCTTAAAAATAAAAAAGGCTCTGATATTTTAGACTTCAGAAAAGAAAATTCGATTCGTCCTGCATTTCTTCAAGTCGACACTTGCGCCGCTGAATTTTTATCTTCAACACCGTATTTTTATTCCACTTATTGGAGCACATCAGATCTTAACATTCGCCAGATGAAAGAAAACACAACGTCCGTTGTTGCCGTGATTGGCAGTGGGCCGAATCGCATCGGTCAGGGTATTGAATTTGATTACAGCTGCGTCCGCGGAGTCAAAGCACTGCAAAAGTTGGGTCATCGTGTGGCGATGATTAACTCAAATCCCGAAACGGTTTCAACTGACTACGACACGTCTGATTTTTTATTTTTTGAACCGCTCACTGAAGAGTGCGTGCTGGAAATTTTTGATACGATGAAGCCCGATGGCTTCATTGCCCAGCTGGGCGGTCAGACTCCGATCAATTTAGCCAGCGGTCTGGTGAAAGCCGGTTATAAATTGATGGGCTCGTCATTGGATTCTTTAGATCAAGCTGAAGATCGAAAGCTTTTTTCAAAAATTTGTCGAGAGCTTCATTTAAAAATCCCCCAATCAGCGATGGTGGGTTCAATCGACGAGGCTTTGGCGAATGAATCTCTGGTCAGCTATCCGATGATCTGCCGGCCCAGCTATGTTTTGGGTGGGCGAAGAATGGAAGTTATCGAGAATAGAAAAGAACTTGAATCTTATTTTCAACGTCATCATGACTTTATCAGTTTACAAAAGCCTTGCTTGATGGATCAATTTTTATCCGGAGCTCTTGAAGTCGACGTCGATCTTATTCGCGGAGTCAATTGGATCGTCATGGGCGGAATCGTCGAACATATCGAAGCCGCTGGCATTCACTCCGGAGACAGTATGGGAGTCGTTCCACCGCAAAGACTTAAAAACGAAACGCTTCATAAAATCGAAAAAATGAGTCAAGAGCTAGCTGTGAAGATGAATATTTTGGGTCATTTAAATCTACAGCTAGCAATTAAAGATGACGAAATTTTTGTTCTAGAAGCAAATCCACGCAGCTCAAGGTCGGTTCCTTTCTTAGCCAAAGCGACAGGTATTCCACTGGTTGATTTGGGGATTCTTGCACAGACGGGACAGAAATTAACCAGCGACGAAGTTGCAAAATATCGTTGGTCTGATTTGAAACAGATTTGCGTGAAGGGCGTTGTGTTTCCTTTTAAAAAATTTGCTGAAAGCGATTCGATCTTGGGTCCTGAAATGAAATCAACGGGTGAAACAATGGGGCGCGCGACAACTTATTCAGAAGCCTTAGTGAAAGCTTTTGTTTCAGCTTCGTTGAATTTACCAGCTCACGGAGAAGTCTTTTTATCCTTGCGTGATAAAGATAAAATACCGATGTTGCCGATTTTTAAAAATCTACTAAAAATGGGCTATCAGTTTTCTGGAACTCGCGGAACTTCAGATTTTTTAAATCAGAACGGAGTTCTTTGTTTGTCATTGAACAAAGTGCATGAAGGTCGCCCGAATTGTGTCGATCGAATTCGATCGGGCCAAGTGGGTTTTGTCATCAACACAACATTTGGGCGGCAGTCGATTGAGGCCAGTTTTGATATTCGACGAGCTTGCACAGATTACAGCATCCCTTGTCTGACGGAAAGCGATGCCGCTGAAGCTTTTGTTTTAGCTCTTGAAAAATCAAATACTGGACGAATCGAAGTCTCTCACATAAGCTAATTTAAACAGCTATGAGAATTGACTCGATTATTTTCTTTATTCTATTTTCATTTCGTTGCTTTGCTGTTGATACGAACAAAGCAACGATCACTCTTGGATTACTTCCAGGTGCAAATCCAGTTGCGACTGAAAGCCAAGCTTTTTCGCTTGCCGAAAAAATTCAAACAAAACTTAAACAGCCCGTTCAAATTTTTATTTCTAAAGATTACGCAGGGCTTATCGAAGCGCTCAAAACTAAAAAAGTCGATTTTGCACTGTTATCATCTTTGACGTACGTGATTGCAGAAAAACAAATTCCGCTGAAAGTTTTGCTTAAAAAAACGTGGGAAGGGCCTTATTATTATTCTGCCCTTGTGGTCAGACAAAATTCAAAAATTAAGTCGATCAAGGATTTTAAAAATATAAAAATAGTTTTTGTTGATCAAAACTCAACCTCTGGATATTTGTATCCTCAAGTTTATCTTCAAAAAAATAAAATGAGCGACAAAAATTTCAAATCAATAAAGTTCTCGGGAAATCACGCGGCCTCTATAGAAGCCCTTGAAAAAGGCCGGGCCGACGTGGCTGCGGTCTTTGCTGACGATGAAAATGGAAAAGTCGGAGCTTGGACGCGTTTTTCAAAAAAACCGGCTCGCGCTTTCCGAGTGATTTGGACCAGTCAGCCCATTCCAAATGATCCTTTGGTTGTTCGAAAAGATTTCTACGACCAAAATACACAGTTCGTTCACGATGTCATGTACGGTTTGATTGAAGTTCACAACGAAACTCATCAAAGTTTTTTTGAAATTTTAGGTAAAGGAAGTTTAACACCAGCAACGGCCCAACAGTATGAGCCCGTCCGAGAAATGTATTCCCTTTTTGAAGCGAGTCTTAAATTATGAATATTTTAGAAGTTAAAAATATCACGAAAAAATTTAGATCTGATTTTTACAAAAAACCTCAGACAGTTTTAAAAGGAATTACTTTTAATGTCGAGCAAGGCCAATTTGTCGGTTTTATTGGGCCCAATGGCGCTGGTAAAACAACTTCGATTAAATGTATTCTTGAATTTGTTTTTGCCGATTCCGGAGAAATTAAATTTTTCGGAGAAAAATTAAACCTTGAGCATAAAAAAAGAATCGGTTTTTTGCCAGAAAGACCTTTTTTTCAAGAGTTCTTAACGGGTATTGAGTTTCTGAAGCTGCACTGGAATTTGACGGGCCTTCCCAGTGAACAGTTCAAAGAGCAAGCTGAAATCGTTCTTGAGCAAGTTAAATTGTCCCACGCAAAGGATAAAAAACTTAAAGATTATTCCAAAGGTATGCTGCAAAGAATTGGTATTGCCCAAGCTTTGATTACAAAGCCTGAGTTTTTAATTCTTGATGAACCAATGTCAGGGCTTGACCCAGATGGAAGAATTTTAATTAAACAAATTTTAAAACTATTAATAGAGAAAAAAATGACTGTGCTGATGAGCAGCCATCTGCTTGAAGACGTTGAAGAGCTTTGTGATTACTTAGTGATCGTTCACTCAGGCGTAGTTGAATATTCCGGGCGAACCGATATTTTTAAAAAAGATTTTAAAAACTTAGAAGAAGCGTATCGTAAATTTAAAAAAGACCTTGTCGAGAATTTAAACGCATGAAAAAAATCAATTCAATTTTAATTTTATCAGTTTTAGGCGCTAAAGAGTGGATTAGGCTTAAATTTTTTCACTTAGTTATTTTTATCGCCATTCTTTTTATCTTGTTCAGTCATCTTTTGAGTAGCCTGACGTTTGCGGTGCAAGAGCGTATATTATTCGATTTTGGTTTAACAGGGCTTGAGCTCGGTTTAGTTTTAATTTCAAGCTTGATTGGCACTCATTATATTCAACGTGAAATTGATCGCAAAACTTTATTTGTTTTGATGGCTCGTCCAATTCCCCGCTGGCATCTTGTGATGGGAGCTTGGGGTGCGATTTTTATTTTAAATTTAATTTTCACGATTGGCTTCAGTGTCACTTTTCTAAAAAGTGCAGGATTTTTAGTGAATCTAAACGGTTTAGCCATTGCAAGTTTCAGTATCTTCCTAAAATCTTTTGTGATCTCAAGCTTTGCAATCAGTATGGGCCTTATCGTGCGGCCCATTTTAGCTTTGGGTACTTCAATCAGTTACTGGTTTCTTTGTTACTCTTTGCCAGACATTCAATTTTTTGTAGAGAAATTAAAAAATCCAGATCTGAATTCACTTGTGACAACTTTGGATAAACTGATTCCGCAGTTTTATCGATTTAATTGGAAATCTTATTACGCTGTACTTCATCCAGCTTCGGCCAGCGAACTGTCTTGGGTTGTGGTTCACTGCCTTGCGTGGACTTTTTTCTGGTTATTTATTGGATCTGTCTTTTTTCAAAGGAAAGAAATTGTCTGATCTTAAAATGATTCAAATTTTTTTAGCTTTCCTATTTGGGGCTGTATTTGGAAGTTTTGCAAATGTCGTTATTTACAGACTTCCAAAGTCTGAAAATATCTGGGGTCGAAGCCATTGCATGAATTGTCAAAAAATGATTCCTTGGTACCAAAATATTCCACTTTTTGCTTATTTCTTTTTAAAAGGTCGCTGTCCGCAGTGTTCTCAAAAATTTTCAATTCGCTATCCTTTGGTTGAATTTTTAGTTGCTGTTTTATTTGCTCTTACAATTTATTTTTACGATGTCAGTTGGCTCAGTCTAGAGTATTTGATTTTAGTTTTGGGGTTAGTGATTGGTAGCTTTATTGATTTCGATCACATGATCTTACCCGATGAAATCACATTGGGCGGAATTGTTCTTGGCCTTATAGGCGCATGGCTGAATCCCGAAAGACTTTTTTTAGATGCGCTTTTAGGTGTTCTTTTTGGCGGTGGAATTCTTTGGTTGGTCGCCTACATTTACTTTGTCTTCACTGGACGAGAAGGTCTAGGCGGTGGAGACATCAAACTTCTGGGATGGTTGGGGGCTTTGCTGGGCTGGAAAGCGATTCCTTTTATTATTCTGACAGCATCGATTTCGGGAAGTGTTGTAGGTCTGTTAGTTTCCCGCCAAAAATCAGAGGGCTTAAAAACGATGATTCCATTTGGTCCTTTTTTAGCTTTGGGTGCCCTGCTTTATCTTTTTGGACTTAAGTCGGTCGGCTACTGGTACGTCGATTTATTTTTCCCTGCTCTAGTCCAATAGCATTTTTTGCTGGTCAATTAAGTATCTTTCTTCGCAAGTCGCAAGTCGTGAAGTCTAGATTTTCTAGACCTTTTCCCCCAATTTTTGACAGACCTAAGGCCGACGTCGATAATCAAAGCGGGGAGTTATATCTCAACATGTTTTTTGCAACAAAGAAAATAATTGGCCTCGATATCGGGTCAAGCTCTATTAAATTAGCCGAATTGTCAGTTTCAAAAAATGGAGCTGTGTTGGATAATTTTGCGCTCGTGCAATGCCCCCCACAGGCTATGAATAATGGTGAAATCACAGATAGTTTATTAATTTCTGAAGCGATCAAAGCCGCGTTTAAAGAGAACGGCTTTTCGAATCGAAGAACTTGCGTGGGCTTATCGGGTACGGCTGTTATCGTCAAAAAAATCAGTATACCTAAAGTTGAATCTCAAAATTTGAAGGAACAAGTCAACTACGAGGCCGCTCAATATTTACCGTTTGATATTAATCAAGTGAATATCGACTACCATCAACTTTCATTTTCACAAAGTGCAGGTAATATCGATTTACTTGTTGTTGCGGCTCAAAATGAATTTATTTTAAGTTACTTAGAATCGGTGAACAGAGCCGGGCTGAAATGCCAAATTTTAGATGTTAGTAGCCTAGCTTTAGCCAATGTTTTTGAACTGAATTATGGTAAAACATCTGAACCTATCGCTATTTTTAATTTTGGCTCGACCATCACAAACTTTTTAGTTTTACTCCAAGGCGAAGTGATCTTTTCGCGCGATATTCCAGTCGGAGGATTTCATTTTACAAATGAAATCAGTAAAAACATGGGAATCACCTACGAAGAAGCCGAATCCTTAAAAATATCTCAAGGCAATAAACAAGAAGTTCCGGAAGACACGCGTACATTTATGAATGTGGCGCTCGAACATGTCACAGAGGAAATTCGAAACAGTATTGATTTTTACACAGCGACAGCAAATGGGCTTCTGATCAGTCGTGCTTATTTCACCGGAGGGGCCAGCTTAACCATTGGCCTTATTGATCACCTCGTCGAGACCATCAAACTGCCTTTTGAAGTGTTAAATCCTTATCAAAAAATTAAGTCTGGCAATAAAAAACTGACAGCCGCGTACCTTCAACAAATTTCTCCGTTTATTGGCATCGCTTGCGGGTTAGGCCTTCGTAAATCTGGTGACTCTTGATTAAAATTAATTTGATGAAATCATTTGCGGTTTCTGGAGCCGAGCAATTCACGACGCTTTCGGCGGGTGGTGAACGTGATAAATTTATTATCGACGCGATCAAAAGAATCGTGATTATCATTATCGGTCCAGCCGCAATTTACATGTATGAATTGAAAATTATTCCAGAGCTTCAGGGTAAACTTCAGCAGGTTCAAAACGAACTCACCGAAACGACATCGTTTAATCAAAGTAAAAGTGGACTCGCTAACGAAATTAAAAAATACGAAGAAGAGCAACTCAACATTAACGGACAAATGAATTTTATTAACAAATTAGCTCGCGATAAAATTAATGAATTTAAGCTTTTTCGACATCTCCAAAATGCCACTCCAGAAAGTGTATGGATTAATCGTCTTGAATTTAAAGACAACGAATTGATGATTAACGCCGAAAGTGATGTTCAAGACGAACTTAATAAGTTTTCTGTCCGCCTGAGTAACGCTGATTTTTTGTCGAATATTATTCCGATCGATCAAGATGTAAAGGCAGACCCATTTGGGGTTGGAATTTCAACTACTTCGCAGAATCTCAAGGCCAGGTTTAATACCGAATCGAGTACGCCGTGAAGTTTTTGAAAATATTTTCAGAGCTATCGATCGCGCGTCTAAGTATTTTAGCTGTTCTTGTAACAGCAGGTTATTATTTAGTTTATTTTGATAATGGTGAAACAATCGATAAGCAAATTGTTGATGTAAACGGGCAGTTGTCATCCGAAAAAGCCAAGCGCACAGAAATTGAAAAAAAGATGAAAAAAGAAGAAGAAATGCGTGGAAATCTTCTTCAACTGGCTCGAAATTTAGATTTAGTTAAATCAAAAATTCCAAATGAATTTACTGAAATTGAGATAACTTCAATTTTGAATAAGCTTGCGCAATTGTCACAAGTCAAAATTTTATCTTTGAAAAGAAGTACAACAAACGGAACCGGCAATTCGACATTATCAGCCAAAGGCAAAGCTATACCGGGCGCAGAACTGATTGAAGAAGTCAGTTTCAGTATTGATATAACAGGATCTTTCAATGCGATTATTCAATTCGTTGAGTACTTATCAAAAGAAGAAAAAACAATTAAAGTCAGAAACTTTACATTAGAAAAAGGCACTCCGGCCGGAGTCGAACCCAATGTGATTAACTTTCGAGGTGAAATTGTTGCTTACAAACAAGCCTTAGTCGTGAAACCTGTAGAGGCTTCACCATGAAAAAATTTAAATTTCTTGCAGTCGTCGTATTGTTTTTAGTCGGACTCAAAATTTTTGCACAAGTTCCAAATCAAGCTCAAATGCCATCCCAAAATCCACAGATTCCCGTTCAAGATCCACAAATTCCCGGCGAAACAGCTGAGCCCAACATGCCCAGTACGACTCCTGTTTTAGCAACTCCACCGCAGCCAGAAGCTGTCAACGCAAAAACTCTTTCGCCAGATTTAACCAGCCCAAGTTTTGGTCTTTCAAAACGAGATCCATTTCGTATTCCTGAATATTTATTGATTAAAATCAGACAGCAGCAAGCCGTAACAGGTGCGCCAACCGTCGTCTCGATTGATGATAATGTTGAAGCCACACGGCGATGGCCGCTCGCAACCTACAAATTGGTCGGTATTATTTGGGATGTTAAAAAACCCAAAGCGATGTTTATTGATGAAAAAAATAGTATTCATTTGATGAAAGTAAATGACTTTATCGGAAATGCAAAAGGAGTCATTACGAACATTAAAAATGGTTCTGTGACCGTGCAAGAAGGTAAAATTCCGCAAGTGATCAAGCTGAACAAATAGTTTCGTACTCAGTCAAGGAGGATTGATGAAGAAAATTAAAAACACTCTGACATTCATATTGTTGTTTGGATTTTTTGTATCCTGTTCAAGTTCAAAAAAACTACAAGAAGAAGATGACTTTTCAACAGATGCTGCAACTGAAACCAGCTCAGACACTGCGTCACCTTCGACCGCGCAAGCAGAAGATTCTGAATTCAACCTCGACGAAAAGCCTCTCGAAGTGGCCGCAGCAGAAACGCCAGCAACTCCCAAAGATGAGTTTGCTGACTTCAACGACCCAGCCGCCCAATCTCAGACAGCTTCGCCAACTGAGCAAAATCAGCCCGCTCCCGACGCTCCACCCGTGAAAGATGAGTTTGCAGAATTCAACACTCCAGACCAAACTCCTGCAGTGGTTCCCACCGAAACCTCAACTCCTTTGCCGGTTGAAACCCCAATCGAAAAAGAGATGATCGCCACAGAAGTTATGCCTGAGCCTGCTAAGCCCGAGCCTACTATTGAAGCGCCGGCACAAATCCAATCGGTTCAGTACCAGTCCAACCAGCAAGGCGGCACGGTTTCGATTCAAGGAGACAAGCCTTTGCAATTTACGACGCGCCTGAATTCTTCAACCAACCAGCTCGTGGTGGAAGTGCAAAATTCAACAATCCCTTCTCGGTTGAAAAAACCTCTCAACACAAAAGATATGGCGTCCTCTATAGGATCTGTCGATATCTACCAAAAAGAAAATTCACAAATTACTCGATTTGTGATTCAACTTCGCCCTCACTCAACAGAGCCTCTTGTTCAGCCTGAAGGAAATTCTTTACTTGTTATAGGCTCGGCCAATGCAGATTACATTGCTGAACAAAAAGTGAATGCTGAAAAGAAAAACGAAGAAGATAAGTTCACGCCTCAAGAAGGCTTTACGGATCTTTCTAGCGATGGAGTCATGAGCTCTCAGTCCCTTGAAGAGTTTTTAGTTGGAAACAATAAATTTTACGGAAAGAAAATCTCCATCGAAATCAGTAATATCGACATTAAAGAGGCGATCAAATTTATCGCTGAAGAAAGTGGAGTCAACTTGCTAATGGATGAAGGCCTCGAGGGAAAAATTTCTCTCAAGCTTCGTCAAGTTCCTTGGGACCAGGCCCTGGTTTTGATCCTTAAGGCCAAAAAATTAGGTTATATTCGCCAAGGAAACGTGCTTCGAATTGCTACGCTCGATAATCTACAGAATGAAGAATCGCAAGCATATCGCCTTCTTGAAACCCGCCGCAGTAACGAACCCCTTATTGTAAAAAGATTTTTTGTAAGCTATGCAAATCTCAAAGATCTTGAATTAAAAATAAAGGATTTTATCTCGGCAACGGCAGCGGTTAACAATGCAAACCCGATTGGCTCAGGAAGCGTCGGCACAAACGCCGCTTCGGCAGCAATCGCAAATGGCGGCCAAACTGGTTCCAACCAGGCGAACTCAGCAGTAAGTGCAGTGCCCTCGACCACTCAAAGGGGACGCGTTTTATCCGATGAAAGAACAGGATCACTTATCGTGACAGATACTCCAGACAATATGGCCAAAATCGAAAAATTAATTGCGGCCCTTGACACGCAACCAAAACAAATCGTCGTCGAAAGTAAAATTATCAGCGCAACCGACGGTTTCACACGCAGTCTCGGAGTTGTTTGGGGCTCTTCAGGATCAGCCACAACAAACAATTCGGCTCGCTTGGGCATCAACAACGGAGTCTCCGGAGTTTTCGATTCTACATTTACTTGGGGTAATCTCGATGTCATCGGCAATCTCGACGCCCGAATTGCCCTCGGAGAATTGCAAAAAAAAGTGCGCATCTTAAATACCCAGCGAACAACCGTGATATCTGGTGGAACTGCAAAAATCCAAGCTGAAAGCAACTTGAACATTCCGATTGTTCAAACAAATACGCAGTCAAACACAGCTATTGGAACCTCTGGGTTTACGACTGTTAAATTCGGTTTAACAGGCGACATTACACCGCAGGCTTCAAACGAAAATACAATTTCGGCTGATATCAAACTGGTCCAAGTTAAAATTGATGATCCCAAAACAGGAAGCACAACAAATGAAGGAATTGGAGGAAAAGTTGTCACCAGAAACGGTCAGACTGTCGTTGTTCAAGCTAACTTTCAATCCAACAACACAACCGATGAATCAGGCGTGCCCGGGCTCAGAGACATTCCGGTTTTAGGAATACTTTTTAAAGGTAAAACTGACATCGTTAGTAAAACAGAGACAATGCTGTTCTCAACAATGACGATACTCGAACCTGTTCTGGGCAATGTTAAAAAAGCATCGACTGAACAGCCTACGTCAGGTTTTCAGTAACAGAATTCTGAATCTTTTTTTAAGTGCTAAATCGTTTTAGCACTTAAAAAAAGACAAGTGTCTGATTTTAAATTGCTGTAAGAGTAAAGTGTATTTGATGGCATTTCCAGCTTGTCTCCTGCGCGCAAAACAAATTGCGTTCCAGATAGATTAAAAATTAATTCACCATCAATGAGCTGAATTGTTTCTTTCATATTCGTTCTTAAATTTGAAAGTTTCGAGCCCCCAGCCACTTGAACTTCAGTAAAATCAAGTCCTTCAGCTTGGATCAACTGAAGAATGACATCTTTTTTTGGTCCAATTTGAGCTGTCCAGCGCGTAATTTTCATTTATTTTCCTCGAATCTTAATTTGAGACAATAATACTTTAAAGTGAAACCTCTTAGCCGTCGATAAAAAAATACGTGGAGGACAGTTTGAAGAAATCGAGCTCACCAGCATCATCGCAATACATCAATGAAGTGATTAATTTTCTAGATAGCCAAACTCAATTTACTTACAAGTATATTGATCAAAATCTCGAGCTCACTCAAAAAGAAGATTCCAAAAAAATCCTCATCAACTTCAGCCTTGTCGAAAAAGTTCTCGACCGACAAGACGTCGACGGATCACGATTTATCCAAGTGAATTTCAACCAAGGTCTCAAAATTCTTATCACAAAATCACTTGTAGGATTCAAGCCAAATGACTTAGTTGGGTTTGATCTGACACGCATTCCTCGAGTCGTCACAACAATCGATCTCAAAAGCGTTTCGAAAGCGATTGAAGACTTATTCGATTCCGAAGAGTCAGCCGAAACAAAAGCCGAAATTGAGATTCTCAAAAGGGTTTACCAAAGCATACTTTACGGCGCCGAGAACATCGGTTTCAAAATGAGTAGCGAAAAGAAGTGGTTCATGAGTATTGTGCTGAACCGAGCAGCAGCTGCAGCCTAAAATTAACTAACTATGATCTTTATTTAAGCCAATCTAAGATAAATAAAAAAAATATTGACCACAAAATAAAAAAAAGAGAGAAACCATCCACAACTGTTTTTGGGGGCATAGCTCAGCTGGGAGAGCATCTGATTTGCATTCAGAAGGTCGCAGGTTCGATCCCTGTTGCCTCCACCAAGACTTAAGCAACTTTTTTTTAAAATATCTAAAAATATTTAAAAAAAATGTTGACGAGAGTTTTGGTCTCGTTTAAAACAATTTTCTTTGCTGTGGTTCTTTGAAAACTAAATAGTTATAAAGATTTTGGGCTAAACAGTCCTAATCCCCTCGGGGTTTAGAGACTAAATTTTTTTCTATATGTTTATTTAAAAAACATATTATATAATAAGCAATTATTAAATTTTACAGTTTTTAACTGGAGAGTTTGATTCTGGCTCAGAACAAACGCTGGCGGCGTGCCTAATACATGCAAGTCGAACGAGTAGCAATACTAGTGGCGCACGGGTGAGGAATACATGGGTAA
>JAYTPD010000020.1:0-2818 GCA_043747435.1 Bdellovibrio sp. | reverse complement strand
TCCGCTGAAAACTTCTTCGACATAAAACACTCCTAAGTTATTTTGTTATACCATATTTCTCAGAATTTGGTGTCCGCAATATATAGGGGGTTAGAAGGCAATGTTCGAAGGCTTTATAAAAAAGATTATTTATGAAAAGCGAAACATCCCACTAAATAAAAATTGGATCGAAGAACTAACATCGCTTTTTGAGGCGGTAGCAATTCACCGCTCAAGCCCAGAAAAAGTGTATTTAAGAGTTGCTAGGGCGGGCGCAGACATAATTTTATGCTTAGGTGCGGACGGTGGTTGTGTTCGCATTTTTCCGAATCGTTCAAAAAATATTTCAATTCAAGGGTTTGAAATAATAAATTCAACAAACATCAATTTTTTGAAAAGTAAGGGGTCTGGAAATATTCCTTTGATTTGCTTCACAGATATTTTTCCAATTAGAAATGTTGTAAATGTACTTTTTGAGAAGTTTATCAATATTGCTTCTGAAGATGATCAAATACTTTTGTTATCAGCATTAGTTTCTTATCTTATGGCGGGCACTGGTGACTTTGTATTTTTAATTTTCGAAGGTGAGCAGGGCTCAGGTAAAACAACTGCAATGGAATTTGCAAAAATGCTTATTGATCCTTCGCCGATCGAAAAAAACTTAATGCCGAAAAAAGAAAAAGATATTTTTATGATTGCCCAGCATCTTTTTGTGCTTGGATTTGATAATGTCAGCGGAATTTCAAAAGAGGTTTCTGACTGTCTTTGCATGCTAAGCACTGGTGGGGCTTTTATGGATCGATCGTTGTACACCAATCAAGACATTAATGTCTTGAGCGCTAAATGCCCGGTATTGATCAACGGAATAGAGGCGAGTCCTGAGCGGGCCGACTTATTAGACCGTTCAATAGTATTTAATATCGAGGCATTACAAACCCAAAGATCAAAGGAAAAAATGTACGAAGAATTTAGGGAGCACTGTCCACACATTCTTATGGGGTTGGTTCAAATCGCATCTTATGCTTTAGCACGCGCCCCCGAAATTGAAGAATTCGGACCATTTCGAATGACAGACTATGCCAAAATTGGGTGCGCAACAGCCGAGTATCTTGGTTATGATAAAAGTTTTTTTATAGATGCCTATCAAGCTAATCGAGATAAAAGTTCAAAAGCAATTCTTGAAAACGATATTATTGCTCGCCAATTATTAAATTGCTTTGGTCCAGGGGATAAGTTTGAAGGAACTGCGACAAAGCTTTATGAGCTATTAAAACCAAATAATGACTATGAGCAATTTCGGTTATTTCCCAAGAATACCTCTACACTTGCAAAAAGCCTGCGACGAATCACACCAGTTTTGCGCAAACATGGTTTCAGTATTGAAGTTGATAATAGATTTTCTGCGTACAGAGAAATTACTATAAGGATGCCTCTGAAAGACAATGTTATTTGGTCAAAATTAAACTCAAAAAATCCGCAAGCGCAAAGACAATTCGGAAGTCCGAATGGGGGTCAAAGTGAAGACCTCCAATAACTTCAACTTCATTGCTAAACGTAGTGATTCCGTAGTACAGAATGACCAAAGTAGTTCTTTGAAAATTGAAGAGTGGTTAACAAGCGATGAAGCGGCTTTGTATTTAAAAGTTTCGGTGGGGACTTTGCGCAATTTAACAAGCAATGGTCATGTCCCCTATCACAAACTTGGGAATAGAAACCGTTATCTTCGCGATGATTTGCGGAACCTTCTTCTGAAAAACAGAAGAGGAGTTTTATATGGGAACCAAAAGTGATCCTAATGCTGCCGGAACTTGGATAGCATTTTATAGTAAGCGACATCCAATAACCAGGCAGCCAGTGGGATTAAGGCGAAAAGGTTTTAAGTCTTTAGCTGAGGCAAAGCGTGCATACGCTCAAATGATTGTTGAGGTTGAAGACAAGCTTCGAAAAGCTGTTATTCCGAACTGGTCAGACGTAGTTGAAAAGTATTGTGAAAACATGCGTAATCAAAATTTGACGAAAAAAACCGTTGAAACATATTGGCTGTGCTTAAAGTCGCATACTTTTGACGATTGGGGATTAAGACTAATTGATGCGATCACAACTCAAGAGATCAGGGAGCTGATTCAAAAAAGGGTTGGTCATCGGTCACCAAGTCATCAGAAAAATCTTTTGAAATTTATCAGAGGCGCATTCAAGTTTGCGCTTGAGTGCGATCACATCAAAAGAAATCCAGCGCCAGAGATGAAATTTCGCATTGGTGATAAAATTAAAAAAGTTTTGACCGAAGATCAAGTCAGACTATTTTTAAACAAAGCTAAAGAATATAACTCGGAATGGTATTATCATTGGTGTACGGCGGTTTATACGGGGATGAGGTCAGGTGAGCTTTATGCTTTAACTTGGTCGAAGGTAAATTTCGAAACCCGTCAAATTTTAGTTGATACAGCGTGGAACAATGTTGACGGTTTTAAAGAGACTAAATCTGGTCATGATCGAATCGTTGAGATTGCACCAAACTTGCTCCTAATTTTGAAAGAACTGAAGCTTACGAATTTAGATTCGCACTTTGTTCTTCCTAGAATAGATAAGTGGGACAAAGGTGAGCAAGCCCGCGAACTAAGAATATTTTTGATGGGCTTGGGTTTGCCGATGATTCGATTTCACGATCTTCGCGCAACGCACGTTACAATCATGCTTGGTCGTGGGGTTGAGGTTGTCAAGGTTATGAAACTTTGCGGTTTCGGTAGCGTCTTTTTTTTTGTGTCTACGGGTTTAATGTATAAGTTTTTCTAATACATCTTCGATTTGGTTTTTGTTTCTGATGTGTTCTAAATTATTA
>JAYTPD010000019.1:0-41642 GCA_043747435.1 Bdellovibrio sp. | reverse complement strand
TAATAATTTAGAACACATCAGAAACAAAAACCAAATCGAAGATGTATTAGAAAAACTTATACATTAAACCCGTAGACACAAAAAAAAAGACGCTACCGATATTTTTTATGATTCGACAATTTTTTTAAACACATCAAATTGAATTCGTCTAAGATCCTTCGAATGAAAAAAATCTTTTTTATTTTTACATTATGCATGGGCTTGTTTTCAAGGGCCGCTGAAGACCTATTTACTCCATCAGTTGGTTTTGGTTTGAACAGCTTACATATGACGGTGAATACAGATACGAGCTATACACCTACAAACACAAATTATTATTTTGTTAGTTTGGGTTACAAAGGCTTTTCATTTCAAGCCAAATATCCTCAGCTAGACCCTGAAGAGTCGCGTAAATCAAGAGTCGATTCAAAGATTCAAGATTATCAAATTTCGTTAGATGTTTACAGAAATTGGAAAGCCGCATTTTATTATCAAAATTATAAAGGCTATTTTGTCGAAAATAAATTGATTCAATTTGGAATAAGTCAGCCTGATTTAAGTTTTAATCATATTGGGACACAAGTATTTTATGTCTTCAACGAGAAGCATTCATCATTTCTTGTTCAAGACACTTATTGGGATCAAGTTGAAGACACAGGTTCGTGGTTGCTTTCTGCAGGTGTCGATCAATTTACAATCAATGGAGACTTGATTCCAGTACAGCTGAAGCTCAATAAAGATCAAATTCTTCAAAAACTGAATGTAAATACATACAGCTTAAGATTTGGTTACAGCCAAAACTGGGTTTGGACTCATTGGTTTGCAGGTGCTGCTTTTGGAGTAGGGTATAATGTAAATCAAATTCAAGCGACTTATGTCGATCAATATATTCCTCCAAATACGACAACGAATACAACTCATTTAAATTCACTCTTTGCATTTTCAACAGGATACAAATGGGTCACATCAAAAGTTGGATTATTTGCTCGAGTATTTTCTTGGAATATGGAGTTTGATAATATTGAGATCACTTCAAATACGTCGACAACAGGACTTTATTACAGCACCACTTTTTGAGTTGAGATTATAAACTTTTTTTAATGGCTTTAATTTGTTTTAGATGAAGAGCGTGGTGGCCAGGCAACAACCAATACCACTCTTGAGCCGTCATCGGGCCAAACCAAGGATGAGTAAAAGTAGTTTGCGATTTTTTATTTGAAATATTTGAGACTAAATTTTCAAAATCTCTTGTCGTTAATTTTTTAAATAAATTCATCGTTTCATTTACAGTCATCTGGCCAAATGGTTTAACAGTGGCTGTATCTGCTTTGCCATTTGGAACTTGGCCATTGGACAGAAGAGGAATTATTTTTATCATCTGAGAGCTGACAATAACTAAATGCTCTATGACCATTTTAATCGACCAAAAACGTGAGCTGTCTTCAAGACCCCGCATGGGTGGAACAAGAATTTTTTTAGACAGTTGTTCTTCAGTAAGTCCTTCGATTTCACTTAAAATTTTTTGATTGATACGAACAAATCTTTTTTCTGAAACCTCCCAAGGAGTACGGCTGGCAACGAAAGGCTTCATAAAATAACGCAAGATCAGTTTTAAAGGCCAAGGTATTCCGGCCCCCGGGGGCGCCAATTTGGGCAAAGCTTCAGGGACTTGATTGAATTCGCTCATTGTGTTTTTTCCTTAGATATATTACGATCGTAATATATAAAAAACAGACTCGCAATGCTAAATATAAAGAGGCGTAAAAATGATTGAAATTGAGACTTTTAAAAATCAAATAAACTCTGAAATTCCAATTAGTTATCACCATTTAAATCAAAGTACGGACAAACCGTTACTATTGTTTTTTCACGGTTATTCAGACTCGGCCAAGGGCTTGTTAAGACGGGCCTTGCCTGATTTAGATGATCGTTATGAAATTTTAGCGATCAACGGGCTTTTTCCGGTTCCTCAAAAAAAAGACAATGAATGGAAGCAAGCTTTTGCCTGGTATTTTGCTGATTTTACTTCGAACTCAGTTTTGATTCACCCCGAAGTTTCTGCGAAAGCCGTTGTACATTTGATTCATCAATTGGGATTAACAAAACGCCCTAAAATTTTAATTGGATTTTCTCAGGGTGGATTTTTTTTACCGTTTCTAATGCCGTCGCTTGAAAATGTTTTGTATTTGGTTGCTATCGGTGCGGCTTATCGTACAGAAGACTATGCTTTTAAATTGAATGTTCCTTTAGATGCAATCCATGGAACGGCCGACGAAGTTATTCCATTTGAATTATCTAAAAAAAGTTTTGAAAGATTAGTCGCCCAGAAAAATCCATTGGGTCAGTATTATCAATTTGAGGGTCTTCGGCACACAATGAATGATGAATCTAGGCACTTGCTCAAGAATAAAATCGATGAAGTGATAAAAGGTGCATCAACAACTCCAGTATGAAAAATCAAAGTTTAAAAACAATTCAAAAACTAGAATCACGCCAAAGAATTTTAAATGTCGCTTCAAGATTATTTCGTAAACAAGGATTTAAAGCGACAGGCATTGATCAAATCATGGCCGATGCCGGCCTTACCGCGGGGGCTTTTTACGCCCACTTCAAATCAAAAGATGAGCTGTTTCAAAAATCTTTAGAACATGCTCTTCAGCACACGCGACAGCTTTTAAATCGCGATACCGAAAATTTAACGGGCTCAGAAAAAACTGAAATTATTTTAAAAAGATATTGTAGCGTTCAACACCGAGACTTCCCCGATATGGGTTGTGTGCTTCCTTCGATAGCGTCTGAAATACAGCGGAGTTCAAAAAAGTCCGGCGAAGTGATTGCCTGGTACATCCAAAAATGGGCTGACACAATTGTGCAAAATAATTCTGAAAGTATTTCTGGAGATGAAAAAAAAGAAAAAGCCTTGCAGTTGATCAGTCGAAGTGTCGGGGCCATTTTACTTTCGCGGATTGTTCGTGAAACTGATTTATCTGAAGAACTTTTAAAAGCCTGTCAAAAAATTTAATCTATTTCTTTTTTTTAGCTAAAACAAAGAGTTCACGCGCTTGACGTTGCGGAATAGATTGACGCCAACGACCCCAAAATAAAAATTGAAAATAATCTTGCAGACGTTTGCGAAGCTCCCATTCAGTCATGCCGTACGGAGGGCCAACGCGTTTTTCCATCGTAAAAAAAACGCCCATCAATTGGCCTTCTTCATGAAGCATGCGTCTCCAAAGCCGAATCAATTCATTGCGCTGATCGGGTGGTATTGCGCAAAAGCAAGTGTGTTCGACAACCACATCAAAACTTTGGTTCCAGTCTTGAGGAATGTGAAAAATATTATTCTCATAAAAATGAAGATTATCTAAGCCGGCATATTTTATTTTTCCTCGTGCGATAGCTTCTTTCGAAAAATCAACAGCAGTCACCATGTGCCCGGCTTGTGCAAACAACGCAGCATCGTGACCTTCTCCGGCACCTAAAACTAAGATTCTGGATTTTGGTAATTTAAGTCGTGGAAGCATGTCTTTTAAGGCTTCGGCGGGTTGATCTAAATTCCAATTCGGATTGGTTTCAGTTTTATAAATATCAGCCCAATATTGAGCTTTATCGATCAGGGCCGTATCAATATAATAGGGTGAAGTTGAAACGTATTCACCTTCAGCCACGAAGCCTTCATCGTCGTAAGAGTCCACGGCATTAAAAAGTTGATCTTGTGCTTTTTCAGTTAGCACAAAGGGTGCAGTTGATGTTGTCATGCCATTGAAGCGGTCCCATTCATCAACAGACCACTTTGTATTGTCGGCTAAAAACAAATTATTTTGTCGCGATTGAAGATATATTTTTTTTTCTTTAATTTGGATCGCAATAATTTGTAACGGATGATCAAAAGATTCGACAAAATATTTTTTGTCGTGAAGTTCAGTCACTAAAGTCGACTGCTCTGTTAAGCGTAAATTTGTTTGAATCTCTTCGATTTCAGTCGGGTTAGTTAAAGCCGGTTCTTCAGGATCAAGAAATAGATCACCTTTTTCATCAATGATTAGAAAAGCTTCTTCAGATTGGTTTTCTGAATCTGAATTCATTTACTCGGTCTTTTTTTCTTCTGGAATCAAACCGTCATTTGATTTTCCGTCTGAACTGATGACTAAACCCTCTTTGAATTCAAGATTTGAAGTGTCGGATTTGACTGATTGAACAATCCATTTTTGAACTTGCGGATTTTCAGAAAGCCCTTTGCTTAAAATTGCTTCGCCACTGAGAGTTTGGCTGGTCACCTCATTTTCACTTAAAATATCGTCGTACTTAAATGAAAACTGAGCACTGATTTTGTTGTCGTCAATTTTTTCAGTATAAATTTTAAGAACTTCAAAGTGAGATGAGCTGGGTTTATTTTTTTTGATGGTCTCTTCAATAAGGATGGCTAATTTGCTTTGAATCCCAGCATGAACATCTATACCAATCGAATTTTTGGAATTAAATAAAAACCAAGTCCAAACAAAAGCGGCTACGAACACGAATAAGCTTAACAATTTAATCATTGTTGCCTCCTGACAATTCAACTTTTTGTGACATTATTAGTTCATCATGTTAGCGTTCCAATAGGCAAGGAGAGAAATGAATCAGTCTAAAATCAAAAGTGTTGAAAGCACGTCTTCGTTAAAAGCAGAATTTTTAGAAAAAATGAAAGATTTGAAAACATGGGTTCAGGTCAAAAGTCCTAAGACTTTCCAACCTGCCTTAAGCTACGCGTTAGATTGGCTTTCTCCTGAGTTGCTTGGAACGGGATTCCGTTTATTTGAGATCTCTGATTTTGAAATCAAAGCATTGATACCCTATGAAAAAACGAATCTCAACACGCAACATGAAATCCACCAAGGTCTAGTGACGAATGCTGTTTTAGAACAAGCTCGCGTTTTTTTACAAAGACAAATGCCGAAACAATTTTTTCAGATCACCGAGACTGATATTCAACTTTCAAAAAAAATTAAATGGAATGACGAACTCAATCTTTTTTTAAAATCGAGTGAAAAAGATATGGACGATTTTTTTGTGCAACTTCAGAAATTTAAAAAAGCAACTTGTGAATTTGAAATTCAGATATCCATAAAGCAAAATGAAAAATTAAATAAAACTGATCGGGTCTATTTAAAATTGACTATCGAGACAATCGATTTAATCGCGTAGGTGTATATGATCTTAGAAAGTTCTTTAGATACACAATCAAGTGAATTCAAAAAAAACAAAGCTGCGCTTGTGACTCAAGTCGAGCACTGGCGAAGACAAATTGAAGTCACCAAGTTAGGTGGCGGTGAAGACGCCGTAAAAAAACATAAAGCGCGTGGCAAATTAACGGCTCGTGAACGCATCGAAAATCTGATTGATCCAGATTCAGCTTTTTTAGAATTTTCAACTTTGGCCGCCAAAGACATGTATGAAGGCCAGGCTCCGGGCGCAGGAATTGTGACTGGAATTGGAGTCATTCATCAAACGGAATGCATTATTGTCGCGAATGACGCCACTGTGAAGGGCGGAACTTACTTTCCGATGACCGCAAAAAAACATTTACGAGCTCAAGAAATTGCAATGGAAAATGGTCTGCCTTGCATTTATTTGGTTGATAGCGGTGGAGCTTATTTGCCACTGCAATCGGAAGTTTTTCCAGATCGTGATCACTTTGGAAGAATATTTTATAATCAAGCACGAATGAGTGCGATGGGAATTTCGCAAATTTCCGTCGTGATGGGGTCTTGCACGGCGGGTGGCGCTTATGTGCCGTCGATGAGCGATGAAAATGTGATTGTTAAAGACACGGGGACCATTTTTTTAGGAGGTCCTCCGTTAGTTAAAGCAGCGACGGGTGAAGTTGTTGATGCTCAAGTGTTAGGTGGAGCTACAACTCACTGTGAAATTTCTGGAGTGACTGATCACTTAGCTGAAAACGATCAGCATGCGCTTGAAATTACTCGTTCGATTGTAAAACATTTAAATAAAAGAAAAATAATTCAACTCAAAACTCAACCTGTTAGCGCTCCGATTTATTCGTCTGAAGAAATTTATGGAATTTTACCATCTGATTCACGAATACCTTTCGATATTCGCGAATTGATTACGCGTTTGGTGGATGGTTCTGAATTTCATGAATTTAAACCGCTTTATGGAAAAACTTTAGTAACAGGTTTTGCTCATATTTGGGGAATGCCCGTTGGAATCATTGCAAACAATGGAGTTCTTTTTAGTGAAAGCGCGCAAAAAGCCGCGCACTTCATCGAGCTTTGCGAACAACGAGAAATACCTTTGGTTTTTCTACAAAATATAACGGGCTTTATGGTCGGAAAAAAATATGAGCAAGAAGGAATTGCAAAACACGGCGCAAAAATGGTGATGGCCGTATCGAACGCCCGCGTTCCAAAATTCACAGTGGTTGTCGGCGGATCTTACGGCGCGGGTAATTATGGAATGTGTGGCCGTGCTTATCAGCCCCGCCAACTTTGGATGTGGCCGAACGCGCGAATTAGCGTGATGGGCGGCGAACAAGCTGCAAATGTTTTACTGACGGTAAAATTAGAACAGATGGCTCTGAAGGGACAAAAGATGTCGGTTGAGGAACAAAATGAATTTAAAAAGCCAACACTCGAAAAATACGAAACTGAAAGCTCGGCCTACTTTTCGACTTCAAGATTGTGGGATGATGGAATTATTGATCCGATTGATACTCGAAAAGTACTAGCTTTGGGAATTTCAGCTAGTTTAAACAAAGATTGGGGCCCTAAAATGCAGGGCGTTTTTAGAATGTAATTTATTTCAGGAGACTTATGAAGTTTATTTTTTTAACAAACCTATTTTTAAGCTCGTTATCGAATGCTAAATTGCCTATCGATGCAAAAAAATATTTATGCACCGACGATTTAAAAAATGCACCCTTATTGGCCTCAACGCCTTCGTTGTTACACCAAACGCTGCAGGGGCCTGTGTTAGCCTTGTGCGGTGTCGCCGAGGCATCTTTAAAAAAAAATACTTCAGCAGTCTACAAAAATTTTAAACTATTTTATTACGGCAAAAATTTTGAAATATCTAAAGCGATCTTCGAAAACGCAGACCAAGATAAAAAATTTATAGCCTTAGAAATTAAAAATGGTCTTGTCTTAATCGAAAGCTATCAAGATAAAAATTTGGATTTAGAGCTTTTTAAACACACAATTTCTTGCACAACAGAAGCTTGTAAGGTCGAAAAAGAAATTTGCATTTATCCAAAATCGAAATCAGCTCAACTTAAAGATAAAATTAAGAACAAAGAAATCATGAAGCGACTTAAGACTTTAGGATGTTTAAAAAAATGAAATTTATAAAAGTTGAAAACTGGAATTCTAATCCTGAAATTAAAATAATCAGTCTAAATCGTCCTGAAGTTAAAAACGCTTTTCATCCTGAAATGATTTCTGAGCTCACAGATATTTTTCAACAATTAAATCTAGATTTAAAATTAAAAGCAGTTGTTCTTAAAGGCGAAGGAAGTGCTTTTTGCGCCGGAGCTGATCTAAATTGGATGCAAAAAATGATCGAATTCAGTTTCGAAGAAAACAGAGTGGATTCTGAAAAACTTTGGCAGATGTTTGATTCGATTCTAGGTTGCAAAACTCCAGTCATTGGCGTTTTGCATGGCGCAGTTTTTGGAGGGGCTTTGGGGCTTGTGGCCTGCTGCGATTACGTTGTTGCCGCACCAAATACGCAGTTTTGTTTTAGCGAAGTCAAATTAGGCTTGGCGCCCGCAGTGATTTCAAGTTTCGTACTCAAAAAAATTCAAGATGCATTTTTACGACCCTTTATGCTAAGTGCCGAAGCCTTTCAAACCGAACAAGCCATTCAAATGGGCCTGGTTCACTCTAAAATTGCCGATGTAAACGAATGGCAACAAGTTATTCAGAAGTTTAATTCGAACGGACTTGAGGCCATGCGCGAGACAAAAAAACTTTTGAATCAACTTCAGCAAAACTTATCTTGGAGCGAGCAAAAAAATCTGACCACAAAAGTGATCAGTGAACGCCGAGTCAGCTCTGAAGCGCAACTAAGACTTAAAAAGTTTATTGAAAAAAAATAGTGTGACTAACTTTTTGACACATACAATGAATAACTTTTATGAATTTTAGGGAACTAGATTTTCGCTTCGAAGAATGCTAATTTCATGTTTTAAGGATAAAGAATGTACAAATTGCTGGTGCTTAATTTTTTAGTCATGATAGTTTTGGGTTGCAATCAAAGTGCGTTTGATCACTCTACAACGGAACCTCATCCAAAAAATATCTTCACACGAATATTAAATTCAAATTTAGTTCTTGATACAAGTCATGAGTTGCCGATGGATTTTTTAGTCTTAAACGAAAATGTTAAATTTTCTCAATACTGCGAATATTTAATCGATGTTTCAGGGTGCGGCGCAAATGTCTCAATAATTAACCCTAAAACAGTTCAGGGGGACGAATTTCAATCAAGTCGATTATCTCGATTTGCCGATTTCCCAACGCGTGGATCTGACCGAAAAGAAGTTGTTTCAAGAATTGGTTTTGACAAGCCTGCGTCGTTGTTAGGCTTTGAAACTGAAGTGATCTACTCGAATATTAATTACGGAGATGTTTTTTACAAAGATGATTTATTTTTTTTCGAAAATAAAATTAATGAATTTGCAAGTTACATGTTTTTTAATGACAAATTAGAAATACGTCGCGGATCGAGTCTGAAAAGAGAATTTTTTAGACCTGATCTTGACCCTCGTGACGATTCATTTGCGCAGCTTGATTGTAAATTGACTGCAAGCGCTATTCCTAGTGATACATTTGAAAAATTTGATCTCGGTTATTTTAATTTAAATTCAAATAAAATTAAATCGATCCTGCACACCAAAATCACGAAAGGGCGATTTTCCATCAAAATGGAAGACAGCTCAACTTTGGATCTTGGTGAAGCTACTGAAACTGTTTTAGAATTATCAGCTCCATTAGCCAATTTTATTGATATTGGGGCTCCGCAAATTCTTTACAGAAATCGAGACATTGTTCTGAAAGACGGAAAAAGAATCTTAAGCACGACTTATAAATTCACCGACTTAAAGTGACAATTCAAAAAAAAAACGTTACATTTAATCGATGAAACAAATTCGACGCTTAGCTATTGCCAATCGCGGAGAAGTTGCCGTTCGTATTATTCGAGCATGCGACGAACTTGGTATTGAGACTGTTCTTTTGCATTCAGATGTCGATATGAATTCCAAAGCTTACCGGCTGGCCGGTAAAAAGATTTGTATCGGGCCCTCTTCGACAGCCCAAAGTTATTTGAATATTGAAGCTAATATTAACGGTGCTTTGGCAGCGGGTGCGGACGCAATTCATCCAGGCTTCGGTTTTTTGTCTGAGAACGCAGATTTTGCTGAAAAGTGTCAGCAGGCGGGCTTAATTTTTGTGGGACCATCGGCCGCTGCGATTCGAAAATTAGGCGATAAAGTTTCATTTAAAAATTTAGCTCAGAAAGCGGGTTTGCCACTCATTCCTGGTTACCAAGGCGCTGATCAAAACACCGAATTTCTTATCCAAGAAGTTGAGCGTATCGGTTTACCCGTTATTGTGAAAGCCGCCGCTGGGGGCGGTGGGCGTGGCATGAAGTTAATCACTGAAATATCAGAAGCAAAAAATTTAATCGAGTCGGCTCAGCGCGAAGCTTTATCTGCTTTTGGAACTTCTCAAGTTTTTTTAGAAAAATATTTAGATCGAGCAAAGCATATTGAATTTCAAATTTTTGGTGATTGCACGGGCCACGTTGTGCATTTATTTGATCGTGAGTGTTCCGTACAGCGCCGTCATCAAAAAATAATTGAAGAAGCGACGTCTCCTTCATTAACAGACGAGCTTCGTAAAAAAATGTCTGAAGTGGCTTGTACAATTGCAACTTTAGGTCAGTACAAAAATGCCGGTACTGTGGAGTTTTTATTGCAAGACGGGCAGTTCTATTTACTTGAAGTGAATACACGTTTACAAGTTGAGCACCCTGTTACCGAAGAAATTTTAGGAGTTGATTTAGTTAAGATGCAAATTTTAACTGCGCAAGATCAATTTATTTTTGATTCAAAAGAAATTCGAATTCCCCGAGGACATTCGATCGAATGCCGTATCTATGCAGAAAATCCCTATCAAAGTGGCGTGCCATCAACGGGAACTTTAGGGTTGATGGAGTGGCCCGAAGGTCCAAGACGGCGTTTTGAATGCGGCTTTGAATCGGGAGACACGATCACGTCTTTCTACGATCCAATGATCGCTAAAGTGATTGTGTGGGATGAAAATCGTCCGCGTGCTATTCAAAAAATGATTCGTACTTTAGAAGAAGCAACTATTTTTGGTGTGCACACGAATATTCCTTACTTGATTGAAATTTTAAATCATTCAGAGTTTCAATCTGGCAAAATGACGACTCGATTTATTGAGAATTATTTTTCTGATGGTCTTAAGCCCGATTTTGATGACGTAAACGTAAAAAAATGGGCTCAAGAAATTTACAAAATAACAAAATCGAATTCATTTTCAAATTTAGCTTCAAGTCAGTCTGTATTATCTCCTTGGTCAAGTTTTTGGAGAGGTGTTTAATGAAGTTAGAAAATCAAATAAAATTAGACGGCATCGAAAAAAAAATTATTTCCGAAGTGATTGAGCAGAAGTTATGGTTTAAAATCGATCAAAAAGTTTTTTCAATTGATTTAGTCGAGCTTAATCAAAGTTCTTTTTCTAAAAATAAGACTAAACAAAAATCAACAGATCAAATTTTGGCTCCGATGCCAGGCAAAGTTACCAAAATATTTGTTAGCCAAGGACAGGCTGTAAAAAAAGGTGATGCTTTACTTGTTATGGAAGCGATGAAAATGGAATACACTTTAAAATCTGACATTGATTCCAAAGTTGAGTCCGTTTTTGTAAACGTTAATGATCAAGTGGTGCTAGGCTATTTGTTGATTCAATTAAAGGCCCACAATCCATGAATCAAGTAAAGATTGTAGAAGTTGGGCTACGTGATGGACTTCAAAATGAGTCTTCGTTTTTAAATGTAGAACAAAGATTTGAGCTGATTAAAAAACTTCATGAAGCTGGTGTTGGTTATCTTGAAGTCGGTGCTTTTGTTTCACCAAAGTGGGTTCCGCAGATGGCTGTCACAGAAGAGCTCACGGCACTAGTTTTACGCAAATTCAAAAATAAAAAAAAGTTCTTTCCCAGTGTTTTGGTTCCGAATGAATTAGGAATGAATCAAGCCCTGAAAGCAAATATAAAAGAAATTGCAATTTTTGCTTCTTGTTCAGAAACATTTTCACAAAAAAACATTAACTGTAGCATTGATGAAAGCTTTGAAAGATTTAATGCTGTTGCTCAAATTGCGAAAAAAAATAAAATTAAAATTCGGGGCTATCTTTCAACGTGTTTCGGTTGTCCGTTTGAAGGAGATATTTCCGAAAGTAAAGTAGTCCAGCTTGCTCGTCGCATGAACCAGCTGGGTGTGTATGAAATATCGATCGGAGACACGATCGGAGTGGCCCACGTGGGCCAAATTAAATCTCTTTTTTCTAAAATAAAAAAAGTTGTGCCTGTTCAAAAAATTGCGGGCCACTTCCATGATACGCGCGGGCAGTCTTTAGCAAATATTTTAGCAGCTTATGACATTGGAGTTCGAATATTTGATTCAAGTATTGGTGGTCTGGGTGGCTGTCCGTATGCTCCGGGTGCTGCAGGTAACGTGGCCACTGAAGATGTTGTTTATATGTTTGAGGGTATGAAAGTGAAGACGGGTTTGAATTTAAAAAAATTAATTCAAATTCATCAGTGGTTACAACCTTTGATCAATCACCCACTTTCGTCAAAAGTGGGTCGTGTTGGGTTGCTGAACGCGATTAAAAAAAACTAGTGCGGTAAAGCGCAGCCAGGAACAGCTAAATCAATTTCATTTGTTGTTGTTAAGCAACTGTAGACCCAATAAGTCTGCTGACCGTAAGATAAGCCTTGAGCAAAATTAATTTTTCCATTTTGATCGACTTCGCAAGGATTATTTAAAGTGCAAGCTTCGCCATCTTCATTTCCAGTGTTGTTAACTCCGATGACGATTTTAGTTCCCGCTTTAGTGATCGGTGAACCTGAAGTTCCACCGATTGTTTCGCACCCGGGTTGCGTGTAGCGAGCTGAATCCACCCACGTCCAATCAGATTCCTTCAAAGTGTTGATGAACTGATCAATGGCGCAACTGTAACCACGCTTCCAGTAACCAGAAATCACTTCAATATTCTGAGAAGCTTGTGGATGCTCAGAAGATAAAATTAACGGGCGAATCCCAAACTTGGCTTTAATATCTGCATATGTTTCACGAAGTTTATAAATCGTCATATCTGTTTTCGTCATCGTCGAGTAGACGATTTGTGTCGCTGTCACTTTACCCGCGTTTTGAGCTTGAGAATTTAAAAGAGTAAAAGATCGGCTGCTTGGCTTTTGATAGACAAAGCTTCCTGGTGCGGTAAAACCGCTTTCAACACAGTGGCCATTCGTTAAAATTAAGGCGTAATTGGAATCAGAAACACCTTCAAGCTGAATCAAACTACCCGAACAGTTTGACAAGGCCACAATACCTTCAAAATCATACTCAGTTGTGAACTGAGCTGGCATTTTGATATTCTCCAAATTCTTATTAATTGGTAATTTGAAGGCAAAAGCCGAAGTTGAAGCAAAAAACAAAATCGATAAAACTATTTTATTCATAAAAAATCCCCTCTTTGAAATACGCTAAAATAAAATAGAAGTTATGCAACAACTAACTTAAGTTTTCATAAAATTTAGGCCCTCAGATTGCTTAGTATGATCGTATGAATTTAGAGCGTGGTCTTTTAAGTCTTTTTGTTGGTTTGTTTGCAGTCTTAATAGGGCTGATGTTTACTTTGAAGAAACCACTTTGTATTGATTCTAGGATTGTCGAAAAAATTGACAGAGTCTCCTTTGACAAAACAGAAACAATATTTCGGTGCAGCGCTTTTATTCGAGTTCCTTATTCGCGCTATTTTGACTTTAACGTTGAAGACATTGAAAACCGGATTGAAAGTGCTGCTGGATTTCTAAAAACAATGGAACCTTTTAATCAAGCCATTACTCTCAAAATTAACGAAACTCAACCGGTTTTGTTTAAAATAAATGGACACGAAATCGAAATTGGGTCTCAGTTATTTAAATCTCAGGGGCATTTTGAACGAGCTTTATTTAAAGTATGGCTGAGTGAAAGACTTAAAAACGATCTGTATTCGCAACAGTTGTTTGCTGAGGTTGTGGCTGATTTTTTACTGTACGCCTACCAAGGACAAGTCGAAATTGAAGATCCGTTGCTCAAGCTAAAAACTAAAATCGGCAATTCACATTGGCCGCAAGTGCTCAAGTCAAAAGAGACTTATTGCGATTCACCATGGAAAATTTCAGAGCATTTTTCGGTCTGTGGAAAAATTCAAAGTGATGAAATCTTAACGTCAGAAAATCTTTTGTTACTGAGTTTGCGCCCTTTGATGACGTCTGTTTGGATCAAAGCCTATGCTGATTTACCATTGAGACTTCGGATTAATTTTATTCAGTTATTGCCACGCTATCTCAAGAGCCAGGAACTGAGCTCTGAAAAAGCGATCGAGATGCTGATGTCTGACCGTCTTCCTTTAAAACAAGGTATGATGAATATTAAAAAAATGACGGATTTGATGAACTCATCTTCTATGGTGCAAAACGAAAAATCTTACCGAGAATTTTACGCAAAGATAACTCAAAATTTACAACAAGCGGGTGTAAATGATTCTTTTGCTGAAGCGTATTTTGATTACCTATTTGAGTATCCTGAAAAAATATCGGTCAAGTCGCCTTTGTTTAGAAATTTACAAAAAATTGCAGCAAAAAATCCTCAGCTTGAATTTGCGGTTAAAGATAAGTCTCAAATTTGGATTTTGCCAAGCGAATCAAGCTTGCCTTTGCAGTCTTATGATCAAATCAAAACCCAGCAACATGTTTTTTTGGCCTGTTTGGGTTTACGAGAAATTGAAATGAAAAACTTTTTTAATCACGCTGAAAAACTCCTTTTAATTAAAGGATGTGATCAAAACAAAAATATTGATTTTGAAGCTCTTGTGTCAAAAGGAATTCAATCTTTTTCGATTAAAAATAAACAGCTTGCCTTCATTCAATTTCACCTGCCATCATTCGAAATGAAAGCAAAAGAGCTTGCGCACATTAAAAACTTCTTCGAATTAGTCAATGTGCGCGATGTTTCTAAGCCTGAATTTCAAATTTTGGGATGGAGCCAAGTGCAATGGTACGAAGAATCGCAAGCTTACAAACCTCAGGCTGTCGTCGACGCGATCGAATTATTTCGTACCGAAACAAATTAGTTTTTGCTTTATGTTTTATTTTTAGTTTTCAGTCGAAGGCCCAATATGCCATTGGACTTTACGAAAGCCTGATGGGAAATTCGGGCGCGGCTTTATCTGAACCAACAGCGGCCTCTTATTTTAATCCTAGCTTATTAAATCGTAAAACTAAAGATTCATATAGTTTAAACGGTAGCACTCTTGGCACATTATCTTCGAAGTCAGACCAAGTTGAAGCCACGTCTTTTGCGCTGAACCCTGGATATTTAGGAACAATTCTTGTGGGGGATGCCTTGGTTCACGAAATTTTTATTGTGAATACATCTCCATCACAATTAAAAATTGCAATTCATTTAAATATAAATGATTCAGATATTAATTTCGAGGAAACACGAAATCAAAACCAATTCATTTTTGGTTATTCGATGGCTTTCAAAGAAATTCCTTTTGCATTAAGTTATTTCGGGCAGTATTCGCAAATTGATGGAACAAGTTTTAGTGAATTGACAAGTTTAACGTCTAATTTAAGATCGACGTCATCCACAAAATTAGATTACAAATCTTTAGGCGCTGGAGTATCTGCATCAGGTCATACAGCGTTCGGAAATTACACACTAGGCTACAATTATCGCTCGCGACAGCTGATTCTTTTCAAAAAAGACCAAGAAACAGTGGTGAGTTACATTCACGGTGCGACTTCGGTAACCAGTTATCAAAAAATTGAATCGTCTAACTCAAATTCACACAAGGCGCCTAACGGAGCTTTCTTTGTTATTGGACATGGTTTTGTTTCTGGGGATCATGAATTTACAACAGATTCACAATTTCAAGAAAACGATGAATTAAATAATACTTTTAAAATGATCCAGACATTTGGCTATAAAATGAATTCAAAATCGGGTCATCAGTTTTTAGTCGGCATTAATCACCAGCTTGGTTCTGAAGTCAGTTACTTTGGTCAAAGCACCTATTATTCGGTGGGATATTCCTGGCTTAAAAATAGTTTAAGAAGTGTCTTAGGAGGATACGTTTATACGTCAAGAATCAGTCAGGACGTTTTTGCAGCGGGTCTGAGTTTTGGAAGTGAGTTTAATTACTAATTCTGCTACACTTTGAATTAATTTTAAATGGAGAATATGTCAAAAATGTTAACAACAAATTTAAAAAAAATCTGCTGGTCAGTCACTCTATTTTTAATTTTGAATCCCGTCATTTCAGTTTTATTATTAGTTTTTTATTTTATTTTTTCAAAAAACTACACGGGATCTGAAGTTTTATGGATCAGTTTATTCGGTTTAGTTTTTGCGATTTTAACCAATCTAAGTATTACCATGGGATATCACCGCCTTTACTCTCATAAGTCTTACGAGGCTCATCCGGTTCTTGAAGCCCTTCTTTTATTTATCGGTGCGGGAGCATTCCAAGGCTCTTGCTTAAAATGGTCAAGCGATCATCGTATTCATCATCGTTTTGAAGACACTGATAAAGATCCCTATTCAATTAAAAAAGGATTTTGGTACGCTCATATGGGTTGGATGATGAAGAATGAGTCGGTCAGTCTTCCCATTCATGCGCCCGATTTGCAGAAAAACAAAATGGTTATGCTACAACATAATTATTATATTTTTTGGGCTATTTTTGTCGGCTATCTGCTGCCTTTTTTAATCGGTTACTGGATTGGTAATGCTTATTTAGGACTTGTGATTGCCGGTGGATTAAGGATTTTTTTAACTCAGCAATCTACTTTTTTTGTAAATTCACTTAGTCACACTGTAGGAAAAACTCCCTACTCGAGCGAAAAAACAGCTAAAGACAGTTTAATCGTTTCAATTTTAACGCATGGTGAAGGGTATCATAATTTTCACCATATGTTTCAATTTGATTATCGTAACGGAATACGCTGGTACCATTGGGATCCGACCAAGTGGAGTATTCAAATCGCATCGCTTATTGGTTTAGCTCGAAAATTGAAAACAGTTCAGTTTTCTGAAATTTTAAAAGCCCGCTTGCAGGTTGAAACCGAAAAATTTTATAATTCAAAATTCTACGAAGAAAAACTTGGACCAATTCACGACAAAATCATTCAGTCACAAATTCGATTTGAACATCTGAAACAAGAATACAAATTAGTGGGTAAAGATAAAGTAAATCAAATTAAAGCTGAAATGCAGTTGGCTCAAATTGAACTTCAAGCCAACATGAAAAAATGGAAAGTCCTTATGAAAACAGCTCAATCACAGATGAGCTTAGACTACTGAAGATAAATATTGCCTGAACTGTCTTTGTTTAAAGTACCTGTCAGTTCGCTTCCTGCTTCAAATGGGCAGCCATGTCCATAAGGTGAAACAAATTCGAATCCATTTTCAATAATTTCATTTAAATGCAACGGGCATTCTTTGTTCGAATTAAATTGTTGAATTGAATAAGCAGTCACACTTAAAATACAACCTACGCCTGTTTTTCCAACTGTGCTGACTGTCGCCGTTATTTGAGCCGAGGCTAAGCAGTCCGCCATTGAAGCTTGTGCAGAAAAAAGAATAAAAGACGCAACTAAACCCGTTTTTAATAAATTCATAAAAAAATCTCCTTGTTAAACTGGTTGTATCACAGAATGAGTCCGATTAAAAAATTGAGATTTTGTTAAGGTATAATTAATACACGTTTTTTGTGGCTCGTTTTTCTTTTCGAATTTCTCGGGGCTTATTTTTATCGTCTACAAAAACGACAGTGGGTTCGTGCTGAATAGCTTCTTTAACGTCAATCGAGCCATAAGCTACCACGATGACCTTATCGCCTTTCTGGACGTGTCTGGCCGCTGCTCCGTTCAGGCAAATTTCGCCTTTAAGACCTGCAATAACGTAAGTTGAAAAACGAGCCCCGTTATTGCAATTGTATATATCCACTTTTTGGTTCAAAAAAAGTTTTGCTTTTTGAATTAAGCTTTTGTCGATTGAAATTGAACCTTCGTAATCTAAGTCTGCATTCGTAACCGTCGCGCGGTGAATTTTAGAGTAAAGAACATTGATCTTCATTTTTCGGCTCCGTATGAATTTTTTGAATTTTGCATATTTGCATTCATTTGAAGGGCTAACAAATTTCCTTTTAAAACTAAGTCAGGAATAATTTTATCGAATATTTTTTCTTTTTCAAAAAGGCTTGAAAATCCCCCTGTGCCAATCACAAATGGTTTTTCCCCTGAAAATGATTCTGCTGTGATTCGATTGATAATTTCTCGCATGGCACCTAAGTGTCCATAGTAAAGACCTGATTGCAGACTCTCAACAGTCGATAAACCTAAGACTTCGCTTTTAGCAATAATTTCGACTGAAGGAAGTTTTGCTGTTTTTGCTTCAAGAGCTTCCATATTTAGTTTAAGTCCGGCGACAATCGAGCCACCTAAGTAATCTCGATCTTTTGAAACAGCACAAAATGTTGTGGCCGTTCCCAAATCGACAAGAATTAAATTTTTATGAGGATAAAGTTGAGTTGCGGCAATTGAATTTGCTATTCGGTCTGCGCCCACTTCTAAAGGATTTCGATATCTAATTCGTAAACCTGTTTTTACTCCAGCTTGAAGAATAAAAGGTGAAATACCAAAATATTTCTGACAAGCGCCACGCAAAGAATAAATTACTTCAGGCACAACAGAGCATAAAACAATTTGTTTGATCTGAGTGGGATCAATGCCATTTTCGCGAATCACCATGCGTAAAAAAATACCGACTTCATCGGAAGACGAGCCTTGCTTCGAGCTACGACGAAACGAAATAAGCATTTTTTCTGCTCCAGAAGAGTCATCAAAAACTCCACCATAAATTTGAGTATTTCCAACATCTAAAGATAAAATCATAAAGATTCCTTTGCTAAAATTGTGTGAAATAAAGTAGCGCTCAATTCTTCAAAACCATTTAGAGTGATTGACTGTTGATGAACACCGTAGAAAAAATGAAACAACCGACGATTATTTTTGATATCATTCCAGTCATTTTGAACGACAAAATCACACTGGCTTAATGTAAATAATTGATTTACTTTTTCTTGGATGTAATTTTGATCAACACTCGAAGTTAACTTAAAACCGATGAGTTTAGATTCAGGGCTTAGTTTTTTAATAAAGCTTATCAGCTTTGGATTTCGTTTTAATATCAAAGTCACTTCTTCGAAATCGCTACTTATTTTTCCGTGAGTTGTTTCTACGGAATAATCGCTTACAGCCGCGGTGTGAATGACCCAGTCATAGCGATTTGTTTTTAATTCAGTTTCGAGCAAAATTTGAAGGTCTTTAAATGTTACAAAAGATTTTTGATCGCAGGGGTTTTTAGGCTTGATCGAATTTTCGCTGTGCAAAAATGTCAAATCAAGGCCCGACTCGATCAAATGATCTGCTAAAACTGAAGCCGTTTTACCCGTGCTTTTGTTTGTGATGGCACGAATATCGTCAATGGGTTCCGAAGTTCCACCGGCTGTCATCAGGACACGGATGTTTTTAGAGTCATAAGAAAGTTCTTTTGAAAAATCTCCGCTGCTTGAGTGAATTTGCGTTAAGCGTGACTCTATTTCTTTTACGATCAAATCCGGTTCGAGGAGTCGACCATAACCGACTTCTCCGCAAGCTAAAACACCTGAAGCTGTTTCAAGTATTTCAATTTGCATTTCTTTAAGTTTTTTAATCGATCTTTGTGTGGTCGGATGCAGATACATCATCGTATTCATTGCGGGAGCGATCAAAAAAGGTTTTTTAAAATCATGCGCTAAAAATAAAGTTGTCAGAAGGTCATCACCAATTCCATTTGAAATGCGATTGATGTAATGAGCTGTTGCGGGCGCCACAATGATTAAATCCGCCCAGCGTGCTAGGTGAATGTGGTCCATCACTTGGCCGTTAGCGTACATGTCTGTGATCGCGGGTTCACCAATTAAACCTTCAATCGTTGCAGCACCAACAAATTGAAGACTGCTAGGTGACATCACCACTTTTACAGAGTGACCATTTTGTTTGAGCTTCGACAGTACGCCGCAAGCTTTGTAACTTGCGATTGAACCCGTCATGATAAATAAAATTTTAGATTTTGACATTGTCTATGAGCCTCACTTCATCAATAAAAGCTGCGATAAATCTTCGAGCAAAATGCTCTTCTAGATACTCCACTATTATGTTTTGTTGTTCTAAAACTGAACGCGCTTCAACACATGTTTTAGAATTGATTAGAGCGTTGTAAAGAGCTGGTGCTTTTTTTCGACCTGCATCTGTTAAGCGTCTATTACGCGAGCTCATCGCAAGCCCATCGGGTTCACGAAATGTCGGGCAGCCAATGATCTCTGTTTTAACAAAAAATGCGGCGGCCATATCTTTAATTAATTGGAGTTGCTGAAAATCTTTTTCGCCAAAATAAGCACGTTGAGCACCTGTGATTTGCAGAAACTTCATCACAATCGTCAGCACTCCATCAAAATGCCCAGGCCTGTGTGCACCGCAAAGAATTTTAGAAAATTCATTTTCAGTTAATTTGAAGCGATAGTTATCTTGATAAATTTCTGAATAAGTTGGCGAAATCACAATTTGAGCGCCTGATTTTTCTGCCAGTTTTAAATCGTCGTCCCATGTGCGGGGATATTTTTTGAGATCATCCACGTTGTTAAATTGAGTTGGATTCACATATACACTTAGAATTGTTAGGTCATTCTCGCTGCTACTTTTTTGCAAAAGACTAGCATGTCCAGCGTGCAAAGCTCCCATTGTTGGAACAAAACCAACTGTTTTGTTCTTTAAATCATGTTGATAAAAAGAATTGAATTCTTGAATCGATTCAAAGACTTTAAATTTACTCATAGCTGTGTTCTTTAAGCGGGAAATGAGATTCACAAACATCTGTTACATAATGATTTAAAGACGATGTTATTAAATCTGCACCCGATAAATATTTCTTTAAAAAATGGGGATTAAAATTTTTATTCATTCCAAGCATATCTTGAAGAACTAAAATTTGTCCGCTGGTGTGTGGGCCGGCTCCGATGCCAATCGTCGGAATCTTTAATTGGCTTGTAATCCTTTGCGACAACTGAGTCGGGATACACTCAAGAACTAAACTAAAACATCCGACTGATTCTAAATCCACTGAGTCTTTTAAAATTTTATGAGCCGCTTCTGCATTCTTACCCTGAATTTTAGGTCCACCCAATTGGTGGATCGACTGCGGAGTTAAACCCAAATGACCCATCACAGGAACTCCTGATTCAACAATGTGTTTGATCAGATCAAGATGTCCATCGGCGCATTCAATTTTAATTGCATGAGCGCCCGCTTTCATCAGTTTTTCGACTTGATCCATCGAATTTCTTAAGCCTTTGCGAGTCGATAAAAAAGGCATGTCGGCGACAATAAATTTATCTGGAGCTCCTTTGCAAACAGCTTCGGTGTGAAGAGCCATCAAGTTTGTCGATGCGCAAAGAGTTGTTTTAAATCCGTGCATCACTTGAGCGAGTGAATCACCAACTAAAATCGAATCCACTTGGCTTTCATTCACCAAAGTCGCAAAACTGTAGTCATAACATGTGACCATCGTAATTTTTTGACCTGCATTTTTCTTTTTCTGAAAATCTAAAACTGTTCTCATTTTACAAAAACCTCGATAAATGTTTGATAAATTTTTTTTAGCCCAGACTTTTCAAGAGATCTTAAATTCAGATCTAAAGTGCCTCTATCATTTCTGACGATTGGGCCAGTTAAAGCATTCTCTTTAAATTGAATAAAATTTTGAGTGATTTGATGAATATAAAGTTCAACGGCTTTATTCGGAATATTAAGATTTTTAAATTCTTTAAAAGTTTCGTTCCATAGATGCTGTGGAAAATTTCCTGTCATTACGCAAAGAGCATGATAAAGCGATTTCTGTGAGGCCATTATTTCAGTTGATGTGTTCTTGAATGAGGGCATGGCTTCTTGCAGATTTTTTGTATTGTGTAATACAAAATGAATTTTTTGATAAACATCTTTCGTCATTAATTCTGTGGGAAAGCTCATCAGCGGATGAGCACTCATCATCCGCGAATCTGATAAAGCTCCGCTAAAATGAACGACTTTTAAAGAAGTTTTATTTAAATAATTTTCGTAAAAAGGAATTAAAGCTGAATCTGAAATCGCAAGCCAAACTAGGTTTGATTTCTTTAATAAAGCATCAAGATCTTCGGCCGAATTGTGTTGACGATTCCATTCATAAATCTTATTGGGCTGTTGAAGAATCGAATTCCAAAATCGCAAATGACGAGCTAGGCGACCAGATCCAATTAATATAATTGTCGATGAAGACGTGTTCATTTTTCCTCCGGTACCTGTCGCAAATCAAACTTGCAGATCAAGTCCTTAAACACATTAGAGTTAGCACTCTAAGATTGTGAAGTTAGCATTTTTTAATTTAAAAGCAAGTGGCCTGTTGACAATAAATCAGACTTTAACTCATAGTTGCGCACATGAAAGCAATCTATTGGGTTATTGGCGTCGCTGTTGTTGGGATCACACTTTTTATTTACGTTTTACTGGGTGATATGCAAAAAACTGTGCCTAAAATCAAACTTAGCTATTTTAAAGACGAACAAGAAATTGCACAGTCGATCAATAAAATCTTGTATCCTGAAATCGTCAAAAATTCGTCTTTTTGGGTGGGTGTTGAACCTGAAAAACCTGAGCAGCTGCAAGTTATTCTTCAACTCAAAGAGGATCTTGAAAAAATCAAACCTTTTACAACAGTGATTTTAGATTCTGAATTAAAATTATCAAAAGAGTGGACTGAAAAACTAAAAGCGGTCGAGGTTGTTTCGATCAAAGAAAACTTACAAGCTGCCGCTGATTTATTGATAAAGCTTGAAAAAAACAACGAAAATTATTTTTTGATAACAGCAAATATTTATTCAAATTCGATGATCAAGAAAAATCAAATACATCAAATTAAAGAATTGCAACCTATACGTCCTATGACCTTTTCGTTTGCATACTTTCCGATTAAAACTGAGCTTGAAAAAAATATGTTGTTTTCGTGTGACACAGAAGACCACGCCGGTATTTCTGATTGGAGCTGTGCAGTTGCAAACAAAGCTCGTTTTTCAAGGCGCCGTATTGATGCCAACAACCCCAAGGCTTGGATTGGATTGATGGATTTAATCGGCGAAAAAGACTACATGATTCTTCTTTATAAAAAATAAAATGCAAACTGATTTAGAAATTAAACGCGCGGCCCAATTGTCTGTCACCGAAATAGCTGTTGGTTCAATTGGCCATGGGTTTAAAGTGCCACTGACCGGACAATTTTTATCTTTAAATCAGCTGGCATTTTTATTAAATGCTTTAAATCGCGACCAACTACCTGTCTCGAGCGTCTTTGAAATTTCCGGTATAGCGGCAGTCTTAAAATCATTTTCTCCGGCGGGTCAAAAATTAGGGCCGATGTTTTCAATTGCCATCCAAGGCTTTTTGTTTTGGTTGATGACAGCCCTTTCTAAAAAAAAATTATGGGGTCAGTTGTTAGGAGCCGCTTTTTTGTCGCTGTGGTCTTTTGTTCAACCTTTGATCACTTATTTTTTTATTTATGGAACAAATTTAATCGAGGTTATTCAGTTTTACCAAAAGCGTTTGCAGCAGGATTACGCTTTTGTGAATCAATCAATTTTGACTGCTTTTATATGTGTTGTATCAATCAAGATCATCATCGCATTGGGATTTGTTGTTTATAGCTTTTTTTCAAAAAAAGAAATTCATTTAGTCCAACAAGAAAAAATATTGAAACTTTCCGAGATTTTGTTGAAACCAAACCCATCAAAAAATGCGGCTCTGGCTGCATTAAAAGATTTACTCCGTCCGATTTTTTTACTGAGTTTTATTTTGATGTTCATTTTTATTTGGCAGATCGAAAGCCAACTGAGTTCAAAAATTTGGATCTGCTTAAGACCACTTGCTAGCGCTTATATCATCTTTTACTTAATCAGAAGTCCGTGGATCAACGTAAAATTACTTCAGCTTTCAAAAAAATCAAAGCGCTTTGAAAATATCTACCGGAGGTCTAAAAAAGCTTTAGACCTCGTGGCTGAGTGGTCGGCGGGGAGCTCTGAAGTAAGTTCGCGGAGACAGCTCAAATAAATCCCCGATTTGAGTCATGTAAACGCAAGCGTATCTTTCCATTTGGTAAGCAAAATAGCTTTCTTCATTTCCGGCTCGCATCAATTGGCCCCAGTTTGGATTATAGAGGGCTTGCTGTTTTCGAATAAGCTGACTGATCTGTGTATCAATTTCAGTGATTTCATTTTGAAGTTGATCAATTCTTTTTTCATCAACTTGAAATGCTTTTTCGATTTTTTTAGTCATCAACTCAGTGAGTTCATCTTCAAGCGGTTCTTTTTTCTTCATCAGTTGATCGATCTCGAACATCACGGGTTCATTCTTTTTATTATTTTTAATTTCATGGTCAAGCTCTTCGATGATCATCGCTGTTCGCCAGTTACAGTCTTTTTTAAGGCGTAAGATATCCCCATAAATGTGATCTCCAACATAAAGTATATCATCACCGTTCAAACCCAGATCCTCTGTGAATTTGCGTGCATTTCCGCTTTGGTAAACTCCGGGTTTTAGTTTTTCGTCCATGTTTGTCATCGCGCCTGTGGCTGGGTCGACTTTTAAAAATTTTAAATCATCATAAAAAAACTTCGGCTTTTGCGCAAAGGTGATCACCATCTCAAATAAATCAACCCAAGATTTATGCTCTTTTAAAAATGGAGTGATCGCGTAATCCAGCAATAACTTCGAATAATAAAAATCAGAATTTGTTAAAATAAAGATTTTCTTACCATGTTTTTTGAATTTCTCGAGGTCTTTAACAAGATTTCCATCTTTAATAATGTACTCGGCTAAATTTTGGCGGACTTCGTTTTTAAGCGATCCATCACGATGTGCTTCATCCAATGCATCTAAAACATCATCGGCCATCTGGGCGTAATCGGGCAGTTTGATATTGGGGTCGTTATCTTTTAAATCAACCAACTGAGAATAGGCGTGCGCCAACGAGTATGAAAAACTTGTGTCGATCGCTAAATAGTCAGTCTTACTAAGGTCGATGTACGTTGATTTATAAACTTTTTGATGGGTTTTAAAATCAAGGGGTTTCAGTCCATGAAAACTATTGCGAATGGCCGTGTAGCGATTCAGTTTTAAAAGATTTCCTTTTTTGCGATCTACGACAAGACCGCGTAACGCGAAATGAAAATCAAACTGTAATTTCTTAATCACATCAGGATAGTTTTTACGAGTGATCAGTTTTTCGATAATTTTTGTATGCGAAAGTCTTTCGAAATTTTCAGTGTTGTAACGGATCAAAGTATGATCCATATCAAGACCAATATATTTAATTTTTTTTAAATTTAAAGTGCGATTAACAAATATTTTAGATTGAGCCATGAGATCCTTTTATGACTTTTCAATTGGAAATTGAAGTTGATTCCACAAAAGCATTCCACCTTGCATATTGTAGATATTATCGAAACCTTGTGATTTTGCGAAAGAGGCCGCTTGCGATGAGCGTGCGCCTGAACGACAAATAAACACAATGGCTTTATCTTTTGGAAGTAGTGCTAAATTTTGTGGAATAGTTGAAAGAATAATAAGCTTGGTGCCGGCGATGTGGCCAAGCTCGGCGTTATATTCTGAAGTTTCGCGCACATCAATTAAAGTCAGTTCTTTGGCGCTGTCTAAAACTTCTTGAGGAGATACATCAAAGATTTGCGGAAAATTTGGATTGGGCGTTTTGCTTTTAAATGTGTACATCATATCCAATTAGTTTACAGGGATGCTGAGTGTCACATCAAGAATTTCTATCAGTAAAACCTATTCTTTTGACTGAAATTACATTCAAAGCCAGCATAATGAACGATGCAAATCCCAGCGACTGAACAAAATCAGAACTCAGGCCATTTATCCAGCGAGCAAATTGTTGCTTTGGAAATGTGTCAATCCGGCGAAAACATATTTTTGACAGGCGGAGCAGGTTCAGGAAAAAGCTATGTTATTCGTGAATTTATGAAAGACAAAAACGACAAAGAACTTCCCATTTTAGCAAGCACGGGTGCCGCCGCCGTTTTGTTGGGTGGTCGAACATTTCATAGTTTTTTTGGTTTAGGCATCATGGAAGGCGGAGCTTCCAATACTTTTCAACGCGTGATCAACGATCACAAAACAATGAAACGAATCAAACAAGTTGAAGGAGTCATCATCGACGAGATTTCGATGATTCCTGGCGATGCCTTAATGGTTGCAGAAATGTTGGCGCAAGCCGCGCGTGATTCAAGCTTACCTTGGGGTGGAATGAGGCTTATAGCTGTTGGTGATTTTGGTCAATTGCCTCCGGTCACGAAGCACGGTGAAAAGCGTGATTGGTGTTTTTTAAATAACGTTTGGAGAAAAACTGATTTTCAAATTTGTCATCTTAACTTGAATCAGCGCATTCATCACCTTGATTTTTTAAAAGTATTAGCCGACGTTCGGCAAGGTCAAGTAACTGAAATTGTCCAAGAATTTTTGCAAGACCACACAAAACCCCATGATGAAGATCACCCCGGGACTCGTTTATTTCCAAAACGTGATCAAGCAGAGCTCTACAATCAAAAAAAGTTATCTGAAATTAACGAAGATGAACATATCGTCGATTCAATTTATTTAGGCGATAAAAAGTTCACCGATATTTTAGCAAAGACGGCGCCAGTGCCCCCGCAACTCAAATTAAAAATAGGCTGTCGCGTTTTGTTTCTAAAAAATGACCCGCAAAAAAGATGGGTGAATGGTACACGCGGAGTCCTTAAAGAGTTTCATCCCGATTGCTTAGTGATTAGAAAAGACGGTGGGCGCGAAGTCAAAGTCGACAAGTTTTCTTTTTCGATGCTGGATGCTGACGGAAATGTCAAAGCTAGTATGATTCAATTTCCGGTGAACTTGGCTTATGCGACGACAATTCATAAATCTCAGGGTGCAACTTTAGATGAATTGTGGTGTGACTTGGGATCTTTGTGGGAGCCCGGTCATGCTTACGTGGCTTTGTCGCGGCTTCGAGATCCATCGGGGTTGCACATTGTGCGTTGGAGTCCACGTTCGTTTATTACTGATCCAGCCGTGATGAATTTTTATAAAACTCATTTAACTTTTTAATTTTAGTTGAGGTGTAAATTGATTAAACTAATCGCGAGCATTCTTATTTTATTCTTAACTTCGATTGCTTTTTCTGAAGGACTTCCAAATCAAAACCTCACAGAAAAAATTCCGAACATCGAGGCTGAGCCTGATTGGAAACTTGAAACCACTTTAGCTTTGCCATTTAGAGGCTTTGAAATTCAAACCACGAATAAAAAAGTACAAACCCAAGACCCCTTGGGATCTGTTTCTTATAGCCCCAGTCCAGAGCTCGAAGGAAAAATTTATTTAAGATATAAACTGTATGGCTTTAGTTATTCAAGAACTTTATTGGCCGCCAGTTTAGACTCAGCGAAAGATCTGCCTTCTAGTAAGACAGAAGCTTATCGATTTAATATTTTATTTGATCGACACCTTTTTGAACTGAGCCAACAAAATTTAGTGGGTATGAGTACGGATTTAGATATAGACGGAATCAATAAAAAAAGAATTGCTCGTCCAGATATTAAATTGGTGGATACACGATTTCGTTGGGTTTATGGTTTACCGGTTTGGGGTTCTGATCAACCAAACTCGTTGGCTAATTTTTACACGCAAGCTGCTATTCCCAAGGGTGAGAAGAGTATTGATTTATTAGCCAGTGTTGAATTTGTTAACCAAGACATATCCGGTGATTCAGCTTTTATTCCAATCGATCGACAAGCTGTCTTTGGTGCTGCTTCGACTTTATCAAAAATTTCTTCAACAGGATTAGGAGCTGGTGTTGGATTTGGTTTCACTGTATTGATGCAAGAAAAATCTTATTTTTCTATTGGTGGATTAATCGGAGGAAATTTAAATAATTCAAAAGCAACATTCAACGATCGAACAGAATCTATTTCGGGTTTTGGCAGTTACATGAACGCCTGGATGGCCATTCAGATGTGTTTTGATTCTCAAAATATTGGATTTCGTTTAGATGTAGATAGTTGGACTATCCCTGCAAAAGAAAACACTGTGAATTCATTAAACTCTATGATGGCTATTAACTACGGCCTTAATTTTTAAAAAATTATTTACGTGCTAAGGCCAGCTCAATTTGTTGTTCAATAAACTGATTGAAACGAATATCTGCAACATTTAATTGTTGCGGCAAAAAAGAGGGCTTCGATAACCCAGGCAGAGTGTTGGTCTCGAGGTAAATGGGGCCCTCAGCTGTTAAAATCATATCGGTTCTCGAGTAGCCATAACAGCCTAAAGCTTCATGCGACGCCAACGCGATGTTTTGGGCCAGCGCAATTTCTTTTGGTGTCAAATCAGCAGGTGTGATTTCAGTTGAACCTTGGCCTAAGTATTTTCCTTCGTAATCAAATGATCGACCTTCTGACAAAATAATTTCTGAAGGCGGCAAGGCTTTCAGGCCTTGAGGCGTTTGAAAAACACCAACTGTCAATTCACGTCCTACAATAAATTTTTCAGCGATATAATCGCCAAATCCACTTTCTTTTATTTTTTCGAGAGCTTTTTTGAGCTGATTCGGATGGTCCACAATATACAAGCCAATGCTGGAACCATTTGCTGTGGGCTTCAAAGCGATTTTTTGATGTTTACTAAAAAAACTTTCAAGGGCCGAAATGGAATTATCTAAATCTGACATTGTAAAAACAAATTCATCTGTTGTTTTAACCTTGGAGGCTGAGACAATTTTTTTTGAAACTTTTTTATCAAACGCGGACTGACTGCTTTTCGAGCCTGATCCTGTAAAATAAATATTCGCGTTTTCAAAAAAAGCTTGAATTTGTCCGTCCTCGCCCTCGGTGCCATGTAGGGCTAGGAACACAACTTTATTTTTGAAATAAGTTTGGGCCTCTTGCAAGCCGGAAAATAAAATTTTTGAAGTTGGTTTAAATTCGCTTGTGAATACGTTTTGGTGGCCTTTTAAATCCTGAGCAGAGACTAAAAAAAGTGCGCCTTTCGTGTCTAAGTAAAGAATCTCGTCGAAAGAGTAATTTTCGATCAAATTCTGGGCTGAAGCGACAGACACTAAACGTTCGCCTGATCGACCACCAAATAATAAAATTGTTTTGTGATTTTGTTTTGTCATCATGAATAGATTGTATCTGACGAGATTTATTTACGCATCGATTTTTATTCACTCATTCGGGCCTATGGCCGTTAGCACCATAAAGCCATTTTTTTGACCTTCAGGTTCTTGATTGCTACGTTATCGTCAGTCATTGTTTTTATTTAAAGAGGTACACATGCAAGAAATTCATTGGGAAAAAGGAATTATGACTCAGCAGAATCCCATTGGCCTGAATGGGGTTGATTTTATTGAGTACTCGGGCGCAGACGCTCTTTTATTTGAAAAATTATTCACTCAAATGGGTTTTACTGAAACAGCCTCAATTCAAAATAAAAAAATTAAGCTTTTTAGACAAGGTGATATTAATTTTATTTTAAATTCTGAGCCCAAGACATTTGCCGCTTCATTTGCGAAAGCCCACGGCCCCTCAGTCTGTTCTACCGGATTTCGCGTCGGCGATGCAGCAGAAGCTTTTCAAGAAGCCGTAAAGCGCGGCGCTAAAGCTTATGATGGCAGCGATGCTAGTCGCGGTGCGACTCCATATTTGGCAATTTATGGAATTGGTGATTCATTAATTTATTTTATTGATGAAAAAAATCATATTGATCTTTATAAAAACCAATTCAAATTATCCGACATCAGCATTAGACCGACCGGTTTAGGATTAAATTTGATCGACCATTTTACAAATAATGTTCCGAAGGGTGAAATGACCAAATGGAGTAACTTCTACGAAAAGATTTTTAATTTTCGCGAAGTTCGTTATTTCGATATCAAAGGTAAGTCGACGGGTTTGCTTTCAAAAGCAATGCGATCTCCGTGTTCGCAATTTTCGGTTCCGATCAACGAGCCTACAGATGGTAAATCGCAAATCCAAGAATATCTTGATGAATACAAAGGGTCGGGTATCCAGCATATTGCTTTAACGACCAAAGGTATTAGCGGAACTTTAGAAAAATTAAAAACAAATGAGATTCAATTTTTGAATCCACCTCCGCCAACGTATTATCAAATGCTTAAAGACCGACTACCTATGATGACAGAAGATGTGGCTCGCTTGCAAAAAAATGCGATTTTAGTAGATGGCGATCACGATGGTTATTTGCTGCAGATTTTTACGAAGAATGTCATTGGCCCTGTTTTTTTTGAAGTCATTGAACGCAAAGGCCACGAAGGTTTTGGCGAAGGCAATTTTCAAGCTCTGTTCGATGCGATTGAAGCCGACCAGCGCGAGAGAGGATACCTGTAAATAATTATGCACCAATACTCACAAGGAAAACACAATACTCAAGGCCACAAAGCGATTCCTGAAGGCTGCTACGAGGAAGAACAAGGCCGCAAAGGTTTTTACGGACCGGTGTCTCATTTGATTAAATCAGAGCCCTCAACAAAATGGACAAATATTGAAGGACCATTGAAGCCCCATCTATTTGATTTGGTTGAAATGAAATACAGCTTGGGCCAGTGGCATCGACTTTTTTTTAATTCAGATGTTGGAATTTATTCAGCATGGAACGAAAAGACCGATTTACAAGCTTCACAGAAAAATATTTTAAAATCATTTCGTAATGCCGACGGTGACACACTGTATTTTTGCCATACTGGCGCTGGCCATGTTTTAACTGAATATGGATTACTGAGATTTAAAACAGGCTCATACGTTAATATCCCTAAATCATTACACCACTCCTTTGTCTTCACAGAAAAAACTCAGTTTATTGTTATTGAATCATTGAATAGTTTGTACCGTGAGCCCGATCGTGGAATGGCCGGACGTAATGCGTTCTATGATCCTGCAAGTTTTGGTAAGCCAAACTTAGACGAGCTGCATGCATTTAAAAAAGCCAATCAGATTGAGTCTCACGAAATTATTGTCAAACGTCTTGAAGCGATGACCAAGTTTTCTTATGCCTCTTGCGTTTACGATACAGTCGGTTGGAAAGGTGATTTTTTTCCGTTCACTTTGCACATTGATGATTTGATGCCGATGATTTCTCATCGAGTTCATTTGCCGCCTTCAGCACATACAACTTTTGTTGCAAATGGATTTGTTGTTTGTACTTTCTTACCAAGACCGATTGAAACAGATGAAGATGCGCTGAAAGTTCCTTTTTTTCATCAGAACATTGATTATGACGAAGTTTTATTTTATCACGCAGGAAACTTTTTCAGTCGTGATAATTTACATTCTAATATGATGACCTTGCATCCCGCTGGTTTTCCGCATGGGCCTCATCCGAAAGCTTTCGCGAATCAAGGGAAGAAAACTCACACCGACGAAGTTGCTGTGATGGTGGATTCGGTGAAGCCTTTAAATATTGATCCACAATTTGCAAAAGTCGAACTGACAAATTATTGGCAATCGTGGATGAAAAAATAATTTCTTATCAGGAAGCGATGCGATTAGCGATCGATTCGGCAAAGCCGGGTGCTCCTTATGTTTCGCCAAATCCTTTGGTTGGTTGTGTTGTTGTCGATGAAAATCACAAGCTTCTTGCGACGGGCTTTCATCAAAAATACGGCGAAGCTCATGCTGAAGTCGACGCCATTCAAAAGCTTCGACCAAACCAACTTCAAAATGCGATTGTTTATGTGACATTAGAACCTTGCTCCCATGAAGGAAAAACACCATCTTGCGCAAAAGCTTTAGCAAAACTTCCAATTCAAAAAGTCGTCTATGGTTTAAAAGATCCCAATCCTTTAGTTGCTGGTCAAGGCATCGAAATTTTAAAAGCCGCTGGAATTCAGACTGAAGAATACCAAGGCGATCTCAAAAATGATTTAGAAGATTTATGCGAAGTATTTTTAAAAAACTTTCGCGAAAAAAAGATTTTTATTGCTGCTAAAGTGGCTTCAAGTTTAGACGGTCAAATCGCATTAGCGACCGGAGAAAGCAAATGGATCACTGGCTCTGAATCGCGAGAAAAAGTTCACGAACTCAGATCTTACTACGATGCAATTCTGGTCGGTCGTCAGACGATTGAGATCGATAATCCATCTTTAAATGTTCGACATTCGATGATCAGTAAGCAACCCAAGTTGATTATTTTAGATCCGCAGTCAGCACTGTTAAAAAATATAATGGGTAGAAAAAAATATCAATTTTTAGAAGCTTATCCGAAAAGCCAAGTTTATTTTGCCGTTAAAAAAATAAACTCAGAATTTTCTTATCAACAAATTGAAATGCTCAAGCTTAATGATTTGACTGAAAAAATCTGGAATTTGGGTTTAAGATCTATTTTTATTGAAGGTGGAGCCCAGACTTATTCGAATTTTTTGAATGAAAATTTAATTGATCGGCTGCACTTGTTTATGGCACCTTCATTAATTGGGTCCGGTAATGGCTTATCATGGACAAAAGGCTTTGCTATTTCTCAATTAGCTCAAAAAAAGAATTTAAAAAATATGAAGTTAAGGCAGTATGATAACGACATCTACATCACAGGACGTTTATGAAATATTTATTATCTATAATTTTGATCACGCCTCTGACTCTTTTTGCTTCAGAAGCTGAAGTCAGATCCCTCGACAACAAAGACTCCAAACCTTTATTTTACTTAAGTATTAACGAGTCCGTCGAAAATGAAATAAGAAAAGTTAAAGCCGAATTTAAAAATGATAAAAAAGAAATTGCACTTATCGAAGAAGCAACAATCAATGATAAAACAGCTGATATTACTGATTATAAAATAATTCAAAATCAAACTCATGAAAAATGTTTTATTGAGGTTACTTCGGATAAAATTAAAATTAAATACGAAGCTGAAGGAAAGCCTGTTGTTGAAAAAAACATTAATAAGCCAGATCTTTTGGTGGCGCCGGCCAATTTCGAAAAATGGCTCGAAGTAAATTTTGAAAAATTAAAAAAAGAAAAAGCGGTGCGTATTCACTTTTTAGTTTGGGAACGTTTTGAGACGATTGACTTTAAAATAACTTATTTGGGCGAATCTGTTCTTAACGGTCAAAAAGTGCATAAATTTAAAATGAACATCGATAATTTATTTTTGTCGGCATTTATAACACCCATTTTTATTTGGAAATCCGAAGATATGACGAAGATGATTCGTTACGAGGGCCGAATAGCTGTCAAGCAGGTCAAAGGTCCTAAGCTTGAAAATTTAGACGCAGAAGTTCTGTATAATCAAAGTCTTAAGGCGGCGCAATAAAAAGTCTAGGTCTAGTTTATTAAAATTTAAAAAACCCGTGTTATACTGCTTTTATTATGAAAGAAGATGATAGTCCAAGCGGTCTACGCGAAGAGTGGTCTTTATTGCTGCACAGTTTTCTTGAAGATGGGTCTAAAAAAAACGATCTTATAGGTCAATTTCAGGCTCTTCAGTTATCAAAAGAAAAATTTTCCACAGCCAAAAAAGATCTTAGTTCAAAAAGAAAAAAGCTAAATCAGTCCATCGAAAAAATAAAAATTAAAATGGAGCAAGTTAACGCCGTAATCGAAAATCTTAAGCTGGTTGGATCCGACACGACTGGTCTAGTCAAAGAAATTGATTTTTTAAACCGTGAAGGCGAAAAAATCTCTGAAGAAATATTTGTTTTAGATCAAAAAATTAAAAAGATTCACGATTTACAAGAGCTGGTTTAATTTTTATCGGGCTTGTGCATTTTACGAATACTTTGCTGCAAGACGATCTCAAGCATACGAAATTCTTTTTCGGTTGGCGCATTTTGTAAAAGCATCCTTCTTAAGACAGTAAAAACATTTGTTTTTCGTTTGCTCAGGTCAACATTCATTGTTTCGAGCCATTTTTTTAAAGTTTCATCAGGAAAGATCATTGGTTTTTTTTGTTGAATGCGGGGTTTTTGTTGGCCCTCAAGCCGGCTAAGCCTTCCACCAAAAACAGATCTAAAAATAAACATCGCAAGCAATGTTGCCTGAGCCAAATTCAAGCTGGTGTTTTCACCATAAGTGGGAATCGAGCAGCAGTGATTTGCATACTGGATGTCATCGCCACTTAGACCCCAGTCTTCGGGGCCAAAAATAAAATGAAAAATAAATAGATCACTCGATTTTTTTTTAAGTTCTAAATTATTTTTTTGAATATTTTTTAAAGTCGTTTCTAAATCTTCAACAAGTCGGCCTTTTCCGTCGCGCGCTGTTGTTGCGATTTGAATGCCTCGTGGTTCATTTTGATAAAACTCTTCCCAACTTTTATAAACGGTGCGATTTTTTAATGGGCTTTGGCCGTTCGCGGCCGCTTTGTTGGATTCAATTGTAAACTCGCATTTGGGATCAACTAAAATTAAGCGATCGAAACCCATGTTCGACATGGCCCGCGCAGTAGCCCCAACGTTTCTTTCATAAATCGATCGAGTTAAAACCAAACGAAGCTCTACATTACGCATAAGTTTTATTCTGAGCTAAGTGAAGGCCTTCATCGATCAACGATTTAAATTCAGATTTATCAGTGCTTAATTTTTCTAAATGAAAATAGATGAGCTTTAAAAAGTCAGGATTATAATTTCGATCGATTGCAATTTCAACAAGCTCGATAAATAAAAGCCACTCATACGGTGTTTGTTGACTGATTTTCAAAAAGAGGTCTTGAAATTCAGACTCTGTCGATTTTTTATTTTGCCTTAATAGACGCACAGCTTCGAAATAAGAAAATATTTTTTTTTGTGAATCTGTGTAAACAGTAGACTGAATTTTTTTTGCAGCAAAATCTTGAACTTCACCGAAGGCCTCGCGATCAGCGGGTCCGCCAAAACCAGACACGACTTTTTGAACTAATAAAATATCAAAGAGGCCCCATTCTGGTTGAAACAGATTGATTTTATTGAATTCGCAGTGGGCTTGATCAAAAGTCAAAATCACAGACTGGGTATCTAGCTTCAAAATCTTTTTTAAAACTCCGCTGACTTGAACGCCGGACTTGTATTTGAGTCGAGTTGGTTTGTTTTCAATCAATTTTTTAAAATCAAATTCTTCAATTTCACCAACTGGAGTTCCGTAACCGTGTTGATGATAATCAGAACCATGCCCCATAATTTGTTTTTCATGATGGCACAATTGTGTTGGGCCATTAAACTGCAAATAAGCCAACTGTTTGTTTGAATCCAAGTGATAATTTTTTAGTGCGCCGCTAATTTGCAAGCCATTTTCAAATTCAGCGGTATTGATTGTTTCTGACTGAATCATTTTATCCAAAGCGCGAGTTCCACCCACTTTGTAAGCCATCGTTTCAGAAAATTCAGACAATACATTTAAAAGGTTTTTAAAACTCTGAGCAACAAAAAGCTGAGGTTGGGGCTCGGTGATATCGTAGCTTTGTCTTACGCAATCTAATGTAAGCGGAATTTTTTTAACTTTTTCTGACAAGCACCATTTTGATTCACCAACCGAAGAAAGTAAACCGGCTCCAAATATTTTGGCTGAATTCATATCACCAATCAAACCATATTCAGCGGTCCACCAGTTCATACGCGAAAGTTCGGCAGCTTCAGAAATAAAACTGATTTGCTGTGAAATATTTTTAAGTTTTTCTTCAACTAGACGAATTTCAGTCTCAGTTGAATTTGGATTTTCTTTTAAATCAGACAATTCACGAATCACTTCGTACTGAGCTAAATCTTGTTTGCTCATGATTGCTTTTTTTGCGACTTGCGCATACTGCTTCAAATATTGCGCATACTCTTCGTTCACTAAAATCGGAGCATGCCCTGCGGCTTCGTGAACGATATCCGGTGCAGGTGTGTAAAGTAAGTGATCAATCGATCGCATATCGCACGCAATAGGTAGAACTCCTAAAGATTGAAGTTCCATAAATGCTGCGGGCGGAATAAAGCCGCTGACTGGTAAAGCACGCCATCCAAAATTTTTGAGTTTTTCGCTGATTTTTTCAATGATTGGAATTTGTTCAATTTCAATTCCGGTTTTTTCAAGACCCTCTAAATAAGATTCGTGTGCGTTGATACTTAAAAACTTTTTTAATTGGCGAAGTATGTAGCGCCAAACCGCTTGATCAACAGGTGTGTATTTTTCGTAATGCTGTTCAACAATATATTTTTTAAGGTGCCCTGGAATATTCTGCATATCACAACCATGGATCTGCTTGATCAAGATAGTTTTTAACGTAATCGTCGATCGCTTTTTCTAAGGGCCATTGCGAATTAGACAGGCCCGCATTTTGCCATTTTTGCATACGAGCTTCTGTGTAGTATTGATATTGGTTTTTAATATTATCAGGTATTTCAAGCCATTTAATTTGAAGAGGCAAATTCAAAGATAAAAATAGAGATTTTGCTAGATCAAGCCACGTGCGGGCCTGGCCAAAACCCATATTGTAAATACCACTTGTGGGTTTTATTTCCATCAGTTCAGCCATCCAGCGCGTGACATCTTTGACATAAATAAAATCCCTTAATTGTTCACCATCAGCAAATTGTGAATTATAAGATTTAAACAATCCAAGTTCAGAGGTTTTTTTAACTTGGTGATAAGCTTTGAAAGCAACGCTAGCCATGGATTCTTTTTCGTACTCGTTGGGTCCAAAGACATTAAAAAATTTCAATCCATACCAATGGGCTGGAGTCGCTTTTTGTTTGACGGCCCAGCGATCCATAATCACTTTTGATTCGCCATAAAGATTTAAAGGCTTTAGTTTATCAGAATCAGTTGCATCGTCGAATCCATTTTCGCCTGCACCGTAAGTGGCTGCACTGCTTGCATAAATCAGATTTTTTTGGTTCTGAGCACACCATTCGAAAAGTCTTTGAGAGTACTGAAAATTATTTGAATACAAGAAATCCCAGTTTGTTTCTGTTGTGCTTGAGCAAGCTCCCATATGAATCACCCAAGTTACTTTTTTGCGAGCTTCATCCGTGGATAAAAAACTCCATAATTCTTGGGCTTCATAAAAACGATTGTACCTGCGCTTTTGTAAAAGATTCCTGTTAGATAGTTTGACACTGTCGACGGCGATAATCTCGTCGATGCCTGCTAAATTCAGCTGCCAAATCATTGCACTGCCAATAAATCCGTTGGCTCCAGTCACTATAATCATAGACGTTTAGTATCTGGTATGACTCGCGATGTTCGCAAGATTTTTTGCTGTGATTTTCTTGGTCACATCTGAAATTACTTCCAACAGTTACGTTTATAGGCAAATAAGTCGCGAACTGTGGTAAAAAACTCGGGCACAAGGGTTGCTTTATTCAATCAATGAAAGCAGTGCAGTTTACAGGGGAGTATGCTTGTTGAAGTCATGGGGAGCGATCATTATTACGGCCGTGGGGTTTCTTCTGGGCGTGGTCTTAGCTGGAGTCGGGGGTATTTCAGCTAAGACTTCGCTTATTTCTGTTAACTCTAAAAATCAAAATAAAAAAATTGAAGATTACTGGACTGAAACAGGCCTTGGAAAAAAAGAACTTTTCGAACTGATTTCAAATACAAATTGTCAAAGCACCGAAAAATATTTTTTATCTTGCGTGAATTCGATCACGCAAAGCCTGAAAAGTACTGCTTATTTATCAACGACAACGGGCGAAATAGAAAATCTTCATCAAAATAACTTAGAAAATAATGAATACGACGAGAACGAAAAACAGAAACTGAATCACTACGTTATGATGTACAATCGTCAAAATAGTCCGTTGATTAATTTTGAAAAAATATGGGATCAACTGATTGATACAGAACCAAATGATAGTCGCGCTTACTTAATTGCAAGTGGCATTAATCATTTTTTATCAATTTACAAAGATCCGCACACATACATTATGCCAGGCGACTACTATGAAGAAGTCGGTTCTCAGATCGAAAGATCTAATTTATTTGTTGGTGTGGCATTCGAAAAAATAAGAAATCAGATCATTGTGCGCAAAGTTTTTAAAAATTCTGATGCAGAAATCGCTGGGCTTGAGGCTTTTGATCATGTTCAGTCGATTAATAAAAAAATTGTTGCCGAGCTTAGTTTGTCGGACATCAGCCAATTGCTTAAAGATTCAAATGTCAAAAAATTCGAATTCGATATCAGAAGAAATAATGATCAAAAAATTATTCAGATCAATCGCCAATATCGTAATTTAAGCCATGTGCAATTCGAAATTCTTTCGGGGCTTAAAAACTTTGCCGTGGTGACTTTAACCAAATTTAGCCGTGGTGTATGCGAAGAGGTCGCAACTAAAATTAGATCTGCTTCAGAAAATAATATTTCTGGAGTGATTTTAGATTTACGCGACAATCCGGGGGGGCAGCTGGATGAAGCCGCGTGCTTGGCTGGTTTGTTTCTTGGGATGAATAAAAAAACGTATTCAGTTGAATTCTTTGATCCGATTAAGGCCAATGAAGTTGTTCTATCGTCAGGGTCATTGCTTTATAAGGGGCCCTTGGTGGTTTTGATGAACAGCTCGTCGGCCAGTGCTTCTGAATTGTTAGCGGGAGCTCTACAAGACCACAAAAGGGCTTTGCTGGTCGGAGAAAAAAGTTTTGGTAAAGGCACTTTTCAAGAGTCTGAAGTTTGGTCAAAGAATCCAAAAATTAGTTTGTTTAAAACTCAAGGGTTTTATTTACTTCCCAGCGAAACTTCACCGCAGCTTCACGGCATTGAACCAGATATAGAATTTGACGAAAATCATTTAAAAATTCGGGAACAGAATACTTATTTTAATCCGATTGAAAATAACAAAAAAGCTTTTTTAAGTGCGAGTAAAAATAAAAATTCTTATAATAAATCTTTAAATTTGTGTTTAAAGTATTCAGATGTAATGGCCACCAAAGATCTTTTACTTCAGCGAGCTCTGCAAGTGCTTTCTTGCCATCGCATCACGGTGCCCTTGGCGTTAGAGTACAGCGGCGATGAGTTTAATTAGTCTTTTAATTTTTTAAAACCACGCAAGCAAACCCACCACCTGCTGTGCGTAGATTCGTCGTTTGCCCCTGGTATAGCCGGGCTATTATCAGTTGCAGCTCATCTTTGTACGCATAACAACGTAAATCATAGCGAAATTTTATTTTTTGTTTTTGATATTCGACTTCAACTTCGGGTGCGTTGGAAATTCTTTGCGCGATAAAATTTGAATCTGTGACTTCGCCAAAAACTTTTCGACTGATCGAAGAACCTTTATAAGCTTGCTTACTGCCAAATGAGTTTTTTGGTTTAAAAAATAAATTTTTTCTTTCAGTCCATATTTTTTCTTTATCTTCCAAACCTAAATCGTAAGTGGGAAGTAAACTTTGTGGTTTTTCGATTTCTGTTTGCTTCGACCAATCAATAAATCGCTCTTTGTCAGCCAGCAAAAAATATTCGTAAGGATTCGGTGAAAGCTGAACTTGATTCAGATTGTAAAGTTCTTTCAGTTTTTTGGATTTTTCTTCTAGAAGGTAAAAATCGGTGTAGCGATTATAAATCAAAGTCGATGTCCTTAGTAGATCCAGTTTTAATTGATCAAGATTCGACAAGTCAACAATCTGCGATTTCATTTGATGCTTTTTAAATAAAGAATCATAAATAAGAAATTCCAAGTAGAGCCTTTGTTGATCCGGCGCTTCGTCCATAATCGCGATTTGAGTTTCGTTACGACCAGAGGCAAGTTTACTCTCAGCTTTAAACATATCGATTAAACTTTGTTCGTTAAATATGGCGGCCGAATTTGGGATTTTTAAAAATTCGTACATCTCTAAACCCAAAGCTAAAAATGATGCATTTGTATTGATTTCAATCAGTTCGGGTTGTTCATCGATTGAAAGATGAAAATCGTAGCTCATACACACGCCGAAATTATTGGCTTTACGTAAATCATATTTTTCAAAAGCTGAGTCTAAATTTTTAACTCCCCATTGGCGTAATTTCCAGTAATTTTTAATTTCATCTTTAAGCGTTTGAATCGTTTTTGCAGAAAGAGAAATCTGAAATGGAGATAAAAGCTGATCTGAAATGGTCGCATTTAATAAGTCATGACTTAAACGGGGATATTTTAGATTTAAAAATTCGACGAAACTTGCTTTCAAATTCATGCTCATTTATTGTTGCCACAGTCAAAGGAGCAGTACAATGAAAAGCTGCAAAATAGCGACTTGGAATGTAAATGGTATTCGCGCCAGTTATGAAAAAGGTTTGTCTCAATTTATTAAGACGAATCAACCTGATATTTTATGTTTGCAAGAAACAAAAGCGCACTTTGATCAAGTGGCACCAGCCATGCAAAATTTAGGTTATCAGTACAACCATTGGTCTTCTGCAGAACGTAAGGGTTATTCAGGTGTGGCGACTTTTCTAAATGAAAAGCCCAAAAAAGTTCTAACCGGAATCGACAATCCCGATTACGAAAAAGAAGGGCGAATTATTTGGTCTCAGCATTCCCATTTTGATCTCTATAATATTTATTTTCCGAATGGAGGCTCGGGGGAAGAGCGTCATTTCTTTAAGCAAAAGTTTTTAAAAGAGCTATTAAGCCATTTAAAATTCGAAATGAAAAAAGGAAAGCAAATTATTGTGGTCGGCGATTATAATGTGGCTCACCAAGAAATCGATGTGCACGATCCTATTCGACTTTCAAAAGAATCTGGGTTTTTACCTGAAGAGCGCGACTGGTTTTCGCAATTTTTAAAAACTGGCTTTATCGACTGTTTTCGCTATTTGCATCCCGATAAAAAAGAGATTTATTCTTGGTGGTCTTATCGCGAATTAGCACGAAGTCGCAATAAAGGTTGGAGAATTGATTATATCTGCATGACCCAAGGCCTAGCGACAAGTTTGAAGTCTTGTGAAATTTTGAGTCAGCAAGTGGGTTCAGATCATTGTCCGGTGTTGGCTGAATTTCAATTTTAGTTTTTCGAAACTTGACGATGTTTTTTTATACGAGTTTTTTTTGAGCTTGGTGCTCGGTCAGTCTGAAGGTCTAATAAGGCTTCTTTTTCTTCAAGTTTATTTTTAAAATATTTGCGAAACATCATTTCACCCAAAGCTGAAGATTTGACCGTCCACTTTTGGATATTTACAGTGATTGCAGCGATTGCGATTTTGTCTTGGTCGTCAGACGCATAACCCACAAACCAATCGGTACGACCTTTTGGATTCATACCAGAGAAATGCCCTGTTTTGCCACCCATTTCAATTTCACGAAATTTTTTATCACGAGTTATTTTGCGAAACGACTTTCGGGAAGTTCCTGACAAAATAGTTTGCTCCATCATCTGACGAACTTTATCGGCAGATTCCGGGCGAATAATTTGTCCGCGCTCAAGAGCTTGCGCTTTATAAACTTTTTCACCGCTTGAATTCTCTAATGAATCAACGATGTAAGGCACCATCATTTTACCTTCGTTCACGATTGTTGAAGCGATCATCGCGCCGTGAACGGGGCTCATGGTGTTAAAGCGATTAAATCCTGAAGCCACTTCAGTCATCGGAAAGCCCTTTTCGGATGGCACTTTTGCTTGGCTTGATTCAATTGAAAAATCGGCCGGAATAATTTCATTAAACATAAATCGACTGGCGTACTCAGATAAATCTTTGGGCTCAAGTGATTCTAAGCTTAATCGGCCAAAAGCCGTGTTAATTGATCTTGCAAAGGCTTCTTTTAAAGTAATAAACCGAGTCCATCGATTTACTTTATCTGATAAAACATTTTTTTTATAAAGTGTGTAATTACCGCCATTAAAAGCAATTTTATGTTCGGGACTAATTCCCGCTTTATCAATCGCCGCAGAAGCTGTGATGACTTTAAAAATACTGGCTGCCGGAAAGCTTGCGCGAAGAGCTAAATTCGATGCCAGCGGATTTGCTTTTTCAAAAGTTGACATTACTAAAATTTTTCCGGTTTTTGCATCCATCATGACGATTGCTGCGTAATCAGGCCGGTAACGTTTTAAAAGACTGTCGGCTTCTTTTTGAACTTCATCTTGAAAAGTATAATTAATTTTAAGATTCAGTTTTTCGGCGAGTCCTTCAGGCGCAAACAAAGCATCTGCGGGTTTACGATTCGTTTTAATCGATGGTGACAGAGTCATCGAAATAACTTGGCGGGCTTCAAGAGTTTTTTTAAGCCATTCATCTTCTGAGGAAGGAGTTTCT
>JAYTPD010000018.1:0-55590 GCA_043747435.1 Bdellovibrio sp. | reverse complement strand
CTTCTTTTTTGTATCTTCAAAAGTCTCGTAACCTATTGAAAACACTTTTGGTTGAGCCACTCAACCTTTAAATTTCAACTAAACTGTGGACATGGCCCTTTTACAAATTAATATGAATATAAATCAGTCAGTAAGCTGGTTTTGTCGAATTAAAATAGGGAGTATGATTTGCTTAAATTAACTTTATTTTTATTAAGTACAATACTATTTACAAATTGCACTTTATTACCGTCTCATTCACGTGATATCAATTCAGTCAGCAAATTAAATCCAAATACATTTCCCCGAGTTGACTGGCAGTTTGCATCGACTTCTTTTCCGTTTAATACGCTTGTGTACACGCCATTTTTTATAAATGGTGATGAGCTCGTATTCTATTCAGGCGGATACGGTGTAAACCCTGCAAATGGAATTTTAAGATTAACCACGAACTTATCTGGTCAAACAATTTTGACTGAAAAAACAGTGCTCAATTCTGGACCAGATCTTAAAAATTATAATTATTTTCGCGCTCCCCGCGTGGCTCAAAACGGATCTGAACTTTGGATGCTCACAGAAATTTCAGGTTGTTATAATGGTTGCGATAGTGCAGAAAATCCAAAAGGTTTTGCGGTCTATAAATCAAAAGATAATGGAATATCTTGGAGCTTTATTGACTTTGCCAAAGTTGATGGAAAAAAGCTTGTTTCGAAATGGTTTGGTCATACAGGACTTGTGTATAACCCAAAAGGCAAAGCTACTCTTGATTTAGAAAATCCAGCCAATAATCAATTTATCACAATTGGTGAAGATAAAGACATTTTAATTTCTGCTGATGGAGTTAACTACAAATCAATTGCGATTAATCATCCTTTTCCCAAAGACCGTTTTGTTTTTGCTAGCCTTGCAAAAACGCCTTACGGTTTTCATTTAATGTCAGCGGCCAACTGGAGCGATAGCTACTACACGACAACCCTACGACATTTATTTTCGAAAGATTTAATCAACTGGTACCCGATTGAATCCAATAGCTTTTTGAAAAATCCAAAATTTTATAAAGGTGTTCATTTAAGTTATGATGAAAAAACAAAAAAACTGTGGGCGTTTTCTCCATGTGGTTCCATTGAGGCTTGCCACTGGCTGGCTTGGGTTGAACCCAAAGACTATTTAGACTTAAATCTAAAATCTGAAAAACCCGATTCTGTACCCGTCGGTGAATTTGTTCATTTCAACAACCAGACAGCCATGATCACTGAACAAGATCCTCGAGGTAAAACAGTGACCTATAAAATTAGATATTGGGACGGCACAAATGATTCGGGCTACACAAAAGACATGTTTAAATTTCCTTTAGCCAACTATAAACGCCAAGGTTGCCAAGGATTAGCAAACGAGCAAATCTGCGTAGGAGATGCAGTCTATATTTCTAATCAATTAGCGACAATTATGGGATACAATGAGGATGTTTCATCAAATATCAAATTTGCCATAAAATGGACAAACGGCATCGTCGACACTGGTTTCACGCGATCTATGATACGATATCCTTAGCTTGTAAACCATATCGAATAAATCAGGTCATCTTTAAATTTATAGATGGCCACCACATGAGATGGCTTGGTTTGATTTGTGACTCCTGTAACCCATTCTTCATCTAAAACAGACTCATCTAAAATAACACGACTTCTGAGCTCGCAAAAAAGATTGGGATTTTGTAAAAAACGTTTTCCATAAAGGCTTTTTAAATCTTGTATTCCGTTTAAAATAAGCTCGTTTCCAAGAAGTCGATAAGCTTTCACGTCGGCATGATAGTACGATGCAAACTGAACAATATCTTTTTTATTATAAGCCTCAAGCTGACCTTGACACAGTTCAATCATTTTTTCTTTTGTGGTTTTCATCATTTACCTTTTTAAATCAGCAATATTATATTCGAGCTGGGTGATTTTTTGAGGTCGGCTCACAATATCAAAAATATTTTTCGCTACAACTAAGGGATTGAGTAAATGATTTGTTTTTTTTAATTGAATAAACTGTCCGACGTTCTTAAAATTTTCACGAGGCTGCTGACGAATTGTCTGCTGCATCTGAGTATCCATAACACCCGGATAGTAAGAGAAAGCTTTAAAATTTTTTGAGACCTTATAATCAACACTTAAGCAATCCGTAAACATTTTTAAACCGCCTTTCATCGTACAATAAAAAGACCAATTCTCTAAAGCACGATTGGCCGCTCCCGAGCTGATATTACAAATAGTCAGATGACTTGAATGTTGCAAAAATTTTTTAATCACAAACTGTGATAAAATAATTGGAGCATGCAGATTTAAAAAATACGATCTGATCACTTCAGACTCTTTAGCTTTATGCACTTCATTTATAGGTAAAACAGTCGCCGCATTGTTGATTAGAACAATATGCTCGGCTTTGTTCGAAATGTTTTTCTTTTTTAAAAACGTTTCAACTTTCACATTTAAATTTTTAACTGTTTCTAAATCCAATTTCAAAAAATGAAACTCCGTGTGTTTAATTTCATTGTTTCGAGAAATACCGATGACCGTGTACCCCGCTTCTAAAAAAAGAAGTGCCAAAGACTTTCCCAACCCTCGCGAAGTACCGGTTATAATAGCTATTTTTTTCATCTTAGTAATCTACAATAGTATTGAAAGATAAAAAAGAAAAAATCCAATTTTATTCGTTAAAAATTTTTTAATTCTCGAGTCTGAAAGTAAAATAGCTGGATTCAAGTTCGTGGAAAAATGAGACTTGAATGGAATTACTAAACCCTCGCGTTGATGGGGGAAGGTCAAGATGGTCTGGTGTAGCTGTATTCAAACTAAAGCTGATAAAAAATCTTCAACTGATATAATTTGAATAGGTTCTTTTAATTGAAGATTCACTTTTTTATTCACAATTTTATTTTTAACTATTTGAAATGCAAATTGAGGTTTTAACATATTATAGAAATATTTTGTTGAAGATTGAATTTGGTTTGAATTACTTTTTACTTCAGCTAATAAATAAGGTTTACCATTTTTGGTCACAATAAAATCAACTTCTCTTTGATCTTTATCTCGTAGATAATACAATTCAAATTCGCCTTGAGCTGTGTCTGTCCAAAAGTGGCAGGCTTTCAACAAGTGTGATGCAATTAAATTTTCATATTTAGCAGCTTCATTGTTGACTAAATACCAGTTATATAAATAAAGCTTCGGCTCTTTCAGAAGACTTCTTTTAACATTTTTTGAATAAGGTTTAATTCTATAACAATAATAGACAATTTCTAAGAGCTCTATCCACCGAGTTACAGCTGTGTATGAGCATTGCAAATCAACTTCTAAACTTTTATAAGAAAGCTGTGAACCGATGCGATCTTGCAAAAGAGTTGCTAAAAGATGAATTTGCTGAATATCTCGAACTAAAGTTAAATCTCGCAAATCTTCTTGTATCAATCTTTCGACTTGAAGTCTTGACCATCTTTGAGCTTTATTTGCTGATCCCCCTAAAAATGGCTCTGGAAATCCACCTAAACTTAATAAATCTTTAAATTTAAATTTTACATTTGTATGTTCTAACCACTCTTTGAGTGGAGGAGATTTCATTTTTTCACTTTCGGCTACTGAAAATGGATGCAATCGATAGCTGAAAAATCTTCCCAACAAACTATCACCCGACTTCTTAAAGAAATCGAGTCTTGCACTTCCGGTAACTAAAATACTGCATTTGTCTTTGTATTGATCGTAAAATCCTTTAAGTCGATTCTTCCACTTCTTATCTTTATGAATCTCATCGAAGATGAGTAAAGGATTTGAATATTGATTATGTATTAAAATAGATGATAATTCTTGTGCCCATATCTTTTTAAAATCAGGATTATCCCAATTAAAATAGTTTTCTGGTTGCCCGTATATTTTGAGTATATTTTGCGATAAAGTTGTTTTTCCAACTTGCCGAGGCCCATAAACAAAAGCCATTTTTTTTTCTTTAAATGAATCATCAATAATCAAATTTTCCAAATATCTCTTCATAGGACAAATCTATAATAAAAGATGAGTCCATGTCTAGATAATTCCGACCAAAAATAGATATAGCTCGCTTTGGTCGGACTAAAACAAGCTGTGGCTATTTTTGGTCGGACCGCGAAGCAGAATGAAACACTTAACAAAAGTGTTTTAACTTGAGCAGTTTAGACTTCGTGAATCCTCTAAAAACATTAGAAAAGCTTGATCATAGCCCGATTAAAATCGTGATTTGAGTCGATAAATTTATAACTAAACCGGTATCTGCCATCTCAGGAAAAGTTGACAAAGATAAGCCAGAACGGTTTTTTCAAAGAGACTCCAACTGATCTTTTGTCTTTTGAAGCATTTTTAGATTCATTAAAAAATATTTTAAAATCCAATAATCCTGAAAATCATAAATTTAAAAGTCGTATGATTCGGGTACTTGTTGATAAAATATTCGTTACAGCAGATGGTTTAGAGATTTATTTCAAGGTCGGAAACAGTTATGTTGGCAATTTCCTTGAAGAAAACAAAAAAAAGCCCAAGGGGAATACCATTGAGTTCGACTTACCGCAAAATTTAGGTGTCTTGTGTTCAAGTACTTGTAAATTTGGGGTGAACTGCGTCCACCCCTGTAATTACAATCACTTAGCTTGCCATTATTGCAACAGTTGAACCTCGTTCTTTTTAAGCTGATGAATTGTTCCCATCGCCGAATCAGAAGGCAGAAAATTCATATGATCAGTTGCGCCCTTAATTTCTAAAGAACTCAATCTGATATAGTGCTGAAAGCTCTTAATTTCGCTCCAGCCACCCAGCTTCATGGTCGTTGCTACGCTAATGCCATGTTCTAAGCAGCTCACCGCAAAGCAAGCTCGCGTTGCATGGAAATTAATCTCTGGAAGTCCAATCGACTTGCAAAAGCCTCGCGTAACGCTTGCGGCCTCGCTACGAGTCCATGAGCTGATGCGCGGAAAAACAAATGCAGTATTCCCAGTCTTCAATTTCAATTCTTTCAACAATTTTTCAACCTGTAAATTGATGGGCACATCGCGCCAATGACCAGTCTTTGTCGACTTTATAATTTTAAGTCTTGGTTGATATGATTTATTGATTGAAATAATCTTTCTTTCAAAATCGACATCCTTCCATTGCAAAGCATATAATTCGCCAGAGCGGCCACCTGTTGAAATAGCGGTTGCCCAGACAGGATAATACTCATGTTCATATTCTTTAGCCTTACGCAAAAATATACGAATTTCATTTTGATTTAAAATTGGCTGTTTTATCGTAGCAACCTTTGGAATCGTCGAACCCATCGCAGGACTTGAAAAACTCATTGGTAACTGATGATTTAACACTGCCCATTTGCACAAACCGTTGATTGAGCCCTTAATAGATTTCATGCGTCCATAAGAAAGATCAGCTTTTATCATGTCTGAAAATACCATTTCAACCGATAATTGAGTGAGCTTGTCGACTGGGGTATCCATCCAAATTTTGGTGTGCATCAGAAGCGAATTGTAATTATCCTTTTTAGTCGTTGTCGGGATAGTGCAAGTCATTACATCTTTTTGAAACCAAATATTTAAAAGCTGACGCCACGTCATTTGATTTTTTTCACGCTCTAAACGCAAAGCTTCAGTCTGACGTTTAAGGGCTTTATATTCAGTGCTGGCCTCTTTTAAGCTAACTGCACCCAAATCAGACTGCATCTGTGCCTTGGCATCTTTGCGAATTTTACTTTTCGAAACAGCTCGAATTTTATAACACGTTTGACCATTAAGTTCGTATGGAATAATTGCCATTTTAAGCTCCTTCCATCTCGATCAATAAGTCGATTTGATCTCGTTTAAAATACCAGCGGCCACCAAATTTCTTTGGAAAAAGCTGATTTTTGTAAACCATATTACGAATATTATTAGGTGATGTTCCTAAATAATCCGCAGCTTTATCTGTTTTCATCCATCCTTGAATTGTCAAAGAACCATCTAAGTTTTTAGAGCGAACTTGCACTGTTGTCATCGGTTTCATACAGTTTTCCCCTGTGTCATATTGATTTGTTTAGTTTTAAAGTACATTTGCAGTGTTTCGACCGAGCCATGATACAAAATTGTAGTCAGATAAATGCGCTGCCAAAGGCGCGCTCTGGCGCGTGAGCAAAGAATTCCAAACTCTTGCAAAACTTTTTCGCGACATAAAATATTTATTCCTGCATAAACATTATCATTCGTAAAACGCCAAACTAAAATTCCAAGATCATTTAAGCTTTTCTCTTTGTGTAAATCTTTTTTGGCTTTTGATTCTAAGTTATGAATCGGGCCATCGATTTCAAAGCCAATACCTTTTAATGGATATCCTCGCTGTTGCTGTTTGCGCAGTACGCCAAATGCTGGAGTAAAAAAGTCGACTGCAATATTTCCAACCCAAACTTGGCGGTATAATTTAACCTTCCAAAGTTCTTTAAATTTTTCAAAAAACTTTTGTTCCGCAGGGGTGCTAATACACTCTGGCGTTTTTTTATGAGTTAAATCTTTTACGATGCTTTCGTAATCGTCTTTTAGCGTTTGTTTGTTTTTAATTTTGCGAAGCAATTTATCAACTGTATCTGCGTTTGAATCAGATTTTTCAATTCGATACTGCATGGCCAAATTTGTCAGACGCTTTTTGAAAACTTGTCTAACAGTTTCCTCTTGCATGGCTTCTTCATATAAAGTAGTCATAGGTAGTCCTTTGTTTTAGGTAAAGCAATCCTAGCGGCATACTGGGGTCAAATCAGGTAAACCGTAAAGATTGCTTAAGTTTTTAGTTATTTCTTTTAAAATTATCTCACGTTCAAATTTTACTTCTTAAGTGTTTCAAGCCATTGCTGAACTTCGCTTAATTCGTAACGTATTGTGCGTTCTGACATTTTAATATGTCGCGGCCCTTTTCCAATTATTCGCCATTGCTGCAAAGTTCTTGGTTTAAGCCCGAGAAGTTTTGAAACTTCAAGTTCGTTTATATAGCGTTCGTTTTTTGCTGTGCTCATGTGTGCATCTCCTTTCTTGTTAGTTACAAACAAGGTAATACACAAGGCCACAGTTGACGTACATGTTGAGATATCCCGATTTCAAATCGGGATATGCACCGCAAGATTTATTGGAATAATGACTTAGATCGCCGCGAAGTTTTTAGTTTTAGACCCATATCGTCTTTAATAGTGGCAATTTCATTCGAGATAGTCTTAATTTTGACTGTATGTTCTGAGTCATTTTCGTCGAAAAAAACAAGTTTTTCTAGAAGTTTTGTACTTTTAAAATTTGCTTTAAAAATTATTTTTCCCAAATAGGTCAGCTGGAATTCCTCAAATGTTGCAGGTGTTGTTAAATCGATAGCTAGATTATTTGAACTTTTTTCTGAATCTTTTATTAGCTCTCCACGTACTAATATTTCGAGCAATTCATTAAAATTAATTTTACTTTTGGTAAGTTTAGATTTTAAGTCAGCGTACATCAGCCCAAGCTGAAAACCTACTGCTGCTGAATGAAGCTCTGAATCTTTAATTGTTTTTAACTTTAAAATCAAACTCTGAGTCAGATAAAATTCTTCAGCTTTTTTTAAATCAATTCTGGTTGCTCTTTTTCCATAAACTTCAGAAATAAAATTCTTATCTTTATAGTGCATAATCATTTCAGGTGCTGAGTATCTAGGTTGAGGTTTAACCACAAGCCATCTAAGTTTTCGGCTAAAGATATCACCTGCATTAACATCAGAATTAATTTTATGAGCATCGTACTTTTCTTGTAAGCGGTACGTCTCAATTATACATTTGACTGAAATTTCATTTATAAACGATTTAAAAGTTTGAACTATTTTTTCCATTTATGCATTTGCTATCATTGAGGGTGATTGTTTGTCATCGAAAGTATCAATCTGCACAAGACCGACGAACATAGATTAACCACAGCGAGGTCTAAATTGAGCGACGGCCTAACATCTAAGCAGATTAAATTCATCAATGAATACCTTATTGATCACAATGCCACAGCAGCGGCTCGCAGGGCAGGCTACAGCGCTCATACGGCCAACGTGCAGGGCACTCAATTACTAAGTAATACTAAGGTGGCAGCTGAAATTTCGCAGCGGCAAAAGTCAGATTCAGCAAGGCTGGAGGTTACAAAAGAAAAATTGATAGCTGAACTTGCGCAAATTGCCTTTTCTGATCCGAATGCCATTATTTCTTGTCTGCAAGCTGGGAAATCATTAAAAGATGCAAATCTAAAATTTTTAAAATCAATATCGGTATCAAAAAATGGGTGGAATATTGTCATGGCTGATAAGCTTTCGGCTATCGGGCTATTGATGAAATATTTAGGATTTGAACCAAAGTCAGATTCGGTTAATTTGCAGAGTGACGAAAATTCTGAAACAGGGTTACAAAGAATTTTGCGAATCGTTAAAGAACGTGCAGAGCGACAACGTGAAAAAGACAAAATTAACGGAGCTGGCGTTCATCCGTCCAGTCCTTTACGTCCCGAAAAAGAGTAATCGCTAGTCGGTTCTGAAAATATGAAAGCCCTATGAATGATAAACTTGTGACAATTTTAGATTCATTTTTTAAATCTTCAGAGGGTACTGTGCTAATTTGACAAAGATCGACGACAACAGCCGATTCGCCAAGATTTTCATTCGGTGGCAACGCTAAAAACCGTACAACCTTATTTGGCTTAACTGTATTGGTGTAATAATTTACTGGTGGTGACTCTTTTACGTTTTTTAACAATGGTAATGATTCGCAAAAATTATCTCTAAGATAGCAAGGTAGCACGACTGCAAACAATTCATTTTCAACGGTACAAGTTTGGCTGGCAACAATCCAATATGATGGGCTTCCAGCAAATGAAGTTTTAATCTCTGGTGGCTTAATCAAATCAGCTTGACGTAAAAAATTGGCAGGCTTTTCATAAAAGTTCTTAGGCTCAAGTAAAACTGAGTTATACGAAATATCACCAATCGGTGTACTGATTTTTTCTAGTTTTGAGGGTGCTTTTTCGGGAAAATAGTTTGTAAAAAAATTGCCTGAAGCGTGAAATCCCAACTGATCTTTCGTAAAGACGCCAGCACGAAATGAAAACAGCTCGTTCTTTGCAACAAGCTGTTTAAAGTCATCCATATTTTTTAAGTTTTCAAAATTTTTCAAAGTCCAAGAAAGGTACTATGGTTTTAGAAAATTAGAAATTATTTGATTGCTCATTGACTTGAAGCAGCTATTTTCAGGCTCCTCGATAATGAAAAACATGGGCGTATTGCTGTGTTCATCTTCAGGCTCAATAACTTCCTGTAAGAGGCTGATCATGGCTGATTTTGGAACCTTAAGCTGCTCGGCTTTAACAATAAAATCATATAAAGCAATTAAGCGTTTAGATTTACTGCCTGATTTAGACAGGTCATCAAAAGACTGTTCTGACCAATTTAACAGCGTTCGCTCTGTAACGTCTAATAGGGCTGCCACCATTGTTTTTGAAACAGCCATAGTTTCTGCTAAATAAGTAATTATCGAAGCGCCAGTGAAGCTTTCTTGAGGCTTTTCCGCAGATGAACTCTTTTTCATAGGTTCTTTTCCTTTGCGTTCTTTAAGATTTTCTTTCTCCATAGTAACCTCCATTTTATCGGCCTACTTCGGAAAAAACTTTAACTTATTTCCGAATTTATTACTATCTATTTCAGTAAATATGCCAATCTAATGTAAATGGCTTCTAGTAAATTCAATGGGTTAGGGCTGTATTATATTGAGACAGGTGTATTTACTTCAGTCATAAGACTAAAATTGACCTTTTTGTCAGTTCTAATGCCTTGGAAAAATCAGTGTGCCAGCTCGTAATCAGCAATTTCTTCTGATTGATCAGAGCAAATTTTTAAGCCTTCAGATTTGCATTTTGAAATAAATCGAGGAACTGATTCAGAGCCATTCCCAGCTACAGTGATTTTTTGTGAACCATAGTCGTCGGCGATATAGGAAATACCATTTTTAATTGCATCTTCGCATCTTGTTTGAGAGCTAAATCGTAATTTATGCTTACCCATAGCTCCTCTTTCCGAGCGGCTTTCGTTTAAAACGTCAGCAAAATAAACTTCAGCTTCAATCGGTTTGCCTCTGTAAATATTTACACAGATATTTCCACCAAGAATAGGAAAGGCATCATTTTCGACTACGGATTTGTCTTGCACCATACTTTCATCACACTGTGTCTTAGATTCAAAATTGCCGATATACTTTGGTTTTTCATTGCTACTAAATCTTTTTGCACGATGTGCCCATTTCATTTTAGAAATGCAATCTAGTCTTTTTTTATAAAGTGAGTTTTCTTCACCATCAATTATTTTTTTTGATTCTGTTTTGCTCGCTAATGTTCTTCTATCAGCTATAAAATTTTGAAATTTAGAATCTAAACTGTTGCGAATTCTCGGCTTTTCACAAGCTTTGGCCGTATTGAAGATTGATTCTCTTAAATAAAAATTATCATTTTTTTCATCTTGATATTTGACCATCGTATCATTGCAAATAAGATTATTATTTATATCTTCACGATAAGGGTCTTTTTCAAATAAGTTTAAATTGTTTTTTAGTTCTGTAAAATTACCAGAATCGATCATTTGAAAAGCATTATAAAAGTTCTGTTTTTTTGTTTCGGTTTGGCAGCTCTGCAATGCCATTATGCTAATTAAACTTACCAGTAAAATTCTCATTTTTTCCTTCTTTCGATCCGATGTAATGTCACGCGTACATCGCCTGAGAAAATTTCTTTTAAGATTTCTTCATTGGGGATTTCAAACGGATCTTGTTCGCCGTACAAAAGAAAATACACTGACACTTCTAAGACTTGCGAAACCTTCCTGAGCTGGTCAGGATTCACCGAGCGTCTGCCGAGAGTCCAATTATGAAGGGTTTGTTTTGGTACGCCACAACGCCTTGATAATTCGGATAAAGTAAGGCGACGTTTTTTACAAAGTGAGTTTAAAGTGGTGCTTAATTTCATGGAACCTCATTTTGAATCAAAAAATAAGGTTCTTTGACAGCAATCCCCGAATGGGGACGGCTGTCCCCAAATAGCACGACAAATCAGGGATTAAAGGCCTGAGCTGTCCGCACTTAGGGTCAATTCAATTTTGGATAAAATGAAACTCGAAAAAAATTAGCTCTGAAAAGTTGAACCTAGTTAAACCTAAAGTTGAACCTGGCTAAGTTTTTCATCGTGTTGTTTTGTGTTTCACAGATTGTGAGAAGAAATCTAATTGATCTGAGATATGTTTATTGTTTTTAGTTACTTAGAAAATCCAAAACCCGTGAAAGTGGAAATTGGGGTGACCAACGGGGCTTGAACCCGCGACCCTGGGAATCACAATCCCATGCTCTACCAACTGAGCTATGGCCACCACAGCGATCATTTTTGACGTTCTGATGTTATAGATAAACTTTCACTTAAAATCAAGAAAGCGCTTTAAAATCGACTGGATCTGGTTTTTTGTTGTTGTGCTAGATTCAGATGATATTAAATTTAGCACTTTTTTCAGACTTCGTGACTGATTTTAAGTTTCAGCTGACCGATCTGAGGCCAATCGATTAGTGTTGGCCTCTATGAAATGGTCCAAAATTGAAGATATCAAAGACGCCGCTTCGATTGAATTATTGAAAGAGCTTCATATTTTAACTCGGGATGGAAACATCAACCAAGACAGTCGCCGGAAGCTCAAACAAGTCAGCCACTTGGTGCAGTTTATCGAGCCCTTTTTAACTGATTTAGTTTTAGCGAACACAGAAATTAACTTAGTTGATCATGGCGCCGGAAAATCTTACTTAGGATTTATTCTTTACAATTTATTTTTTAAAGATTTAACGCTTAAAAATCACCTTTACGGGATCGAGACTCGACCAGCTTTGATTGAAAAATCAATTTCATTACAAAATAAATTAGGTTTTAAAAACATGAGCTTTCTTAACCTGAGCGTGGCTGAGTCAATTGCCTCGGATCAACTTCCTGAACACGTGCAAGTTGTCACAGCTTTGCACGCTTGCGACACCGCAACCGATGAGGCTATCGATTTTGCGATTGCTAAAAATTCGAAATATGTTGTTTTAGTTCCTTGCTGCCAGGCTGAAGTGTCATCGAATTTACGAAGTCAAAAAGCCCAAAAACTTGCGAATCCCCTAGCCGAAATTTATCGACACCCCCTTCACACTCGTGAATTTGGAAGTCACTTAACGAATGTTTTGCGTTGTTTGCGTTTAGAAGCTTACGGCTACCAAGTGACTGTCACCGAGTTCACAGGCCTTGAGCATTCGATGAAAAATGAACTGATCTTAGCTAAAAAAATTGAAAAATTTCGTCCGCGAACTGCGGATCGGCTTCAAAGTCTGTTATCTGAGTTTGGACTGCAGAATTTAAAGTCGCGATTTAACACAGAAATTATTTCTTGATCAGATAAAGATCGGTCTGACGTATTTTTTTTATTTTTTCAATTGTTTTTAAATCAAGATTTTTTGTAAAACTTTTTAATTCTTCTTCAATAAAAATTCCATGATCAGCAAGGTCTTGAATCAAAACATAAGCTTGACCCCGGGGCTTAAGTAAATAATCAATCGCATCGATCAAGGTTTTAAAATCTGAATCAATAAAAAAACGACAGCGATTTTTAAATTCTGAAGTCGAAAGTGTTCCCTGTGTTGGTCTAAAGTAAGGCGGATTACAAATGATTAAATCATATTTATTTTTAAGCTCGACGTGATGAAAGACATCAGCATAATTAAGATTCAAGTATTTTCTGTTCACGGGCAATTCTAGTCTTTGATTGTTGCTGTGAAAAAAATCTTTATAAACAGTCTGAACTTCAATAAAATCCATCTGTTCGGGTAATTTATTTTCCATGCGAAGACTGTTTTTTAAGTGAAAAAGAAAATCAAGACCGACGACTCCGCAGCCCGAACATAAATCTAAGGCGTGTTTGACAATGAGACCTTTACTCTCAATGATTTCAAATACGTCTCGAGCCAAAAAAACCGAGTCATGAGAAAAATGATACTCTTTGGGCTGATCGTACTGAAATGTGTAAAAAGGATTGATCGATGTCATGAGACTCTCAATAATTTTTAAATAAAACTATTGAGAAAGCTCTTTTGCAAAGCGAATGCTGCGGTAAGCATCGATCACACCACCTGTTGCCGATAAAGTCTTAAAGGGCACGGGAAGATCTAACTTTTCACTTCCAGGTAAATGCACAAGTAAATTAGGGTAGGTTCTGACTTCATGAAGTAAGATCGCTTTAGCCTGAGCTCCTGTCATATTTTCGAAATTAGACATCAACAACGCACCGACACCTGCAGCAACAGGCGCGGCCATACTGGTTCCACTGTAAACGGCGTACTGATCACCCGGAATGGTTGAATTGATTTCATAACCTGGAGAAAATAAATCGACATCTTTTTGACCGTAGTCAGAAAAAGACGCGACAAGCCCCAGACCATTTTGTGAAGTCGAAGCACCGACCTCAAGCCAAGTGCTGATTTTTTCGGGTTGCGCTAAAACAGCGGCGTCTTGAACATTTCGATTTGGATACCCCGCTTTGTCATCATTATTGCTAGCTTCGTTTCCAGCTGCATGAAAAATAAGAATACCTTTTTCTGCAGCTTTTAAAAATTCGGCATCAATTTTAGATTTAAAAGGAGAATACGATTTACCGAAGCTCATGTTAATCACATGGGCACCATTGTTGACCGCGTAGCGAACCGCAAGTGCGACATCTTTGTCACGCTCGTCACCATTAGGTACAACTTTAAGAACCATGATTTTCACATTCTGCGCGACTCCGTCGATTCCAATTCCATTTCCGCTTTCGGCGGCGATAATACCCGCCACATGAGTTCCATGAGACGCGTCAGGCCCCATGACGTCGTTATTGCCATAATGAACTTGAGTAAAATCGTTCGGATCGTCACCCACAATTTTTCGAGCATCAAACTGTTTATTTAAAAAATAATCCAGATCAGCTTGCGTCGTTTTAAATATTCTAAAAAATCGAGCCACCGTTCTAAATTTGGCCACTACGTCTAATAAATCTTTTCGCGCTTGCATCACTTCAGGGTCGGTTGAGGCGATTTTTTGCAAACTTATTTCAGAAAAGTCTTCAAGTTTAATTTTATTTTTTAAAATATTTTGTGCGACGCTTGCAATGGCTTCTATCGGCAAAAGTTCTTTTAAATTTTTCTGAGCAGATTCGAACTGTTGTTGATAATCTTTATTAACAACTTCGAAATATTTAATTTCAGCCTCTGTTAACTTTTCTCCGTCAGCGATTTTAAGATCGTAACGTAAAGATTCTCGTGTGACTTCTAAAGTGTCGTAACTGACGTGCTTGCCATCGGCTGAACCAATAAAGTTCCAACCGTAGACATCATCAATAAATCCATTTTGATCATCATCAATTTGATTTGTGCGCTTATCATGACCTTGAGAATCAAGACCCACTTCACCGGGGTTATTCCAAATTTTATTTTTTAGATCCACATGGTTGATATCAACGCCACTGTCAATCACAGCTACAATTATTTCTTTTTGATTTTTTAAGTTGAAATCGGTTTGAGATTTTTCACTGCTGACGCCCTCAAGCTGATTGAGATAAGGATCTTTAATAAACCAGTTTCCCAGCGATTGGGGTTGATCAACTAAAATTTCACCTTTGACGTTTTCGCGGTCAGGCTGAGGTTTTGTCTCTTTACTTTTGTTACAGGCCGCCACTAGAAGAAATGCACAACTTAAAAAAGGAATCATTTTGTTTTTCATGAATCTAGATTTAGTCTTAAAGACTTTTAATTTCATTAAAAAAATAACAATGCGACTCGACATCTGTATTTTTTATGAGCGTTTAAAAGTTGATTGAGGCCGCTGAAGTTGTTGCGCGGTCTCAAATTGATTTAAGTTCGAAATAGGGACACTCGCTGTAAAAGTTGTTTGTCCAGGCTCTGAACTAAACGTTAATTTTCCTTGATGAAGTTCTATGATCTTTCTAGAAATACTTAAGCCCAGTCCGGTGCCCTTTTGATTTGTCTTAGTTGTAAAAAAAGGCTGAGTAATATTGTTTTGGATATTCTTTGGAATTCCGGGGCCATTGTCGATTACATGAAAAACGAGATGAAACTCTTCTTTAATTAAAATAACTCGAATGATTCCATCTGTTTGATTTTCTATGGCATCCAGCGAATTTGAAACCAAATTCAAAATAACTTGAGTCATCTGAGTCGGACGGCAGTAAAATGGGCAATCAAAAGTGGGCATTTCAACGACAATCGACTGAGGGGCTTCTTGATTTTGTAGATAAATAAGATTCAGTGCCTCGTAAATCAAATTGCGCGCATCAACCCATTCAGAAGGTATTCCCTCATCGTTCTTAGAAAGCCCTTGCAAACCTTTAACGATTGTCGTTATTCGATGAATAACAAGAACAGACTTTTGAAGGACGTCATTGACTTTGTGATGGTCTAATTTTTCGGCTCGGGCTAATTTTTTTAATTATATCAATCTGCATTTCAAGCGCTGTTAAAGGGTTATTTATTTCATGTGCAATACTACCCGCTAAGTGGCCTAAAACTTTAAATTTTTCAGACTGAATAAGAGCGATCTCAGATTTTTGATTCGCTTTAATTTCTAAACGAAACTGAACAACTAAGTAATATAAAAAAGAAAGTGCGCTCGAAAAAAGAATCGTCAAAAAAAATAAAACACGACTTAAAAAACCTTCTTCTTTTAAAATATGATGCCGAGTCGGAACAAATGTCAGTTTCAAGTTTTGTCCAAAAACGACCGCACTGGCTTCAGTTCCCCATTTATCTTTTAAATCTGTGGTTTCCTTGAGCTCGCCAAAAGACCAACCTTGTGAAGATGAAAGAATGTAGTCGAACTCTTTAAACTGATTCAAAACAAAAAAAGTTTTTGCTGCTTTTGTTTTCATCTCAAGATACCCAGCTGGGCGACTATTGTGCATAATATGATGTTTGAAAGAAGCCTGATCTTCTTTAAACTCAATAAAATTATTGTACTGAACAGCGAAGCTCTTATTCGCTGGGCTTTGTTGATCCGTTGTAATGGTTAAATTCAGTTGATTTTGCGAATTCATTTCAGCCTTCCAAATACGAAGATCATTGAAATGAACTTCGATCGACTGTGAGTCCGTAAAATCTGTTAAATATTTTTTTGCGTCGAGCTTGAATTCGTTCACATTGTAGTTGGGAAAAACAGAAACACGATAAGCTAAGCGTTCCACACTTTGCATTTCTGAAACAATCAAGGGTTTCAACAACAACATTGTGGTGTCGGTCCGTGTTTGAAACTTACTTTTAAGCTGATTAGCGTCCCGCTGAAGAAGTAAAAGCCAAAAGCTTAAACAACTAACAACGATTAAAAAACTTCCCAAAACCGTTTTCATCATTCCTGCTTTTTGCCTTGAAACGTGAGCACATCGACTTAATAAAAGCACACCCATGAGCACAAATAAAAAATGAGAATAAAGCGCCATTTTTGAGCTGTCTTGCCAAATTGAGCCGATGTAAATCAAATCAAAGTAACCCATCAAGTTAATAAAGCTGAAGACCAAAACTATTGAGGCAAATAAATATGAAATTAAATTCAGCCACCATGAACAGATCTCTTCACGCACAAAATAGAATCCGCTGGAAATTAAAATAAAACAAAGAGCTGAAAATACACTTGAATAAGCGGGAGGTTTCATAAGCTCAGGTGTCAAAAAAACATAAAAGCCAAGCAGAAAAGGTCCAAACAGAAAATATTTCGATATTTTCTTAAAACCCCAACGAAAAGATAATATGGAAATTGAAATGGCAAAAAAGCTCAAAGCCGTGTGAAACGGCAAGTCGGGGTCAGTATTATTCCACAACCAATTGGCTAAAACAGTCATCGAAATAATTAAGCCCGTAAAGCCAACAAATATCATTGATCAAATTTATAAAACTGCCGTTTGAAATATGTCAAATCGATTTATGTTTTTTTGATGAAGTACAACTCAATTACTTAAACACCTGATTGACTCGGCTCTGAATAAAAAGTGTAATTAATCTATGAAAAACGTAAAATCTTATGCAAATCACTCGGCGACTTCATTACTTCAACCTTATCTGATCGAGCGACGTGATCCAAACGCAGACGACGTCCTAATCGAGATCTCTCATTGCGGAATTTGTCATTCAGATATCCACACCGCAAGATCCGAGTGGGGCCCCGCAAGCTACCCTTGTGTTCCTGGTCACGAAATCGTTGGAAAAGTCATTCAAGTCGGAAAAAAAGTTAAAAAGTTTAAAGTCGGTGATCTAGCAGGAGTCGGTTGCTTCGTGGATTCGTGCGGCAAGTGCGTCAGTTGCAAAGAAAATGAAGAACAATTCTGTAAAGAAAAAACGGTCTTCACTTATAATAGTCTTGAGCGCGACGGAAAAACAAAGACTTACGGTGGATATTCGACCCACATTACTGTTAAGGAAAAATACGCTTTAAAAATTAAAAAAGGGCTTCCTTTAGAAAAAGTAGCTCCATTACTTTGCGCTGGCATCACAACTTATTCACCACTGAAGCGCTACAAAGTTAAAAAGGGTTCAAAAGTAGGAGTCGTTGGACTTGGTGGCTTAGGGCATATGGCAGTTAAAATTGCGAAAGCCATGGGCGCCGAAGTCACTGTCTTCAGTACATCAGCAAAAAAAGAAAATGACGCAAAAAAACTTGGCGCCAAATTTTTTGCCCTGACTCAAGACCCGCAAATTTTTTCGAATTACGTGGGAAAATTTGATGTGATTATTGATACAGTCTCAGCAGATCATGATCTTAATGTTTATTTACAAAGTCTTAAAAATGATGGAACGATGGTTCTATTAGGTGTGCCACCGCAGCCAAGTCAAGTTAGAGCTTTTTCTTTGATCGGCGGACGAAAAAAATTAACTGGTTCGCTGATTGGTGGACTTAAAGAAACTCAGCAGATGCTTGATTTCTGTGCCCAGAAAAAAGTTTTTTCAGATATTGAATTAATATTGGCTTCACAGATTAACGAAGCTTATGAACGCACAATTAAAGGTGACGTGAAGTATCGTTTTGTGATCGACGCAAAAACGTTTTAACCCATTGATGAAAAATCTCTTCAAGAGTTAGATTAATTCCATGATTTTGCAATCGATCTAAAGAGGGATTTTCGACACCACACGCAACGATAGATTTAAATAAACTAAGATCATTTCGAACATTCAAACTGATTCCGTGTAAAGAAATTCCATTTTTTATTTGGATTCCACAAAAGGCAATTTTACCGCTAACCGTGTAAAGTCCGACGGCTTCAGAATCTATTTTTGAATCTATACCTAATTCCAATAACAGCTTTTGAGTCGTATCTAATAACTTGAATACGTACTCTTTTACTCCCCAATTTTTCTGCCTTAAATTAATGATTGGGTAAATAACAAGTTGGCCTTCAGAGTGGATCGTCATAAGCCCACCCCGCGAACTATGCACAAGGGGAATATCGCATTGTAAATTTGTCGAATTTAATTCTGCTTGTGAACGGTATCCACTTGTGATGACAGCAGGATGCTCAAGACCCATGATTGAGTTTAATTTTTTTATTTGTGCTAAGTGATGTAAATTAAATTGAATGCTTTCGGCCACTTTATAATCAATTCGACCTAGATACGATGCTTCAAAGTGGGTGTCGTCCAAGTTTTTATCAAATGAATTTTTACTGGTAGAGCTCAATTCGATCATTTTCTTTAAAACCTGCTCCTGAATGAATAATGCTAACGGCCCCATCTTGGCCGAAAAACCCGACAACTTCAAGAGTTCCCTTTATTTTTCCGGGAACTTTTCCAATGTGGTAGCCCACTTCGGGATCGTAAATTTCGTTTCCATCTTCGACCACTTTTAAAATGTCTCCGACTTGAACACCTGAAATTTGTCCGACATTTAAATAAATTTTTTCACCTTGTAAGGCCGCGATACGGCCCTCCCACATGATCTGTTTCATTGCATCAGCGAGTTTCGTTGAAAAGTCCATCATCGCATCTTTGATGAGTAGCTCAACCAACTCTGGATTTTTATTAAAAAATAAATCAGACGACATATTTTCAGGAAGTCGTGTGTTCTCTTCTTCGATTGTCACGGTTTTTACGGTGTTAAAAAGCTCTTGGCCAGAGCGAACATTCATTAATTTTGCTTGAACAACAATTTCAAAAGCAACCCGTTTTGGATCCTTTGTGATCTCAATTTCAGAAGAACTTTTGAAACGCACATCAATCACTTTTCCGACTAACAGCGAACTGACTCCTGAGTTTTGAGTGTCTTGCACAAGCTTCGTAAGATCATACTCTGTATTTTTAATATATTTTGTTAAATCTAATTTTAATTCACTTGAATCAATGGCGATTAAATCTTGCGTTCGGTTCAACTGGTTGATGAAAGCTTCTTTTGCATTTTTTAAAATCGCATCTGAATGATCTAGATTTCGATCTAAAAAAGGAAGCACGACAACTCTTTTTTTAGGAGATTTGTCATCGTTTGATTTTCGCATGTCTTCGTCTTTGATCGTTCGTTTTAAAACGGACTCAAGCATGGGCGCTTCAGGCTTTGCAGGTTCTGGCAAAAGCTCCACTTTACGTTGTGTGGAACAAGCTGTGATGAGCATAAAACACATGAGAGCTTTGAAGTACAAATTAATCATTTTCATGCTTTCAGTCTAAACTAATTTTGCACTTCAATAAAGTCAGTTCGACCAAAGAGCTGGTGAATCCCTTCAAAAAAATCGTCTGAGATCTGAATTTGACGAGGTTCTGATTGAAGAATTTCAATATCCTGACCATTGATCTTCATCACTAGACGTACGTCGGTACTTCCTTTGTATTGATTGAGTAAATTTTCGAGCTTTTCAAAATCTTCAGTTTCAATTTGATCAAGACGCATTGAGATCTTTTTTGTCTTACGAAGCACGTCATCAAAAAGCGCGAAGCTATCCACAATAATTTTGGGATGCCCTTCTTCCACTTCTAAACTTCCACCCACCAATAAAGGACGGTCTTCTTTTAGAAGATGCATGTATTTTGCATATGTATCCGGAAAAATAACAAGCTCGGCTGATCCTGTTAAGTCTTCAACTTTACCAAAAGCCATGCGTGTGCCTTTTTTGGTGATCAGCTCTTTGTATTCTGAAATCAGCCCTGCAATGATCACACGCAGTTGGTTTTTCTTGTCACCCCATTTTGGTTTTTCGTTTGATTTATTCTGGGCTTGGGGATGTTTCTCAAAATACTGCGGTAGCTCAAAAACGCTGGATGAAGCCCAAACTTTTGAAAAGTTTTCGAAGCCTTTCAGTGGATGATCACTTAAATAAAATCCTAAAACTTCTTTTTCATAAGATAAAGACTGCACGCGTGACCAGACTTTCGAATCAGGCAGAATCACTTCAGTTTCTTCTTTTGAACTCAGATCAAATAAAGAAACTTGCCCGGTTTCTTTGTCTTTTTGAGTTTCAACAGCGCGCTCTAAAAACTGATGGTAGCTCACAGACATTTGTGAACGATGATAACCAAAATGATCAAAGGCTCCAGCTTTGATCAAATTTTCGATCACTTTTTTATTCACGCGGCGTAAATCAACCAAATTAAAAAATTCTTCAATCGAAATAAATTTTTGATCTTTTGTTTTCTGGCGCGCTTCAAGAATGGCTTCAACAGCTGCTTCTCCGACACCTTTGATTCCGCCTAATCCAAAATAGATTTCATCACCTTTAACTGTAAATAAATAATCCGAAAAATTAATATGAGGCGGCTTCACCACAAGACCGCGCTTCTGCGCGTCTTTCACGTACTTCACAACTTTATCTGTATCACCGACTTCGGTCGATAACAGAGCTGCAAAAAATTCAGCGGGGTAATAATGTTTGATCCAAGATGTTTGCGCTGTGATGACGCAATAAGCGGCAGCGTGAGATTTATTAAATCCATAATCCGCAAACTTGTACATCAGTTCAAAAAGCTCTTCGGCTTTTTTGGGATCATGGCCACGCTCAGAGGCCCCTTTTAAAAATCTTTCGCGATGCTGATCCATCTCGGCTTTAATTTTTTTACCCATCGCCCGACGAAGCATATCGGCTTCACCCAGACTGTATCCCGAGATGATGGCCGCAATCCCCATCACTTGCTCTTGGTAAACCATAATTCCATAAGTTTCTTCTAAAACTTTTTTCGTTTCGGGAAGAATGTATTCAACAGGGCTTTCTCCATTTTTACGCTTTGTAAAGTCAGGAATATTCGCCATCGGACCCGGGCGATACAAAGACGTGATCGCTGTGATGTCGTTGAAGTTCGAAGGCTTTATTCTGCGAGTCGCATCGGAAATACCTTCGCCCTCGAATTGAAAAACCCCGGCCGTGTCTCCGCGTGAAAGTAATTCGTAAATTTTTGAATCGTGAATATCAATATCTTTTTCACGGATGCGAAGCCCGCGATTTTTTTCAACAAGCTTTAAAGCTTTATTGATATGAGTCAGAGTTTTAAGACCTAAGAAGTCGAACTTAATCAGTCCGATTTTTTCGGCGTGCTTCATGTCATATTGAACAACATTTTCGTCACCCGCCCCGCGGTACATGGGTGCATGCTCGGTTAAACTTCCGTCGGCGATAATCACACCGGCAGCATGGATACCTGCGTGGCGAACCATTCCCTCGACTTTTAAAGCCAGATCCATCAATGTTCCCACTGTTGGATTTGTCTCCATCATTTCACGAATGCGCGGTTCAATCTCAAGAGATTCGGTCAGCGTGACTCCGAGTTTATCGGGAATTAATTTAGATACGGCATCCACTTCCGCAAATGACATCCCTAAAACACGACCAACATCTTTGATAGCCGCGCGCGATTGCAGTTTTCCGTAAGTGATAATTTGCGAAACCGATTCGGGACCGTATTTTTCAGTCACGTACTGAATCACTTCTTGTCTTCGATCTTGGCAAAAATCGATATCAAAATCCGGCATTGATACGCGTTCTGGATTTAAAAAACGCTCAAAAAGCAAAAAATAGGGAAGTGGATCAAGATCCGTGATACGTAAGCTAAAGGCCACAAGCGATCCTGCTCCGGATCCCCGACCAGGCCCCACAGGAATATCGTTATTTTTAGCCCAGTTAATGAAATCTTGGACGATCAAAAAATAACCGTTAAAGCCCATGCGATCGATCACGCTTAATTCAAATTCAAGGCGATTTTGATACTCTTGTTTTTTTTCAGGACTCAGCTCAATTTTTTGATCAAGCATCTCTTGAAATCTTTGATCAAGACCAATTTGCGAGCGGTATTTAATCTCTTCAAAAACACTTCGCCCTTTCGTAGTCGGAAAACTCGGTAAATGATAAATTTGCTTTCCTTGATCATCTTTGAGTTTAAATTTGACGTCGCAACGATTGGCGATTTCAATCGTGTTTGAAATCGCCTCTGGCGTATCTTTAAAAAGAAATTTCATTTTATCTTGAGACTTAAAATAAAACTCAGAACTTCCAAGCTGATGGCGTGAATCATCAGACAAAGTTTTATTCGAGCCAATACAGCTTAAAACCTCTTGGGCAATTTGATCATCGCCCGATAAATAATGCACATCGTTTGTCGCCACAACTGGAAGGCTCAGTATTTTTGAAGCCTCTAGAATAAAGTGATTAACTTGATTCCACTCAGGTCTGGTTTTACACATTTCTAAGTAAAGTCGTTCGGGAAATATTTCTTTCAGTTGACGAAGTTTCTTAAGAGCCGCTTCGGGACCTTCTTTTAAATAAGTATCAGCCACTTCGCCGCGAAATCCACCCGTTAGACAAATCAATTCTGAATTGTACTGCTGCAAAACTTCAAGGTCTAAACGAGGCTTCCAATAAAAGCCTTCTTTAAAACCGATTGAACTGAGACGACAAAGATTTTGATAACCTTTAAAATTTTGCGCCAATAAAACCAGCCGTCTTGGGCCAAGGGCCACTTCAGAAAATTTCTGATTCGGATCTTGCTTTTTTTCATGACGAGAATTTGGCGCAATGTACGCATCAAATCCAATGATGGGTTTGACACCTTTGTCTAAACACGCAAAATAAAACTCAATGGCTCCAAACATATTTCCATTGTCTGTAAGAGCTACAGCCGGCATTTGATCTTCAGCGGCTTTTTTTGCAATGGCCTTTATTCTACAAGCAGCTTCAAGAAGCGAATATTCCGAGTGCGTGTGAAGATGAACAAAGCTCATGTTACTCCCACTCGATGGTTGCCGGAGGTTTACTGGTCACATCATAGACAATGCGATTAATACCGCGGACTTGATTCGTGATTTGATTTGAAACTTTTCTTAGAAACTTTGAATCGAAATTAAACCACTCGGCCGTCATCCCATCGACCGATGTGACTGCGCGCAAAGCCAAAACACTTTCGTAAGTGCGCCCGTCGCCTTGCACGCCCACTGTTTGCACCGGCAACAGCACACAAAAGGCCTGCCAGATTTGATGATAAAGATTTTCATCGCGCAAAGCTTGAATAAAAATCGCGTCGGCATTTTTTAATATTTGTAATTTTTCTTTCGTCACTTCACCCATAATTCGAATCGCAAGTCCTGGCCCTGGAAATGGATGTCTTGAAATAAAATCATGAGTCAGACCTATTTTTTCGCCGAGTTTTCGCACTTCATCTTTAAAAAGTTGGCGCACGGGCTCGACCAGTTTAAGCTTCATTTTTTCAGGCAGCCCACCGACGTTATGGTGCGACTTGATCGTCACACTTTCACCCAGCGAAGAAACACTTTCAATCACATCGGGGTACAAAGTCCCTTGCGCTAAAAATTGAATTTGATCTTGATACAGTTTAAGTTCTTGATGTAAAGTTTTTTCGAACACCTGAATAAATAATTCACCAATTTTTTTACGCTTTTTTTCGGGATCCGAAAGACCTTTTAGCCCATCTAAAAATAAATTCTCTGCATCCACACCGATCACATTTAAACCAAAATCGTGATATGCTTTCATCACATTGTCGTATTCATTCAACCGAAGTAATCCGTTGTTCACAAAAACACAGTGAACACGCTGAGGCCCCAAAACTTGCGTCAGCAAAGTCGCAACCACAGAAGAGTCTACGCCGCCACTCAGGCCACATAAAACATGAGCCTTGGGTCCGACTGTGGTCAAAATAAAATCTTTTGCTTGATCAAGGATCTGTTGATTTTTCCAAGTGGGAAGAGCTCCGCACCATTCAGCAAAAAAATGAATGAAGTCTTCCCCGTGTTCGGAATGAGAAACTTCGGGGTGATATTGTAGGCCAATGTATTTTGCCGATTCTTTTTCAGAAATAAAACCTGCAATGTGGTGCTGTGTTTTCAAAAGAACTTCCGCTGTTGTTGGAATTTTTGAAACCACATCACCATGACTCATAAAAATTTGATGCTTTAAGGGCCAATTCATTTTTAATTTTTGATGGATGTCCGAGTTCCAAGTGATTTCGGTCAAACCAAATTCAGAGGTCGAACCGGGTTCTACTTTTCCACCCAACTGCTGAGCTAATAATTGCATCCCGTAACAAATTCCTAAAACGGGAGCTATCGCTAAAAGTTCTTCTACATTTCGCTGAGGGCTTTTTGTATCATAAACTGAATTCGGGCCACCACTTAAAATAATTCCAGCGGGGTTAAATTCTTTAATTTTTTCAATTGATTGATTGTAAGCACAAACTTCCGAATAAAAACCTAAATCACGCAAGCGTCTAGCAATCAACATTGTGACTTGCGAACCAAAATCTAATATCAAAAAACCATTTTTATTTTTCATTGTGCTGTTCTTACTCAAGCCGGTAGTTCGGAGCTTCTTTTGTGATACTGACATCATGAACATGGGATTCTTTTAAGCCCTGTCCGGTGATTTGCACAAACTGAGCTTTGGCTTGAAGCTCATCTATGTTTCGAGCACCGATGTAGCCCATGCCTGATTTAAGTCCACCGATCAGTTGGTGAATAATTCCACTGGCGTTTCCTTTGTAAGGAACTTTTCCTTCGATGCCTTCGGGAACAAGTTTATCAAGATCGTTGACGTCACGTTGACCGTAGCGATCTTTGGAACCTTTTTCCATCGCGCCGATCGATCCCATTCCGCGGTACATTTTATAAGTGCGGCCTTGGTATAGAATCGTTTCGCCTGGTGCTTCTTCAGCCCCGGCTAATAAGTTTCCGATCATTACGGTATTGGCACCCAAAGCTAAAGCTTTTGTGATATCGCCCGAGTATTTAACTCCACCGTCGGCGATGATTGTTTTTTGAAGTTTTTTTGCTGCACTCGCACATTTCATAATTGCTGAAATCTGTGGAACACCTACACCCGCTACAACGCGCGTAGTGCAAATACTTCCGGGACCTACTCCAACTTTAACGACATCCGCACCCGCTTCAATCAATTCAGTTGTGGCATCGCCTGTTACAACATTTCCTGCAATAATAATAATGTCTTTAAATTTTTCACGAACGTGTTTAACCATAGTTAAAACATTTTTTGAATGACCATGAGCCGTATCAATACAAACCACATCAGCGCCCGCGCTGACTAAAGCCTCGGCCCGCTCAAAAGATTCTCCGCCAACACCGACCGCTGCACCGACAACCAAACGCCCCTTCAAGTCTTTTGTTGATTGAGGGTAAGCTTCAGCTTTTTCAATATCTTTAATTGTGATCAAACCTTTCAGCATTCCAGATTTATCAACGACAGGTAATTTTTCAATACGATGTTTTTGAAGAATTTTTTTGGCTTGTTCTAAAGTTGTTCCCACTTCAGCGGTGACTAAATTTTCTTTCGTCATGATATTTTTAATCGGTTGATTCACATTTGTTTCAAAACGCAAATCGCGATTCGTTAAAATTCCAACAAGCTTACCTTGTACCGTTATCGGAACGCCGCTGATTGAATATTTCGCCATTTCTTGCAAAGCTTCCGTCACGTAATGGTCGGGCGACAAAGTGATCGGGTCTTGAATCATTCCACTTTCGTATTTTTTGACTTTTTCAACTTCAAAAGCTTGAGCTTCGACAGAAAAATTTTTGTGAATAATACCAAGTCCACCGTTTTGCGCCATGATTCTGGCAATTTTGTTTTCAGTGACAGTATCCATCGCGGCAGATATGAGCGGAGAATTTAAAAATAAATTTTTTGCAAAAAATGTTTTTGGAATCACTTCAGTGGGAACGATCTCTGAATATTGAGGTACTAATAAAATATCATCAAAGGTTAAGGCCAGTTCAAATTCATTGTTTTTTGTGTTCATTATTCACGGTACCATGTTTTATAAAGAAGGTAATTGTCGGCTGACTGTTCCAAAAATTTTATTTCGTCGTCATGAAGTAAGCGCTTCACAACAGCCGGCCGACCAACGATGAGCGACTTAGGCGGAAACTTTTTTCCTTCAGTCACTAAACTGCCTGCTCCGACAACACATTGATCGCCAATTTCGGCTCCATCCATGATAATCGAACCCATTCCAATCAAACATCGATTGCCTATTTTACAGCCATGCAAAATAACTGAGTGCCCAATGGTAACTCGGTCGCCAACAACGCAAGCGTATTTTCCAAAAGTACCGTGAAGTACACTGCCGTCTTGAATATTGGTCTCGGTGCCAATCGTGATTGGCATCACATCACCGCGAAGAGTCGTGTTAAACCAAATGGATGAACCTTGACCGATTGTTACATCTGAAATGATTTGCGCGTTTTCAGCTAAATAAACATCATGTCCAATCACCGGCGTTTTTCCACGAGCTTTGATCAACGGCATAGATCTCCTTTAACGGACTGGATTTACATTAAATACTGGTGTGGCTTGATCATGGCTAAAGGATTTTCAGCCAAAGCTTTCGCTAAACCGACAATCTCAGCGCTCATGAGTTTCGATCGATTGATATAACTTTTTGTCGCATAAATTGGAATTTTTGAGTGAATACAAAGGCTCATCACTTCGTCAGCACGAAATTTTAAGCTGGTGTAAAGCGGATGACCCAACATATATAAGCGCACATACTGATGCACGCCTTTGATCTCGACAAACACACAGCGCTCTAATCGAATATCTAAACTTCGAAGCAACACTTCAGAAAAGCTATGTAAAGTGATCGGTAAAGCCGATTGCGAGGACTGAGTGAGCGTAACACCCGCTTCAATCTGGTTGATCGCGACTGGTAAAATGGATTCCGAAGCCTCGTCTTTTAAAATTAAAAAAGGCCGGGACGCATCGTTTGATAGCGAAAGCCCATAGGGTTTTAATTCAATTAAATCTTTTTCGTCGAAATCAACTTTTTCGTCTTGAGGTTTTGAAAATAAAAAATCTGGAGTTAAGTTTTTCACTGGACAAGTTCTCCACGAATGGTGTTCGGAAAAGCTTGAGTCACTTTGACCGGAACGGTTTTACCGATCAGGCTTTCACTTCCCATAAAATAAACCATCTTATTTTGAGAACTTCGACCTTGAGCTTTACCTTGGTCATTGATTTTTTCAACCAGCACATTTAAAACTTGGCCTTCGTATTTTTTAGCCAGCGGAAAAGCCATCTCTTCATGGGCATCAAACAAACGATTGAGGCGAACATTTTTTGTAATTTCATCAACTTGATCTGGAAATTCAGCGGCTTTTGTAAAAGGTCTTGAAGAATATCCGTAAGCATAAATTGTTTCAAATTGAATTTCTTTAACTAAAGAAACCGTATCTAAAAATTCCTCTTCAGTTTCACCGGGAAAGCCCACTATGATGTCTGTCGATAAAACAAGATTAGGAATTATTTTTTTCATCGTGTTAATTTTTTCTAAATACTCTTCGCGTGTGTAACCACGATTCATTTTTTGCAAAATGCGCGAATTCCCACTTTGCACAGGCATGTGCGCATACTCGCCAATTTTATTTTGATGCTGAGCCAAAACTTCAAATAATTTATCGTTAAAATCTTTTGGGTGCGGAGTTGTGTAGCGCACGCGTTCAATCTCTGTTTCGCTGCAGACACGTCTAAGCAAATCAGCGAAATCCGCACCGTCTTCTGATTTGTAAGAATTGACGTTCTGTCCAAGCAAAGTCACTTCTTTAACTCCTCTATTGACCAGATTTCTGACATCCATCAGAAGATGAGAAATGGGGCGCGATTTTTCGCGGCCACGAGTAAAAGGCACAATACAAAAACTACAAAAATTATCGCAGCCCTTAGTGATATTCACAAAAGTGGAAACACCTGGATTTCGCACTAAAGTTTCAACGTGATAAGGCGCTTTATGTTTAAAGGCGGCGTTCACAAGTTTTGAACCTGATTCAAAAACATCTGAAACTAAATTTGGTAAAGTGTCGATATTGTCTGTTCCAAAAACAAAATCAATCATCGGCTGAGTTTTCATCAGCTTGTCTTTTTCTTGCTGACCGACGCAGCCGCCGACGCCGATTTTAAGATCAGGATTTTTTTCTTTGAGCTTACGGTAAGTGCCCACTTCAGAATAAACTTTATGAACGGGCTTTTCACGAATTGAACAGGCATTGATTATGATCACCGAAGCCTCTTCAGGCGTTTGCACAACAGCAAAATTAGACATTTCTAAAAGCGAGTACATTCTTTCGGTGTCGTTCACATTCATTTGACAGCCGTACGTCGAAATAAAAACTCCGCGGCCTTTCCCTAAATCATGGTCAAACCTTGGCTTTACAATATCGAATTCAGTTTCATTCATTGATTGATTTTTCCCATTGTGTGAAAGTGCGTTTTCGAGTTATAGAAACATCACTGATTTCAGTCAACAAAAGCTCTGATCAACGGCGCTTTCATGAATGATTTTTAAAGGATTTGAATGATTCCTCGAAAAAAAGAGTCTAAAAAATGGACAAGTCTACCTACAGAATTTTCGAATCAAATAAAAACGGTCTTTGAACAAAATTTTAAAGCTCATTTAACCTCTAAAAAACTTCAAGTCGAAGGCCGCATCTACCCCACCGAAATAGTGCTACGCGTCGGAATCAACGCAAAAGGCGAATTACGCTACAAAAATTTCGAAGTTTCATTGGATCACTCAAAAGAAAAACAAGATGCCATCGCACAAATTCACATCGGCGTTGATGCGATCGCAAGCTTGATGGTCGAGTACTTCGAAAACGAAGAAGAACACGAAATGCCTTTTGTGTGGCAAGAGTACCCTTTTGAAAAACAAAAAATCTGGCTGCAATACACCAGCGAAAATCCCGACCTAGAGGCCGAAGCCAATAAACTCTTGGGCTTAACCGATGAAGAGGCTATGCTGAAAGAAACCGAAGAAGAACTTGAAGCTTTGGGCCTTAATCAAGAAGAAGGCTCGACGGAAGAAGAAGACGTCGATATGTTGCAGCCGCAAATTTTTGGCGGAGCGAAGAAAAAGAAGAAAGAAAATCTACACTAGAACGAAAGCTTTCAGAAGAGATTCATTTCTTTAATTAAATGAATCTCTTAAATATTTATATTATTAAAAACCTAAAAATCGCCGTCGTCGTCCATGGCTGGAGCTTCACCGATGCCGCGGATTTCGTCGGCGAATGATTGCACTTCGTCTTCGTTGTCGTTTTCGGCTAATGCAGATTCGTCGATTTCCATTTCTTGGATGACCGAGATAAAATCTTTTTCGGTTTTTAAATCTTTTTTGATCACTTCTAAAAATTTATCGGGGTAGCGGGCCATTAAATCTTCAACGTACTTTTCAAGTTTTCCGTCGATCAAAATATGTTTGCGAATTTGGATTTTTTTCCACAAAAGTAAATAGTGATAACGGCAGTAACCTTCAACTGTTGAAACTTGATCGCAATCGCGAACGCGGCAAAGTCTTCGACCTTCAGAATCTGTTAAGTAAATCTCTTCATCTTTGACTTCGGTGTCGTCATCGTCGCCGATTTCTAACAGACTGTCGTCATCGTCTTCTTCAACGGCTTTAAGATCTTCTTCGTACTCTGCAATTTCGCTTTCGCCGAAGTCATCGCCGATGATGTCATCGTCGAAATCTTCTTCGGATTTTTTTTCAGGTTTTTTTGATTTTGTCTTCGTTTTTGAAGGCTTGGCCTGAACCTTTGCGTTATTTTTTGGTTCGACTGCTTTCTTAACGGGCTCGACAGGAATTTTTTTTGTGTCTTTTTCTTTTTTTGAATCCGATGGAATCTTAGCAGGCTTAACAGGCTCAATTTTCTTTGCTTTAACATCAGGCTTTTTGATCAGCTTTTTGTTTGCTTTTTTTGCAGGAGCTGCACTTTTGATCGTTTTTATTCCTTTAGCTGCAGGTTTTGATGCTTTAGCTATTGGTTTAACTTTAGTTTTGCTTGCTTTTTTTGCGGGTTTTGCTTTTGCCATATTTTCACCTTCAATTTACCTTTCATGCAACACACACCGATAGTCAATAGCTTTTATTTTGTCGATTTCTAGATATTTTTTGGCTCGGTGAACCTATTCAAAAGACTCTTTTATAGTTTAATGTCGAAAGCGAATTTTAATTCATTCATTATCAAGGAGTTCTTAAATGGAAAAAGTTGTTATCGTCTCGGCCGCACGCACACCGGTTGGAAGTTTTCAAGGAATTTTATCTTCAGTCGCAGCACCCAAGTTGGGAGCTATTGCGATTAAAGCAGCTCTTGAGCGCGCGAACTTAAAAGCAAACGAGATCCACGAAGTGATCATGGGAGAAGTCTTAACAGCTGGAGTCGGTCAAGCGCCTGCACGTCAAGCCGCTTTGTTTGCGGGTATTGCGAATTCAACTCCGTGTTTAACAATTAATAAAGTTTGCGGATCAGGATTAAAAGCTGTGATGCTTGCGAGCGATTCCATTCGCCTTGGAACCACTTCAATCAGCGTCGCGGGTGGACAAGAAAATATGTCGCTTGCGCCTCACTTACTGGAAAATTCTCGGGGTGGTTATCGCATGGGAAATCAATCGATCACCGATTCAATGATCAAAGATGGCTTGTGGGACCCTTACAATAATTTTCACATGGGAAATGCCGCTGAAATTTGTTCGCGTGAATTTTCTTTTACACGCGAAGCGCAAGATCAATTTGCAATCGACAGCTATAAAAAAGCCCAAAAAGCGATTGCTGAAGGAAAATTTAAAAAAGAAATTTGCAGCGTTACTATCGAGGGTAAAAAAGGTCCAACACTTGTTGAAACGGATGAAGAACCTGGAAAAGCCATGTTCGACAAAATGCCAGGCCTTAAACCTGCTTTTGAAAAAGAAGGAACAATCACGGCGGCCAATGCTTCTAAAATTAACGACGGTGCTGCCGCTTTGGTTTTGATGAGCGAATCCGAAGCTAAAAAACGTGGATTAACTCCCCTTGCAACAATTTCGTCTTACGCCACATTCGCGCAAGACCCAAAATACTTTACGACAGCTCCGGTGGGCGCGATCAAAAAATCTTTAGAACTGGCCCAGTTAAAAATTGGTGATATTGATTTATTTGAAATCAATGAAGCCTTTGCAAATGTTACGATGGCTGCACAAAAATCTTTAGAAATTCCGATGGAAAAAATCAATGTACACGGTGGTGCTATTGCAATTGGTCACCCGATTGGCGGAAGCGGCGCGCGCATTTTAACTACTTTAATTCACGCCTTACAAACGCATTCTTTAAAGCGGGGCCTTGCCACTTTATGCATTGGCGGCGGAGAAGCTGTTTCACTGATTATCGAAAGAAATTGATCTATGAATAAAAAAGTTTTTACCGACGCCAAAGCAGCAATCGCCGGAGTTCAAGACGGTATGACTTTTTTAGTCGGCGGTTTTGGACTTTGCGGAATTCCTGAAAACTGCATTGAAGCTTTGCGTGATTCAGGCGTTAAAAACCTGACATGTGTTTCGAATAATGCCGGCGTTGATGATTTTGGTTTGGGCCTGCTTTTACAAACGCGCCAAATTAAAAAAATGATGTCGTCTTACGTGGGCGAAAACGCCACTTTTGAAAAACAATATATGTCGGGCGAACTTGAACTTGAATTTTGCCCGCAGGGAACTTTAGCCGAACGTCTTCGTGCTGGTGGGGCCGGAATCCCTGGCTTTTATACACCCACGGGTGTCGGAACGAAAATCGCTGAAGGAAAAGAAATTCGTGTTTTTGAAGGACGAGAATTTGTTTTAGAAAAAGGAATCACCGGAGATTTTGCCTTTGTTAAAGCTTGGAAAGGCGATAAATTCGGTAATCTTATTTTTAGAAAGACAGCGCGCAACTTCAACCCAATGGTCGCAACCGCTGGAAAGATCACGGTGGCCGAAGTTGAAGAGCTCGTTGAAATCGGAGAGCTTGATCCCGATCAAATTCACACTCCGGGTGTCTATGTCCAAAGAATATTTCAAGGCCGAAATTATCAAAAACGCATCGAGCAAAAAACCACTCAGAAACGAGTCTAAGAAATGCCTTTAACCCGAGAACAAATTGCAAAACGAATTTCTGAAGAAGTCAAAGACGGCTATACTGTAAATTTGGGAATTGGAATTCCAACTCTAGTTGCAAACTATATCCCCGCCAATAAAACGGTTATGTTACAAAGTGAAAATGGACTTTTAGGTATGGGGCCCTTTCCTTTCGAAGGATCTGAAGATGCTGATTTAATTAACGCCGGAAAACAAACAATTACAACGGCTGCAGGAGCCAGTTTTTTTAGCTCAGCCGATAGCTTCGCGATGATTCGTGGGGGTCACATTGATTTAACCGTTTTGGGCGCGATGGAAGTTGATCAAGAAGGCAGTATCGCAAATTGGATGGTGCCTGGCAAAATGATCAAAGGCATGGGCGGAGCCATGGATTTAGTCGCGGGTGCAAAAAATGTGATCGTGGCCATGCAACACACAGATAAAGAAGGAAACTCAAAACTACGTTCGAAATGCACACTTCCTTTGACGGGTGTTCGATGTATCAAAAAAATAGTTTCAGATTTTGGCGTCATTGAAATTACAGAAAAAGGTTTTGTACTTCTTGAGTACGCACCTGACTTAACAGCAGAACAAGTTGTTCAAGCCACTGAAGGAAAAATCACCCTTCATCCCGAATGTAAAAAAATGAGTTTTACTTAATCAATCGCTTCCACAGGTTTAAATCTTAAAGGAAGTTGCTCAGGATCTGATTTTTTAAATTCTTCTCCACCTAAAATATGAACATGCAAAGAATTGGTTTTACTTTTGTCGGCGATGGGTTGACCTAAAGTTAAAATAATTCGATCCCCAGTTTTTCCTAAACCATTTTGAATTAATAACTTTTCAACTTGCGAGATCACTTCTTTTAAATTCGTGTACGGATTAAGATTCAAAGTTTGTAAACCCCAAATCATTTCAAGACGATTTAAAACTTCCGTGTCTTTTGTCATAGCGATGATCTGCGCTTTCGGACGAAAGCTTGAAATAATTTGCGCCGTTTTTCCTGAAGTCGTCAGACAGACAATTGCTGTTGCGTTTAATTTCAAAGCGGATAAAGCCGAACAAGCCGCAATCGATGCCGGCGTGCTCAAAAGCTCGTGATCTAAAGAAATTTTGTAGTAACTTTCTTCGTTTTTTTCAACTTCCAGAATTATTTCATGCATCGTGCGTATCGATTTAAATGGATATTTCCCGCTGGCACTTTCAGCCGACAGCATCAACGCGTCTGTTCCGTCCAAGACTGCATTCGCTACATCTGTGATCTCGGCTCGTGTTGGGCGAGGATTTTCAACCATCGAATCCAACATTTGCGTCGCTGTGATCACAGGTTTTCCCAATTGATTACAAAGCTGAATGATACGTTTTTGTGACCGAGGCAGACGACTTTGCCCGATTTCAACGGCCAAATCTCCGCGTGCTACCATCACCACATCACTCAGACGAACGATCTCTTCTAAGTTATCTAAAGCTTCGAGCATTTCAATTTTTGCGACAATTTTTGCTTTGGATTGGGCTTTTTCGATCATCTCGCGCAGTTGACGTATATCTTTTCCGTGTCGAACAAAACTCAGCGCAACAAAATCAACTTTATTTTTCAGTCCAAAAGCAAGATCTTCTTTGTCTTTTGCTGTCATCGCTTCAACGGGTAAATTAACGCCGGGTAAATTCATGCCTTTGCGATTTTTTAAAATTCCACCGTAAATAACTTCTGCTTGCAAAGAAGTCTCAGCAACACTGATGACTTTAAGTTCGATGAGTCCATCATCTAGTAAAATTTGGTTCCCAGGCCGACACGCTTTACAGAGCTCTTTAAAATCGCTAGGGATAAGTCCCTCTTGTCCTAAGACGTCTTCGATCGTGACGGTCACGATTTGTTTTGATTTTAAACTAATAGACCCTTTTTCGAAGAGGCCCACTCGTACTTTAGGGCCTTGTAAGTCTTGAAGGATTGTCACAGGAGCTTTGAGCTCTAAAGAAATTCGCCGAAGATGATGTATAACTTGATCATGTTCTTCATGAGTTCCATGACTGAAATTAAGCCGAGCCACATTCATACCAGCTTCAATGGCTTTTTTTAAATTTTCAGGATCACGTGTGGCGGGGCCAATTGTTGCGACTATTTTTGCGCGTCTTTGTGCTAGCATCCACACAGCATAAAATTTTAACGGTAAAAAGTCCTGTAAAAAAAGAGTTCTCGGACTTTTTTTAATTCTTCAATCTCTTGCTGCTTGCGCCGAGCTTTTGCTTTTTCATCATTTTCGATTGATGCGACCGATCTTTTAATGACTTTAGTCTGGTTATCAGTTAGAATTTTAAATTCTTTTTGCCAATCTTTTTCGATCGCTTTCAGAAACTCAAGCAGCACTTTTTTTTCTGTGATGTAGTTTGTTATGAATTTAATCATATCTTTTTTATTCAAAAAATCAGCTTTAACGATCACGTTTTCTTTATCAGCTTGGTCCGTTACCTGATAATCAGACAAAATAAAATGACGGACATCGTAAATCTTCAGCTGCTGAGCTTCCCGTTCCGAAAATATTTGTTTAGATTCCAAGTGAACTTGATTCAAATAAAATACTTTATTTTTTTGATCAAGCTCACTGATTTGCACGGCTCCTTGAAGCAGTTCAAAACGGGGCTCGGATTCGAAATGAAGAACTTTAAAAATAGTGTTCGATTTCAGCTTTATAGATAAATTCTGTAAGGGAATCTGGATAGATTGAGGAGTCTCGGCACGGATAAGGCATGGACTTATTTTTTTAGTGAGGCAGTCTTCAGGAATAGAAACCATTTGGGCCCAACACGACAGACTAGCTAAAAAAATAAGTAGAAAACCCTTCATCACAATTGATGGCTTTCAAGTTGGGTTATTTGAGCTTGAACATCAGCGTATTTTTTAAATTCTTTTTTCACCAGACGAATGAGCTCAGTGGCTTGTTGTTGCTTTTTCGACTGCAGATAAATATTCGTCAGTAAAACCAAAGACTTTCCTGCCCACTTTGTTTCTGGAAAAAGTGTCACAATCGCTTCAATTTGATCTAAGCAAGCGGGCTCAATCACGATCTTACGACACTGTTGATCGGCTTCGGTGTACATTTGCTTGGCTTGCTGTTCGGGTTCAACGTAAATTTCTGTTTTTTGAGAAGGTTGACTTGCGATTTTTCGACTTATTCGACTTAACTGAGGCTTAGAATCTGAGGCTGTTTGACTTTTTTCACACTGATTGATTTCATATTCTTTTTGCTTCAGTTCAAGGCGTTTGATCTGATTTTTTAATTTCTGATTCACTTGGCGTTGATAACGAGAATCACTTAAATCAATCTGGGCCGATTTGTAAGTGATTGTTAAAACTGAAACCAAAATAACAATTAAAATAAAAAAAGGATCAGCTCTGTTCATAGACGACTTTTCGGCTTGAAATCGGCTAAAGTTTAATAAAAGTACAGTGGTCTAATTTGAGACGCTCAATCACCCTTAGCTTACATTTTATCGTATTTACTGCGAAATAAAACGGGCCATGATTCCACCATTTCAAGTGTTTCGTAGTAGGCTTTATTAAAAGGCTTCATCTGTAAATCTTTGAATAACAGTGATTTATTCAGCGGAAAGCGAATCAGTTTTTTACTGAGGGCGTAAAAGAATTTTTCGCCCAGGATGCCACCCAGAATTTGGGATGAAGTTAAATAGCTTTTTTTGCTGTATTTCGTCAGTCGAGAATCACTGCCGAATTTATTTTGCGAAAGAAATTGCAGCTCAGAAAGTTTTTGCGCAAGAGACAGCATTAGAGCTTCTTTTCCGCGATCATCAAACTGCTGTTTCTGAAGAGAGTCTCGAATATCTTGCAGAGTATCGGTTTTTCGTTTTGGATTTGTAACTTTTGTGCATAAATATGTGACCGCTTCAAGCCAGATCATTTTTAAAAAATCTTTTTTAGGGTCGGTTAACGTGGCCGTAAAGCCTTTTTCTTTATAATAAATATATTGCGCCGCTATTTTAGTGACGTGATTGACAGAAAGGCGGGCCAAATAACCCGCTTCAATTTCAGGAATGTAAAAAGACAAACCCTCTTGGATATTTTCAAGAACTCGGTTTTTAACACTTAAGCTGAGCTTATCGATTTGATCAAAAAAAGCATCGTCGTTAGCCGAATAAACAGATAAAGAGGACTTATCAATTTTAAGACCAAACGAGCGAGCCAGTAAATCAACGGATTGGCAGACATTGTCTGTTGGATCTACTTCTGAAACTTTAATTCGTTTGTCGTAACCACTTTCTAGATAAAGTAAATAGTCTTGCCACTTCACCCAAGGTGGTAAAACATTTAAAGCCCACTTATCATCACTTAAACGAACAACATCTGTTGAAAGCTCTTTGTGTTTTTCCATAATTTTTAAATAAATCACTTCGGGGCTTTGATAAATCGTACACAAATCTAAGTTAGGATTCTTTTTTTTGATCTGTTTAGGCAAGTGGGATGAAGCAATATGAAAATCTCCGTACTGAACAAAAATTTTTCGATCTGGAAATTGTTTGATCATTTGATCAATTAAACTTGCAGATTTAATGTCTCGATCAGCTAAACTTTTCGATGACTTGGATGTATTAATTCCAAAAACAGGAACTTTCGCCTGCTGCGCCCACTTAAATAATGGGCGGTAATTATCCCAGGGAAATCCCCAACTTTTTTTCCAAGTCACGCGGTTTAAAAATTCTTTTTCTGAAATCTCGCCTTTTAAATAAAGCTGAATGGCCACTTGATCATTTTCGGTTAAACACTCTAATGCTAAAACAACAGGAGTACGAATTTTACGAACTATTCGTAGAAAACCGCGGGTTGATTGCTTCTGCGCGTGAAAATCACCAATCAAAATCAGATTCGCTTTTTTAATTCGAGCAAATAAATGTTTTTTATCAACGGCTGTCCAAACAAATCTATTTAATTCTTTTTCATATTGAGACCGATAAGACTGCAGCTCTTTTGACTCGAGTCCCGTAATTGACTCTGCGCGCTTTCTAATCGTTTTATAAAAATCTTTTCTAATTTGATTAAGCCGGCCCGAATCCATTATTTTATTATAGTGCTTCATTTCATTAAAACAATTGTTGATTTCGTCTTCAAAAAGAAAAATCATAGACTATGACAAAAAAATTGAACCTTCTAGCCGTCAGCCTTTTTATCACTGTTTTACTCTTTGTTTATTTAACAGTTCACCATTTTGCTTTAAAGTTAGGGCTTAGCGGAAGCGCGTTGTGCAGTATCAGCTCGAAAGTGAATTGCGATGCCGCTGCACTCAGTAGTTATTCAGAAATTTTTGGAATTCCGATCGCGATCTTAGGCGGAATGTTTCATTTTTTGCTTTTAGGGTATGTCTTATTTATTAAATTTGACTGGATTGAATCAAATATCGATCTACAAAAAACAATACGCGCAATGTTGATTTCAAGCGCCGCTGTGTCGCTGTTAATGGGCTTGATTTCAACAATTGTGATTCAAGTTTTCTGTCCGTTTTGTATTGGCACTTATTTATTTTCATTCCTGAATCTTTATTTGGGTTGGAACTTAGTCTTGGTTGACCACAAACAAAAATGGAATTTAACTCATTTTTTAAACGCTTCAAAGTCACATTTGGTCTTTCTTTTACTTGTTCCCGTAAGTTCTTGGATTGTTTCGGGAATGATCTATGAAAACTACGGACTTAACGAGCTTAAAAAAGTCGTTCCTGAAAAAATAGCTCAATGGAAGGCAAGCCCCGTTTACGATTTTAATCCAGACATCGGTTTAAAAAATGGCAGTGCAACAAATAAAATTGTCATCGTCGAATTTGCTGATTTTAAATGCCCTCACTGCAAAGCGGCTTCAAAAACTTTGGACACTTATTTAAAAACACGCTCCGATATTCAATTTATCTTTAAGCCATTTCCACTTGATGGAAACTGCAATTCAAGCGACCAAATTACAAAAGGCGATGGGACTCGATGCACAATGGCCGCTTGGGTGATGTGTTCAGAAAAAATAGCCCAAAAAGGTTGGCTGATGCACCACTGGTTGTTTGAAAATCAAGAAGAGTTCAGCGCGATCACAGATTTAAAAAGCTTACTTCCTCAAATCGAAAAAGAATTCCAAATTAAAGCTGATCAACTGACCGCTTGCGCGGATTCCTCAGAAACTTACGATCTCATTAAAAAATCATCAGAAGAAGGCAATAAAGCGCAGGTTTCTGGAACTCCAACAATTTATTTAAATGGTCAGAAATTAACTTACGGACATGTTCTTGAAGTCCTCAAAACAGCGGTGAATGAACTGAATTAGGCTTAATGAACTAAAAAATAAAGCTTAGCACGTAGTCGACGGCTCTTGTGAATTGATCATTGACCACAAAATGAAAAGTTTCACCAAGGCCTCTAAAGATCTCAATGAATAAACCCGCGACAAAAACAGTCAGCAGCGAAAACCAAATTGAATGAACAACAATTTTAGTCGATTTCACGTCGTCAAGGCGAAGCTCTTCCATGCAATTTTCGATTTTTTTCATAATCAAACGCAGCTCTTTGTAGTGTTCCTTAAATTTATCACGCAACTCTTGCTGCTTAGTTCGAGTCAAACTACTTAATCCTGGAAAATTTCGCTTCGTTCTTATTGCATAAATTAAATCGATCGCGTGCAAAGTATATCTTTCGATCTTTAATCTAAAATTAGGATACTCAGAATCTTTTTCAATAAACTCTTTTAATGTGCGGATTGAACGATCGTACTCTTCGTTAATAACGAAAGTCAGAATACTATATCTTAATGTACCGGGACGACCTAAATCGTTAGCTTCTAAATCATTAGAACTACCGCCAGAGGTTAATTTCAATTCACCCATAAATTCATATCGGCCTAAATTTAAAACGACTAAAGCAGGCCTATCGTCTAGTTTTAATCACAACAGACCTCGCCTAGACTAATTTATGGCAAAATAAATTTAGACTGTTCACTGCTATCTACTTCAGGAGGAAGTTTATGGACTTTGAGTTTAAAAATCTAGAAATGATCGAAACAAATCATCAAATCGAAAATGTTTCAACACCCCATATACAATTAAAATCTCAATCTTTGATTTTAAATGAATTGCACAAAGAAAATGATGAACTTCAAAACAAGCTCAAGTTGAACTACCGTCGGCTTTTACTTTATGAAGCTGAAAATACAAAGCTGAGCGAAGAAAAGAACAAACTTTTTTTTGAAGCACAAAATCATCTTGAAAAGTTGAATTTAATCAGTCAACGAAACGAAGAACTTGAAAATGAAAGCGAAAGTGTTGAACTCAGAACACAGCAACTTAATGAAAAAGTTTATGCACTACAAAAAATTAATTCTTCGCAACTGAATGAAATTAAAAGATTTTCTAAATTTCATCTTAAAATACAAAATGTCATAAAACCTTACATTCTGCAGCTTAAAAACAAAGTTTTATCTCTTCAGAAAGAAAACACGTCCGCAAATGCTGAACTTCAACTTTTTAAAAATCTAAACGAAAAACTTGAACAAAAAAACACTGACTTATTTCTGCAGAAAGAAGCCGCTGATCAAATATATCAAATTGATAAAAATGGCTTGATCTCATCTTACGAAGAACAAATCCACTCTTTTTCAAAAGAGATTCTTGATCTGCAAAATCAGGTTGAAATCTATTTGAAAGAGATTTCTAGGCTTAAAAAATCGAATGAATTTAAAAACTATTATGAAAATGAGCTGATTAAGTTTAAACGAATTCATCAAGAAGATCAGATTAAAATTCAAAACACACTTGATCTGAATAATTATTTAGAAACCCAAAATTTAAAAAACGAAGAAGACCTCGCAAAAACAAAAAATGAACTTCAACAAGTGAAACTTCGCTTTGAAGAAAAAGAAAATGTTTTAGAAGTCACACGCCAACAGCTCGCCAAACAAATTGACGAATCTGTTTTGATGAATGAACGACTTTGTCGTTTAGAAAAACTCAATAACCAGCTTAGTCGAGAAATGAATCCGACGACTTAATAGCATCCGATAAAGTCGGATAGGTTTTCATTTGAGTCATCCCTTTTAAGTCCAGTAGTTTGTAAAAATCAGCTGTGAGACCAACAATTTTAACGTCTTCGATTAAACGTATCGACTCAAAAAAAGTCGTAATATTGGCTGATGCTGTAAAGTTAAGCTTTGAAAGACAAAAAACAACTTTTTTATTTCTCAGTTTTTTTTCACAGACGTCTCTAAAAGGTTTGTTTTGATCTGCATCAATTCGACCTTCCACTTCAACGATTGTTAGATGACCCACTTCGTAAAAATGTGCTTGCATAAAAACTCCCTTTAAAATTCCATTCGATAACTTATCGGTCACCTTTGAAAAAAAACGATCCTTCTTTAGTCTTAGTCGTGACAATATCTTTCTGAATGATAAGATTTTATTCAATGACTTGGGCTTTAAGATTGTTTTTACTTTTATATTTCTTCTTAGGAGGCTTATTTTCTTTTGCGAAAGCAGAAAGTTTAGACTCGACTTTGGTCAGCACAGCTAAGATCAAAGGGTTTACAATCACAGCAAATGATTTATCTCGGGATTTAACCAACGATACCATTACGCTGAGTGGGCATGTCAAAATCGTCTATCAAAATCAATACTTCGAAGCGGATCAAGTCGATATCGACTTCAAACAAAAAAAAGCAATCTTTGTTGGCCACGTCTTGATTCAAACTCCCACTTATCAAATCGGCGGACAAAAAATAAACTTAGATTACGAATCGAACCAAGGCATTATCTATGTTGGTTATGTTCAATCAAACAATGTGCGCTTTCAAGGCGACATGATTGAAAAAATTAATGACGTCGAATTTTACGTTTCAAATGCAGACTACACGACGTGTTCGAACTGTCCAGCCACTTGGAGCTTTCAAGGCAGTCAGATTAAAGCTGAACTGGGCGGTTACGCTTACATCAAAAATAGCTTTTTAAAAGTAGGTCAAGTTCCTGTGTTTTGGCTTCCGTATTTGGTTGTACCACTTAAATCAGAAAGACAAACAGGTCTTTTAACGCCTGAATTTGGCTACATTAATAAAAGAAAACTCGTTTTTTCTCAGGATATTTTTTGGGCTATTTCTAGATCAGAGGACGCTACACTCACATTCAAAAATTATGAGCTTGGCGGAGCTAAACCACTTGTCGAGTATAGGTATGTTTTGGACGATAATTCTTTTGGACAAATCAGAACTTCTTTTATTCGAGATACTGTTTTTGCCTCTGAAGAACGTTACAATAAATATCTTCAGGACCGAGAAAAAGGTCAGCTTTTTAATCGCTGGGCTGTGAGGTCTTACAATCAATATTCGCTGGATAGCTCCCAAAAAGTTCAATTGCAGGTGTCGCTGGTCAGCGACCTGCAGTACCCTAAAGACTTTAACGATGAATTTAAAAATTACTCAGATTCAGGCCTCGAAAACCGTTTCACTTACTCGAAATATTTTGAGCACTCACTGCTGAGCCTAGATGCTCTTTATTATAAAAATATTCTTCAATCGAATTCCTTGGGAAGCGATGATTCAACCGTGCATCGCCTGCCGGAATTAAGATTTGATTCAACTTACAAAAAACTTTTTGAGCTGCCCGTTTATTATAAAATTGAAACTGGTTGGACGCGCTTTTATCGAAAAAAATATTATGACGATATCAGTGTTCTTAATGGACAAAAATTTGCTTCAAACTCGGCCAACGATCCACGTTGTGAAAACCTTAAAGATTCAGCCGTTTGTTCGCCAACTGAGGATCAAGTTTACGATGAAAATAATGACCTCATTCGCTCGGGCCAAAGATTACTTTTTAAAACTTCACTGACAACTGAGACCTACACAGTTTCTGATTTTTTAAACTTAACACCAACAGTCTCTTACAACGAAACAAAGTATTATTTCCCGGAGATCAAAAATAATCAGTTTAACTCAAGACGCTATGTCCAGCTTGATTTGAATACACGTACGAAGTTTTATAAAATCTACGACGAAAATTATTTAAGTACTGGACTTAAATACAAAAATGAAATCATCCCTGAATTTCAGTACAACTATATTCCTTGGATTGACCAACAAGCTCATCCTTTTTTTGGAAATCAACCGGGAACCGAAGCGCCTTATTCATCTAAAAGTAATATCTCAGATGCAGACCTCAATACTTCGGGCGGAGTCTTATTTGATTTCGAAGATCGTGTTTACGACCGCCATATTATGACTTTTTCACTTCTTGATCGGTTGGTCAGAAAGAAAAATGTCGATAACTCTTATAAAACATTGATGACATTTCGTTTAGCCCAGTCTTACGATTTGTACCAATCCCAATCGGGTGAAAATAAAGATCAGCCCCTATCGGATTTATCAGGAACTTTGACGCTTGATTTAGATCAAGTGCAAAGCTATACGCAAGTAAATTACTTCCCTTATCTTTCGGCGACAAACACAACAACATCTTTAAGCTATTTAAACGAACAACAACAGTATTTTAAAATCGGCTACGCCAGTAAACGAACCGAAGATCCCAAGCAAGATGATGTTTCTTTTGCGATTGGTTTTGTTTCAAATTATGTGAATGTCTTAACCGGTTTTGTTTTTGATGCCAGCGAAGACCGAGATTCATCATCGCGCCTAAAAAAGTTCTCTTTGATCACACAGCTAAAACCACCCGGCGATTGCTGGGCTGTTAACTTTTTTAGAGAGCAAAAAGTCGGGCTTGAGGCCGAATGGAAAGTCCGATTTGATTTTTCATTCGACGGAAAGCCGACTAAAGTGATTCCGCCAGATGTACTGAATATTAATTAATCACCCAAATCAACAAAGTGAAGATCATTTTTTAAAACCCAACAGACTTGTGATTTAAATGTCTTCGTCGTAAAAATTCGACTTAAATAAAGTTGATTCAGCAAAAGTTTTTCAACTTGTCTTGGACTAATTCTTTGGAAAGCTCGCCATGCTTGATCTAAGGTTTTCACTTCGATTAATCGAATTTCAAATTCATTTTCAAAAACTAAATCAATTTCAGCAATTTTGGTTTTGGCACGTTGAAAAATTAAATGCCAATTCTCATTTTTATATTCATTTATAAATTTTTGAATCACTTTTTGCTCTGATGAAAGCCCAATAGATTGACGTTTATTATACAGTCGACTTTGTGATGTACTCTTTAACTCCGCCGAAAGTTTGACGATGCCATTTTGTAGGGCCCAGCTTCTGAATTTGGTTTCGGTGGAACAATGTCCCGTAGCCTTTATGTTTTTCAAATCCATATTGAGCACCCGTCTGCGAAAGCTCAACCATAAATTGGTCACGCGCTACTTTCGCAACTAACGAAGCTGCAGAAATCAGTCTGACTTTTTGATCACCCTTAATGATAGGACGCTGCTCAAAGTGGTCTAATTTCGGAATGCGATCACGGCCATCGATCAGCAAAGTGCCGCGGGTTTCATTTTTTTGAGCTTTAGGTAGATTTAATTTTTCTATCGCGCGTCTCATCGCTAAAAAAGTCGCTTGCAGAATATTGATTTGATCTATTTCTTCAACGCTGGCCCAGCCAATCCCCACAAAATGATGTCGGTGAACACTGGCCGCTAGAATTTCTCTTTGGGATTCATTGGTTTTTTTTGAGTCAATGTAGATTTCTTGATCGATATCTGATTTAAAAATCACGGCCCCAGCCACGACCGGACCCGCTAAACATCCACGCCCCACTTCGTCGATTCCAATCAGCGGGGATATGCAATTGTCAAAATTCAATTCAGAATTCACAGATTTTTTTTGTAATTACTTGGTCGCTACAACGTCAGAAGCTGAAGCTAAGTCAGATTCAATACGAGCCGCTTTACCATCTAAACCACGTAAGTAATAAAGCTTCGCGCGACGAACTTTACCATGACTGACAAGTTCAACAGAATCAATCGCCGGAGAGTTAAATGGAAATGTTCTTTCAACTCCAACACCTGCAGAAATTTTACGAACTGTAAAAGTTTTGTGAGCGTGTCCTTGAATTTTAGTGACGATACCTTTGTAAAGCTGAACGCGTTCTTTTTCGCCCTCGATCACTTTAACGTAAACGTTCACAGTATCGCCGGGACTAAAAGCGGCAATTTTAGTATTCACAGTTTTAGCTGTAACACGAGTTACTAGATTTGTTTCTTTACTACCCTTAGATTTTGGAGCTGAAGATTTTTTAAATTTTGCCTTGGTAGCTACTGCTTTTTTTGCCATTTTTTAATCCTTATCTAGACGGGTCATGTTTAAAAGAGAATACAGTTATCATGACCCCAATAGTCGGTCAAGACAGATACTCACCGCTGATCTAACACTCAGGTGCCTGTAATCATCAGCCGAGTTTCCCTTGATCGGCTCTAAAACCCCGTAACAGGTCTTCATAAAATCTGCGGTCAGGCCAAACCCTGTTCCAAAAACTAAAATATAGGGCTGGGTTTCTGTTTCAAGGGTTTCTTTAAAGCTATTAAATGTAAATGGAATTTGCTCACCGGAAGATCTGGCGGCAGTGGCCACTATACGAGCATTTTTATAACCCCAATCAGCCATTGCCATCTCGAGGTTCTCAGCGGTCTTTGTATCACGAAGGGCGGTTTTTCTCATGGGGTTAAATTTTGAGCCCTCGCCCACATTCCAGTGGTCAAGCACACGCTCCACAAACATCAATTGGTCTTTTAGCGGATGAATCAAGTAATAGCGGTCGATCCCATAAACACGGCAAGCCCGGGCAATGTCGTGAATGTCAAAGTTCGTGATATTCGTCGCCACAAGCTTTCCAAGCCGATCTTTTGTTGGATAATGCATCAAGGCTACAGCCAAAGGGGCTTTTCGTATCATATTTTAAAACTTTCAAGATCTAGATTTTCGATTTGCAAAAGACTTTTTTCGTCGACCGACAGACTTTTATAGAATTGAATCAGCTGATTTAATTGAATATTTTCTTTTTGAAAACTTTGACGAAATAAATCAGGGCGCTTTTTAAAAGTGATCAGTAGACCACAAAGTTTTTTCCAGTCGGCTATTTTTTGATGGTGTCCCGAAGTCAACACGGATGGAACTTGCAGATCATTCCAATTTTGCGGCTTTGTAAACTGAGGCGCTTCAAGCCAATTATTTTCAAAACTGTCAACTTGCGCTGAATCGGCCGAGCCTAAAACGCCAGGAATATACCTTGAAATGGATTCAATCAACACAAGAGCTGCAAGCTCACCGCCAGATAAAACATAATCACCAATCGAGATTTCTTCGTCGACATATTTTTTAATAAATCTTTGATCAATACCCGCATAGCGCCCGCAGATTAAAATAATTTCATTTTTTAATTCAGTCTCATTTTTTAAATGAGAGGAAATTTCCAGTGATGTCGAAGCGAACGATCGATTGGCGTAATCTTTTGCCAACTGATGGTTCCAAGTTTTTCCTTGCGGAGATAAATAGATGACATGAGGTTTAGATTTTTTAACCTGAAGTATCGAATTTAAAGATTTTTCTAAGACGCTGGCTTTGAAAACCATTCCGTCTCCTCCACCAAAAGGGGTGTCATCAACAGAATGATAATGATCTTCAGAAAATAAGCGCAATGAGACGACAGTGACCTCAATTTTTTTTTGAAGAATAGCTTTTGATAGCAACGCATCCCCTAAATAATTTTTAATTAAATCAGGAAATAAAGTCAGAACTGTTAAATGAAGTGTTGAATTATTCGGCGTCATTGATTTCGAGTAAGCCCTCTGGAAGGCTTAAGACTATTTTTTTATTTTTATAATCAATATTTTTTACAAATTCTTTTACAAAAGGAATCTCAATATCCGCTTTTTTTAACTTTTTTATAATCAGCAAATCTTGAATGCCATTAAACGAGAACCCTTCGATGATTCCCAATAGACCATGCAGTTCGTCGGAAACTTCGAAGTGTAAAATTTCACTTAAGTAAAGAGCTTCACCATCTTGAGAGACAAAATAACTTGAATCAATCCATACTTCACAGCCCGAATAGTATTCGGCCTTGTTGCGGTCTAAAAAATTTTCGAGTAAACATATAAAACCTTTTTTATGAATTCTTTTTCTAAGAATTTTAAAAGTTTCAAAGCGACCTCTAAAAGAAAGAGTGAGCTCTTGAATTTGATTATACCAAGAAGACTCGTCATCGATGTTACCTGAAAAAACAAAGACTGCGATTTCACCTTTGATTCCATGGGCGTCTGTGATTTTGCCTATTTTGGTTTTATTTTTTTCGTCCATACTTTTATTTCAAAAAAATAAGGAGCTGTTTAAAGGCTCCTTATAGATTCATTATTTAAAATTGTAAAATATCTAAAAAACTATTCAACGATATCTAAGTGATAGCGTTTATTTAATTTTGTTCCGGCAGCGCGTATGATCGTTCTCATCGCTGCGGCTGTTTTGCCTTGTTTACCAATGACTTTTCCAAGATCTTCTTTATCAACTTTTAAGGCTAACAATGTTGTTTGTTGGCCCGGAATTTCATCGACTTCTACATTTTCAGGTTTATCAACAAGAGATTTTGCCATGTGCTCGACGAGTTCTTTTAGATTATCCATTATATCCTCTCACATTTGTGGGTGATTCATGTTTATATTTGCAAAGAATCTAAGCCCATGACAACACTTATTTTTTAAGCCTTAGCTTTTGCGCGACTTGCTTTCGCACTTTTCTTAGAAGCTTTAGTTTCTACACCGGCTAATTTGAGAACATGACGAACAGTATCTGAAGGCTGAGCACCTTTTGTGATCCATTCTTTAGCTTTTTCAACGTTTAAAGTAACTTTTTGCTGTTTTCCCATTGGAGTGGGAACATAAGTTCCTAGAACCTCAATGAATTTACCAGTGACGTACTTACGTGAATCAGCGACAGTGATTCTGTATGCGGGATCGTGCTTTTTACCAACTCGGGCTAAACGAATAACAACCATGAAATATCCTTCCTTATACAATCAAACGAATTCAAACAAGATAAAGACAAGTTTTTATATTGAGTTGAGGGAATGATCAAGAAGAGTTTAATTAAAAGGGAAATTTCATTGGAGATTTTCCGCCTCGAAGAGCTTTTCCCATGCCCATTTTCATCATTCCTGACATCATTTTTTTAGCTTCTTCGAATTGCTTCACAAGCTTATTGATGTCTTTTGCTTCGGTTCCACTGCCTAAGGCAATTCTTTGACGCCTAGAGCCATTTAGAATACGGTGATCATTGCGCTCTTGAATGGTCATCGATCGAATAATGGCCTCGATTTTTTTAATTTCGTCATCAGGCGGGCTCATATTTTTCATTTGTTTCGAGATTTCTCCCATACCCGGCAGAAACTTCAGCATCGATTCCATTCCACCTAGTTTTTTAAGCTGCTGAATTTGGGCTAAAAAATCTTCCAGGGTAAATTCATTATTCATCATACGCTTGGCTGAGCGTTCGGCCTCTTTGTGGTCGATCAAGTCTTGGGCCTTTTCAACTAAGGAAAGGACGTCTCCCATATCAAGGATTCGACCTGCTAAGCGATCCGGGTGAAACACTTCTAAAGCTGAAACTTTTTCGCCGACTCCCATAAATTTAATGGGAATACCCGTTATTTCGCGAATCGATAAAGCCGCCCCGCCGCGCGCATCGCCGTCTACTTTAGTTAGGATTAAACCGGTTAAACCCAAGCGTTGGTGGAAAGTTTCAGCGACGCTGACGGCCTGCTGACCTAGCATAGCGTCGGCCACAAGAAGAACTTCTGTCGGAGGAATCACTTTTTTAAGATTTTCGAGTTCTTGCATCAGCTCGTCATCGATTTGTAAACGGCCGGCTGTATCTAAAAGTAAAACATCGATCATTTCTTTTTCGGCCCAGACCAAAGATTGTCTAAGGATTTCTTCAGGCTTCATCTGAACTGTTGAAGGGAAAGCATTGAAATTATTTTGTTTTGCTAAGATTTGCAATTGCTCGATCGCGGCCGGTCGATAGATATCAGCTGGAACAAACCCCACTTTTTTACCGAGTTTTTGCCTGATATAAAGACCAAGCTTTGCGGTCGATGTGGTTTTTCCGGCTCCTTGCAAACCCACCATCATAATGACGCTTGGTTTTTCGCGCACATTCACATCGATAGCTGCGCCGCCTAATGTCTGCACCAGCTCATCGTGAACAATTTTAATAAACATCTGGCCTGGATTGACGTTTTTAATCACGTCAGCACCAATGGCTTTGGCTTTGATTCGGTCAATAAAACTTTTAACCACTTTAAAATTTACATCGGCTTCTAAAAGGCTTAATCGAATTTCTTTAATCACATCTTCGATATTTGTTTCGGTGATTTGGCTTTGGCCTTTAAGTTTTTTAATTGAACCTAAAATTTTATCGGACAAACTTTCAAACATCATAAAGTCAATTCCTTACCATCTTGAGAAAGATCCTTTTTTTAAAGACATACTGGCCATGAAAAAAGTGACGACGACACCAACAAAGCTAACGATGACTGACGTGATTAAGTCGACGTCAGATTGGCCTAACAAAGCGAAGCGAAATCCATTGATTAAATAAAAGAGCGGATTGTAATGACTTAAGTTCTGCCAAAAGGGATGAAGATTTTGAATCGAGATAAACACGCCTCCCAAATAAGTCAGCGGAAGTAAAATAAAAGCACTAAATGCGCTAAGCTGATCAAAGGTCTTCGCTAAAAAAGCGATGAAGATTCCGATAAATGCGAAGATTAATCCACCGGCGATAAAAAAGTATATGGCCCACAACGGATGTTCGACGGGTAAAAAAGTTCCAAGCTGCATATAGTGAAATGTACTTCCCACAATTCCCGTGATGAGAGCCACAACAGTACCGCGGAACACGCCTCCAAAACCCATCGCCCAAATCAAATAGCTGTGGGGAATTGGTGCCACACGAACGTCTTCGAGGTCGCCTGAAAATTTTGAAGTTACGATCGAAGAGGACGAGTTTTGAAAAGCATTATTAATAAGTCCCATGACCATGAGGCCTGGAATTAGAAAAGATAAATAAGGAATTCCATTTTTAAGTTGAACACTACTTCCAAGGGAAACTCCAAAAACCAGTAAATATAAAAATGAACTGACGATGGGGCTGACAACTGTTTGGATAATGACTTTGAGAAATCTTTTAATTTCTTTTCGAACTAAAGTCAGAAAAATAACACTTTGATGACTGGTCATTTTTTTCATAATGTTACCATCTTTGAAAAAGCTTCTTCGAGCCTTCCCTCTTCTATTTTTAAATCTTGAATGTCGGATAATTCTATTTTGTGTTTAAGTAAAATTTCACTGAGACCCAGGTTAGCGTGCTCAAAAAATTCTTTTCGAGTTCCGTCTTTTAGAAATACGCTGATTTTTTTATTAGCGTACTGTGAAATCACATCTTTGGGTGAACCGTTAAAGAGCAACTGCCCTTTGTTGATGATGGCCACTTGATCGCAAAGTTTTTCGGCCTCTTCAAGATAGTGTGTCGTCAGTAAAATCGAAAGGCCTTCGTTTTTAAGTTCGCTGACGAATCTCCAAAGAGATTCACGTAAACCAACGTCAACGCCAGCTGTGGGCTCATCCAAAAGCAACAGCTTCGGCGAGTGCACTAAAGCTTTTGCGATCATCAAGCGGCGTTTCATTCCGCCTGAAAGCTGTTTGGTTTTTTTATTGCGATGTTCATATAACGAAAGCTTGTGCATCAAGTAATCGCAGCGCTCTTTGTTTTTATAAAGTCCATAGTAGCCCGATTGAAAATCAAGAATTTCTGCGACATCAAAAAAACCTGTGTTGATAATTTCTTGATGAACAACACCCACGTTCATTTTGGTTTTTAAAGGAACATTAACAACACTTTCGCCGAAGACAAATAATTCTCCGCTGGTGGGTTTTTCTAAAGTTGTGATGCAACCAATCAGTGTGGTTTTACCGGCTCCATTGGGGCCAAGAAGACCAAAAATCGTTCCGGCTTTGATACTGAAGCTAACACCTTTGACGGCCTCAATGGGAACTCCTGCAACTTTATCAGTGTATGTTTTTTTTAGATTTTGAACATCCAGGGCTAATTGCATTTAAATCACCTTTTAGTTATCTTGCTCTTGAAATACTGGCTGCAAAAATGATATCTGGATTTTCTTTTTGGGCCCAGTTTAAATCCCACTCTTGATTCAAAAGTAAAACAGGTTGTTGAATCATATCTTGAAACATTTGAAAGTTTCCTTTCAGCTGACTGACGGCTTTTCCATCTTGCGTGCGCGGCCATCTTGCGACTGTGAAAGGCAATCGCGTGAGCTTTACTTCCAAATTGTATTCATCAGCTAAGCGATGAGTCAGAACTTCAAATTGCAGTTCGCCGACAGCTCCAACAATTGATTCTTGATTTCCGACGATAGGATCAATAAATAATTGGATCGCACCTTCTTCAGAAAGATGGCGTAAAGCTTCGTTAAGTTTTGTTCTTTTAAGCGCGTCGCGCACAGTAAGCTTCGCAAATAATTCAGGAGCAAATTTTGGAATGTCTTCAAAAATCACTAGCCCCTGCGAAGAAATGCAGTCGCCGATCGCAAAATTTCCGGTGTCGCTGACGCCGACGATGTCGCCTGCGTAAGCTTCGTCGACGGTTTCTTTGTCGGCTGCGATAAATTGATTTGAGTAAGATAATCTTAATTCGCGCTCAAGTCTTGAGTGATTCACTTTCATACCACGTTCGAATTTGCCTGAGCAAATGCGCACAAAAGCAATGCGGTCACGGTGACGACGATCCATGTTGGCTTGAATTTTAAAAACAAAGCCAGTGAAATTCTGTGAAAGCGGATTCATTGAATCGCCTTTTTTTGTTGGGCGGGGTTTTGGCGAAGGTGCAAACTCAGTGAAGAATTTTAAAAAAGTGTCGACTCCAAAATTTTGCTTTGCCGACCCGAAAGTGACCGGGCTTAGTCTTCCGGCTAAAAATTCATTCACATCAAAAGGAGGTAGCGCGCTTTCGATCAGCTCAAGCTCATCACGCACTTGAGCCAAAGTTTCATAATCTAAATATTTTTCTAAAATAGGATCTTGTGGGCCTGCAAAGTCAAACGTCTGCACTTCATCGCCTTCGCGTCTTTGATCGTAAAAAGAGACTTGTTTAGTCAGGCGATTGTAAATTCCTTTAAAGCGCGGCCCAATTCCTAAAGGCCAAGTAACTGGGTAACACTGCATGTTTAAAGTTTTTTCAATTTCATCAATTAACGTCAGAGGATCTTTTCCTTCGCGATCAAGTTTATTGACGAAAGTAAAAATGGGAATATTTCTGTAACGACAAACATCGTAAAGTTTTTTTGTGCGATCTTCGACGCCTTTTGCGACGTCGATCAGCATGCAGGCACTTTCGACGGCCATTAAAACACGGTAAGTATCTTCCGAGAAATCTTTGTGGCCGGGCGTATCCAATAAATTAATTCGAAGACTGTCGTAATCAAAAGTCATCACGGATGATGTGATAGAAATTCCCTTTTGGCGTTCAAGCTCCATCCAATCAGAAGTTACGGCTTTTGTTCCGGACTTGCCTTTGACTTCGCCTGTTTCGTGGATGACCCCACCGTGGTACAAAAGTTTTTCGGTCAGCGTGGTTTTACCTGCATCGGGATGCGAGATAATCGCAAAAGTGCGACGTCGTTCGATTTCTTTTTGAACTGCAGGAGATGACAAAAGCGACATAGACTTTATTCATACCGAAAGCTTTAACTAACATCAATGAAGTTTCAGATCACAATAAGACATTGACCCTGTTTGCACGATGGCTTACATTCTGGGCACAAATTGAACTGATTCTTTCAACTCAACGTGGTTTGCAGCCACGAAACTGATAACTGAGAGGTTTTATGCATTATATATCAACTTTTTATAAGTTCCAAAAAGACCCAAGCCCAGCCCAAACAAAAATTTTTTTAGAAAACTTGAGCCAAGAATTTCAAACTCAAGGTCTGATCATTTTGGGCTCTGAAGGATTTAATGCCACCATCAGCTCCGAAAAAAAAGAAAACTTAGCTGAATTTAAAAAAGGAATTTGTTCTTATTTTAAAACTCCGGATTTATTTTTTAAAGATTCAGAATCTGAAATAGCTCCGTTTAAAAGATTTAAAGTTAAAATCCGAGAAGAGATTGTCACTTTGGGAGCTCCTGAACTATCTCCAATCGATCTAGAAGGAAAAAATCATCACCTGACACCAAGCCAGTGGAATGACGTGATGAAAAATGATCATCCCGTCATTATCGACACGCGAAATTGGTACGAAACAAAAATTGGAACTTTCAAAGGAGCTGTAAATCCGATGACTGATCAGTTTTCTGAATTTCCAAAATTTATGGACGAACAAAATATTTCGAAAGATAAAAAAGTTCTGATTTTTTGCACCGGCGGGATTCGCTGCGAAAAAGGAATTCTTGAGCTCCAGCAAAAGGGCTACAAAAATGTCTACCAACTGCACGGCGGTATTTTAAATTATTTAAAAGAATCACCCAACAGCGAGTTCGAAGGCGAATGCTTTGTCTTCGACCAACGGGTCGCCGTCGATCAAAACTTAAAACCCTCGCAACAATACAAACTATGCCCCCACTGCGGCCAACCCGGAAAAACTGAAGTCGACTGCAAACGCTGCGACACCCACACTTTTATTTGCGAAGACTGCGCCGAACTGAATTGGAAAAAAGAGACCTGTTCAAAAAACTGCGCGTATCAATACGAACTGCATCCAGAGCGCAAAGGGGTAAGGCAAGAGCGGGGTTGAGCAAAAGGCTTAAACTTAAAAAAATGTTCGCTAAGATAAGCTGACTTTTTTTGATGGGCTGGGTGAGTTTTTGGTTGTGGATCAATTATTTTTTGGTATGAATTCCAATTTCACGATGGCCGACTTCAGGAGGCTTCATAAATTCTCGAATAGCATCGAAAACAACTTTAAACTGATAATCATATTTTTTTTCAAGCTGCATAAGTTTATCTGAAATTTCTTTTTGTGAACTTAAAAAATTTCTAAGGTGCACAAATGTTCTCATAATTTCAATATTGATCTGTATTGCTTGAGAACTGTTTAATAGGCCCGATAACATTGCGATTCCTTGTTCGGTAAACCCGTAAGGTGGCTTGCGCGTTCCGCCCCATCTTGAAGTCACAAATTGTGACTTCAAGATCGCAAGTTCTTGATTTTCCAATTGAAATATGAAATCAGAAGGAAAACGCGCAAGGTTTCTTTTAACAGCTTGAATAAGAACTTTTGGTTCAACACCGTAAAGCTTTGCCAGATCGCTACTTAGCATAACTTTTCTACCGCGAATAAAGTAAATATGTTCTTGGATCCACTCAGTTTGAATTATTTTGCTCATCAGACGAGTCAGTTCAAAAACTAAACTACATCAAAGTCACGTCTAAGCGGTACAGATGTACTTAAACATCCGTTATTTGAATAGCTAACCAATGTTATTGATTGTGAAACAAGTAATTCGACTTTCGTGTATGTCCGCTTATTATCGACTCGTACAAACGCCATTCAAGTAGCTAAAATTAGATTTATAGAAAAAATGAAGATAGGTACAATTCAAATCTCCTTCATACATAACTACTGAAATCAAAACTATATAAAGAACAATGCTAGCCAAAACTATCTGTCTGTATATATGAAAGAAGAAATCGACCAGATGCTTCAAATTAAATCTTTTTTAAGACAAATTATTCGACTTGAGGGAAATTTTAAGATTCTTATTAAGAATGCATTAAAAGCTTGGCTTAATGGAACTCGTGTTTATACATTTATGTGGGGATCAACAGTGATGTAGCTCTTTACGGAGGAAATAAAAATGGTCAAAGTCGTGACATCAAAAAAGCAAAAAAAATCAGGGACGAAGTTCTTGAAGGAACACGCACCATTCACAAGTAAAGAATTAAAAGATTCAAAATTGGTTGTCGATACTTTATTAGACTGTATTCGTAGCGGAGACCTTGAATCTTTTCGTGAAGTTTTAGCAGCGCATTTAATGACAATTAATAAAGTTAAGTTTGTTAAAAAAGCCGGTATTAGCAGACGCACACTCTACACTTTGATTGATCCTAAAAAAGAATTCAACCCCGAGCTATCAACGATTTCATCGATTATTCAATCGCTCGCGGCATGATTTTAGAAAAAAAGATTCAGTTTTTAAGACTGAACCTTGTTGATGGCTGGAGCGAAATTATTGAAGAGTATTAAATCGAAAGAACGAATTAAACATAAGTTCGCATTTGCTGCGGAATATGACCACAATCTGAAAATCTCAGCAAAACAAATTTACCTTTGGAATTAATTCTGATTGCAGTCACAGAAGCATGAATGACATCCATATTTAACCACTTTACTTCACTGATTTTGAGAGCCTTGCATACCCAATGTCGAATCACATTTCCATGGGCAACAACAATCTCGCAACTTTCACCTTTTTTTGGCAACTTAAAAATATATTTGAATGCTTTGTAGGAACTGTATTTAGCTTTTTGCATTTTTCTATGAAGCTGAATCTTTTCAGTTTTTGACATTTTTTTGCTCAGATGTTTATGGAATTCAGCTGTCCCAGGTAATATTCCCTCGCAAAAAAAGGCCTTTGCCTTCGATTTTAATCGAGTTTTCCTCGCGATAAATTTAGCAGTTTCCTTTGCTCTAGGCATTGTACTTGAATATAGTTTTGATGGTTTCAAATGTCGAACGGCTTCAGCAACCAAGCGGGCTTGTTTTCTTCCTAAGGCCGTCAATTTTTCAGGATTTTTTTTATACTGTCCATGTCTAATAAAAAATATTGTTTTAGAAATCTTGGGTTCTGAATTCATATTGCTATTTTAAAAACAAATGACAGCCTCTGTCCAACAAAGAAATGTCCTTGTTCGCTAAGTCGGACACATAATTTTTTTCTCAGCCAATTTATTTGATTTGATTTTTTATAATCTTCACTGAACCTAGTAAGACCCATCAGCGAAAGAGATGGCCAGCCGCAGAGAAAGGAAACTCTATGAAGAAGTCCGTCAAGCGGTTGAAAGCTTCCTAAGGAGCCTGTACCCGAACCAGCATTTAAAAAATCAGAACCAATACAGTTAAGTAAAAAATAGTTTTTAGAGTTTTTTATTTAGATTTTAAATTTCAC
>JAYTPD010000017.1:0-43573 GCA_043747435.1 Bdellovibrio sp. | reverse complement strand
GAGTTTCTTTTTCGTTAAAAAACAAAAAAGCCGATAGAAATAAAGCTAGGGGCACCAAAATCCATGATGCAAATTTTCTTCGTCCGTGAAACATAATTTAATCATGCATGATAAAAAAGATGTTCTCAAGCCCTCTATTTAGACTAAGATAAGTTTTATGAAGACAAAAGAACGGATTTTACTGGGATCGCTTGAACTTTTTAATTTGAACGCTGCCAGCGAAGTCACAACAAACGATATTTCACGCGAACTTAAAATGAGTCCTGGGAATCTTTATTTTCACTATAAAAATAAAGAACAAATCATTCGAGAACTATTCAAAAGGCTAGCTCAAGAAACAAATCTCATTTGGAAACCGCAAACAAAACAAGCAAGGCAACATGAAAAAATTCAACTTGTTGATTTTATCGATAAGAATCTTCAGCTCTACTGGAAGTATCGTTTTTTTCATCGCGAGCTTTATACTCTTCGAAAAGTTGATCCCGAACTTTCAAAACTTTGGCGCGATCACCTTAAAAAACTAAGTCGCCTGATGATTATTCTACATAAACATTGGGTTCAAGCGGGAGTTATGGTCTCTATCCAAACAAAAAGTGAAATGGAATTCGTCGGAGAACTTTTGTTTGTAGCTTCAAATAGTTTTATGCAGTTCTTTGAAACCGTCGATCGATCCCCCAACCAAAGAACTGTTGATAAAGCGCGGCGCCATATCTTGCGTATGCTGAAACCCTATTTAACTGGCGAAATCAAAGACAGTATTGAAAAACTTATCATCTAAATTAAAACCGTATTCTTCATAAGCTCTCTGATCGAATTCGTTTGGAATTTCTGTGGCAAAGTGTTTGCTCTATGAACAAGTTGGGGAGTTTTACATGCGCCATTTAATTATTATCACGACAGCGGTTTTGTTTTTTACGATTTCATCATGGGGTCAATGCGGAAATCTGGTATCTGAGCTAAAAGCCATGCAGACAGCACAAAGCTCAATTCAATCATCTTTAATTGCGAATCACGAAATGTTTGCGACCACCTTAGAAAGCTATTCAGAAGCTTTAAAAGAGTCCGCTGGTAAAGCTCATAAAGTCATATCCTCAAATATGATAAGCAGCTCAGAATCGTTTAGGGCCCGTGGTTTAAAGGCTCAAAAAACAGCTTTAAAGCTGGAAGATGCAACAACGGACCTTATTCAGCGTATCACCCAGTGTTTAAAGTAATTTAAGTTTCAGTCACTTTTTAGACATAAGCTTCATTTTAATGCAAATAGTCAAAAACCAAGTAATAAAAAAGCCCTAGTCTTATCAATAACTTAAATTATTTAATTTAATGTCAGATTTTTTATTGCAATAATTACAATAATCCATTTAGATAAGGCGGTTCCAAATTGGAACTTAAGTTTTAGCACAGATTGCCGAAACGAAAAACTCACTGGAGGGGACATGGCTAGAAGCACAGGAACGAAAATCACCGATAAAGTGGTCAAAGAGTGTAAAGAGAAGTTGATGAAGACCAAAATGGATCTTTTAAACCGTGTTCGAGAAGCTCGTGAAAAGTTAGATTTAGGTGAAAAAGGCGGCGACGAAGCCGATCAAACCATGCGTCTTTTAGCTGAACAAGAAATGCTGAATTTAAATGATCGTTTGCGATCACAATTATTTGAAATTGAAAGCGCCCTGGGCCGTATCGAAAGTGGAGCCTTTGGTTTATGCGAAGAAACCGACGAACCTATTGAAATTGAAAGACTGCGTGCAATTCCTTGGACACGTTTAAGTATCGAAGGCGCCGAAATTCGCGAATCAGTGAACCGTCGCTACGCTCGATAATTTAGATTTAATTAGTAAACTTTTATTTTAAAACCCTCAAAAGCAACAGTCTCTAAGGCTATAAAGTTTCTGAGGGTTTTTTCGTTTGAAGAATGACTAAGCTTAGGATCTAAAAAAACCGTATAACTTAAAAGTTTAAAGAAGTTTTAGATTGCAAAATTAAAGCTACTTATTCGTGACAACGCTCCAGTTGCAAAGTTTGTAGAGCATGCGGGCGCCGACGTTTCCGTCCCACTCGGCTGATTCAGCTTCGCCAGAAGATACTTCGTTCAAGTCGAAGCCCACGATTTGGCGGCCTGATTGGGCGAGTAAATTAAATAAAAAGAAAACTTCGTCTGTGGAAAGTCCACCAATAACGGGCGTTCCTGTCGACGGACAAAATCTTGGATCGAGGCCATCGATATCGAACGAGATATAAACTTTTTGAGGAAGTTCAGAAATAATATCGGTTGCAATTGAAGACCATGATTCACCTTTGAGTACGCGTTGTTTAACTCCGACATCAAAAAAAGTTTTAATATCGTCACGTGAAGTTACAAAATTATATTCTTCTTCACAAAAATCGCGAATACCAACTTGCACAAGTTTTTTTGGCTTCATTGGTAAGTGCATCACATTATACATGATCGAAGCATGCGATTGTTGAAAGCCTTGGTAAGCTTTGCGCGTATCTGAATGCGCATCAAGATGCAGAATACCCACTTCGCTGTTTCCATTTACAGAATGTTTTTCGCAAATGGCTTTAATGGCTCCAAGCGGAGTTGAGTGGTCTCCGCCGACAAGGCCAAAGATTTTTCCGGCTTGCAGAATTTTTTTTGTTTCTTCGTAAACCCAGTCTGTTAATTTTTCAGAAGCGACGTTGACTTCAGCTGTCAGTTTGTCGATCAACGCTAAATCGTCTGACTGTTCGGTTTTAAGATGAATGACTTGTTGGGCTTTTTCTTTAAACTTTTTATTTTCAGCCAGCCAACTTTCTGAAATAGGCTTCATAAAATAACCGGCTTCAAAAGCATTTTTTGTTTCAAAATCAAAAAGATCAATTTGTTCAGAAGCTTCGCGAATAATGCGCGGGCCGTTCGAAGCGCCTTTTCCGTAAGATGTGGTGACTTCCCAAGGAACGGGTAAAAGTACAACTTTGCATTCAGCCTCAGAAAGCGGAATTCCAAAAATGCCAAATTCAGACGAAATCGTTGTGGTGGGGTCAAATTTCATAAAGTCACCATTAGTTAGTTACCTTTCGCAAAAGTTCTTTATAGCTTTAGATTGAAATTTTTTAAAGATTTAAGTAGTTGCTGAAACAACTTTAGATCACCACTACTTAAACAAAAGGATTGTCGAATTAAGTTTCACAGGTAAGTGGGAAAAAACGAAGTAATTTCCTTTACTTCGCCCTTTGCGCAATGAATTAAAAAACGCTGAAAAATGAATAGAAGTTGAATAAAAACTCGAGTTCGATGATCTTTTTGTAAGTGAATTTTAACTCATCCAATCGGGGAGGTTGTTGTTATGAAAAGAAATCAAATTTCAAAACTTGTGAGTGCTCTTAGTCTGTTTATTTTTATGGCCGTAATGACTTACGGAAAGTCATCACAAGCTGTTGTGATGCCGAATGAAAAAGCGCCTCAGGGCGGTAACATGAATTACAATTTGGATAATGAGCCTGAAAGTTTACATCCAATCATGGCTGGCGATCTTTACTCAGCATTTATTCATTCTTATGTATTTGATACTTTATGCGCAAATGATGTGAACACTTGGGAATTTAAACCACGTATTGCTGAACGCTGGGAAGTTTCTAAAAATGGTTTAGAGTTCACGTTCTTTTTAAGAAAAGATGCATATTTTCATAACGGTGATAATGTCACTGCTGAAGATGTTAAGTTTTCGTTTGACGCGATTAAAGAACCTAAGCACCAAGCTTTGAATATACTTTCTTATATTGAAACTTTTAACAAAGTCGAAGTTATAGATAAATACACAATCAAATTTACAGCTAAAGAAAAATATTTTAAAAATTTCGGCAGTTTATGCGGAATCGTGATGATTTTACCGAAAAGTGTTTATGGTGATATTAATAAATCAATTAAGATGCAAAAAGAAATGGTTGGCTCTGGCCCTTACAAGCTTGAAACTTACGATAAATCTCAGCGAATCGTAATTAAAAAATTTGATAAATGGTACGGCGATAAAACAGCAGACTGGAAAGGTTTTTACAACTTTGATCAAATCACTTTTAAATTTAGCAAAGAAGACACAATTACAATTGAGAAATTAAAAAAAGGTGATATTGACTACCATCTTTTTAGAACGCCAGATGGTTTTTTAAAAGCCAAGGGCGGATCATTTGGATCAAAAGTTTTTGCCGAAAAAGTTGAAAATAAACAACCTAAAAGACTAATGTTTATTGGATTTAATTTCAAAAAAGAGATTTTTAAAGACAAGAATGTTCGTTTAGCTTTTACACATCTAGTGAATCGTGAAGAGATGAATAAAAAGTTTTTCGAAAGTATGATGTTGCCTGCGACAAGCCCTGTGTATGTTAAGTCTGATCAAGCTCCTGATTTAAAGCCTTACAAATACGACCCTAAAAAAGCTCAAGAGCTTTTACTTAAGGCGGGTTGGAAGGATGAAGATAAAAATGGAATATTAGAAAAAACGATCAACGGAAAAAAAGAAGAGCTTAAATTCACTTGGATTTACGCTAATAAAGATGCCGAAAAATGGTGGACAGTTATTAAAGAAGATTTAAAAAAAGCAGGTATTGAAGTTGAGTTGAAATTACAAGAATGGAATTCATTTACAAAAGCGATTGATGACCACAACTTCGATATAATGTCGATGGGCTGGGGTGGAGGAGATGTTGAATCAGATCCAAAGCAAATTTGGCATTCAACTTCTATTGGCAAAGGCGGTTCGAACTATATTGGTTATGCAAATCCAGAAGTAGATAAATTGATTGATGACGGACGTTCAGAGCTTGATCAGGCTAAACGTACAGCGTTGTTTAAAAAAGCTTATACAATAATTGCTGAAGATGTGCCCTATGTATTTTTATTTAATCCTAAGTATGAGTTGTTTGCTCGTTCAGCAAAAATGAAAACGCCAGGTAAAACTTTTGAATACGATACGGGTTTTCAAGCTTGGTGGGCTGCTGAAAAATAATAAAGAACATCCGATAAAATGTTAGCTTATCTTTTTAGACGAATATTAATTGCGATCCCGACATTTATCGGGATTACGCTTGTTACTTTTGTCATTATTAATTCTGCTCCGGGTGGGCCGATTGAACAAAAACTTCAAAAACTTCGTGAGGCTGGTAAAAGCACTGGAATTTCTCAGGAAGTTTTAGATGGCTTAGCGAAACAGTATGGCTTTGATAAACCTTTGCATGTTCGTTATTTTATTTGGCTAAAAAATATTTCACGTCTTGATTTTGGAGATAGTTTTTCTTATCAAGAGCCCGTGATCGATGTGATTACTTCAAAGTTTCCAGTGTCGCTTCAGTTTGGTATTGCCTCTTTAATTCTGACATATTTGATTTGCATTCCTTTAGGCGTAAAAAAAGCTATTAATGCAGGTGGAGTTTTTGACCAGGTTTCAGGAATCATTTTATATATTATGGTTTCTATTCCGCCTTTAGTTTTAGGAATATTTTTAATTGTTTGGTTTGCGGGCGGGTCTTATTTTGATTGGTTTCCCATCGGCGGAATTAAATCTGACGAATACGCTTCGATGGGTTTGCTGGCTCAAATTTGGGATCGCTGCATTCATTTTGTTTTGCCATTGACGTGTTATGTGATGGGTAGTTTCACTGAACTCACAATGCTGGTGCGAAACTCGATGCTTGACGTGATTAAGTCTGATTACGTTCGCACGGCGCGCGCTAAAGGGTTAGAAGATCGCTTTGTTTATTTTAAGCATGCGCTTCGCAATGCGATGATTCCGGTTGCGACGGGGCTGGGAGGATTTTTGCGGGTGTTTTTGGCGGGGTCGTTGATTGTTGAGACGATTTTTAATTTGGATGGGATTGGGCTATTGGGGTATCAGTCCATTTTGTCGCGGGATTATAATGTGATTATGGGACTTACTTTTATTTCGGCGATGTTGTTGTTGTTGGGTAATATTATGAGTGATTTTATTTATGTGATGGTTGATCCGCGGATTGATTTCAAATGATCGAAAAATTAATTGATAATGAACTGACACTTAAAAGATATCGTCGTTTTAAACGAAATAAAGTGGCTGTGATTTCGGTTTGGGTGCTGGGGCTTTTGTTTTTTTTAAGTTTTACGGCTGAATTTTGGGCGAATAACAAACCTCATGTGATGAAGTATCAAGGGAAACTTTATTTTCCGTTGGTTGTAGATTATCACCCCACAGTTTTTGGACGTGAAGATATTTATGTAATGGATTACCGCGCCTTAGAATTTGACGAAGCTAAGGGCGATTGGTCGGTTTGGCCCGTGGTGCAGTGGGACCCTTTTGAAAGTAATAAAACTGTCGAAGAGTATCCATCTAAACCCACACGCTACAACTTAATGGGCACCGATGATCGTGGGCGCGATGTTTTAACACGCTTGTTGTATGGCTTACGTTACACGTTGATTTTTTCGGTGGGAGCGTGGTTTGCCAGTTATGTATTAGGTGTAATCTTAGGTTCGCTGATGGGATTTTTTGGTGGAAAAGTTGATTTGATTGGAATGCGTGTTGTTGAAATTATTCAGACGATGCCAGTGACTTTGATTTTGATTACGATTATTTCAATTTTTACTCCGAATTTATTTGTGCTGATTATTTTTCTTTGTGTTTTTGATTGGACAAAGATTGCAACTTATATGCGGGCGCAGTTTTTACAGTTACGTCAGCGCGAATTTGTTGAAGCGGCACGGGCTTTGGGTTCTTCGAATATGCGAATCGTGTTTAAACATATTTTACCAAACGGAATTACACCGATTGTGACGTTTTCTCCGTTTGATATTGCTTTTAATATTTCGTACTTAGCGTTTTTAGATTATTTGGGGTTAGGACTACGAGCACCGACTCCAAGTTGGGGCGAGCTTCTGCAGCAAGCGCAAAAATATTTTACCACGGCCGAGTGGCTTGTTTGGTATCCGTCACTGGCTTTAGTTTTAACTTTGACGTTATTGATTAACATTGGTTTGGCTGTACGAGATGCTTTTGATTCTAAATCGTCTGTTGGATAAAATAAAATGCAAGTGATCATCACCATGGCAGGCTTAGGTTCAAGGTTTTCGGCTGCGGGTTTTGTTGACCCAAAGCCTATCGTTCCCGTCGTAGGAAAACCTGCGCTGGCGTATTTGATTGAATCTTTTTCGAAAAGCTGGAAACTTTTTTTTGTTCTGGCAGACCACGATAAAAATTCAAAAATAGAATCGGCCATTCAAAATTTAAGACCCGACTCAAAAATCATTTACACTGAATTTTCAAAACGTGGCCCGATCGATACAGTTCTTGCGGCAATTCCTTGTCTGAATCACGCAGAGCCGGTTTTAACAGCTTACTGTGATTTAGTGGTGTTTTGGGATTGTGATGATTTTGAAAAAAAAGTGAAAGGCTATGATGCTGCGGTTGTGAACTATCAGGGTTTTCATCCCAGTTATTTGGGGCCAAATTCTTATTGTCATGTTCAAGTTGACGAAAAAAATCAGACCGTAATTCGACTGCAAGAAAAGAAATTATTTACCGATTGCTTGCAGAATGAAATTACGTCGGCTGGATTTTATTATTTTAAAAATCCAAAACTTTTAACGGATGCTTTAAACTTGCAATTGGAGCAAGATTTAAAATTCGGAAATGAGTTCTATATTTCTTTGGCTGTGCAGGCTTTGCTTAATAAATTCGAGCGTTCAAATAATATTCAAGTTTTAGATTATCGTGTTGATTATGTTGTGCAGTTTGGAACTCCTGAGGACATTGAAAGATTTGAATATTGGTACAGGTATTTTAATTCGATCGATCAAAATCCAAATGGTCAGAATAGCGAAAAATTTAATTTAGAGATGAATTACTGGAAAAAAGTTTTTAAGTTACTTAATTTCGACTTCGCTACTTAAAATTTCTTTAAATAAAGAAACAATCTCATTGGAGTCGGGTAGAGAAGCTAACATCACAGAACTAAATAATTTTTGGATAAAAGGAAATTCAGAGTCATTGATGTCTGAATCAAAAAATCCCATTTTCCAATCATGAAACAAACGATTTTTTGAAGTCCATTCACCAATCACGCGCAATTTGCAATGGCGATCATCTGTTATAATTCGCGCTAAAGTTTGTTTTACTTTTTCTTTTGAGTCGCTCTCTAACAGCTGAATAAAAAACCCATCACGATGAATGAGTAAACCCGTAATTGAATCAAGTTTGTTATTGGCCTTTGAAGATTTTAAAATATCTTCGATGTCGGTGTACGCAAGTTGATCTTCTGCTTCACTGACATACACTAAATGAAAAAATTCATGAGCCGAGGCTGACATATTTTTTATTCCATTTCTTCAAGGTAAGTGTAGCCCGAAAGACCCTCTTCGTAATGTTTTATTAAAGCTTTGGCCTCTTGCTTTGTAATTTTACCGGCGTTGATGCTTTCTTCTGTGTACTGACGAACATTATCGACCATCTCAGCCCGCCCGTATTGAACGTAAGTTAAAACCTCAGTGACAGTGTCGCCCGGTACATAATGATCAACTGTGTAGCCCGAGTCGTGAATAGAGATATGAACTGCATCGGTGTCACCAAATAAATTATGGAGATCACCTAAAATTTCTTGATAAGCCCCGGTTAAAAATACGCCCAAGTAGTAAGGCGCATCACCTTCAGCGAATGGGTGCACGCGTAATGTCTTTTTAACTTCACCAGATTCGGTATCGATGAATTTTTCGATTTTTCCGTCTGAATCACAAGTTAAATCAGCCAGTGTAGCTTCATGATAAGGTTCATTTTTTAAATTATGAATCGGCATCACCGGAAACAATTGACCTACAGCCCACGAATCAGGAACTGATTGAAACACAGAGAAATTACAGAAGTAAGTGTCACATAAAGTTTGGCGTAAAGCGGAAACGATATCGTCACAGTCAGGGGTCATTTGCGCCAGAGTTAACATTTTAGTGGCTATAGCGAAGAACATGCTTTCACACCAAGCACGTTGAGTTAAATTTAATACGCCGTAAGTAAAAAGATTTAATGTTTCACTTTTGGTCTGCATTAAATCGTTGAAGCATTCGTTTAAATTTTCTTTAGTTACTTTTTCAAAGATGTATTGCATCTCTTGCATGATCGCTGGATCTTTTTTTAATGCAGCGGTGGGTGGGTCTTGTTGGAATAAATTATTTACGCCCATCACGTTGAAAATTAAAACCGAATGATGGGCAACTAATGCGCGACCTGCTTCAGTAACGATGTTTGGATGGGGAACATTTTTTTCGTCGCACAGAACTTGTAAAGTTGAAACAACGTCGTTGGCATATTCTTGTTCAGAGTAATTCACCGAAGAGTCCGAAGAGCCTGTGCCGTCGTAGTCAACGCCAAGGCCGCCGCCCACGTCGATATATTTAAGATTTGCACCTAATGCGTGAAGTTCAGTGTAAAATCTTGCGGCCTCTTTAAGTGAAGATTTAATACTTTGAATTGATGGAACTTGTGATCCAATGTGGTAATGCAGAAGCTCAAGACAATCTAGCATATTTAATTTTTTAAGAAACTCGACACCTTCAACAATTTCAACGGCGGTTAAGCCAAATTTTGAACGGGCTCCGGCAGAGTCGACCCATTTGCCTGCACCTTGCGTATTTAATTTTGCGCGAAAGCCGATTTTAGGTCGCATATTTAATTTTCTTGCGGTCTCTGTGATAATTTTGAGTTCGTCTTTGCGATCAACCACAATCACAATTTCTCGGCCGATTTTTTGAGCGAGTAACGCGGTTTCGATGTATTCGGCGTCTTTGAATCCATTGCAGATGATCACCGCATTTGGCGTGTTCATGAGTGAAAGCACGACAAGCAGTTCAGGTTTAGAGCCAGCTTCAAGACCCAGCTTGACTTCTTTTCCATATTTGACGAGCTCTTGCACCAAGTGGCGCTGTTGATTCACTTTGATCGGGTAGACGCCGCAGTACTGGCCTTTGTAGTTGTGATCAGCGAAAGCTCTTTGAAAACAAGAATGTAAAAGTTCAACACGCTCGCGAATAATATCAGGAAATCGAATCATGATCGGAATGCGAATACCGCGATCTTGAAGTTCCTGAGTCAGTTCATACAAATCAACATTAGGGCCTTTATCGCCTTTTGGATTAACGCTGACATTTCCATTTTGATTAATTTTGAAATAACCATTTCCCCAGTTATTAATTCCGTAAACTTTGGCGCTTTTTTCAACGCTCCAGTCGTTTGATTTAATCTGAGCAAAAGCGTGAGTCGTGCTTTTTGAATCAGAGTTATTTAAGTTGGTTGGAGTTTCTGTGTGATTCGAAGAATGATGCGTCGACTTTGTCGAAGAGGCCTGAGTCGAAGTGGGTACTGAGTTTTCCATGGGGAACCTCCAAAAAACTGTAAGACGTTATAAAAAATGTTTACAGTTTTTTAGAGTTCGTTGCAAGAAATTACGGGCCCTTCACTGAAGTCGTTCATTTCACACAATCAGATTTAAAATTTTTCCGGCTTTGTAAATCACTTTGTTCGAGGACTTTCCCGCCATCGCCGAAATAACGGCAGCTACTTGATAAGCGGCATGAAGGGCTTCAGCTTCAGTTGCTGCCGGAGAAACTTCGATTGTGCCTCGCATTTTGCCATTGACTTGCACACCCAAGGTAATGACGTTGTCGACGCATAATTCGGGTTTGTACGAAGGCCAAACGGCATTCACAACAAGGCCGGGCTGTTGCATTTGGCTCCAAAGTTCTTCGGCTAAGTGGGGAGCAAAGGGCTGGAGCAGTTGCACAAGTGGAGCTAAAGCTTTTTTTGAACGGCAATCGTGTTTGTATAGATCATTCACAAAAATCATCATTTGGCTGATGGACGTGTTAAAACTTAAGTTTTCGATGTCGTCTGAAACTTTTTTAATCGTTTTGTGCAAAGATTTTTCAACTTCAGCGGGTAATGCATCATCTGTTGCAACACAAGTTTGAGTTTCTTCGTTGAAAACCAAGCGGGCCAAGCGATCTAAAAATCTTTTGACTCCATCGATTCCTGATGAAGACCAAGGTTTGTCTTTGTCCATAGGGCCCAGAAAACAAACAAAACATCGAAGTGTATCGACACCATATTCACTGGCGACTTCATCGGCTGGAGTTACATTACCGCGCGATTTTGACATTTTTTCACCATCGGCACCAAGAATCATTCCTTGATGCGCTAATTTTTTGAAAGGCTCGCTGACGGGAGATAGGCCTGCATCGAAAAGAACCTTTGTCCAAAAGCGTGAGTACAACAAATGGCCCACAGTGTGTTCGGGGCCGCCGACATAAAGGTCAACGGGCATCCAGTATTTTGCACTGGCTTGGCTGAAAGCCTCTTTATCATTTTGTGGGTCGGCATAGCGAAAAAAATACCACGAAGAGCCAGCAGCTCCGGGCATGGTATCGGTGATGCGTGTGCCTTTGATTCCGTTTGAGTTGTAATTCACCCATGTTGTGTTTTTTGCCAAAGGAGCTTCGCCGCTTTCTGAAGGTTCGTAGTTAGCAACTTCAGGAAGTACGACGGGAAGCTCGTTCGCAGGAACGGCCTTTAATATTCCGTCGGCTGTTTGAATAATTGGGAAGGGTTCACCCCAGTAACGTTGGCGAGAAAAAAGCCAATCGCGCAGTTTATAATTGATTTGTCGTTGGCCGATTTTTTCTTTTTCTAAATACGAAATCATTTTTTGAACAGCTTCTTTTTTTGAAAGCCCGTTTAAAAAATCTGAATTCACTAATTGACCTTCGCCAGTGTAAGGTAGTTCAGTTTCTGAATTTAAAACCCGCTGAATCGGCAGATCGAATTTTTTTGCGAATTCAAAATCTCGTTCATCATGGCCAGGAACAGCCATGATCGCACCTGTGCCATAATCCATCATCACGTAATCTGAAATCCAAATCGGAATTTCTTTTTGATTAAAAGGATTTAAAGCAAAACCACCCGTGAAGACGCCGGTTTTTTCGGTTGTGGCTTTGCGATCGACTTCAGATTTTTTTGCGGTGGTTTCAATGTAATCGGCAATTTTTGTAGCTTGACCTTGTGTTGTGATTTGAACAACTAAAGGATGCTCGGGAGCAATCACCATAAAACTGACTCCAAAAATTGTGTCGGGTCTTGTGGTGAAAACTTCTAATTTTTCGGTTTGTCCTTTGACTTTAAATTGGATGCTGGCGCCTTCGGATTTTCCGATCCAATTTCGTTGAGCTTCTTTTGTGCGTTCAGGCCAATCCAGTTGATCGAGATCGTTCAGCAAGCGCTCGGCGTAGTCAGTAATTTTAAGCATCCACTGTTTCATCGGAACACGAATCACGGGGTGTCCACCGCGTTCTGATTTTCCGTCGATGACTTCATCATTGGCTAAAACTGTTTTTAAAGCAGGGCACCAATTGACGGGAACTTCTTTTTGGTAAGCTAAACCTTTCTCAAAAAGTTTTAGAAATAGGCTTTGAGTCCATTTGTAGTAACTAGGTTCGCAAGTTGAAATTTCACGCGACCAATCAAAACTGAAGCCGTACTTTTTTAAAGTCGCGCGAAAGCCTTCGATGGATTTTTCAGTGGTGATCGCGGGGTGAACTCCAGTTTGAATTGCAAATTGTTCTGCGGGTAAACCAAAAGCATCATAACCCATCGGGTGTAAAACATTAAAACCTTTGGCGCGTTTGTAGCGCGAAACAATATCGCCAGGCGTGTAAGAGGCAATGTGACCCATATGCAAGCCCGAACCAGATGGATAGGGAAACATATCTAAAGCATAGTATTTTGGTTTTGTGGAATTATTTTCGGCTTTGTAGGCTTGTTTTTCGTCCCAAACTTTTTGCCATTTGGATTGAATTTCGGTGTGTTTCATATAAGAAAAGATCTTAAATGTTCAACTCACCGAAATCAAATTAAGAAGTGATGGGCCACCAAATTTAAACAAGCGGCAAATGAACTTCATCAGTTGTAATCAAAAAGCATGAAAGTCCAGGTCTTAAAATCTCAATATGAGTCAAAAATAAGTCTAGTTTGTAGATTTTTTCTACGAAATTAACCTTTAATTTTTTCGTTAAATTCCGATAAGTTAGAAATGAAGAAAGACCCGCGAAATCGACCCATACTGGTTCTTGATGAAGATCCAGACACTCTTGAGCTTATGCTGGAGCCTTTGCGTTGGGAAGGTTACGATGTGCGTGGCCTTAGTTCGCCGAAAGAGGCCAGTGAATTTTTAAATTACTGGAAGCCTCAGATGATTATTGTCGATCCCGATTTTTCTGATCAAGATGGTTTGCAATATTTAAATTCTCTTTCAAATTATTTGGACACAACATCTTTAATTGTTGTGTCTTCAGACAATTCACCTGAGCGAATTGCACAATGTCTGGATATGGGTGCAAGTGATTATATCGTTGCGCCGTTTATACCGACGGAATTTTTGGCTCGTGTGCGTGCGCAGTTACGATTTCGTGATGCTAAAGAAGAGTTGGTTGAGGCAAATCAAAAATTGCTTGAGCTTGTCGATATAGATGATCTGACAGGTCTTTTTAATATGCGTTCTATTTATCAAAAACTTGAGTTTGAGCTTGAGCGCGCAAAACGATTTAATCGGACCGTGACCGTTGTCATGATTGATATGGATAGGTTTAAAACAGTGAATGATGGGCATGATCATTTATTTGGTAGTTATGTTTTGTCAGAAGTTGGAAAAATAATTCGAGCTTCGACGCGCAATGTGGATATTCCCGCACGTTACGGCGGGGACGAATTTTTAATTATTCTTTCAGAGACACCTTTGTCTGGCGTTGAGTTTTTTTGTGAACGTTTGCGTAAGCGTGTTGAGCAAACAACTTTTAGTCAGGGAAAAGACTCTATTCAGCTGACGTTATCAATCGGCCACGCGTCGTTTAAAGTCGCTGACCAAATCAACGCAAAAGAACTTGTTCGCAAAGCCGATTTAGCTTTGTATCGAGCAAAAAACGATGGGCGAAATCGTGTTGTCGGACACGACATTGTGACAGGTGAGCAAACACACGAAATCGAAAAGTCGGCAGTCATGAATATTTTTGGCAAACTAAAAAAATCAGCCTAGTCGTTTATTGGCTTTCTGACTGTCATTGTCTTTTCAAAAAAAAACCTTTATAACAAAGTATGTTTTTAGCTCAAAAAAATTTTCGAACTGCATTTATCTCTTTTGTTATTAGTTTGATTGTATTGTATCTAAAAACTCGTGCCTATTACGAAACTCATTCAATTGCGATTTTATCGGACGCACTAGAAACCGTCGTCAATGTGATCACGGCTTTAATTGCTTTATACGCAGTCAAGTTGGCCGCCGAGCCGGCTGATGAAAATCACCCCTATGGTCATGGTAAGATGGAGTATTTTTCAGCGGCCTTCGAAGGCGGCTTGATTTTTTTTGCGGCCTTGGCCATTTTTTATAAAAGTATTGAATCATTTTTTATTCCGAATGAAGTTAAAAATATTTCGGGCGGTTTTGTTTATTTAGGCCTAGCGACTTTTTTAAATCTAATCACAGGGCTGCATTTACTTTTTGCGGGGCGCAAACAAAAATCTGAAGCACTTAAAGCCAGCGGTAAACATATTTTATCTGATGTTATTACGACGGTCGGAATTTTTATAGGCTTAGGCTTAGCCAAGTTAACCGGAATTACTTGGATCGATTCTGTTTTGGGTGTGATCATCGGTTTTTGGTTGGGTTACGAAGCTTACCAAATTTTACGCGTGAATTCAGGTGCTTTGCTGGATGAAACAGACGATCAGTCGATTGAAAAAATAGCTGAAATTATTAAAAAGTATCGAACGGCAGGTCTGATTGATATCCATAACCTCAGAATGATTCGATCGGGAAATTTTCATCACATTGACGCTCATTTAGTTGTGCCCGAGTTCTGGAATATCGAACAAGCCCACACGATGGCTCATCAATTTGAAAAAAATGTCGTTAAAGATTACGATTGCGAAGGTGAGTTTGCTTTTCATATGGATCCATGTCAAAAACGTTACTGCAATGTTTGCAGTTTAGAAAATTGTCAAATTCGTCAAGCCACTTTTGTGAAAGAACGAGTTTTCACAAAAGAGCATTTGATTAAAGGGTCTGATTACACAAATTAATATGTCTGAAGAAAAAATAAACTCAACTCGCATTCCCCGAACAAATTTGACACGTCGTTTGCCTAAGCCGAATGCCTACGCGTTGGCTTTAGATAACGAATTTAAAGATTATGCTTTTAATGAAGAGCGTGCTCCTTTGCTGAAGGGTCTTTGGCGCGAAAAAGTTTTTCAATGTCACTTTGAAAAACCTTTGGATGTCGAAATTGGCACTGGAACTGGAATGCATTTTGCGCATCATGCACTTAAAAATTTAGATCGAAATATTGTGGGCCTTGAACTTAAATACAAACCGTTGATTCAATCCATTCGTCGCGCGCAAATCACCTCAGCCCGCAATTCGGCGATTTGTCGTTATCATGCTTTTGATATCGACTTGCTATTTGCAAAAAACGAAATTAACAATATTTTTATTCATTTTCCTGACCCTTGGGTGACGCCCCGTAAGCCTAAAAATAGAGTCGTTAACCTACAAATTTTAGAAACTTTATATGATCTTCAAAGACCAAATAGTTTTTTAGAATTTAAAACAGATTCGCGCGAGTATTTTTTGTGGTCTTTAGACGAAATCAAACAGTCGCGCTATCATATTGAATTTCATACGCTAAATCTTTACAAAGACGGCGCAAAATATTTAGAAAGTAATTTTCAGACAACTTTTGAGAAAATATTTGTGAAACAGGGTATCGAGATTAATTATATTAAACTAGTGAAGCTTTAATTCTTGTGCCAGACTTCGATTCTAACGAGGTCAACATGAAGACAAATTTAATTTATTTAGTTTTAGCTGTTTTTATTTCGAATGCTCATGCCGAAGATAAGCCGGCCTTGCCAAATTTAACATCTTATAAAGTTGATGCAAAAGCCATTACGATTTCAGGTATTTCTTCTGGCGCTTTTATGGCGAATCAAATGTCGATTGCTTATTCAAATACTTTTTCAGGCTCGGCCAGTATCGCTGGTGGAGTTTACTGGTGCGCGCAAGGAAATTCGCAAAAAGCCCAAGGCGAATGTATGAAAACAGCCAACACAATCAATACAGAAGTTCAATTGGCTGAAGTCAAAAGATTGGCCGAAGCGAATGAAATTGATCCATTAGAAAATTTAGGAAAACAGCAACTTTATATTTACGCCAGCCCAAAAGATACCGTTATCAAACCACCCGCTAGTGATAAACTTTATGAATTTTCACAAAAGTTTATTCCAACTTCACAAATCAAGTATGAAAAAACAATTCAATCAGCGCATGGTTTTCCGACTTTAAATTTTGGTAACAAATGTGATTTGGGATTTTTACCTTGGATTTTAAAATGCGATTACGATGCAGCTGCAGAAATTTTTAAAACGATGTATTCAGAACTTAAACCACGCACGGCTATGATCGAAAAAAATCTGCTCCCATTTTCGCAAGCAGAATTTGGATCAGCATCGACTCCACTTTTTTCAAGCGCATGGATTTATGTTCCAACAGCTTGCCAAGCCGGTGAAGTTTGCAAATTGCACATTGCTTTGCACGGCTGCCAAATGAACCCCGATGATATCAAAGATCAATTCGTCAAAAATGCGGGCTACAACGAGTGGGCCGAATCCAACAACATCATCGTTTTGTATCCACAGTCGGCGAAAGTGGCGCAAGCAAATCCTTACGCGTGCTGGGATTGGTTTGGTTTTACAGGCGCAAATTATGCCACAAAAAACGGTGCGCAGATGAAAGCCCTGAAAGCCATGATCGATCGCGTGTCGGGCTTGTCTAAAAATACTCAATGATTTCAATAAGTTAAAAATATGACGACTAAGTCGTCATATTTTATCGAAAATTGACGACTTGTATGTCATAATTTAGATATGTATTTAAAGCGCCACTCTAATTTAAGTAAAGATTTAGAATCAAAATCGATTTTATTACTAGGCCCAAGACAAACCGGTAAGAGCAGTTTCATTAAAAATGAAGTTAAAAATTTAAGTAATTATAATTTATTATTGCCCGAGACATTCAATAAGCTGAATTTCAATCCGCAGTCGCTTGTTGATGAAATTGTCGATCCCAAAAAAATTATTTTTATAGATGAAATTCAAAAAATTCCTTCATTACTTGATGTAGTTCATTATTTGATTGAAGAAAGAAAAATTCGTTTTTTACTCACAGGATCAAGTGCGCGAAAATTAAAAGGAGCAAAAATTAATTTATTAGGCGGACGTCTTCGAATGCGCAGTTTTAATCCGCTGACGTATCAAGAAATAACCGAAAAACATTTTAATTTAAAAAAAGCTTTAAGTACCGGTTTTTTACCGGCTCATTATTTTTCTGATGATATCGAAAGCGATTTACAATCTTATATTGGAAGTTACCTTCAAAACGAAATAGCTTCGGAAGGTGCAACTCGAAATGTACCTGCTTTTTCAAGATTTTTGGAAGTCGCTGCTTTATCGCATTCTAAACAAATTAATTTCACGAATATCTCGAACGATGCACAAGTTCCAAGAACGACAATTCATGAGTACTTTCAAATTTTAAAAGATACGTTAATTGCGTATGAAGTGTTGCCTTGGAAAGAATCTGTAAAACGAAAATCAGTCTCCACTTCAAAGTTTTATTTTTTTGATTGGGGCGTTGTTCGTAAATTACAAAAAATAAAAAATGTCGAGATAGGATCGCCTCTTTTTGGAATCGCTTTTGAATCATTTATTTTTCAAGAACTCAAAGCCTACATAGATTACAATAAATATGAGCCCTTAACTTATTTTAGGACAACCCTTCATGAAGAAGTCGACTTCATCGTGAATAATGAAATCGCTGTCGAAGTAAAGGCAAAAAAAACGATCACAAAAAAAGATTTATCTAGTTTAGTTAAACTTCACGAAGAAAAAAAATTAAAATATTACGTACTGGTTTATACAGGCGATAAGCCCCTGAAAATAGAAGGCTTACCGAAAGAATTTAAAATTTTACCTTGGAAAGAATTTTTAACTTGGATTTGGAGTTTGTAATTCTTAGATCTAATTTTACCAATACTTCGCCTGCACAACCAGATCGCTTTCAATCGTAATCTGACAAGATAGCCTTTCGTCATTGTCACATTTATTACGACGAAGAGTTTCTGTTTCAGAAAGTTGGGCGGGCTTCAGGTTGCCTGTGATTTTGAGTTTGCACATGCTGCAGACTCCTTCTCCAAGGCACGACGAGGCCACGGGAAGTTGTTGTTCATGCAAAAAAGTCATTAAGTTTTCACCCGAGGGTGCTTCTAGAATTAAATCTTTTTGTGGAATTTTTATGAAAGGCATAAATCATTTGATCATGAACTTTGTAAAATGAAAAATAAAAAACCCAGCTGGGGGGACAGCTGGGTTAAGGGACGGGGAATCGAAAACATTAAATTAATTAATTTATAAACAACGAACTTGTTGGTTTGTTTGTTGTGAGATCAAAACTTGTCCGCTGCAGTTGACTTGAATTCCACATTGAACTGTTGTTAAAGTTCCGCCTTGGTTATAAGTGTAAGCACCGTAACATTGTTGAGCGACTCCGCCACCGAAACCACCGGCTTGATTTTGACAACTTGAAAGGGGAGCTGGCTGACCCGTTGCAGTCACGATGCAGCTGTAAATGCTTGAAGCGGCATTTTGACATAAAGTAGGATTAACAGGTATATTGTTAATTTGATCATAACACTGATTATTGGCTTGAAACACATACTGCTGAGATCCAACAATAGGTGCTCTGTTGTTGTTGTCGTCTTTTTTCGCGCAGCTAAAAGCGATCACTGACATCGATAAAAGTAAAATTAGTTTCTTCATATAAGTCTCCTTATGAATTTTTAAAATTTGTTTCACACAACCTACTAAAGCAAAGGCTGCGCCGAGCATAGCCGACAAAGCTAACTGCTTGAAGTTATTCAATAAGGGCCTTGAATTCTTACAATAAGACAGACCCTTTTTGTCACTTTAGGGGTGGGGTTACATTTTTGGCTCGACATCTCAAAATGAGATTCACGATTTACAGGTGATTAAACAGTGTTAATCTAGCGTTATGTCAGAAAAATACGTGCTTCTGGGAGCCAGTCGTGGATTAGGCTTCGCGACTTATCAACAGCTTCATCAACAAAAGCCTTCAGCGAAGTTTTTGTTGAGTTCCCGAAAAATCAAATCAAAATGGGACAATCAGATCAATCGCACGGAAGTGATCGAGCAAGATTTTTCGAAAGTTCCTGTTCAGTTCAATTTTTTATCAGAGCTTGAAAAGTTTAAGCCGACTCATCTGATTTATTTTGCGGGTGGTGGGCCTTACGGAAACTTCAGCGAAAAAAAATGGAGTGATCACTTGTGGGCATTGAACACGACATTTCTTTACCCCGCTGAATTACTTCATCATATTCTTTCGAACAAACAAAAGTGGCTGCATTTAAAACAAGTGATCTTGGTGGGCTCGGCCATTGCTGAAAATCAACCCGATCCGATGGCGGGTAGTTATGCTGCGGCCAAACATGCTCTTAAAGGCTTAGTAACGACATTAACGATGGAGAATTTAAATCTCAAATTAGAACTGTTTAGCCCAGGATATATGCAAACTGATTTATTACCGATGAATAGCGAACCTCGTCAAAATGGCTTGGCTGAAAACCCAGTCGACGTGGCAAAAAAGTTGATTGCGCTGATAGAAAAAAACGATTCAATTAGACCTTTCAGTTAATCAGTTTTAAGTTCTTAACTGAGGTAAATATGGCAGAGACTAACAATTCACAAATTGAAAACGTTATTATCATTGGTTCGGGTCCGGCGGGTTTAACAGCGGCGACTTATAGCGCGAGGGCCCGCATGAATCCATTGATGATCGAAGGCGAAGAAGCCGGCGGTCAATTGATGATCACTACAGACGTTGAAAATTACCCAGGCTTTGAACACGGAGTCACGGGCCCTGATTTGATCGCCGTGATGCGTAAGCAAGCCGAAAGATTTGGGACGCGATTTATTACTCGAAATGTTTCTAAAGTCGATTTTTCTAAGCGTCCGTTTAAGGTTTGGATTGGTGAAAAACTTTATCAAGCGCAATCCATTATTATTTCAACGGGAGCTTCCGCAAAACTGTTAGGCCTTGCAAGTGAAAAACAATACATGAGCCGCGGTGTTTCGGCCTGCGCCACTTGTGACGGAGCTTTTTTTAAAGACCTTGAAGTGGGTGTCGTGGGTGGCGGCGATACAGCAATGGAAGAAGCAAATTTTTTAACTCGCTTTGCCAGCAAAGTTTATGTCATCCATCGCAACGAAAATTTTAAAGCCTCAAAAATTATGCTTGAGCGTGCTCAGAATAATCCTAAAATTCAGTTTATCATGAACTCGGCCGTTGAAGAAGTTCTTGGAGACGGCAAATCAGTGAACGCGATTAAAATTAAAAACACGAAGACGAACGAAATCACCGAAAAAAAATTGCAGGGTTTATTTATAGCGATTGGACATCAGCCGAACACAAAAATTTTCAAAGATATTTTAGATATGAACGAAGCCGCTTACTTAAAAACAAAACCAGGCACAACCATCACGAATGTTCCAGGTGTTTTTGCAGCCGGCGATGTGCAAGATCCTTACTACCGTCAAGCTATTACGGCCGCTGGAACAGGCTGTATGGCCGCTTTAGACTGCGAACGTTGGCTGGATGCTCAAGGAGCTCATTAATGTCGAAAAAATTTATCACCAGCGATCTTATTAATAAAATTGAAAAGTTGACCAAACAACGCATGGCTGAACAACCTGTCGTTAGCCTGGACCAGTTTCGTGATGCTCACAAGAAAATGAATCCAAAAAATATTTTAGTGATCGAAGATGATGAAACTCAAAGATTGTCATTAAAAAGAATTTTAGAAGGCGAAGGGTATATCGTTTTACTGGCTGCTGATTCAGCCGAGCTTACGGCAATTTTAGATAAAGACCAAGATTTTCATTTGATCATCATGGATATTGGACTTCCGTGGATCAACGGTTTTGAATTAGCGCAAATGATGAAAGAGCATCGTGAATTAAAAAAAATTCCACTGATTTTTTTATCGGCCCAAGCTGAAGATGAAGACTTTGTAAGAGCTCGTGAAGTGGGCGCGGCCGATTATATCAAAAAACCCTTTGATATCGAAAAATTAAAAATTGTTATCTCGAAGCTTTTGCAAACGCCTTAGCTCATAAAAAAACCCACATTTTTTCTAAAATGTGGGTCTAGCTTTAATTTTGAATAAATTTTTAATCAGCAATCATCATGTGTGAGATACATTTTGTGTAAGCATTTCCAACGATGAAGGGTTGATTGTTTGTCGATACACGAGTCATTTTTGGAGTTGCTAAATCAAGAGTGAATTTTTCGATGTTGTAACCAAAGTTTTGCGTTGTTTGATTCACTAAAGATGGTGATCCACCGACTGCAACATAAAGCGAGCTTGTAGTAGCATCGTAAGCCATAGCTGATGGAGCCCACAAGACAAGTTCGTTTCTGTAAAGGATAACAGGGTTAGTGATTGTTGCAGCTGTATCCGAGGTTTCAGTGATATCCCAAACAACAACTCCGTAGTTGAAGTTCGTCGCATTATCAAAAGCTGTATTCACTGAAGCCGAATAAGAAACAAGAAGTTTACCTGTCGTTACAGCTGGAGCAGGAGTTGGAATAAAAACCATACTGGTTAAAGAATCTCCGGTACCTAAAAATGTCACTGGGCCTGTTTGATCAGGAGCGTTTGTGTGTGCGACCGTCGACAAACCACCGGCCGGACTTGCTGTCACGCAGTCAGCTGCAGTTGCGGAAGTCAAACCTGATCTTTGCACTATACCAATTCTGTTAAGCACGGCTGTTGCTCCAGCATGTAAGTAAATCATTTTACCTTGAGACGTATTCGTGAACGGAGTCATTAAAGCAATATTAGGGATTAATGTCGCAGCAGCTGTAAAACAGTTACCTGTCGCAGCGGCTGGATTCACCCAAGCATTTGCGCCGCCTTTTGCAATACGAACTCCAAGTGAGTTAATTCTTTCTGCAGCAACTGATTTACTAAATAAAATTGATCCATCTGCATCTTGAGCGAAAGATCGAGTAATGTGCGCTGGGGTCAATGTAAAAGCTGTCGGATCATTCGCATATGTAATGTATGTGCCTGGACTGTTTTTCATAATTTTAAAAATTTTACGATCACCCACTGTTGTTGCATTTTCAGTTAACAACAAAACGTGGTCGCCTTTATCCACCATAAATTGCGGTACTGTATTCACAGAAACATTTGAGCCCACATTTAAATCTGTAAATACGCTTGAAAACAAGCCGCTTTGAGTGTTCCACTTTGTAACTGCTCGTGAAGCTGTCGTTTGACTGTAAGTTGTTATACCTGACCCCGAATAACACAAACCCGAAGCGACATAGAGTGTTTTAGGTGGTGCTGCAACAGAAGGATTTTCAGCTGCTTTGCTGCAGCCCATGACTGTTGCTAAAAATGCTGAGAAGGTTATGATTTTGATTTTCGAATTACGTCCCATATGTGCTCCCTTTTTTTCAAAAAAACATTTAATAAAAATATTAATCAGCGATCATCATGTGCGAAATACATTTTGTGTAGGCATTTCCAACAATGAACGGTTGGTTATTCGTTGAAATTCGAGTTAACTTAGGAGTCGCCAAATCAAGTGTGAATTTTTCGATGTTGTAACCAAAGTTTTGCGTTGTTTGATTCACTAATGACGGCGATCCACCAACCGCGACATATAGTGAACTGGTACTTGCATCGTAAGCCATCGCCGATGGGGCCCATAATACAAGTTCATTTCTATAAAGTATAACGGGATTTGTGATCGTTGCTGCTGTATCTGAAGTTTCGGTGATATCCCAAACGACGACTCCATAATTGAAGTTTGTTGCGTTATCAAAAGCTGTATTCACAGATCCTGAATAAGTCACAAGTAACTTACCGGTTGTTAGCGCTGGCGAAGGAGTTGGAATGTAAACCATACTTGTTAAAGAATCTCCAGTCGCCACGAAAGATACTGGACCCGTTTGATCAGGAGCATTCGTATGTGCAACTGATGAGGCTCCGCCGGCTGGGTTTGAAACAACGCAGTCAGCAGCCGTGCCTGAAGTCATACCTGATCTTTGCACGATACCGATACGATTTACAGCAGCTGTATTTCCACCGTGGATGTAAAGCATTTTTCCTTGATTCGTATTCGTAAACGGACTCATTATTGTTAAGTTCGGAATTAAAGTCGCAGCTGCTGTAAAACAGTTACCCGTTGCTGCAAGTGGGTTCACCCAGGGATTGGCTCCACCTTTTGCAATACGAACTCCAAGTGAGTTAATTCTTTCAGCACCAATTGATTTACTAAATAAGATTGACCCATCAACGTCTTGTGCAAAAGCACGAGTAATATTTGTTGCAGCCGCTGTGAATGCTGAAGGGTCATTCGCGTAAGTAATATACGTGCCTGGATTATTTTTCATGATTTTAAATATTTTTCGATCGCCAGTTGTCGTCGCATTTTCAGTTAACAACAGAACATGATCGCCTTTATCCACCATAAATTGTGGAACAGTATTTACCGAAACATTTGAACCTACGTTCAAATCAGTGAATACGCTTGAATAAAGGCCGGTTTCGGTATTCCATTTAGTTACAGCTCGTGAAGCTGTGGTCTGTGAATATGTTGTTATACCAGAACCCGAGTAACACAAACCCGAAGCAACATAAAGAGTTTTAGGTGTTGCGGCTACGGAAGGATTTTGTGCAGCTTTACTGCAACCAGTTAAAGTTGCTGCAAGCAAGGTGAAGGTCAGCGTTATAATTTTCGAGTTACGTCCCATATGATCTCCAATTTAAAAAAAAATTTCTTAACACACCTTTAACTAACGGCATAAATTGAAATGAACTTGAAAAAAAAATGAACACTAAAGCCTAGCTATCTCAATTCTAGACTTCAGTCCTAAAATGAAGCGTTTAATAGTAGAGTAAAAACAACAACAGTCTTGTAAAATGAAAAAATGTCGTTTTAACTAGACGAAAATCTTAAAATAGCTTTTTCTAAAGAGAGTATGAATAGAAATGGCTTGAATGCCGCAATATTTATTTTTTGTGTAATCACTTTTTTTGAATCATATTCTATGGCTGAAACAAAAAGTAAAAAAGCCGCTTTTCAAGCCACTAAATTTGGACTACTTCAGCAAAACTATTCAGGTGCGACAAATAAATCATTTGCTCAAGGTTCGTCAGGTTATGGTTTTGAATTATCAACAGATAGCGGCGGAACTTTTTTAAGATATTTTTTAAAAGGACGTGTCAGCTACGCCGAAGGAAGACAAAGTTTTTTAGACGGAAACACAACTTTTACAACGAATTATAAGTATTCAGCTTTTGCTCCGGAGCTAGGAATTTCACTTTATCCAGTAAGTCGACGAGACTCGGGCTTGAACATGTATTTGTGGGGTATCGGGACAGTTAGTTACAACTATTTAGATGTTGCAAGTGTTCCATCGGGTTCAACGCTTAAAACAAAAGATCAGGGGTTCGGATCGGGTTACGGCGGAGGCTTAGGTTTTGAATTTATTATTGCCGCTGGGCGAGGTGGACACCACTATTTAACTTACGGTGAAGTGGGTTTCAGAGACGAACGTGTTGATATATTTCAAGTGACTCAGTTCGAAATCAGCGGTCTGACTTTTTGTCTTGGCCTAGGATTTTAAGAAGCGCTTTTTCTCATTTTACTTTGAATTTCCATGTAATGTTCAAGTAGCTTTTGCAAAGTCATTTTCTGTTGAGGCGTCATATCTATAAAATAAATTCTCTGTGTTAAACCTTCGCCAACTGTTTTTCCTTTTACAGAAACTCGTTGGTATTTAGGCTCACAAGGGTATTTATTAATCACAACTACGTCAAAAGTAACGTCGGCATAATCAAACGGTATCGTATCTTCAAGAAGTGAACCCGTCAGAGAAATATTTTTTGATTTGCTTCGAAAAGTTTTTCCTTTGCTCGAAATTAAAAGAAGCTCAATTTTAACTTCGTGTCGATCGGCTCGAGTTTCTAAAGTCATTTTCTGTCTTATTTTTTTAAAATCGATTTTAGGCTTAGCCACTTGATCAATTTTTAAATCGTCTCCGTCAAATTTGTGGTTATCGATATGAATTTCTTTAGCCATCGTTTCTTCATGCAAACTCACAGCTGAAAAAGATTTAGTGATTGATCTAGAAAAAGACTTTGTGACTTCTTCTTCAACTTTGATTTCGGCTGGTTTCATTTCTAGAACTTCAAGTACCTCAACTTTTTTTGTTTCTTCATCTAGGTCAGAGTAATGTGAAAATGAAGTGGCGAATACTTTTTGTTTTGATTCTAAATAAGCTTTTAAATTTTGCCAGTTTTCCCAACCTTGCGTCCAAATAAAAAATCGATTTGTATCTTGCATGCGCATTTTAAAAATCGCCATCTGTGCTTCTTCAGTTGTAATGGGATTTGATTGGGTTCTAGAAAACGAATCAAAAAAAATCCACTTGATAATAGCTTGCGGCATAAGATAGTTTCGGTTGGTTTAAAGCCCGATTAAAGTCTTTAGCCGATAATTTAAAAATTAAAATTTTGTTACCGGGCAATGTCTCAATTTAAGCCAATAACTTCATCCAGCTTTAAACTTTGAGACAACTGACAAAATGACTGTTCGATTTTGATTTTAATTCAGGTGCTTGTTGGCTGCAGGTGGAGTCGGCGATCGGGCAGCGCGGATGAAAATGACATCCCGTCGGAGGATTCATCGGAGACGGTACATCGCCTGTTAAAATAATTCTTTCGGCCCGAGGCTTTGGATCTGGAACTGGGATCGCTGAAAGTAATGCTTTCGTATAAGGATGCTGGGGATTTTTGTAAAGTTCGTTGGCGTCGGCCATCTCGACAATTTTTCCTAAGTACATCACAGCCACACGATGTGAAACGTGTTCGACGACTTTTAAATCATGGGCAATAAAAATATAAGTTAACCCTAATTTTTGTTGCAACTCCATCAGTAGGTTAATGACTTGAGCTTGAATCGAAACATCAAGTGCTGAAACAGGTTCATCGCAGATAATCAGTTCGGGGTTCACGGCTAAAGCGCGCGCAATTCCCACGCGCTGTCTTTGTCCGCCCGAAAATTCGTGGGGATAGCGCGATAGATGTTCTTGACGAAGGCCAACAAGATCAATCAATTCACGCACGCGCTGCAGGCGATCCGCTGCAGAAGAAAATAAGTTATGAATAATTAAAGGCTCTTCTAAAATCGCACCAATCGTCATACGAGGATTTAAGGAAGCATAGGGATCTTGAAAAATAATTTGCATTTTTTTTCTAAGATCACGTAAATCATTTCCGTTTAGATTTGTGATATCTTGATCTTTGTAAAAAATCTTTCCACTTGTGGGCTCAATCAAACGAATCAGACAGCGGCCTAAAGTTGATTTACCACAACCCGATTCTCCAACCAAACCCAGAGTTTCGCCTTTTTTAATATCAAATGAAACACCTTGCACGGCTTTAACGGCAGCCACTTGTTTTGAAAAAAGTCCGCCATAAATTGGAAATTCTTTAATAATATTTTCGGCTCGAATCAGTGATTCGCTCATAATGACTTCACCGTTTCTGTCGAGCCTGAATTAAAACACGATACGCGGTGAATTCCGCGTAAGTTTTCAAGTTGAGGTTCTTGCTGACGGCAAACGTCAGTGACGTAAATGCAGCGATCTTGAAATCGGCAGCCTTTGGGTAATTTATAAAGATTGGGAACAAGGCCTGAAATCGTTTGTAACTTTTTAAGACGCTGGCCTGTTTCAAAATGTGGAATCGAATTCAGTAAACCTTTTGTATAAGGATGACGTGGACGATAAAAAATATCTTCAACGGTGCCGTACTCGACAACTTTTCCGGCGTACATGACCAAAACATCTTGGCACATTTCAGCGACGACTCCTAAATCATGAGTAATTAAAATCATGCCTGCTTGAAATTCTTTTTGAATTTTTCGCATCAAATCTAAAATCTGCGCTTGAATCGTCACATCCAAGGCTGTTGTAGGCTCGTCGGCAATCAGCAGTTGTGGATTGCAGCTCATTGCCATTGCTATCATCACGCGTTGGCGCATGCCGCCTGAAAGTTGATGCGGATATTCTTCAAAACGTTTTTCAGGAGCCGGAATACCTACCAATTTTAACATTTCAATCGCGCGAGTTTTTACTTCGGCATTTGATAAACTTTTTTTATGCAATCGAATGCTTTCTTCAATTTGATCACCGATTGTAAAAACAGGATTGAGTGAGGTCATGGGTTCTTGAAAAATCATCGCCATTTTATCGCCTAAAATATCACGCATTTCTGAATCTGATTTTTGTAACAGACTTTCGCCGTTAAACAAAACATCTCCAGATTCAATGAGGCCCGGCTTTTGAATTAAGCGCATGATCGATAATGCGGTCTGAGATTTTCCGCAGCCTGATTCTCCGACTATTCCTAATGTTTGACCTTTTTTAACTCGAAAACTAACGTCGTCAACGGGGTAAAGTGTTCCGTCGTCGGTTGTGTATTTTGTACGTAAATGATTAACTTCAAGAATGATTTCAGACATGCTCAAGACTATGACTTAATTATTTCTTAATTTCAAATAATTAGATGATGTATATCAGTAAAACTTTTTAATACAAAATCAGGACTAAACGGAGCCAATTCATCGGGCGAAGAATACCCATAATGCACGGCTGCTTTTCGGCAACCCGCAGCCAAAGCTGACTTCATGTCGGGGCGGCCATCACCAATCATCCATGTTTCGGTTACGTCATGACCTGCTTTTTTCATCACATGCTGAAGAGGAAGAGCCGAAGGTTTTCTTTCAGGTAAAGAGTCTCCGCCAATAACGTCCACCCATTCAAATAAATCGAGTTTAAAGTACTTGAACAATTGTAGGGTCGGTTGAATATTTTTGTTTGTGACTAAAGCTTTGGGGCCTTTGTAATGTTGAAGAAAATCAAAGACGCCGGGATAAAGTTCTGTTTTTTGAATTAGGTTATCTTCATAAATTTTTAAAAACTCGTCAACTTTTTCTGAATTTTTTTTTGAATCGATTGGATACTCAGGAAAAAAATCATTCACCAGTTTGATCAGACCATCACCGATATGAGTGGTTAAAGTCGCTTTGTCGACCAAGGGTCTGTGATATTTCGCAAGCATTTCATTCATCGCAAATTGAATATCTTCGGCCGAATCGATAAGAGTGCCGTCTAAATCAAAAATCAAAAGTGGTAATTTTGAGCTCTTCGTCATAAGGTTAATAGTATGAGAAAATTGGTTCCAAAAAGCTACGAATATATTGAAAAACTATTGCCTGTTGAAACGGTTTTGATGCAATCCGCGCGACAGAACTCAAAAATAATAGGTTTAGATCAAATTTCTATTTCGACAACAGAAGCAAGAATCATTGAATTTCACTTAAAAATAATCGCCGCCAAAAAAGTTTTAGAAATTGGAACTTTGACGGGGCTTTCGGCTTTACATTTACTTGAAGTCTTGCCAGCGGATGGTTTGCTGATAACAATCGAGAAATCCCCCGAGCATTTTACTTTAGCAGAATCAGTTTTAGAAAGTGAAATTAAAAAGGGCCGGTGCCAACTTTTGCAAGGTGATGCAAAAGAGAAATTGTCTTTACTGAACAACGAAAAATTTGATGCTATTTTTATAGACGGCAACAAAGCGGCATACCTTGATTATTTTAATTGGTCGATAGACCATATTAAATTGAATGGACTTATTTTTGTCGATAATGTTTTTTTAGCTGGTGCTGTTTGGCAGCAACAGACTACTCAAAAATTCAATCCCAAACAAATCGATGCGGTTCAAAGAATGAATCAAAAAGCTTTTTTAGAGCCTTCTTTGTATTCGTGCATCATCCCGACCGAAGAGGGGCTTTTGATCACTCAAAAATTATCAGATTAGTGATTAACTTCTTCGACCGAAGTTTTTTCTTGTTGATCATGTTTTTGACGGTAGATTTTTTTACTTTGACGATCTTGCATGTGTTCAAGTTTTAATTGTTCTGAAGCTGATATTTCACCATCAGAATGAGCTTTATTTTGATAAGCATCGATTTTTTTCTGGCCGTGTTGTAATCTATTGGCCTCGTGTTCTGTAAGCTGGCCTGATTGTACGCCCTGATTAATACGAGCGTCTTGCCGATGCTCGCGCTTTGCGCCCCGATTGGCTTCGGCAGCTAGACTGATCAAAAAAGCTAAAGATAAAAAAATTAAATTTTTCATAGGCTTCCTTTTTTTATATCATCTACTTATCGACAGAATGAGCTTTTTCTAAAGGAATTTAAATTGTGAATGATGTCTCAGTTTGTTACTTTATGTTGATCAAGAAGGTACAATGAGAAATATATTTATAACGGGAACAAGCTCAGGTATTGGTTACGATCTAGTGAAGACATTCGTTCAGTTGGGCGAAAATGTGATTGCTGTCGTTCGCAAAATTGAAGACGAAAAAAAACTTCTTGCAGAATTTAAAAATATTCACGTCTTGCGTCTTGATTTGTCAGATTTGAATTCGATTGATCAAATTCCTCAGATTTTAGAAAAAACATTTCAAGTGAAGAACTTAGATGTCTTAATCAACAACGCCGGTATCGCCTTGGCAGCTCCATTTTTAGACCAAGATTTTTCTGAGGTTCAAAGTATTTTGAATTTAAATGTTTTATCGGTGATGAAAGTGACTCAGGTGCTGTTACCGCTGTTGGGAGCTCGGCCTGATTCACAGCACGCGGGTAGAATTATTAATATTTCTTCGGTGGCGGGGGTCAGTGGGGCTCCTTTTTTAGCGGCTTATGTCACAAGTAAACATGCGATCGAAGGTTTCAGTCAAAGTTTGCGTAAAGAGCTGATGCTTTTTGGAATACAAGTTGTCGTTATTGGTCCCGGATCCATTCGTACGCCGATTTGGCAAAAGGGATTTCAAATCATCAAAGATAAATACGCCCGTTCTGTTTATGCGAATGCGTTTTCTAAATTTATTCGTATTGCTGGCAGCGAAGAATTTCACGGGTTGGATGTATCTGAAGTTTCAAAAATCGCAGCATTCGTTGTTCAAAGTAAAAATCCCCAATTTCGTTATGCACCGATTCCGCGTAAGTGGATCAATTGGTATTTACCGAAAATTATTCCTGAAAGATTTTATAATCATCTGACAGCAAAAACTTTAGGTTTAATGAAGTGATTTTAAAAAAGCTTCGACGGCCGGCTTGTACTCGTCTGGAAAATCACGCAAGCCAGTCAAATGAACCGCTTCGGGCAAGCTGAGTTTTTGCCACACTAAATTTTTGCAAGGCTCAAAAACTTCATCGATGTCAGAAGCTGAAATAAGTTGGTCTTTCCAACCACGAATCGACAAGATTGCAAAACCATCGGGTAACTTTTTAAGATCGGGCTCTAGATCTTTATGTAATTCAGGGCTCCAAGCCAAAGCAAAAATCGGAGTTTTTGCTAATCGGAATGGTAAAAATTTAATGGGTTCAGCATAAGTAAAAAGATTATAAGCCGATTTTAAAAATTGATTTGATGGCCCACTGTCGCAAATCATGCCTTTAAAATATAAATCAGGTCTTCGGGCCATCACTTCAATCGCACAAGCGCAGATATTTGAAAATGCAAACATGATTTTAGTTTTGTAGTTTGAAAGTAAATCAAGATGCTCTTCAATTTGGTCAGCTAAAGCATGCTTCATTCCAAATTTTTTTGAAATTGTCGAGTAAGGAATCATAAAATGGTGTTTAGCTTGGTCTTTTAGGTTGAACGCGTAAGCATCGTAACCCAATTCATTCACGAATCGAATATGTCGAAGCAAAGCTTTTTTATTTCCATTATAAAAATGTACAAAAAAGATAAGAGCTTCAGATTTTTTATCCGAAGCTTTGAATAATTCACCTTGATCGGGAAAATTTGTTTTCACTAGATCTAGTGCTTATGGGTTTGATTTTTTGTCGGCCAAAGCTCTGTCCAGTGTGCAGAACTTTGTGTAGATGTGGTTTCAGATTGAGCCACTTCGTCAAGTGAACGTTTTGTAACAATCACTTTCTCTAAAGCAGTCTCTGATAAAACTTTTCCACAGGCTTCGACAACAGCTTCACTGTCAATGCTGTGATAGTGATAGATCTCGGAAGGACGTCCACACTTAGAGTGTTTACGAACAGCGCAAGATTCTTGTCTAACGCCAACGATCGCGCCTAAATTATCGAGTAAACCCGCTTCGCCGTCGTGAACACTGACAATTGGTACTCGTCGTCCTGAAACAGTCACAAGATCTGCAGAGCCCACATCACTTGATTTATTTAAGTAAAGATTTGCTGTAATCGCCAGTTCATTTCGTAAATAGTGATAGTCATTTTCGTGAGCCAAAATACCACAAACTAAATCAGGCGAAGTGATTGAAACCACATTCGCATAAATTCCATGTGATAAAAGATTTTCGGATGCCTTGATTGCTTCGGTGACCATCGATCCCATCGCAAAAATATTGACGACGTTATCGCCGGGCTCATAGCCCGCGTAACCACGGTAATCAATCAGATGATAAGCGCCCTTCAAAACTTCTGATTTCATCACAGTCAGAATTTCATTTTCAGTAAGTGCAGCGACGTCGGCTTCGTTGACTCCGCCTTGAATTGGAAATTCAGAACGTGCTAGTTTGGTCGACTGATCTTGTTTGAAGCGAAGTTGTTTGGTCATGTACTTCATGAGATCTTTTTGCTCGATTCCACGGGTTACTAATCGCAGTAATGTCCCTTGACGGCCTGAATTGTCATTCATGATGTGACGTTTAAATGTGTCAGATAAAATCCAATCGACTTCGATACAGAAAAATGGCTCCCACGTGATTTGATTAGGAATTTGAAAATCTGATTTCCAACCATGCTGCGCACCTTCCGGAGAAAGAGTCACGCCCGATGGGGTTCCGACACAAATAAAACTTGATTTCCAGTACAGATTATAAAAGTACTGATCCAATGCACGCTTAATAAAAAAGTCATAAACGGTCATCAAAGGCATCAATGGAATTCCTAAAATATCGCGCAATTTTCCGAAAGAGCCCACGCACGTCATCACGTTGCCTTCGGCAATTTCAAATCGTAAAAACCGATCTGAAACTTCTTCGCCCGGAACAAGATCAGGAAGTTTTGTATCTTTAACACCCATCTCAGTTTCAATATCTGTCACAACCGGAGCTCCAAAAATTTTTCCGTCCATAGCAGGATTTAAATTTGTTGAAGTGCCGACATCTGGCGCCATCGTCATAAATAATTCGCCGGCTGTCTTCCAAGCTTTTTCAAAATCATTGAGCTTCGTTTTATCAGCGTTCGCAATTCGAGTTAATTTGGCTGTTAACTGCCCTAGCATCCATTGAGTGTGCGGGTAGCTGGCCATTTTTGTGTTGATGTCTAATTTTTCTGGGATCGCGCCGATTTTTTCGATTTCATTGATAAAGAATTTTTGATTTTTTTCTTTAAGTGCGTACTGCGCTTTCATTTCAGAGAATAACTGCTCGCTACGCTCTTTTAAAAATTGGCCTTCACTTGATTTAGAATCAAAGCCCGCAAATAAAGTGTCACCTTTAAGACCTTGTTTCTGACGAAGCTCTTCAACTTCTTCAGAGTTTGATAAAGCCGAGTGATTTCCCGGCGCTGCGGCCATTTTTAATCCCCAGCCCTTTAAAGTGTGCGCAATAATAATAGTGGGTTTTCGCGTCGACAGCTTCGATTTTTGCATTGCTTCGGCAATTCCTAAAATATCATGACCACCAAAATCACGGAATGATTCGTAAAGTTCTTGATCTGAAACATTGTCGATAAACTTTTTCATTTGCGGGTGTTCTTTAACAATACCTTTTTTAAGAAGCTTAATATCTTGAACCAGCAATAAAGATTGCAATTCATAATCACGCAAATCTTTTTCTAAGAAATTTTTAAAAACGTCTCCACCTGGTTTTTTAAATAAATTTTGGCGTTTTGAGCCATGGCGAAGTTGAATCACTTCCCATCCGTTGGCTTCCATCGTGCGTTCGATCCGATCGGCATCGGTGCCCTGCATTTGCTTTTCGTTAATAATACGGTGACCATCTAAAGATTGGCGATTGTAATCGACGATCCAAGTTAAATTTCCAATTTCGCGATCTGCAAAATCAGGAACAGCTTCGTACATAGAACCTTCACGAAATTCAGAATCTCCGGTCAGGGCCCAGAAGTGTGCATCGGGAACTTCATAACCATGTTCACGAGCAAAGCGGTAAGCCAATGCTAAGTAACCTGCTTGAACCGGCGGAATTCCCACAGTGCCTGACGGAAAAAAATTGTGGTGATCTGAATCATAGGCCGAGTGGTAAGACTGAAAAACAGGCTCGCCGTTTTTTGAATACTTACGTAGCCCCATCATCGCAATATTTTTTTGTTCGACAGAAAGTTTTGAAAGATCTGAATTTAAAAATAAATCGAGCAAATAATTATACGAGTGATCAGTCGGAGACGCGTGGGGTTTATTTGCGATGTGATCAAAACCTGTTTTTACAATTAAATGGAGAGCTCCCATAATATGCAACGCGCTGGCTGAACCTCCCATGTGCCCGCCAATTTTAGGATCGCCTTTTTCTTTATCTGTGCGGTTGTTCGCTTGATAAATCATTTGAGTCGCTAAGTAATGGGCTCGTAAGGCAATGGATTCTAAAGTTTCGCGAGAAATGTTTTTTGTAGCCACAGGACACTCCTTATAAGAGTCAAAACTTTAGACTTATCAAGGGCGAATTTCAATGTTAAATGAGGATTTAGCTCTCGACGACAAAGTCCCAGCGTATTTTAACAGTTCCGTCGTTTTCGATGATGCCTTTAGGAGGGTTTGGAAACGGTGCTGCCGAGCGAAAAGCTTCAACAGCGGCATCGTCGAGGTCACGAACGCCCGATTCAGCTAAGACCTGCACTTTAACTAAAGTGCCTGCGTTATTTAAAATGATGATCAAACGTGTTGTTTTGTTTTCTTCAGAGGCGATTGTGCGTCCTTGATTGACCATTCGAGCCACTTTTTCGCGAACTTTTGGTTGCCACCACTGATTCAGCTGATTTTTGATCCGATGGTAGTAGCCGTAATACTTATACTCTTTTGTATTTAATTTTGTGATCAGATCTTCTTGCACGCTTAAGTTGTCATTCGTCGTTGATGTCTCACCAGCTTGTGCGCCATTTTGGCCGCGTTGATATTCTTTGTTCATTTGTTCGTCTGTTTTTTTAACAAGAGCTGCGTAAGGATCAAAAGTTGGATTTAAAAGTTGAGCGGTCGATGTTGATTTTTTAAAAGACTTTTGATTTTGAATTGTTTGAGCGCCTTGGCGTAATGCATTTTTAAAACTTTCGCCTGTTTTAGCACGGGTTTCTTTTTCGACTGAATTGCTTTTTTCGCTGTGGTACTTAGCTTTTTCATCAAATTGATTGTTTGCAAAATTTGAATCTGTTTCGACAATCTTACTGATTTCATTTTCTATTTCAGCCGTGTTCAAATCAGGCGTGTCGATAAGTACAACTTCGAGATTAGAATTTTGATGAGCTTTGTCATAGGCGTGAATTAAATTCGTAATTAAAATAAAAACTAAATGCAACGCGATCGAGGCCAAAATAAATTTTTGTAACTTAAATTTTGATTTCGGTGATTTACTCATACAGTCCTTAGGTTCATTGAACCATTACTCGACTATCGGAGGTTAGACTCTTCGAATTAAGCAAACGGTGAGTGCTTTTTTTAAGCTTGATGCGAATTAGACAGAAGTCTAGTTTGACTCTCTGCAAACACACAGAGACAATGTTTCTTAATGAGATTTCAATCGTGGTGTCTAACAGATAAAGGTAAAAAACGTGAATCAAATCAAGATTCCTATTTGATTGATGATCGTCTTGGATTATTTGTTGTTGCCGATGGAGTCGGAGGTCATACGGGCGGGGAAGTCGCATCCGCATTGGCTGTCGAGACCGTACGCGAAGTTGTGGGACATCCAAAAGCAAATCAATTCAAACCCAAAGAAGTTGTTTTTCAAGCTTACGAAGAAGCCAGCCATCGTATTTATGATCGCGCCACGCAAGAAGTTCGTCTGAACGGAATGGGAACAACGATGGTGATGGGTTATGTTCGCGAAAATAAACTTTATGTGGCGAACGTAGGCGACAGTCGCTGTTACATGTACCGCAAACCCTACTTGTGGCAAATCACCGAAGATCATTCACTTGTGAACGAACAAATTCGTTTGGGAATGATGACGGAAGAGCAAGCGCGCAAAGTTGTCGGAAAAAATGTGATCACGCGCAGTGTAGGTTTTGAGCGCGATGTTTTTCCTGATGTTCTAGAGCGCGAACTTTCTACGGGTGATACTTTTATTTTTTGCTCGGATGGTTTAAGCGGTATGGTCACTGACAGTGATTTGACTTCACTGCTGAATCACGGTGCGATTGATAAAATGAGCCAGATCATGGTCGAAAAAGCGCTTGATCATGGTGGCGATGACAATGTAACTGTTTTAGTTTTGCAGTTTCAGGAAGTTTAAATGAATCAACCACGCAAATCGATCACGGTTTATTTTGTTACAAATGATGAAAATCAAACAAAAAAAATCACACTCCCGATCAGTTATTTTAAAATTTCGGCCTTTGTTATTGCTGTTGTTGTTATTTCTTTTTTTGCGGGTCTGATAGATTATTTTGGCTTACTAGCGCAATCGCTTGAAAATAAAAAACTGAAAATTGAAAATTTAAATTTGCAAAAACAATTTCAGGTTGTTGAAGGTAAGCTTAATTCTTTGCAATCGGGGCTCGACCGCGTTGGATTGATGACAAACAAATTAAAATTGATCACGGATACGCAAATGAAAGATCGCTCGGAACGTCTGAGTTTTCCAACTCAAATAAATACCGAGCCCACAGCGTCTCAAAAAAATGCGGATCGTATGACAAGTGATGATTTTATTTCTCAAGAACCGTTGGTCTCTGCGGATTCTCCGGTGAATACTTTAAAAGGCGAAGTGGCGGCTGAAAGGTCAACTTCGAATTATGCAAGCTTAGTGATTCGAATTGATGAAGCCGTTAAAGATTCAGCTTTGAAAGAACAATCTGTGATTGAGCTTTGGGAAATGCTTTCAGATCGCCAAAGTTTATTGGCTTCAACACCAAATATAAAACCCGCCCGAGGTCCGATTGGCTCGCGCTTTGGTTACCGCATTGATCCAATCAACGGAAAACAAAAAATGCATGCAGGCGTTGACATGACAGTTCCGCCGGGGACACCTGTGCGCGCACCTGCTGATGGAGTCGTTAGCTTTGCTGGTTGGGACGAGCAGTATGGAAAACTGATTTCGATTGATCACGGTTACGGCGTGCTGACACGCTTTGCGCACAACTCGCAGTTGTATGTGCAAGTTGGACAAAAAGTTTCTAAATTCGACGTAATTTCGGCTTCGGGTAGCACGGGTCGATCAACCGGGCCCCATTTGCACTATGAAGTACGCGTGAATGGAGTTCCCGTCAATCCAATGAATTATATTTTAGATGACGAGTAGTTCTTAAATTTCTCAATATAAGACGGGTGTCGACAAAAGTCCTGTTCACAGAACATTTTGTGAACAGCTTTTGCTGTTCAATCTTGGTTTGATACACTGAAAACAGTTTAAATGAATTTAACGAAAATGAACGCTGGCCCGACTGTTGAATCATAAGTAGGTGATGATCAAGTTAACTCGCTTCTTATTTATATTATTTTTGGCTTCAGGTTTAAGTCTTAAGACTTGGGCTCGAGTCGATATTCAAAAAACTCAACGTTTTATTTTACCGAATGATGCTTCTGAACCTCTATTAAGTGCTGAAACATCCCAAAAGATTTTACCAAAAAATGTTGAAAAGGGTGAAAGTGGCTCGACAGTGCTTTCTGAAATGCTGGATAATTCATTTTCGTTTTGGTGGAATAATTCTCCGGCAAAAAATACGTCGTTAGGTCAAGTAGCTGACAAAGTTGATAAGAATTTAAAAACTGAAGTGAATTTTGGAAAGTCCGAAGATCAAAAAACAGAACATAAAATCAGTATTAAACTTTTGGCGATGCAAGCTTTAGCTAAAATCGAGTACACGGGCTGGGTTCAAGCGGCTCTTAATTACGACGCAAAAGCGGCCAAAACAGAAGCTGAAGTTTTTGAAAATCTATCTCAAAATAATGACCTGGTTGTGTCTCACACAGTCACTTCAGTTGAAAAAACGTCGGCTGTTTCACTTCGTTGGAATTGGTGATTTAAATTAAATGACTTCCTAAGTCTTTTCGAAACTGTCGGCCTTCAAAAATAATTTTTTCATTCAATGCATAAGCTTTTTGTCGCGCTTCAGAAATTGTTTCGTCGACAGCGACAACATTCAAAACTCGGCCTCCGGTGCTGACGTACTTTCCATTTTTTAACTCAGTTCCAGCGTGCAAAATATATTGATTTGAACTTGATTCGGGTAATTCGATCGGAATATTTTTTTGAACTTGATCGGGGTATCCCGGGGCCGCATTGACAATGCAAAAAGCAGCTTTGTTAAAAAAACTAAGCTCTTCAACAAAGCCATTGGCCAGTTGATAAAAAACTTTTCCAAGATCATTTTGAATCAAAGGTAAAATCACTTGAGTTTCGGGATCACCAAAACGAACATTGTACTCTAAAGCATAAGGTTCGTTCTCGACAACCATCACGCCGACAAATAAAATACCCCGATAAATCATTTTTTCTTTTTTTAATTGCTCAATCGAAGGTTCAATAATTTTGCGAAGAATTTTTTGTTCAAGACTATCGCTAATTTTTAAAGGAGCCACTGTTCCCATGCCGCCCGTATTCGGCCCCAAATCCTGATCCAATAATCTTTTGTGATCTTGCGCCAAGGGAAGGGCTTCGTAACGAACGGCGTTGGTCAAAACTAAAAAACTTAATTCGTAACCTGGTAAGTTTTTTTCTAGCAAAGCTTTCGAGCCCGCAGCGCCTAATATTTTTTTCTCGAAAATATTTTCGGCGGCCAACTTCAATTCTTCTAAAGTTTTACAAATGAAGACGCCTTTTCCGGCGGCTAGGCCATCGGCTTTTAAAATATAAGGCGGCGTGTGTGATTGAGCCGCTAGCAAAGTTTGCTGAACGCTTGTAACAACTTCAGCTTCGGCTGTTTTAACATTTGCTTTTTGCATAAAATTTTTTGCAAAAATTTTTGAGCCCTCAAGTTGCGCGGCTTGTTTTGATGGTCCAACGACACGAATTTTTTCGGCGCGCAAAGAGTCAGCCAAACCATCGACTAATGGATCCTCGGGGCCTATAAAAACAAAATCAACCGAGTTAACTTGGCAAAACTGCACAACTTGTTTGTGATCTTTGATATTCATTGAAATAATGCGGGCTTCATTTTGCATACCTGCATTGCCTGGGCAGACAAAAACTTTTTTGATGAATTTAGATTCTGAAAAACTTTTGACAAGAGCATGTTCACGACCGCCAGAACCTATGACCAGCACTTTCATAATTCACCTTTTTTGTTGCGACTTCAGTTATTTATTTCTAACCTGTCCACCAACAGAAAGAAAGGTCTTACAACATGGAAAAAATAGTTTTTATTTCTGGAAAAAGAACAGCGTTTGGAGCTTTTGGCGGAAGCTTTAAAGATATCTCAGCAACAGACTTAACAGTTGCGGCAGGAAATGGAACTTTACAAGCTGTGGAAGTAAAGCCCGAACAAGTTCAGCACGTGATTATTGGAAATGTTGTGCAAAGCGGATCTGACGCGGCCTATTTAGCGCGACACGTGGGACTAAAAATGGGCGTTCCTCAAAATGTCGGAGCCTATATTTTGAACCGACTTTGCGGATCGGGGTTTCAAGCTTGGATTGATGCGGCTCAAATGATTATGACAGGCGATGCACAATGTGTATTGGCCGGCGGAGTCGAGCAAATGTCGCAAATTCCTTTTGTTTTGCGTAAAGCTCGCTTCGATGGTTTGCGTTTGGGAAATTTTGAACTTGAAGATTATATGACTTCATCATTAACAGATGCTTACGCCGGAATTCCGATGGCTATCACTGCAGAAAATCTAGGAGAAAAATACGATATCACGCGCGCAGCTTGTGACGCTTACTCTTTGAAGACTCAACAAAAATATAAAACTGCGCTTGATAAAAATTATTTTGCTGCAGAGATCACCGCGATCACTGTAAAAACAAAAAAAGCAGATCTTATAGTAGATAAAGATGAACATCCCAAACCTGATGTTGGTCTAGATAAAATTTCTTCTTTGAAACCTTTATTTAAAAAAGATGGACTTGTCACGGCGGCAACAGCATCAGGTATCGTCGACGGCGCGGCTTGTTCTTTATTAACCAGTGAAAGTTATGCGCGCGCAAATGGTCTTAAACCACTTGCGCGATTGGTTTCGTGGGCAGCTGTTGGATGTGATCCCAAAATAATGGGAATTGGCCCTGCTCCGGCAGCTAGAAAAGCACTTGAAAAAGCAGGACTTAAGTTAGCTCAAATGGATTTAGTTGAAGTGAATGAAGCTTTTGCGGCTCAGTATTTATCAGTCGAAAAAGAACTTCAGTTAGATCCTGCGCGAACAAACGTAAATGGTGGGGCCATCGCTGTCGGCCATCCATTAGCCGCTTCAGGAACTCGTATTATGAATCACTTAGTCTATGAACTGCACCGCCGAAACGCAAAATACGCTTTAGGTTCAGCTTGCATCGGCGGAGGTCAAGGAATCGCTATGGTAATCGAACGAATTTAACTACTGAATATTTTTAATCAAATCGACTGATTTCAAAGCGTCGGCGCGGCCTGCGCCAAAGACATTATCAGCTCCAACGGGGCCAAGATCTTTTGCTCCAGAATATAAATACTGAATCGCTTGATCAGTTGTGAGTGTAGGTTCGGCTTGAAAAATCAAAGATAAAACTCCCGCAATGTGCGGTGTCGCCATCGAAGTTCCTGACTTTGTTGCGTAGCCTCCGCCGGGTGCGGCTGAATCAATTGAATCACCTGGAGCAGAAATATTTGGTTTAGTTAAAGTGACTGATTTCCATTTAACGGGCCCGCGCGAACTAAAACTTGCAATACCATCAGTGGAATTCGTCGCTCCCACAGTAACAGAGTCAGGGCAAGATCCTGGAATTAAAACTGTCGATACATCTGGACCGTCATTGCCGGCCGCAAAAACACTTAAAATACCTAGAGCTTTTAAATTCATAATCGCTTTACAAAAAATCTCGTCTTCAGGATTTTTTCCATCGCTAGTTCCGTTGTCGACATTCCAAGAGTTGCTAATCACTTGAGGCGCATCTTTTGTGTTTGGGTTACCGTCGGGATCAGCCATCCACTGCAGGGCTTCGATTAAACCTGTGTCTGAAGAACTGCCACTTGAATCAAAACCTTTTGCGATAAAAAGTTTTGATTCAGGTGCAACTCCGATAGCTTGGCCTGATGTGTTTCCGCCGGCGATTGTGCCCGCCACATGAGTTCCATGTCCGTGATCGTCAAGGGCTTGATGATTTTGAGGATTCGTAAAATCTTTAAATAGAATTAATTTATTCACAAGATCAGGGTGTTGTGGATCAAGTCCTGTATCAATAATTCCCACTTTAATTTCAGCGCCGCGGATCTCGGGATATTTTATGTTCAGATCTGGAATTCTTAATTTTTCTAAGCCATAAGTGTAAGGTCGCTTTGAGATTTTAAAAAGTTGGTTAAAATCAGAAGTTTCTTTCACAAGATGAGCAGGTCTTTGAGCCTCCGTAATCGATAAAATATTTGGATTTTTAATCAATTCAGTTAATTCACTTTGATTGAGTGAAATAGCTGTTGCGTTTGCAATCCACAAAGTTTTTTTGTTTCTTTGAGAGTTCATCGTTAGAAAGTTAAAAACTTTTTGCTCAGATTTAAAAGTTTGTGTCATCAATTGCTTTAGACTTGTCGTTGTCAAAATTAATTTTTCAGGCAAAAAGTTTTTATAACGAATAAAAACAGGCATTAACTTTTCTGAAGACTCTGGATTAGACTGGATAAAGTTGAGGACCTTTTCATCAGTTTTAGCGACAGATGCAAAAACTGAATTTGTTAACGCTGTTGTTAGAACTAATAAAAATATTTTAAATGACATGATCACCCCTTGATGAAATCACCTCATGGGCTGAAACTCTTGTCAATCAAAGAGCTGAATTTTTTTATGTTTAAAATCTTATTCAAACCAAGCTTAAATCAAATTTCGGCGTGGGTTATTTCTTGCTAGTAGCGAATTTCACTTAATAATTTTTTAACAGTGTCATATTTTTCTGGCGCGACGTAAAAGCGATCGATGATTCGTGCGCCTTCGTATTTTTGAAAAATTTGAGTTGCTTGATCTATAGGTGACGGAATGTCCCACCGGTCATACTGATCAACCACAAAAATTTTAGTGCGATCTTCAGGGTGCCCCGAGTGATATTTTGAAAGCCGGGCATTCGAACTGGCGTAGATACTATCGATTTCGTTTTGAAGAAAAATATTTTTAATATTTTCGATACGATGAGGCTCTTGGTTATGAAGCTCGATTGCAACACGGTAAGGTCTTCTTTGAGAAATTCTTTGCGCCCAGCTATTATCAACCGTGTCTAAGTGCTCGTAAAGTTTGTAATCCGTATAGCCTACATATTTTTGAGCTTCAGCAGGTAAAATAAACTGACAGTCTTTTGAAGTTAAATAGCGATTCAGCATTTCTTCGTAAATGATACTTTTGTGATGGAAATAAACCATTAGATGCATGTGATGGCGTGATACTAAAAAATCATCAAAAGCATAAAGGGCTCTTCTGTTCAGAGCTAAATAGGCTTTTGCTTCAACGATATGAAAAGTCAAATTTTGTTGAAGCCAATCCTTATCGATTTTTCCGTAGTTGATTCCACAAAAGTAAGAATCTCGTTCTAAATAATCCATGCGATCTGCATCAAGCTCTGAGCTGACAATTTGACTCAGAAGCGGGCGAAAATTAATAGCACCATCCGAAAAGTAACTTTCGTCACACTTTAAATTTTTATCAACCAAGCAAGCAACGTGCTCAGGCGTAATATCGAAAAAGTGTGAGCGAATTAATTTCGAAATTGTCGAGTCAGTGATAAATTTAATTGTGTAATCTTCGTGATTAGCCTGGCGCGATTGATCGATATTTTGCTCGTTATAAATCTGAATATTCAGCTTTTTAAGTTGCGGCATCACAAGTTCAGTGGTGTGACTAAGCGGCCCGTGGCCGATGTCATGCAGCAAGGCCGCAAGTTTCATCGTTTGCCGAAATCTATTTTTAACACTGGGTTTAGAAAACGGAAAAGCTCGAAAAATACTATCAAAAACTTCGCCCGCAACGTGGCTTACTCCGATGGAATGTAAAAATCGATTGTGAGTCGCCCCCGGGAAGCTAAATTCCGAAAACCCAAGCTGCTTAATCTCACGCAGCCGCTGAAACTCAATTGACTCAACAACAGCCACCTCGCCGTCATTCAGCTGAATCGAACCATGAATAGGATCCCGAATTTCCATAAGAAAAGGTACCTGGTACCTTTAGAGTAGTAAAGGTACCAGGTACCTTTTTTTTCGTCCGAGGGCCGCGCATGATGTGTCTCTGGGGATAAACAATTGTATTTTAGATGAGACTCATTTTTGAATAATTAATGGGCTATGCCAAGAGCCAGAAGAATTCTGCAGTCTGAGTACCCCTACCATATAACAAGTCGCGCTGTAAATAAGGAGCACTTTTATGTCGACCCTAAAAAACTTTGGAAATTTATTTCAATGAGGCTGCACTTCTGTGCTTTTGCATTCGATATCGAAATACATGCATTTGTTTTGATGAAAAATCATTATCATTTGATCGTCCGAACGCCGAAAGCAAATTTAAGTCAGTTCATGTGTTACTTTAATAGAGAGATCGCAAAAGAGATGAATCGCCATACAGGCCGCATCAATCAAACTTTCGGCAATCGATATTATGCGTCGATTGTAAAAGATCCTCGCTATTATTTAACTTTATATAGATACGTTTATCGAAACCCTGTTGAAGCTGGCATTTGTCGCTTTGTTCAAGATTACGAATTTAGTTCGCTTAAACAAGTCATCGGAGAAGCAAAAATGGAGATACCATTATTTGATTTTCCAATCATCGAAGGGCAGTGGATGAGAAACCTAGAGTGGCTTAACGAAGATTATCAAAAAAGTGAAAAAAAACTCATACGAAAGTCCTTAAAGAAAACTTATTTTCAATTTTAAAAAAAGGTACCAGGTACCTTTAGGCCGGAAAAGTACCTGGTACCCCCCTGTTTCAGGGTAGTTGTCGTGTAAGTTAATTAATCACAAGGGGTGCGAAAAATGGATAACGCATGGGAACTTCGAAAAAATTTAGCCAAGAAT
>JAYTPD010000016.1:0-101722 GCA_043747435.1 Bdellovibrio sp. | reverse complement strand
GACAGGCGGCTTTGGAAACTGCGTTCTGATGGCTTGTGGACGGTGAGAGAAATCCGAAATGGAGACGAATCTAACTAGTTACAGGCTTTGTTTGGATCCACCAAGTGCAATGTGAGGGATCAGTTTCCAAATATTAGACTTGAATGAGGAGGTATTTTTTTAAAATTTCGTCGTATTCAAAAAGTTGACCTTGTTCAAGATCAAAATAGATTCCTGTGATATTTAGTTCGCGCTGCTGAATCGCTTCGTTGACGAACGGAAAAGTTCTTAAATTTTGAATTGAAACTGAAATCGATTCCATTTCGCAATGTCGACACAAAACATCTTCGCTACTTCCGGCGTATTGCTCTAAAACTTTTTTCTTGGCCGATTCAGCAATCGTCATCCACTTCGCAACAAAACTTTCTTTATTTTGAAGAGTACTGGTCATCAAAGACCGTATTCCACCACACTGGCGATGCCCCAAGACGACAATGTTTGAAACTTTTAATGAGGTCACCGCAAATTCGATCGCAGCACTGACGCCATGAAGTCCTAAGTGGGCTGATTCATAGGGCGGAACAAGATTGGCCACATTACGAACAACAAATAAATCTCCAGGGCTTGCCGAGGCCATCAAAGCGGGATCAACACGTGAGTCACTGCATGCAATGATTAATGTTTTGGGCGATTGCCCGGTCGCAAGCTTTTCAAATAGCCCATTTTCTTCATTGAAAAATCTTTCACGAAATCTTCGAAAACCAATGATGAGTTTTAACAGTTCTTTGTTTCTCATATTAATTTTCTCATCATCAACTCCACCTAATCGATCAAAATTTGATTGAGGTCATTTAAATGACCCGAATAAAAACCAAAAATCACCCAAACCACATAGCCTGTAATAAACCAATAAACAATCATCGGCAATGCGCGAACAAGACTTTCAATCGATTTTTCGATCTCGGATTTTAAAGACTGCGAAAAGCGACGCAGAAACTCAGGCAACTTTCCGCTTTCAGCACCAAGTGTTATACTTTTTATCAGCTCATGAGTAAATAAAGTCTCTGTTGAAAAAGCTTGTTTGAGGCTTTGTCCGGCTTTTAACTGACGTGAAACTCTTTGCTGAGCTTGAAGCAAATCGGGCCGCGCTGTTGTTTGAGCCGCGTGATCAAGAGCTTCGTAAATATCGATTCCTGACTCAAGCATCATCGCGAGCGACATAGAGAAAGACTCAAGACTTATTTTTTGATTCAATCCCGAAAAAAAAGGTAAACTTGAAAGAATCTGATTTTTAGTTCGAGCTTTATCCAGATCATAATAAGATTCCATAAATAAGCGATACAAATAGTAGCTGATCAGAAAAAGTAAACTCAAAACACCCAAGCTTCCCAGCAAATATCGAAATAAAGTTATTTTTCCAATAAACAAATCTGGAAATCGAGGTACAAACAGGGCCAATGCCAAGGTAAAAACAGGCTTAAACATTTGCGCTTTAATTTTTTTTTCGGCTTCAGAACTTTGCTGATATTTTTTTGATAAAATCTGAAAAATATCAACCAATCGGCCTGATTTTTCACCGGCCTTGATGTAGGGATTATCAAAAAAAGGTAAAAAGCGATGCCGCGAAAAAGTTTCAGACAATGTTCGCCCTTTTTGTAGATCATCAATCATCCACTTAAATTGCTGCTGACGTGTTAAATTATTTTCGGTCGATTTAAAGCTATCCAAAATTGAAATCGAATTTAGACCGGCTGACTGAAGTTCAGAAAATTGATGATAAAAATGAGATATTTCAGTTAAATTCAACTCTGACTTCATAAAATCAAATTATTTTTTTTGAGGAACTTTAGTTTGATCGACAGTCACTTCAACTTCAACACGTCGATTTTGTCGACGACCTAATTCCGTTTTATTATCGGCCAGGGGCTCATTTGGACCTTCACCCAAAGTTGTGATCGTATCTGCAGGCATACCTGCGGCAACGAGCTCGGACTTCACAGCATCTGCACGTTTTAATGAAAGCGTCGTGTTCAATTGTTTGCTTCCTGTTGAGTCTGTGTAACCTTTAATTTTTAAAACATTCTCAGGATATTTTTTCATGATATCGGCCATTTGTTTTAAATTTGATTGAGCGGCTGGCTTTAAATCAGACTCACCGGAATCAAATAAAATATCGCTTTTTAATTTGGTCACCAGGCCAGTTTCTGTTCTTTTGGTTTCGGCGATTTTTTCAAGCTCTTTAGCTTGTTGATCCATACGGTGGCCAACGAAGCCGCCCGCTGTGGCTCCTAAAAGAGCGCCGGCTAAGGCGCCTTTATCGCGATTTCCACTTTGGTGCCCAATAACCCCGCCGGCTAAAGCACCTGTTGCGGCCCCAATGGCGACGCCTTTGAATGTGTTTTTTTCTTCTGTCGAGCAAGCAAAAAGAGCCAAGGCCGTTAAGGCTAAAATTAGTTTTTTCATAAATCCTCACTTTGTTATTTGATTTCTTGAAATATTATTCATTTGTTTCAGGGGGAACAATTCTTTTTAGTGCACCTATCAAGAAGTCTAGCATTTTGTTTTATGCTTGAGTATTTGAATTCCTTTTTTCCATTTTAATTCTTGAGCAAACTCGAAAGCCGATTGACCAGATTGATCTTTCGTTCGCGTGCAAGCACCCCGATCAACAAAAAATTGCAAGATATCGGGATCACCGCGACTAACCGCAAAGTAAATCGCCGTCCATCCATCTTCAGCTTGAATATTTATTTCAGCGGGTGTGGGGTTCATCACTTGAAGCAAATCTAAACTTGAGTTGCGAGCTGCAAGCATCAAGCCCGTTAAATTATCTTTGACGATTTCGATTCGGGCCCCATGTCGGCGCAACAGCTGCACTAAACGAACATTATTTTTATTTGCTGCAAAAACTAATGCAGTGGTTCCGACGCTGTCCGTTGTGTTCACGTCAACGTTTTGATCCATTAAATATTCTGCAAAATCATTATTTTGAATCGCGATGGCCATCATCAATGTCGTGACGCCCATTTTGTTTCTTGCATCTTTGCAAAGCTTGATATTATTTTTGAATTCTACAAACTTATTTTGAGTCAGTAGTCTAAAACAAAGATCCTGGGCATTTTGTTTTTGCAAATCAGGTGTCAATTGCAAATGATGGCTGCAGCCTAAAAGTAAAACGGCGAATAAATAAAAAAAAATAAATCTAAAAATAAATTTAAGGCCCAACTTTGACAACCAATTTCATCAATTTATTTTGATAATTGAATTCACAAGTGTAACTTCCCTCTTTTAACGGCACGGCTGTTGGACACTTTGATATTTTGATCGATGATGAATACTTTACGGAAACCATCAGCGTCTCTAAAGTTCGTCCATAAAGTCGAAGCCCTATCTTTCCCTTCACAGAAGCTCCGCGCAAGCATGTTTTACAATCACCAAAGTCAGACGTGATTGCAGCTAAATTCTGTGTCGCATTTTCACTATTGAGCGTAGCTGACATATGACCTATTCGTTCTTTGTTTTTAAAGTAGGGATTAATTCCGATAAATTCAAAATCTTGCGGCAACGCTTCAGCAGGTGGTGGCATTTGGGGCACTTGAGTTTCAATCGCAGATTGAGCCGATGAAATTTTTGCTGGAGTTGAAGATTGTTGAGGCTTGGATTCATTGGCAAAAACAAAAACTGAAAAAATAAAAATTAAATTTAAATTTAAAAAAAAGAGTTTCATTCTGTCACCTCGACGACTGGGATGATTCTTGCAGTTATTTAATTTAAATGAAACTTAAATAACTGTATTGAATCGGGGGAAAAAATGAATTCAAAAACTATTCTGTTTGCACTTGCTATCGTGCTTACATTTGCATCAACTTCTCAAGGCTATTTAATTCCAGGAGGAGGACATACTGGCAGCGGAAAACCAAGTAATGATCCGAATCGACCAGGACAATACTACCCACCACCTCAACAAGGTGGCGGTCATCATGGTGGTGGTGGCGGTTATTATCCTCCACCGAACAATGGTGGGGGCGGTCATCATGGTGGCGGCGGCGGTTACTATCCTCCACCAAATAATGGTGGTGGTTATTACCCTCCACCACCGAATTACTATCCACCGCAACCTGCACCGCCTTATTATGGACAGCGCATTGTTCAACAAGTTTACGTGGGACGACCCGTTGCAAATGAAACGCTGCAGTTAAGTTACTTAGCTCAGCTCAACACGCAGTATTATGGATGGGAAATCACAGCTGTTCGCGCCTCAACAAGGCCAAATAGTCCCTATCAAACCGTTGTTCAGCTTTTGACTTCAGATCGTCAGATATTGGCCAGCCAAGTGAACCCCGGTTACCAGATTACGCTTTTTCCGAATTATCGCGTCATGGCTGGATATCAGGATTTGTACTTGGTCATCAGCGGCTCATCTTATATCGATAGCTTTGAAGTGGAACTTCTTCGTCGTTAATCAAAACTCATTGCAAGGATCGAAAGAGTTTGTGAATTAAAAAGTGAGCTTAAAAAGCTCACTTTTTTTATGTCGAAAAAATGAACACTGTTTCATATCAAGATCGATTTTAAACTGAGGTCTAGTTTTAACGACTTAGACCAAAGAATTTCAAAACGACAGAGATTCATTTTGAACAAAATTAAATCTCGATTAACATGATCTAATGAAAACCATCCTGCTTATCATCAGTCTATTTTCTATTTGTGTTTCCGCTGAAGAAAAAAACAAAGTTGATCCAACTAAAAAAGAAATTCCGCTTGAAAAAAACTTTGTTGTTATGAGGAAAAGAAGTTCGCCCATCGGTTTAATTGAAATGACATGCCAAGAAAAAGACGCTTCACCTGAAAAAGAAATAACTCACAGTTTTAAAATAAGCGCCGGAAAAAAAACAAAGCTAGCTAACTCTTTTTTTCAAACGAAAAATTATAACAGTTGTTTGAATTATAAGTTCACTCTGGGCAAAGATCTTCTACTGAAAATGGTTTCTGGCCCAGGTAAGCGCATCAACGAAGCCGGAGCCACAGTCACAACAACATTTAAATGGTCAGCGGCTGAAAAAAACTTTAAGCAAATCAGTCAAGTCATTTACAGCCCCTTTAAAGAAGTTGAAACACAGTATCTCAAAGCTCTTAAAGAAGAGTCCTTAGAAGCCGCTGAAAAAATAATTATAGAGCAAAGAAGTAAAATTGACGCAGCCATTGAAAGCGAACTGACGAACGAACATTTTATCTGTGATCGATTTCAAAAAGCTTACGAGCTGAAAGGCGCGCGGCTGAATAAAGAGCAAAAATTTAAAGAGGCTTTTCAACACTATTTTACGATGCAACATAAGTTCGCTGATCCACAAAATATTTTTTATGATGAAAAAGCCAAAAAAAACAATCTTGTGATCGTCTGCCAAAACTCAAATGCGGATAATGATCAGTCTGAAGATCAATTCTATGCTTTTTCACGAAAATATTTGAATCGAATTGATTATGTTCCTTATTTAATTTTGCAAGCCCATCGAAAAGTTTACTCCTTAAGAGGCGAACCCAAAGATGAAGCTGAAAGTATTTTAAAATTCACAAGCCAGCTGATGAAAACAGGTTCGATCCAGTTTCAATTGGATCATGAAATTCGGTTGATTGAAGCCTGGAACAAAATCATCAAGAATAACCCCGAACACAATCAGTACGCGCGCATGATTGACGAAGATATTCATTTGCTTTTTATCTTAGCTAAAAAAAATAAATGTAAGATGATCCCCAAATATATTCTAAAACGGGCCCCCATGAGAGACGATACCAAAGAAAGTCTTGAAGCCATGACGTTAACTGCAGCCAACGATTATTTCAAAGATGGCCTCGACAAATCAGGAATTTATGAATACAAACAATTTGTTCAAGCACGAGCGATTTTAAATCGCTGTGACGAGATCCCAAAAATTGTTTTCGATCGCTATTTTAAATTCGTTAAAACGCACTCTTTTGATAATTAACAGGTAAAGCATGAATCAAAAAATAAATACTAAAGCACCCGCCGAAGCGGCCAATTTTTTAAAACAAATCATCGAAAAAGATCTTGAAACAAAAAAACTAAATGGTCCGGTTGTAACTCGCTTTCCTCCCGAACCTAATGGTTATCTTCACTTAGGCCACGCAAAATCAATTTGTTTAAATTTTGGGTTAGCTCAAGATTATCACGGTCGCTGTCACTTACGTTTTGATGATACAAACCCCGAAACTGAAGATGTCGAATACGTCGAATCGATCAAGACCGATGTCAAATGGCTGGGATTTGACTGGAACGAACATCTGTATTTTGCTTCAGATTATTTTCAGCAAATCTACGAGTGGGCTCAGTTACTAATTAAAAATAACAAAGCTTATGTTTGCAGCCTTAGCGAAGATCAATTGCGCGAATACCGCGGTGACTTTAATCGCCCAGGTCAAGACAGCCCTTACCGCAACCGAAGCGTTGAAGAAAATTTAGATTTACTTGCGCGCATGAAAGCCGGCGAATTTTCTGAAGGCGAACACGTGCTGCGCGCTAAGATTGATATGAAGTCGCCAAATATGAATATGCGTGATCCGTTGCTGTATCGCATACGTAAAGCCCATCATCACCGCACGGGCGATCAATGGTGCATTTACCCAATGTACGATTTTGCACATCCCTTATCAGATGCCATTGAGCATGTAACCCATTCGATTTGCACTTTAGAATTTCAAGATCACCGCCCGTTTTACGACTGGTGTATTGAAAATTTACCTGTGCCCGCGAAGCCAAAACAGTACGAGTTCGCACGAATGAATATGACGTACTTAGTGATGAGTAAGCGAAAACTTTTACAATTAGTGAAAGAAAAATTAGTTCTTGGATGGGATGACCCGCGCATGCCAACGATCAGCGGAATTCGCCGTCGAGGCTACACCAAAGAGGCCATTCATCTATTTGCAAAGCGCATTGGCGTCGCAAAATCAGAAAGTCTGATTGAGTACGATATTCTTGAAAGCTGCGTTCGCGACCAGCTTGACGAAGTGGCTTTGCGGGGAATGGCTGTACTTCATCCAATCAAAATTGTGATTGATAATGTTCCTGTGGGGCACAAAGAAGAAATTCACACCGCAGTTCATCCCAAAAAACCCGAACTCGGTAAACGAAAAATGTTTTTCACCAAAGAAGTTTACATCGACGCTTCTGATTTTATGGAAAATCCTAGCGCTGATTTTTTTAGATTGGCCCCGGGAAAAGAAGTTCGATTACGAAATGCATATGTGATTAAATGCAAAGAAGTCGTTAAAGACAGCCATGGCGTCATCACCGAAATTCATTGCGATTATGATGTTGCGACTTTGGGTGGAAAACCCACCGTCGATGGAAGAAAAATTAAAGGCATTGTCCACTGGGTCTCAGCCAGCGAATGCATTGAAGCAGAAGTTCGAATTTACGGACGACTTTTTTCAGTCGCAGATCCCGAAAATGTTTCTGAAGGAAAAGATTTTAAATCCAATTTAAATCCCGATTCACTCAAAATTATTAAATCCGCAAAACTCGAACCCAGCCTTCAAGAAGCGACAATTGAAAATCGATACCAGTTTGAACGTGTCGGCTATTTTTGCATAGATTCAAAAGACTCAAAACCCGGCCACTTGGTTTTCAACATGACTGTCGAACTAGCCAGCGGGCACTGAGGCCGCCTGCGCGCTCATATTTTAGAACTTTTAAACCTATCTTAAAATTTCGGTTTGAGTAAGAACGTTTTTAATCCTATACTATGAATACTTATGAGGTGGTTTATGAAATCATTTTTCGCTATTAGTCTTGTGAGCTTTTTATTTTTTTCGGCGGCGCAAGCCCGTGTTGATCGAGTTATTCAGATCCAAGCTACGACAGAAAACAAATCTGCAAATGAAAGAACTGTTGATCGTTACAGTTATAACTTCGGCCAAGTTTTTATCAATAGTTCTCGAGCTGCGACTTATCGTTTAAAAAATACAGGCGTAACAGATCTTACTTTTGATGACGCTCGCATTTCAGGAACTGATTACCGAGCTTCACACTCTTGCACGGAAGTGCTTCACCCGGGTTCTCAGTGCAGTTTTACGATTCGATTTTTTCCATTTTTTGAGGGCTACCAAAGCGGAGAATTTATTTTATCTTTTAAAGAAGACTTAGATATCGTTGTTCAACTTTGGGGCGAGGGTGTACGTTTTTAGACTTGTGGAGCTTAAAAAAGTCCCGCAAGTCTGAGCTCTAAAAACAAAGGATTAAGCTGTACAGACGTGTAGTTGTTTTGTACGAATTTATTTAAATCGTTGTACTCACGAATTTTATGCACCATCACTTCAAAGCCAATACCAAATTTAACGGCGTACTTTCTTAAAAAAAATTCTTTTCCACCGATGACAATATTTCCATTAAAGCCCTCGCGCTCTTGCACGATCGTGCTGTTGTACGAGATGCGATCATACTTTTCGTAATAAACATGACTGCTGATGTAGCTCTCTTTCGAATCTATAATTCCAACCAGCCCGACGCTAAAGCCTTCGCGGCTGGGTAATAGTCCGTCAAAAGAATTTCGATTTCGGCCGAAAGAATTGATCGCTATTCCGTAGCCGTATTTTTCAAGCGTATTGGCTTGATCGTATTTGATTAAATCGGCACTAAGCCAATGGGCAAAAAAAGCGGCTGGAGCCACATTCAATTCGTAATTGTAATTGATGATTTTATCTTGGTTTGGTTTGACCAAGCTAAAAGCGTTATAACTTATTAAAAAAATAATCAGTGAAGTGAATTGTTTCATTTTTTGTTCAAACTTTCGCTATCTTGAGTTTTTGAGTTAAGTAAAAAGGGAGCATTAAAAAAAATAAAAGAATCAGAATTTCTAGATAAGAAAAATGATGGCCTTTACTTTTGATCAGACCGCAGCCGCCCATGAATAGATCACCACCGGTTTCATCGCGCGGGTACAAGTAAGTGTAGCCATCTTTGTCGTCTTGAGAAAGCGTGAATTCTTTTTTATATCCGGTCGTGTAATACATCAGCGCGCTGATATCAGAGGAATGCCCTAACCCGATGACATGACCCACTTCGTGCGCGATCAAAATTTTGGCTTGCGTGCCCGAATAATTACCGATTTGCCCATTGGTTCCCGTTTGAACATTCAAAATTAAAAAACCTTTTACAATTTGATTATTCGAATTCAACTGAGCACTACCAATTCCACCCACAAAATTAGGATCCGTCGAAGTGGTTGTTCCAAAATTAAGGTCGCACACGACAACAGCTTCTTCCGTGGCGGTGCCGCTAACCGCTTGAGCCACTGAAGCTGCAGATTCATTTGCGCTGAGTTCTATTTGAAGTTGAGCACTTGAAATTGAATTCCAAATAGCCACGCTGTCTTCGATGAGATATCTGATATTCGTCGGACAATTTGTTGAATTCAAATTCAACACTAAATTTTTTTTGTCCCAACCCCTTAAGTATGAATTATTTGAAGAGATCAGGGTAAAAGCAGAAACTTGATTTACAAAAATAAATACAAGCGATGAAATCAATATTTTCACTAAAATCCGCCTAGATTATAAGTGAGCCCTGCCAGCAAAGAATAATTTCTTTTTGAGTTATTAAAAGCAGATTCGAATAAAAGATTTATCTGAACCAAAGTGCGATCGAATTCGTAGATCAAGCCAAGCTCAGATAAAAACTGATTGCTGATACGAGTGTAGCCAGGGATTGCAAAATTAGCGGTGCTTGTACCATTGTTTAAAGTGATGGCTCCGCCAGACCCGATGGTCTTGTGCTGATGAAAAACTAAACCCGCTTTCCACTCAAGATGAGACTGATTAAATTTCTTTACAAATGGTAAGTGAATCAATAGTTCATTCATCTCTGTTCCGCCGTCTTCACCTTTTTTATAAAAAAGTGTGTAATCGATTTCGGGTAAGATTCGTATTTCATCTGAAAATCGATAAGAGTAATTCAAGCTCAGTGGATATTCAGGCGCAGAAAAAATGTCTTTACGAGATTCTGACTGACTGGCCGTTCCCAAAATACTTTGGGAGTATAATGAAAAACCCAAATAAAAAGTGTGGGTATTTTTAGACGAGGCCACTTTCAAAGCTTTTGCTTCGCTGGTCGAAACAGGTGCTTTTCGGTTTCGCATTTGATCGATATCAAGGGCAAAACAAAACAAAGGTAATAAAAAACTAAGTAATAAAACCACGCGCATCACTTTATCATTAAATGAGCTTATGTTGATGGCAATCACTAAATCTAATTATGAGACACTTTCATCGCTTTTTTTATCGTTCTTGAATATATTTTTTAATAATTAGGAAAGGCTTCACCGATAGGTCTATTATGAAAAACCCCATCGATTTAGAATCCACATCATCGGATCTTAAAGGCATCAAAGGACTATTCGAAAAACTTTTACGGCGCTTCAAAGTTGCGATGTATTCACTAACAATGCTTCCAGTGTACTTATTTGCTTGTCTGGTTTTTGGACTTAGCTTGTTTCCGGCAATTTCATTTTTTAGATGGATTAATGCTTTTAGTGCGGATTCATCGGGCTTCACCCAAAATTTGGTTTTTTCAATCAGCTTAGCTATCAGTTATTTTATTTATGGATCTACTTTAGTTTTTGTATCGCCATTATTTAATAAAATTCTTGTTGGCCGACTGACTGAATGGCGTGGGTCTTATTATTCGGCTGAATCATTAAAGTGGTTTATTCATAATGGTCTGACTTATTTAGCGCGCTTCACTTTTTTAGAATTTATCACGCCTTCACCGTTACTCTTACTTTTTTATCGCATGATGGGAATGAAAATAGGAAATGGAGTCGTCATCAATTCAACTTGGATTTCAGATCCTTCGTTGATCGAAATGGAAGATAAAGTCACCATCGGAGGCTCAGTTACAATCGTGGCTCATTACGGTCAGGGCGGCTTACTTGTGATTGCACCTGTTAAAATCGAAGCCAACTGCACGATTGGACTTAAGGCGACCATCATGGGCGGCTGTGTTGTGGGTAAGGGCGCGAAAATACTTCCTCATTCAGTACTTCTGCCTAAGACGATTGTTCCCTCAGGTGAAACTTGGGGCGGCGTTCCGGCTCAAAAAATTGACGTGAAGAAAATCTATTCAGCAAACGTAAAAAGCGTTTCTTAAATCAAAAAAAAAGACAACCTATTTCGAGGTTGTCTTTTTAAATAACTTAATCTGTAAATCGAATTATTTATTTAAGTAGAATAAATATTTTCCGTTACCTTCTTGTAAACGATGATAAAGTTCAGAGCCACCGTTATCTGCGTTGTTTTTCTCGCCGACACACGCTGGAATTGATGAGTCTTTCAAGTAAGCGGACTCACTTAGATCCATCAGCATTTGCGTCGAGCTGATCGCTGTTCCTTTGATCGTGATTTTGTTAGCAATACGGCAGACGATTGAAGATTCACCCAACTGAACAGAAACACTTTCATTTTGTTCATCTTCTAAAGTAAATGATTTTCCATCTGGAGAATAAGTCACGATCGAAGTTAAATACTGTTTCTTCGGTTTATCGCGTGATCCATCTAACACCACAAAGTTCGCAGCCGAATCGGTTTGCCAGTTAAATCTAAACTCAGTCGAGCAACCTGAATCATTTCGGCTTGAATCATTGAAGTAAGCATTCGCGTAGCACTTATATCTTTGCAATTGATCAGGAATCGATGAACAAGTCGCAGGTGCTGCGATTTTTTCAAAGGACTGCATGTACACCCCATTGCCTGCAGCTGTTGTTGCACTGGCATCAGTGAATGTTCCAAATAGATTTGAGCAAGTAAAGTTAGCTGAAGAAGCCACACTAGGACTTACACCTGTGTATGTGCAACTTGATAAGTTCATACCTGGCAATTGAGGGTTCGGAGTTGAAGTACAACTTGGCATAATTCCATTCAATGACATCCAATTTTTAACGATCACGGGTTTATTTGTTGTGGCATCTAAACAACCACCTGCACCGTTAGCTTGGTATCCAACAGGATTACCCATGCTTGTTAAATTTCCTTTACAAACATTTAAATTATAAAGCTTTCCATCAGTGGCTCCAGTTTTTACAACTGTTTTACAATTCATAATATCAAACTGAGTTTGAGCTCCACCTTTCATCCAAGGTAAATCGTTTGGAGACGCATCTCCACCCATTGTACCGCCGTAACCTGTTGGCACCGTAAAAGTAACGCGCCCAAAACTCATCGGAGACGGAGTCACAACACCCGCTCCAGAAATTGTTGGAAGAGACTGATTCGTTAAACTGATGCGACCGTAAGCGCGCGCATCGTCTGCTGTGAAACCAATTTTAAAGTTACATGATTGAATCGCAGCTCCGCCACCCCAAATTTGTGCTGCATGAACAGATTCAGAGCCCTCTGTTCCATCAGCAGGTGCTGCACAAGACGAAGTTCCGTTGCCCTGGCGTAAAGCGCAGTTTCCACCCGTGTACGAAAATTTCTTACCCACTAATTTAACCAAGTAAATAGCTTCGCCCGTTTCAGGACCGTGACAATTCATATCGCCTTGAGCGCACGATGTTCCATAACCCGTTGGCAAAGTTCCCGTGTACGCAGTCAGTGTCCACGATCCCGAAAAATCAAGCACCGACGTTGGAGCTGTATTTGTTGTATTCGAAGCTTGCGCAACTGCCGGCTGAGTTGCATCAACTTTAAATTTTCCGTCAGTTGATAAAACAACTGTTCCTAAAGCCGCGCCGTCCTTAAATGAGTAAGTTGTGCTTTCTTTATCATGACCGCTCATATCTTTTGTCGTGTTATCAACAAAAGTAATTGGGCCAACAAGTTCTTCACTTGTTTTATCGCGAACAATCGCATTGATTTGCGCGCCGACAGGAACTTTAAAACTCCATGCACCGGTGGTTGGATCAACAGCGGCTTTAACAACGCCTACATTTGAGCCGCTGAAGTAAATAACATAAACTTCTAGATCACCTAAAGTGACGCCAAAAGTTCCATTCTCTGCTCGTGGAGCAAGCTTGCTACCCGTTGAGCTGATGATAAATGGCGATGTTGCAATAGCTCCAGAAATCGTAACTCCTGAAGTTCCGCCGCCACCACCACCGCTTGATAAATTCGAACACGAACTCATCAACGCCAGAGCCGAGAATCCTAACAGTGTTGTTAGAAAAGTTTTTTTCATTTTTTCTCCTTAAAATGCTACATTGAGCTTGTTATTTTTTTTTGGTTTTCCAAAAGTTGACTTAAATTTTTATTTAAAACTTGAATGTCATTCTCAACGCTTTTTAAATTGAGCAGTTGCAGACTTTTTTCTTTGTAAAGTGAGGCTGACTTCGCTTTCATATGAAGACCCTGTGTCAAATTGATATTCGAATTAATTTCTTCGAGCTTTGTTCTGAATTTTTGCTGGTCTATGATTTTAGTGTTCAGAATTTGCTGAGTCAGCATAATTTGATTGTTCAATTGAATGATTTGATAAGGTTTAACTTGCTGCGATTTCACAGCAGCTGAATTTTCAATCGACGCAAAAACGTTGATCTGAAGCAGTGTCGTCAAAATAAAAAAGCTCTTAAGCACGGAATATTTCCTTTGTTGGTTGACAAAGAAATCTTGATTAATTCTTCGCTTAAGAGCAATTTGTAATTTTAAAACTAGTGATCGGTCTAGTCCAGCTTGCTTCCTAAATAGGCCATTTATTTTAAATTACTTCTTCTGTTCTTTTTTTTCTTTTCGATCTTGGTGAAGTTTCTTCATCGAACTTTTGCAAGCCTCGCCGAATTTAAAATCCTTGTTTTGCTTTTTGTAAGCATGAAGGCACTTCAATAATCCAGTTCCGACTTTATCTTGGCCGCATTTCGCAGTTACAGCCTCTTGAACACACGAAGATTCAACGGCCGCTTTATCTTCTTTCATGTCGGCAAAGGCCGCTGTTGAAAAAGTTAGGATCAAAGCGGAAGTTGCAAAAAGTTGGTTAAGTTTCATAAAAACTCCTTTGTTTGTTGTTTATTAAAGATTATCTCAAATAGATTGATACGGCGTGAAAGCGGTATTAAATGTCTTTCATTTTGCTGTATTAGAATGACACAGTACCTCAGTCTAGTTACGATTATTCCATGAAAACGACATCTTTATTTATATTTTTTTTAGCTTTTAACTTCGTCAGTCTTGCTCGCGCAGGCGAAGCTACAGAAAAAACATTACGTCTTGCTTTAATTCAAGAATGGTCAACATTTAATCCAATCACTTCACAGTTAGCCTCGAATGACGCACTTTTTCAGTTTATCATTCGTAAAATGACCACAAGAACATCCGACGGAAAAGTTTTAGCGGACCTTGCTGAATCTGTTCCAAAGCTTGAAGTCAAGACACAGTTAAAGTCCAGCACTTTAACTTACACCGCGCTTTGGAAAATTAAAAAAAACGCAAAATGGGCCGATGGTCACGATATTCTTTGTGAAGATTGGGCTTTAGGTTGGACGGCGGGCCTTAGCCCCCAAGTTTCGGTCGACGCTAGAAATGTTTATTCAAAAATCACAAACATCACATGGCAAACTAAAACTCCGCAAAATTGTCTGGTTACATACGCTTCAAAAGATTGGACATACGATCGAGACCTTCCCCCGCTTATTCCAGCTCATATCGAAAAAGTTATTTTCGAAAAAAATAATAAAGAGCCTCAAGGCTATGACCGCAATTCAAGTTACGTGACTTATCCAAATTTAGCAGGTCTTTACAACGGGCCTTACACAGTCAGTGAATTTAAATTAGGTAGCCACGTTATTTTAACGCTTAATAAATACTTTTACGGTACAAAGCCCGAATATGAAAAAATCATTATCAGTCTTATTTCAGACACCAGTTCGATCAATGCTCACTTGCAGTCGAAACAAATCGATGGCGTTTCGGCTGTTGGCTTTCCACCCGATATTGCGATCAGTTTTGACCAAGAATTTCAAGCGCCGTCCAAAAGATATCAAGTGGTGTTTCAGGACTCTTCGATTTTTCAAGGAGTCTTTTTTAATTTAGATTCGGATGTACTTAAAGAAAAAGCGGTCCGCGAAGCGCTCTACAGATCGATCGACAAAGAGGCTTTGGTCAGCGCTTTTTATCAAAACAAACTGCAGGCCGCCGAAGGCATTCTTCCTCCGCAGCATCCACGCTTTAGAAAGCAAGTTTCACTTCACTCTAAAAAAATCGCTCAGCAAATATTAGAAAAATCAGGTTGGAAACTAAATGCAGATCACATTCGCGAAAAAGAAGGTAAAAAATTAACTTTTATTTTTAAAACTTCGGCCGGCATCAAAGTTTTAGAAAGTATTCAGGTTTTTATTTGTGATCAATTTAAAGATATCGGAGCCCAATGCATCATTAAAAATGAGCCACCACGAACTTTGCTGGGCTCAAGCGTGCCACATGGTGAATTTGATTTAGCGATGTTCGGTCAACCCGTGCCACCGGACACTTCGCTGACATCTTATTTTTCGTCGACAGAAATTCCTTCGACCACCAATAGCTGGGCCGGCGGTAATTCAATGCGCATTCGATCTTTAGAGCTTGATCGCTTGCTTAAAGAGTTCGATACTGAGTTTAAACCCGAAAAAAGAAATAAACTAATTCAGAAAATTGAACAGTATTTTCAACAAGATTTTACTTTCATACCTCTATATCATCGCAAAGAGGCGATTGTTCTTCCTAAAAAAATTGAAGGTATCCAAGATTCTTTTGAAGGAACAAGTTTTTTTCAACCCGAAAATTGGAAAACCAAAAAACCTGAAACTAAATCGAATTAATTTGAGCTTTATTTTTTAAATTTTTTGCAGCCAAAGTATAACCGCCTGAACCACCATCAATAAAATGAACATGGTTATTTAAAGAGCGTATAAAACAAGTCATCATCGCTTCGCTTGAAAAATGAACTCCAAAGTTGATAAAGCCCTTTTTTTGATTTTCTTCCAGCAGATCTAAAATCTGCTGTTTTTGTTTTAAAGTTACATCAATCACCATTTTCAAAGTTTCATCGAACTTTAAAAAATCTGTATTTGCGGCTAACTGTTCGATGTATTTCGAAACACCACTGCCATCTTCTTTTTTGGCTTTTTTGATGAATGCAGAAAAAATCCATGTCAGGCCTAAAATGAAGTAGTAATGGAATAAACGTAAAACCAAGTTTCGATACTTCATTTGCATTTCTTGCATCAAATACTTAGGAGGCCAAGTTCGGGGAACTTTTTCTGAGCTGACCAATCGAAACTGCGGAACAATTGTTTTAAATTGCTGAATCAAATCACGATAAAAAACTTCAGTTGAAGTTTGAGTTTCTTTTTTCTGAATGATCATTGTCATGATTTCACCGTAGCTGGACTGAATTGGATTCCAACGGCATTCAAGACCTAAATGCTGACCTTCGGCAACTTCATCGGCAGGTAGTAAATAATTTTGATCTTTTTTAATCCAAGCCTCAGCTTGCACAAGGCCATCACCTTGCATCATCGCAATAAAGTTGTTTTCAGATAATTTCATTTTAGCAACTTCAATTTTTAAATTTTTTTGATAAATTTCTTGAACAGGAATAATTCCTATTCGAAGACCTAAATCAAATTGTTCAAGGGCTGTTTGCCTTGTAAAACTAAGTGCTTTTTTGGCTTGGGGTAAAAATGAAGTCGGTATCAGTAAAGTGGCTCCGTCTCCTCCAAAAATATAGGGGAAATCAAAATCACTTAAAGCATTTTTAACTGCAATAATCGAAGACACACCCACGATATTAACTTCTTTGTAACGGCCTTTTTCAATCGCTTTAGTCGAGCTAATGACATCCGTGATGATCAAAATCCAATCCGTCGGCGCAGGCTTATAGTACGATGATTTTGAAATCTGATCGACGTCAGTAAAAGATTCTAAATTTGTAAAAAAATCGATATTTTCATTCATGACTAAGACATCAATACGTTAACCCAAGCGCGTTTTTCTGAGGGGATCGCATCTTTTGGCATAAATAAACCTGTTTTCAAACCGCCCTCGTAAGCAAGGCTACCTTTGTAAATATCTTTTGTTTTTAACAAAGACTGAAGTATCGCAAAAGCTTTTGCATTATTGTGTTTCATCACTTTAATAACTTCTTCGACAGTCACATGGGGAATGTTATCATCCCAACAATCGTAATCTGTTACAAAACAGCATGGCAAATACGGTAAACCCGCTTCGCGAGCCAATGCATATTCAGGAAAATTTGACATCCCAATAATTTGCGCGTGCATTTCACGATACGTGTTCGATTCTGCTTTTGTCGAAAAATAAGGTCCTTCAATACACACATAAGTTTGACCAAAGTGAGTTTTAAACGCCATCTTTGTTGATATCGCTTGTGCAAGTTCATAAGCTCGCGAGGCCATTGTTTCACAGATGGGTTTTGCCAATGACACATGCCCGATCAAACCTTTTCCTAAAAAAGTATGTTCGCGTAATGATTTAGTTCGGTCGATATATTGATAGGGAATAACAAGATCACCCGGAGCAAATTCTTTTTGCAAAGAACCGACTGCACTGAATGAAACTAAAGCTTTCACACCCATTTTTTTTAAAGCGTAGATATTCGCACGATAATTAATTTCAGAAGGCAAATGTTCGTGGTGGTCTCCGTGTCGTGAGATAAATAAAAATTCAACACCAGCAACACGTGCTTTTTTAAATCCACTTGAAGCTTCACCAAAAGGAGTTTCTCGATTTAAAATTTCGACTGTTTCAAACTCATCAAATTTCTCAAAGCCCGAGCCGCCAATAATTCCTAACATAAACGTAAAACTCCTTTTTGAATATCTTCGATTGCATAATTATTTTTATCTAAAATCCAGCCGCTAACAAGCTTTGCCGGAGTTACATCAAAAGAGGGATTGTAAACTTGAATATTTTTAGGTGCCCAAACAACTTCGCCAAAACTTCCTGAAACGCCTAAAACTTCTTTTGCTGACCTTTGCTCGATTGGAATTTGATCGCCGCTAGGACAATTTGGATCAACAGTTGTTGAAGGCGCTGCCACATAAAATGGAATTTGATGGTAATAACAATTTACAGCCACACTGTAGGTTCCAATTTTATTTGCAAAATCACCATTCATCGCGATGCGGTCCGAGCCTACGATCGCTTTTGTTATTTTTTTTAAACTCATCAAATGCGCGGCCATATTATCTGCGATCAATGTGCACGGAATATTCAGTTTTTTAAGCTCCCAAGCTGTTAAACGGGCGCCTTGCAACAGGGGCCGCGTTTCATCAATATAAACGTGAATATTTTTTCCTTGCTCGTGTGCTTTGCGAATCACTCCCAACGCTGTACCTACTCCGGCTGTTGCTAATCCGCCGGTGTTACAATGAGTTAAAATTTGATCCCCATCGTAAATTAACGAAGCTCCATTTTCTGCAATTTTCTGACACAATAAAACATCTTCATTAAAAATATTAACCGCAAGTTGAACAATTTTTTGAACCGAAAAATCTTCTTTAATTTGTTTTCGAATACGATCAATACAATTCATCAAATTCACAGCCGTCGGACGAGCTTCATAAAGTTTTTGCGCAGCAATTAATAATTCATTTGTGTTTATTTTTTTTAAAGCCAACTGCGCGATCATTAAACTTGCCGCGACTCCAATCAGAGGTGCTCCACGAACTCTTAAAGTTTTAATTGCTTCGATCATCTGATCGGTATTTTCTATCAAAATCCATTTTTCTTGATCAGGCAAAAGTGTTTGATCAAGAAGTCTTAAAGAAATATTATTTTCAAAGATATCCACTTCTAAACCCAACGAGCGTAGTTTTGTCATAACAAAATATCCCCGATTTTTTTTCTGAGCTCGTACAAGTATTTAATTTCTTCGGCCGGCAGTGGGTGCAGTCCACCCAGTTGTTTGGCCGTTGCTAAAATTTGCGCCGAGTGTTCAATGCGCTCCATGCCCCGATAAGCTTCGTCTAAATTTTGGCCCCAAGTCACCGCACCATGAGCTCTTAAAATCAGGGCTCTTGACTGAGGTAAAAACGGTTTCAAAGCCTCAGCCATTTGATCTGTTCCTGGTCGAGCGTAGGGCACAAACGGGATATCTCCCGTGGCTAAAATCACTTCGGATAAACATTCACTGGGTAATTTTTTTAATTCGGGAAATGCAATCGACCAAGCGATCGCTGTTGGGGGATGCGCGTGAACAACAGCCTTAGCGAGTGGACATCGTTTATAAATTTCAAGATGCATCAACCTCTCTGAAGAGGGTTTTCCAGAAATAATTTCACCTTTTAAGTTGATCACGCACATTTGATCGGGCTCCATAAAACCTTTTGCTATTCCCGATGGTGTAATTAAAATTTCATCATCAGAAATACGCGCACTGATATTGCCATCCGCAGCCGCAAGCATATTTCGGTTGTGTAGGCGTTCACAAATAAGGGCGATTTCTTTAGCGTGTCGTTGTGCTGATAGACTTGTCATAAGTTCTTTTTACAACGTAGGCTTTGACTTAACAAGCCCTATGCGAAATTGACAAAAATGTCAGAGACGGAACGAATGAAAAGCCTGATTGTATTAGCCCTTCAGCAAGAGTCCCAAGGACACTTTGAAAAAGCGGGTTTCACTCCGCTTTACTGCGGAGTTGGGTCAATACGAGCCACTTATAACCTGACAGCCTACTTAACAAAATTGATCCGTCATGAAAAATTCTTGCGCGTTTTAAATTTAGGAACAGCTGGAAGTTTAAAATTTAAAACCGGAGACATTGTCGAATGCACATCTTTTATTCGAAGAGAAGCCACCAACTTTTTAGCTCGGCCTACTCAAATATTTCACACATCAAATCTGACCGATCTTCCCCAAGTCATTTGCGGCAGCGCTGACTTTGTTGAAAAACAAAAGCCTTTCACAGAGTGTGATATCTTTGATATGGAAGCTTATGCTTTAGCTTATGTTTGCGCTCAGTTTAAAATTCCTTTTCATTCGATCAAATTTATTTCTGACGCATCAAACGAAAATACTCTAATCGATTGGAAAAAAAACTTAACCCAAAGTGCCGAACAACTTTTGCTCACTTTAAATAAAATAGAAAGCCGTTAGTTTAATATGAAAATAAATTTAAAACGCATTCTGATCATTTTAACAATCCTCACTGTCGTGCTTTTTTTAACTCATTACTTTATTTTTATTTCAGTCAGCCGCTCTTTAGATCTTGAGTCACTTAAGTTTTCATTGGCTTTGCTTTTGACCTTGGGTTCTGTTTCTATTCCATTGGGTTTTATTTTAAGTCTAAGTCGATTCAAAACAAAATGGAAATTTTTAACTTGGACGGGTTATATTTGGATGGGGTTTTTTCACATTCTTTTTTTCTTATGCCTGATTGAGTTTTTTTTAGCGCTTGTTTTAAACCATCCTTACTCGTATTGGACTTTTATTTTTGCAGGCGTCATAGGATGTTGGGCTTTATTCAAAGGGCTGCAATATCCAAAAATTATTCATCACCAGATCAATGGACCCGTAAGCTTAAAAGGGCTTCGCCTTGCGCATGTTTCAGATTTGCATGTTGGGTTGCTTCATTTAAACGAAAAATGGCTTCAAAAAATTGTGAATTCAATCAATGAACTAAATGCCGACTTTGTGGCGATCACAGGTGATCTGGTCGAGGGAAAATTCGCGGATGTTTCACCGCAGTTGGCTTGTCTTGACCAAGTTCAGGCTCAAATCGAAAAATTTTATATCACTGGAAATCACGAATACATTCATGGTATCGACCCCTGGGAACAAAGGCTGACAGAGCTTAGCTACAAAGTTTTACACAATTCAAATAGTATTCACACATTTAATCAGACAAAGATTTTATTTGGTGGCGTTCCTGACCGTATGGTTCGGCGTTTTCATTCGACTCTTCAATCGCTTCCTGATGTGGCGCTAAAAACGTCTGAAAAAGTTGATTACCGAATTCTTCTGGCTCATGAGCCCTCAAGTCTGTGGGATTTAAAAACTGAACCCTGTGATTTAATTTTATCGGGCCATACTCATGGCGGGCAAATTTTTCCGTTTGGTCTGTTGGTGCGAATTGTTCAGCCTGTCATTAAAGGTTTTAAAACTTTTGGCTCTACAAAGATTTTTGTTCACCAAGGCACAGGCCTATGGGGCCCCCCGATGAGATGGTTCAGCCGAAGTGAAATTGTTTTACTGACTTGGGTTTAAGATTCAATTTGAATTGTTAGATGATGCAACAGAAAATCATGCTTAATTTTATTTTCTAAATCGATTAATTTAAAATTGGCATTTTGAACTTTGAGTTTTGCAGTCATTCGAAATTCAGAAGTGCTTTCGGCCCAAACTTTAAGATCTTGAATTTCAATCACTCCCACAGTTTCTTGAATGAGCTTATAAAGCTCAGAGTAATTAACTTGCTGAGGAACTCCATTGAACAATAATATAATCGACTCTTTAAGTAAACGCCAGCTGCCAACCAGAAGCAGACTTGCGATGACGAGACTCACAACTGGATCAATCCATTTTGATTCTGTAAAATAAATAAATGCGCCCGCAATAACAACACCTAAAGAAATCATCGCGTCGGCCATCAAATGTAAATAGGCACTCTTTAAATTAAGGTCATGCCGATGGCTTTGATGAAAAAGCATCGCACTCGAAAAATTGATCACAAGCCCTAAAGCTGCAACGATCATCATGACTTTCGAATCAAGTAATTGCGGCGACTGCATTCTTTCGAAAGCTTCATAGATAATGTAAAAAATAGTGAGCAGCAAAAGCAGCGAATTCACAAAAGCAGCTAAAATCGAAAACTTTTTTAAACCAAAACTAAACCGCAACGTCGGTCGGCTGCGACTCAAAACATAGCCTAACCACACCAGCACTAAAGAAAACACATCACTTAAATTGTGACCCGCATCCCCAATCAAGCTTAACGAATGTGAACGAAAACCGTAGTAAAACTCAATCAGCACGAAAATAAAGTTAAACATGATGCTGATTTGAAATACCCGATTCATCTGGGGCTGACTTGATTGGATCGGATGATGATGCTCGTGTTTGTGATGATTGAGGCGATCGTGATGATTATTCATAGTTTTTTATTTTATATAGACAAAGCCAGACCCTGCAAGTAGTTTGGCGTCTATGAAATTTACAGATTTAAACTTGATTGAACCGATTCAAAGCGCCATCAAAAAAACAGGTTATGAAACCCCAACTGCCATCCAAGAACAAGCGATTCCGTACCTTTTATTGGGTCACGATCTTCTTGGGTGCGCTCAAACAGGAACTGGAAAAACAGCCGCTTTTGCTTTACCAATTTTAAATAATTTAGCTCAATCCAAAGATCGTGTTCAGCCCAAGAACACTCAAGTTCTGATTCTTACACCTACGCGCGAGCTCGCACTTCAGATTTATGAAAATTTTAAAACGTACTCACAGTTTATGAAAATTAAAATTGCTGTGGCTTATGGTGGCGTCGGCATCACGCCACAAATTAAAGCCGTTGCAGATGGAGTTGACGTTCTTATCGCCACACCGGGCCGATTGTTAGATCTGATTGAACAAAATAAATTATCGATTCGACAAGTTAGAACATTTGTTTTAGATGAAGCCGATCGCATGCTCGACATGGGATTTATTCACGATATCCGTAAAGTTTTGACGATGATTCCAAAAACTCGACAGACTCTTTTTTTCTCGGCGACAATGCCAACAGAAATTGAAAAATTAGCCTCAACAATGCTGAATAAACCGATTCGAATCGAAGTGAATCCAGTCTCATCAACAGCCGAAAAAGTTTCTCAATCCGTGATGTATGTCGAGCAATCAAAGAAAAAAGATCTTTTAAGACATGTGCTAAAAGATCCTAACTTCAATCGCGTGATCGTTTTCACCCGCACAAAGCATGGAGCCAACCGTGTTTCTGAACTTTTGACTAAAAATCAAATCACCTCAGAAGCCATTCATGGAAACAAATCTCAGAACGCGCGACAAAGAGCACTCGAAAATTTTAAAAATGGCAAAATTCAAGTACTTATCGCAACAGACATTGCGGCCCGCGGAATCGATGTTGATGGAATTTCTCATGTCATTAACTTTGAAATACCGAATGTTTCTGAAAGTTATGTTCATCGTATTGGCCGAACAGCGCGCGCCGGAGCCGCCGGTATGGCCATTTCATTTTGTGATGCTGAAGAGAAATCTTATATTCGCGATATTGAAAAATTAATTGGACAAGCAATACCTGTTGATAAAAATCATCCTTACCATTCAGATGCGATTGAACAATCTGCGACTTTATCAAAAGGAAAAGCAAAGGCTCAAATCGAAAGAAAACACAACTCTTCTAGACGCCCAGGCAGTGGTTCTGGTGGTGGCTCAGGCGGACCCAAGAAGAAAAGTTTTCGATCAAGTAATAAAAAATACTTTACAGGTTTTGGTTCTTCGAAATAATCGTGAACTAAAAGCATTGACCTTCATGAGTTGTGATTTTTTCTGAGTACTTAGCAGCGCCTGTAAAATCAGCTTGATTGGCTTTTGAATCTGATAACGAGACAATACTAAAATTCATTTTGCGGTCTGTATTTCGATAATAAAACTCGACGTAATGAGTTCCAGTTCGTGTCACAGGAACTGTCTGACAACCTGTTGGATTACAGATATTTTGATAGCTTTGGTACTGACAGCTTTCCATTCTTGTTTGAGTCTCAGTTTCAACGACATTTGTTTCAACTTCACCAACAACGTCAAAAGGCTGTTGCGACTGAGCCGATTTAAGCTCAAAACTTCCATTTGTAGGCAAAGTCATACCGTCAGGAATTACAATATTCAATTTGAGATGATTATTTAAAGTTTCTATATCAACAACGATTTTGCTTTTTTTAAAATCAAGATTGGTTTTATACTGACCAACTTGAACCGTTGTTGTTTTTCCTTTGATCAGTACTTCAAAAGCTTGTTTCACTGTTAACTGCCCTGACAATTCTTGACAGCCAGCCAACAAAAGTAAGGCCATCATGCTCAAAAATTTAATCATGTTTTTCATCATCAACCTCTTCAAGTTAAGTTATTCGATCAGTTTTTTTAAATCAGAGTCTTGATCGCTCTTTGTTTGTGAATGAACTGATTTCAAGTTTTCTTCAGATCTAGAAATTCTTTCTTTAAGAAAAGCTTCATTCACTTTTTGCGAAAGTGAATTTAAATAAGACAACGCTAAATCTTTGACAGGGTACGAGGCAATACCCTCAATAGCCTGGGCTCTTAAAACAGATTCAAACTCAATATTAACATCTTGAGATTTTTTTGGATGAGCTGCGTGATTTTCTACAAACTTATTTAAAATTTGTAGAGATTCGTTCGATTTTTTTCGTGCTAAAAGCTCAATCGCCATTGATCGATGATCATTTTTTTCTTGTGTATCTTCAATCAATGATGAAAATTTAAGAATATCCGTGATCGTTAAAGTGTGAGCGATTTTTTCGATTTGAATTTCCGCAAGTGAAGGATCAAGTTCTTCTTTGGAAATTTCCTGTGCTTGGGTTAAAATTTGTTTCGGAGTTAAAGCGCTTTGCGCTGATTCCACGGCAAGGTATCTTTTTTCTTGATTTAAATTAAGTTTATCTTTTTGAGCTAAATTTATTTTCTGGCTCGCGCGACGAGCTAAATCATACTCAACTAAAAATACGACAACAATCAAACTGCTGAAATAAATCCAATATTTTTTCATAGCCCCTCAATAGAACACTTATTGAAATGCTACTCTGAAGAGGGCCAGACTCAACAAAATTAAATAATTTCACGGTATTTTTGCAGCTCAGAATAAATGGCTAAATAATTCGAGATCACTTTCCCATAATAAGGATGCTTCATTTGAGACGATGCAGGCATACGCTGCAAGTTGTTAATTCCCATATTATAAGCATTTATATAACGCATACTTTTTGAATTAAGTGTTTTCTTTAAATAATTAAAATAATGTGCACCCACTAAAATATTATACTCTGGATTTTTAAGCTCAGACTTCCCAAGCCATTTAACTTTTTTCTTTTTGCAAATCCAAGAGGCTGTGCTTGGTTTAATTTGCATCAAACCAATTTCTCCAGCAGAACCGACGGTATTTGGGTTAAACTGACTTTCTGTTTTAATGACAGCCAGTAAAAAAACGGGATCGTACCCATGTTCGCGACTAACTTTTAAAAGAGCCTGAGTTAAACTTGCGGCGTTTAAATTTGGGTTTTCTTGTTGAATATATTTTTTAATGTAATCGGCTAATTTAAGATCTCCTTCAAAATTCTTGAGACCTAATTTTTTGTATTTATTTTGAAGAAGTTCATGCGCATGGTTAATACGTTTTTGATCTTGGATCACAGCATCTTTTTTTGGATTCGACTGGCAGGCTTGATTCAACGATACAACGGCGGTTAATAAAAAAAGTCCAACTAATTTTTTCCAAAATATTCCATGATTGATACGTCCCACAAATACCCCGCTTTTTAAGAATCTCTCTATCAATAAAAGCTTCAATTCAAAGACCAAAATTTTCGAAATCACAAACTATGGGAATCATTGACATCTTATATTGAAACAAATTTTTGAAGACTTGATGTCTAAGGCAAAGGGGGTCTGTCTAATTTATATTAGACACTGATTTGAAGTTCGACAGTCAAAATGAGAATTTCGAATTGCAAACAAACTGAATTTATTAAATAAATAGAATAGGGTTATGATTTATTTTGAGACACGAATTCGATTTTAAGAATTGTAACAAGCTCTTCGCCCACGGGCTTGATAAGCTTAACTTGATCATCAACTTTTTTACCCAGTAAAGCTTTCGCTAGGGGTGATTTCCAAGAGATTTTTTTTTGCTTCAAGTCGATCTCGTCTTCACCGACGATTTGATAAATAACTTCGTCCCCGTCGTCATTTTCAATCGTAACGGTTGCTCCAAAAAAAACTTGGTTCGAATTCATTTTTTCTGGATCAACGACTTCGGCATCTTCCATTCTATTTTTTAGAAAATAAACTCTTTTATCAATTTCACGTAAACGTCGCTTACCATACTGATAGTCTGCATTTTCCGAGCGATCACCATTACTTGCAGCCCACGCGACGACTTGAACAACTTGTGGTCGTTCTACACTTAATAGCCGCACGTACTCTTCACGAAGTTTTTCAAAACCCTGGGGCGTGATATAATTTTTCATAACTTCAAACTAAGCCCATCTTTAAGAGCTGACTTCATCGCTTGAAGGGCCGGTATTAAACTGATTAAAAGCGCGCTCGCGACCATGACAATCATATAAATAATTTCGTTTATCGAAAAACGTGGTGCTTGCAAATACAATCCGTAATTAGACTGAAGCCAGCTTCCACAAATAACTTCAATGACAATTTTAAGTAAGCACGCCAACAGGACCGCAAGTGAACTCAGCAAAAAAGTTTCAAGTAAAATTAAAGCTAAAACGTGTTTTAAAGATGCACCCAAGGCTCGTAAGATCGACATTTCTCGGCGTCTTTCATTCAGCGAAGTCATTAATGCAATCAACATCGACATCAGCCCAACAGCCATTACCATGAATGAAATCGCTTTTAAAATCTTTTCAACATTTCCCAAAGATTGCCATAGATCAGACAGCACCACACCGGGTATAGCCGCCAGCAAGGGCTCATCTTTATATTCGTTGATCCATCGTTGTAATTTTAAAGTTTCGATACGATTTTTAGTTCTCAGAAAAAATGAAGTGATATTTTTAGGTTGCACCATCTGCGGAGTTATATTCTGAGCCGATATTTCTTTTCCAACAACAGGCGCACTTCCGCTTTGCCAATCTAAATGAATCGCTTCCATCGCTTCAAGAGAAATATAAAGCGCGCGATCTAAGGCCGTGCCCGTTGCTTTCATGACTCCGACGACACGAAATGGTTTGTCTTCATGCTTTTGAATTGCATCTCCGGTTGTTGACCCATGAGCAACAACCACCGAAGATCCCACTTGATAATTCAGCGTGGCCGCGACATCAGCCCCAATCACTACATCAAAATAATTTTCAAAAAAATTTCCGTTGTCCAATTGGATGCCTTCAGTAGAACGGAAATGATAATATTTAAAAAAATCAGAGTTCGTCGCAACAACTCGAAATCCCCGATGTCCGTCTCCTAAACTGTAAGGTATTGTCCATTCAACTTCTGGACGTTGTTTGATCTCGTTATAACTCTCAATTGATACATTTTGTGTAGCTTGGCCTAAATTAAAAACTGAATATAAAATCAGCTGCAATGGCCCCGAACGAGCTCCCACAATCAGGTCTACGCCCGAAACAGTTTGTTTAAAACCATCTTCTGCGGCTCGTTGAATTCGATCTACTGTCATCAATAACAGTAAACTTAATGTCATCGAAAAAACGGTCAACACCGTCGCTAGACGTCGGTTTTGCAAAGATTTCCAAGCAATTAAAAACCAAGATTTCATATCTCATCCACACTTCTGTGAAGTACAGAGTTAAGTTCTTGAAGATTAATCGAACGATCAAATAGTTTTTCGATACTTCGATCGTGGCTTACAAACAGAACTGTTGTTTGATTTTTGCGACAAAGTCGAAATAAAAGATTTAAAAAATTTTCGCGATGGTCGTAATCAAGAGCCGAAGTGGGCTCGTCAGCTAAGATCAATTGGGGCTTCTTTAAAAGAGCCCGGGCCACAGCCACTCTTTGCTGTTGTCCAACAGAAAGTTGTGAAACACGACGCTCTAAAAATAACCTCAGGCCTAAAGCTTCAATCAGCTCGTCTAATTCAGAAGGTCTGTAATCTTGTTTTTGAAATAAAAAAGGTAAAATAATATTTTCACGAACACTTAAAAATGGAATCAAATTAAAACTCTGAAAAATATAACCAATATTTTCGGCGCGAAAATGATCCAGCTCGGTCAGTTTCATATCTGCGGTGTTTTTTAATTTTTGATCTTGGTTTAAAATCGATAGCATTCCTTGTTGCGGTTTCAAAATGCCGGCAATGAGTTCCAAAAGAGTCGATTTACCTGAACCGCTGGGCCCAAACAAAAAAACCAACTCACCTTTTTGGACTGTTAATTGCGAAATCTGAAGTATCGGCTGCTGACCGTAAGAAAATTTCAAATTCTCGATCTGAAGAGTGTCTAACATATTTTTACTTCTTTAAATTGAGCTGAGCTCCATTTTTTTTTGCTTCGAATGATTTTTGCAGATCATCAGCAATCACTTGAATATCGACATCTTTTAATTTTGGAAATGATTTTTGAATATTAAAAGTGATCTTGCTGCCAACAGGAGACTTTTCGCAAATCACTTTAAATTCAGCTTTTAGATCCGAATGCGCGGTTCCGGCCTCTTGCACAACTTCAAGTTTTTGTTTTGAGACCTCACACTTCAGAGTTTTATCAAAAGCGACCATATCAACAAAATTCGTTTCAAAAATGGCTAAGGATTCGTGTTGTTTTTTTTGGTCTTCTTCAGTTCTAGGAGCGTATTCGAAACCATAAATACCTTCGGTTGCAGCTTGAAAATTAATTTGACCGTTCGGCCCCTCAAATGCGATGTCCATTTTAGCTGAACCATGTTGATGAGCCGGGTGTTCACGCTTGGTCGCTTTCTTTTCTGCGGCTAAGCTTGTTAAGCCCGTAACTAGAACGACTGAAGTCAGAATGGCAATTTTTTTTAAGTTCATCATGTTTCCTTTATCAAAATAAATCTATTGAGTAACTGCTTAGTAACTTTGATTTAATTTTATTTATAATCTTCCACTTGTTCACCAATAAGCTCAAAAGAAACTTCTCCGTATTGAGACCTTTTGGTTGAAATTCTAAACTCGCCGTAAACCCAAATCGGAGCTCCAACTTTGGCTTCGGCACCTTTTTTCATTTTCACATAAACCATTTGATTCGGAGGCGGTGGCGGTACGTGAATACAAGCTTGCGGAGAAGGCACCAGTAAAAACTCAGTGACTTTTCTTTGGCTGTCCTCAAGCGGAACCATAAAGCCCGGAATTTTAATTTGCTTACCTTCAAGCATTTTAATTTCCGAAGTGGCGGTGTTTGTCATATAATCAAATTGATTTAACAAACGCCAGTCAACTTCGATACCGTCACCGTGCCCAGCTCCAGAAATAAAATAAACACCCGCACCAACTGCTGCTGAAAAAATTAAAAGTGCCACTAAAATCCATTTCATCATAAGAATTATTAGGATATGCTCATGTCACGTATGAGTAAATACCAAAGTGTTCGCGGCACACGAGATTTGTTACCGCCTTTAAAAAAAATATTTCGCCATATTGACGAAACTGCTTACAAAACAGCTTTAAATTACGGCTTCTCAGAAATCGAGACGCCTATCTTCGAGTTTTCCGATGTCTTTCATCGCTCTTTGGGTGAAACTTCCGACGCTGTAAGTAAAGAAACTTACACTTTTACGGATCGCGGCGGAGACTCGATCACCCTTCGACCCGAAGGAACGGCCGGAGTCGTGCGCGCTTTTGTTAGCGAAGGTTTAGCTCAACTTGTTCCGTTAAAACTTTACTATTATGGGCCGATGTTTCGCTATGAACGTCCTCAAAAAGGCCGTTACCGTCAGTTCTATCAATTCGGAGTTGAAATTTTGGGTTTAGAGTCGCCCATGGCCGACGTTGAGTGTCTTGATTTAGCTTGGACCATTTTAAAAAAACTGAAACTTGATCAGCGCTGCGTTTTAGAAATCAATACGCTGGGTGATCAAGAGTCCAGAAGCACCTACCGTGATGCTTTAGTTGAATACTTAACACCTTTTAAATCTGAGCTTTCTGAAGATTCGCAAGTTCGCTTAGAAAAAAATCCTCTGCGTATCTTGGACTCAAAAGATGTCAACGACCAAAAAATCCTGGGCACCGCCCCTTTGATGAAAAATTTTTTAAACGCAGCTTCAAAAAAGTTTTTTGACGACGTACAAGAGGGCCTCAATAAATTAGAAATTCCTTTTCAAATCAACTCAAAACTTGTACGAGGCCTTGATTACTATGGACACACGGTTTTTGAGTTCACAACAACAGAACTCGGCGCTCAAAGTGCAATTCTTTCAGGTGGACGCTACAACGGTTTAGTTGAAATGCTTGGCGGGCCCAAAACTGCAGGCGTCGGCTGGGCCGCTGGAGTAGATCGCTTAGCTGATCTGCTAGAGAGTCTTAGCGGAGAAAATCTTACTATTAAAAAAACGAACCTGATTTCAATCATCGCAAATGGCGAGCAAGCTCTCAAAGAAGCTTTGAAAATCGCCAGCGAAATCAGAAATAAAAATCACGACTGCGAAGTTTTTTTCACAGGCAACTTCAAAAAGAAGCTCGAAAAAGCGAATAAGTTAGGAACCGAAAAAGCAGTTCTTATTTTCGAACAAGAAAATGCAGCGATGGAATATAAAATAAAAAACTTTAAAACAGGCGAAGAAATTCACTCTTTAAGAGAAACAATCCTAGCACAAGTTTTATCGTAGTTTTTATTTTCAACTGGTTTCAATACCCATTTTGTTTAAAGGTTTTACTTTGAGTACAAATCGCCGTTTGTAAGCTATGATATTTAATGTTTCAAGCACATTGCGTTCAATATACTGACAGACTGTTTTAAACTCGCGCCCCCAAGTCACAACCCGCGAATAAGTCAAAAAACTCCAAAACTTACGTTGATTCTTCGCGCAGCCCATTTTCCTGCCACTCGCTATTTTCTTCTGCGATTGTGGGGCACCGCCCGCAATTTCTCGTAACGGACAAAGTTTCAAAATATTTTGAGCCGTGTGCCCAGCAAATACACGAAAGAAATTCTGCAAACGAAATCGATCAGGCCCCTTAATCAATAAGTGAAGATGATTCCCACAAACGGCATAACTATAAACTTTGACTTGAAAAAGCCTTGAAGACTTTCGCATCATACGAAGGATCATTTTCTTATGTTTGAAAAGGCACCGCCCTCCAATCGCATGGTGAGATTTAAGAGTTATATGAAGTGAATATTTTGAACTCATTGGTCGTAAAACTCGTCGCTTACCAACAGACAAAGAACCGCCATGTTCTTTTTTAGACCGAGGCAAAAAAGCGAGCTGCTTTGAAGAAGGTACTTTTTTATTTCTTGTAAGACTTTTCTTAAAAGGAATTTTGAGATTACTTTTTTTATCTAAGACGTTTTGTTTTTTCATGATGTTTTCTAAATGCAAAACACAAGTCGGGCGGTGCCCCGCAAATTATAGAAGAAATAGAAAACTTGAAGCGGAAAGCGGATTTAAATATTGGTGTAGGAAACATAATGAAAGCTAAGCCAAGATTTTGCGATCAGGGGCGGTGCCCCCTTACCGGTTTAGCGGCGTCCGACTTTTACATTTTGGCCGCGTTGCCAACCGAAGATAGTTTGTGATTGAGTTCGCGCCCAGAATAATGACACTGCAACACCGACCGCGAACATCGCAACGCTCAGCCACTGACCGCGCGTTAATCCCCATAATTGAAATCCGATTTGAATATCAGGCGCTCGAAATTGTTCATTTAATATTCTAACAAGCGCGTAAATCATCACAAAAAATCCTGCAATAAAACCAGGTCTGCGTGATTTTCGAGACAAGAAAAATAAAACTAAAAAAGTAAAAATACCTTCACTTAAACAAGCGTAAAGTTGTGATGGATGCTTTGGATCTAATAATGGAGCAATTAATTCTTTTACACCCGACTGGCTGTTTTGTATTTCATGAATAATTTTATAAAGGGCTGCATAAACTTGATCACGAGAACTTTGATCGGTGCGATAATTCGAAAGCCAGTCAGACCACTTTGATGTTTCAATTCCGATTTTTTCAACAACACTTGATAAAGTCGAAAGTCGATCGAACTCGTAGTTAGGCCAATTTAATATATCCGAGGGAAATTTAACGGCTAACGGAAAATCGGGCGGTGCCACGCGACCAACAAGTTCTCCGTTAATAAAATTGGCTATGCGGCCAAAGATAACTCCGATCGGACCAACTATCGCAGTCAAATCAAGTAAGTAAGCGTAATTAAGCCCAGTCTTCCGAGCGTAAAGCATCGAAGCCACAATAATTCCGATAATACCACCGTGGCTGGCCATCCCGCCTTCATTCACTGCTAAAACACCCCAAAAAGGTAAACTTGATCGAAAACTAAAAAATAAACTTTGATCGTAGAAAAGACAGTAACCCAATCGCCCACCAACTAATGTTCCGATCGCTGCATAGGTCACAAAGTCGCCCACCATTTCCCGCTTCAACCCAGCGCGCTGACGCTCTGCAAGCCAGCAAATAACTTGATACGCGCAAATAAAACCCAGCATGTATGAAAAACCATACCAACGAAATCCAAATTGATCGCCCCATAAACTTGTTTCGGGAAATTTAAAAATAAATGGACTTAAATCATGCACCCACATTTTACGACTCCTTGAGGTTTGTCATGTTTGATATCTTTACTTGGCGAGCGAACTTGGTCAATGTTAGTGATAGTCTATGAGCACAAAAAAAGTATCAGATCTTTTTGATCCAAACGAGTGGAATGAAATTCCTGGATTTAACTTTACCGACATCACTTATCACCGCGCAAAAAAGCAAGGAACGGCTCGCATCGCCTTAAACAGACCCGAAGTGCGCAATGCTTTTCGTCCAAAAACAGTTGATGAACTTTCCATCGCTCTTGAGCACGCACGAATTTCAGCTGATGTCGGCGTCGTTTTACTCACCGGCAACGGTCCATCACAAAAAGATGGAGGCTGGGCTTTTTGTTCAGGAGGCGATCAACGCATTCGCGGCAAAGACGGCTATAAATACGAAGGTGACGACAACAACGGAACGGGCCTTAGTGAACAAAGTAAAGTTGATCTTGCTAAACTTGGACGTCTGCATATTTTAGAAGTGCAAAGACAAATTCGTTTCATGCCCAAAGTGGTTATGGCCGTTGTTCCTGGTTGGGCCGTTGGCGGAGGCCACTCATTGCACGTGATTTGTGATTTAACGATCGCTTCCCGCGAACACGCTATTTTTAAACAAACGGATCCTGATGTCGCAAGTTTTGATTCAGGTTTTGGTTCAGCGTATTTAGCTCGACAAGTCGGGCAAAAAAAAGCACGAGAAATATTTTTTCTAGGCCGTAATTATGATGCTGAAACAGCTTTTAAAATGGGAATGGTGAACGAAGTCGTACCTCATGAAAATTTAGAAAAGGTTGCTTTGCAATGGGCGGCTGAAATGAATCAAAAATCACCGACAGCGATGCGGATGCTGAAGTATGGTTTTAATTTAATTGATGACGGACTCGTCGGACAACAGCTGTTCGCCGGAGAAGCGACACGCTTAGCTTACGGAACTGAAGAGGCCGTTGAAGGTCGAAATTCTTTTGTCGAAAAACGTCCAAAGAATTTTAAAAAATTTCCTTGGTTCTATTAATTAATTATTCACTATTTCGATAAGCCAAAATATCTTTTTCTGGAGGAAAATCTCCGGTCGCTTGACTGATATAGTGATAGGCGATCGAGCCATTCGGCCTAACCACAAGTACGCCACCCAGCTGCCACAAGTCACCCGAATCTTTTGAATAAGATCCTTGCTTGTGACCTTTGCTAAACATTTTTAATCCTTTGGCAATCGAACGAGGACCCAGCGCAACTAAAAAACCACGTTTAAATCCCATCGCATGAAAAGACGCTAAACTGGGATCGGTAAAAATAGTCGCATCCTGGATTTGTAAATCTTCTTTGAAGTACTTGATGTACTGAGGAGTTCCGTTTCCAATAAAAACAATTTTAGCCCCATTTTTTTGATATTTTTCACGGTCATGCCAAATTTGTGCAGCATGCGCCCGACAAGAAACACAACCAAAATGTCGTAAAAAAATAAACAGCACAGCTTGGGCTCTCCACAGACTGGCCACTTGGACTCGCGTTCCCTCTTCATTTAAAATTTCACAACTCGAAAATGTCAGCATGCTGACGCCAGTTAATGCGGTCACTTGATCGTCTCCTTGGCTCTAAGGAACATGCTCTCATAGTTTTACAAAAAAACCACACTTTAAATCTCAATTTAAGACATTGATAAATGCTTTATAAAAAATAAAATCAAAAATGATATCATTTAAATATGAAACAAATTATTTATTTTCTAACCATATTGTGTTTATCAAATTTAATCTTTTTATCGAACTCCGCTTTAGCTCAAGACTCGGCATCACCAGGATCAGGCGCAGGCTCACGCCCTTGGCTTCTTACGCAAGGCTCTGCAGCTCGAGAAGCAAAGCGTTTTACTTTGCAAAGCTGGCTTGAAAATAAAGATCGACGGGCCTTGATGGATATGTGGCTGACAATTAACACACCATCACCTTACGAATTCATTATCGGTGGCTCGATGTTTCGTTACAAACTCAACAGTGAGGTTGCTGGAGCCAGTAGTACTCGCGATTTTAATTCAAGCAGCGCTGAAGTTTCGGCGTATGCGAAATTCGTTGGCATTACAGCCGAATACATGAATAATAACGAAGAAGGTTTCAATGACATCACAGGTCTATTTAATTTTCGCGTTTTCGGAAATACCGTGCAAGGGTCACATATTACTTTACATTACGGCTTAAGAACTCGCAGCGCATCGAACGGTAGCTATCGCTTGAATCAACAATTTCCGGCCGCTACTCTGCAAATTTACTTAATGAGGTATTTTGGAATTCAAGGAAACTACAGAGCTTACTTACCCTACTCAGAAGCTTTTTATGGAGATACAAAAGGCGATGAACTCAATGCAGGAGTCTTTATCGAATACGGAATACTTCGCCTTTTTGCTGATTGGTATCAAGAACGCCAAAATTCAAAATTAAATAACATCGAAACAAACTTAGAAAGAACGGGAAGCAAAGTTGGGCTGAAGTTTTATTTTTAAATTAAGCTTTCTTCAGCACAGCTGCAAAAAATCCATCGAAGCCGTGTTTGTGTGGCCAGACTCGCATTTGTTTTTCGAGTGTCCAATTTTTTCCGTATTCAGATTCTAGAAACCACTTCACTTGCTCTTCGTTTTCTCGGTTTAAAATACTGCAAGTGGCATACACCATCAAACCACCCGATTTACACATTTCAGAATATTTCGAAAGAATCTCTTTTTGTAAAAGCACAAGGCGATCAATTTCTTCTTGTGAAAGTTTCCACTTCGTATCAGGGTTTCGTCGAAGTACACCAAGACCCGAACAGGGCACGTCAAGAAGCACGCGATCAAATGAGTTTTCTAAACGCTTCACAGCTTTTGAAGAATCTAATAACTTCGTTTCTAAAATATCAACACCCGCGCGTGAGCAACGATCACGTAGCTCTTTCAGCTTCCAATCGTGAATATCCATCGCAATGATTTTACCTTTATTCTGCATCATTGCAGCGATATGCAAAGACTTCCCCCCGGCACCCGCGCAAGCATCGGCAACACGTAGACCCGGCTCAACTTGCAGCAATGGCGCCACCAACTGAGACGCGGCATCTTGCATTTCAAATTGACCTTTTTTAAAAGCTTCCGTAATAAAAACATTTTTGCGCTCTTTCAACTTTAAAGTATTTTCAAAAATAAATTCTTTTGATTTAATTTGATCGGCATCAATTTCTTCGTTTTTTAAAGCTTTGATTAATAGCTGCGGATTTGTTTTCAAAGTGTTCGTTCGCAAAAAAACTTCGGCTGGCTGATTGAGGCTTTTCATTAAAGCGGGCCACTCGACACCGAATTCTTTTTCGCCCAACTCATTCAGCCAATCTGGAAAGGATTGCTCGATCGCGTCTGGTTTGGCGTACTTTAAACGGTTCTGAATACGAGCCACATCCAGTTGTTCAAATTCAATCCACTTCGGAATTTCAAATCCTTTGATCACAAGATAGCCGGCGATCATGTCCCAGAAATCTTCGGATTCGACCATGAATTCTATTTTTCTTTTATGCCGAACAATTTCGTAAACTCCTTCAGCAAAAAATTTTCGATCTCGCGCGCCCCACTTACGATTGTTGCTCAGATATTTACCGATCACGCGATCGGCATGCTTTTGACCGACAAAAATTTCAGTCAAGGCTTGAGTCATCGTGTTCACAAGATGATAGTGTAAAGCTTTACTCAAAAAAGACTCCTTGTTTTAACTAAGGACGTCTAAAAGGTAAATACAGCTCCTGCTGAAACATAAGAGCCGTTTAACTGTCCGTCTGAAGTTATTTGAAGATGATTTTTTAAACCACCTTCGACGTAAAAACCAGTATTTTCGAAGAGATTGAAAAGACGTAAACCCATAAACAACTGATAATCCAATGACAGTGGAGATTCATTTTCTAGTTGCTTGAAGAAAATACCAGGGCCCACGGCAAAACCAAAATACAATGGAAACTTCGAACCCGCATCGGGTAAAGTTAAAGCGTACATGAAACTCATTTTGCTGGTGCGTTTTCCAATCGGTTGATATTCTGTGTAAGAAATTCGAACCGCTTGATCTAATAAATTATTGTACTGGCTAATTCTGTAAGTCATGTCTAAACCCCAGCGCCCCACATCTTCTTCTTTTGTGTTCGTACCCCAGTTGTAAGAATCCGTGTTCATATATTGACTGAAACCAACGGCTAAATATCTTTCCTCAGAACTTAAAGACTCAATCGTTGAGGGGTTTCTTTGATAATTTTTTTCGCTTTCATCACTTTTACCACTCGCTTGAAAGTATTTTGCTGCCGCATTTCTGCCTACTTTGGGAGCATTAGCAAAAACTATCGAAGCTAAAAGAAATGTGACGGTTACTATTGCGAAAATTTGTTTTAAAATCATAAAACCTCCGACTGAATATTATGCTACGCGCAAGTTTTTTGTTTGGCAATCTAGACTGATTGACCCGGTCAAAAGCCTCACCTAATTTGAAATAGTAGGCTTTGCTTACAGATGAGGAACTCGACGATGAAATGCCCTTTCTGCGGACATTCTGAAGATAAAGTTCTTGATACTCGCGTTCAAAAAGACAGCGGTATTCGAAGACGACGTGAGTGTTTGTCTTGTAAATCTCGTTACTCGACCATTGAAACAGTCATGCTTAGCTACCCGTTTATTATTAAAAAAGATGGCCGCCGAGAACCTTACAACAAAGAAAAATTATTACGTGGAATGCAAGCCAGTTGTCAAAAACGTCCGGTGAGTTTGTCTCAACTTGAAGTTGTTGTTGAGCGAATTTCTGCTTGGTTGATGACCCGAGGAGAGAGCGAAGTTTCTTCGAGAGTGATCGGCCGACGAGTGATGGCCGAGCTCAAACAATTAGATGATGTGGCTTATGTTCGATTCGCAAGTGTTTATAGAACTTTCAAAGACATTCAGGAATTTGTAGAAAAACTTGAAGGTGATGAGCTAATTGATATGATTGATTCAGCAGGTCCACAATTAAGTTTAACTGCAGTGACACTAAGGAATTTCGAAGATGAGAAGACAGTCCCGGGAAATCGCTCTGCAGATTCTATTTCAAACTGAGTACGCGCCTCAAATTTCTTTTGATGATTTATTTTCAATTCATAACGAGACAACTTCGAGTGAAAAAGAACTGGGCATGATCAAATATGCCGATGACCTTGTTCGCGGCGTGCAAACTCATAAAATTAAAATTGATGAAAAAATTCAAGAAGCCAGCCGCCACTGGAAAATTGAACGTATGGGCGGAGTCGATCGCAATATTTTACGCATGGCTGTCTATGAGATGATGATGTCGACAGAAATGATTGAACCTAAAATTGCGATCAACGAAGCGATCGAAGTTGCTAAAATTTTTGGTTCGCAAGAGTCCGCTGCTTTTGTGAATGGCTTGCTTGATCAAGTGGTCCGCAATGAACGCAGCTGAGCTCTCGAACAATGAAGCTTTTAATCCTGGTTCTGATCTTTGGGTTATCCGCAATAATCCTGAAAATAAATGGTGGAATGAACTTGATTTTAGAAGCGGTTTCTTACTGAGCCAATGTCTGTTTCATCACAAAAAAACTCAGCCAGTACAACTTGAAGAAATTTTGCAACAAACCGAACTTAAAAAAATAACTTTCACGGAAGATCCCAATTTTTTATTGGTAGGTTCTTCCGATCATTTTTTAAATAAGTGGATTTTATTATGGGATCAGGAAACAGAAAAAGTAATTGATCAAATTGAACGAATCAGTTCACAGCTTAAAGCACCATCTGTCCGATTTTTTTCTGATTCAAAAGAGCTTTTAAGCTTGATCAAAGCTCGTCAAAAGACCAGTTTAACCGACATCACTTTTATCGAAAATACATAAATCGTATCATACTCACAGTATGATAAAAAAAATAAATACCCATTTTGAAAAGCTTTTTGAACAAAAAAATGACCCTACGAGCTTTAAAGAGTTAAAAGACAACTTCGTGCTTTCCGAAAAAAATAGTGAGCTTGAAAATTTAAGCTACATTTTCTCACAACAAGCTAATAAGAATGATCTTTTGATGTTGTTTAGCCAACTTTCATCTTTTTTTGAAGTGGGTTTTTTATTAGAAAAAACCCACTCGCAAAAATATCATGCTTTACAAATTTTTGCTTACGCAAAACATTTTCAAAGCTTAGACGGTCTACAGCTTATTCAACTTCCGCAGCCCGAGCTTTTTAAAGTACTTTCAACAAATGCACAAAATTTTTTAAGTCATTTTCATTTAGCCGAACTTGATCATAAAAATCGGATGAATGCTTTTTTGATGAAAATCTCTGAACAGTATTCTTTGATCGTCATGTCAAGTTTGGCCGAACCTTGGCTGCAGCTTAGAATAGAAAGCCTTCACCAAACACTTCTTAAAATTAATTTTAATTTATGAGCGAAGCTGACTCGATTTACACGATTTTTATTTTATCGGACAGTACGGGCGAAACAGCTGTGACAATGATCCGAGCTGCTTTAGTTCAGTACTCTGAAAAAGAAATTAATTTGCAACGTTGCAAAAATTTACGCTCAGAAGATCAAGTGCGCTCCGTGATCGACGAATGCTTCGAAAAGCGTGGCATGGTGGCTTATACTTTTGCAAGCCCCAGTCTTCGGCAAAAAACAGCCGAACTATGTCTTGAAAAATCAATTCCTTCGATCGATTTCTTAGGCCCATTGATTCAAACTTTGGATCATTTTTTTGGAGTTCCCTCGTCGAAACAAATCGGAGCCTTACGCCAAACCGATGACCTGTACTTCAAACGAATAGAAGCCATCGAATACACAGTTCGGCACGATGATGGTAAAACTTTAAACCAGCTTGATAAAGCCGATATTGTTCTAGTGGGTATTAGTCGCACGAGCAAAACTCCCCTTTCCATTTTTCTGAGCCACAAAGGTTGGAAAGTCGCTAATATTCCTTTGGTTCCTGGTAGCCCTTTACCTGATCAACTTTTTAAAATTGATCAGCGAAAAATTGTGGGCCTTATTATTGATATCGATTCACTACAAAGAATTCGCAAAAATCGTCTTGAAAAATTTGGACAAGATTCGGGTGGAGAGTACGCATCGATTCAGCAAATTTTAAAAGAAATCGAGTATGCCGAAGACCTTTTTAAACAAAACCGGCGCTGGCCCGTTTTTAATGTGACTGAACGCGCTTTAGAAGAAACCGCCAGCGAAATCGTTCGCTTAATAGCATCTCGTATGGGTTGGCCTGAAAGTGTTTTATTTTAAATCTAATTACTGAAACAACACAGCAAAAGTAAAAAGAGGCAAAAGTTCTTTGTGAGTCACACTGACAGAAGAAACTCCCATCGGAGAAGTCAATTCGGTGTAAGAGTAACTTCGATGCGCAAATACAAGCCCAACATAAAAACTTGAAGTGATTTTAGAAACAAAACCCAAATCAATTCCATAGCCTGAACCTTTTGTGTATTGAGAACCCCCACCCAAATTGTATTTGGATGTTAAAAAATAGTGAGCATTGATATAAAAATCTTTTTCTGAGTAAAAGCCGCCTGATAATCCATAACTGGTTCGGCTTGAATCTGATGAGTCATTCGATGACAACGAATAAATTCCACCATAAGCCCACTGTTTTTCAATTTTGATCAGTCTTAGATCTGTATCTGTCTCTTTGTTTTGATTTTTGAATCCGTTATCATCATATTCACGATTCACATAAATTGTATTCAAAGAAAATATCAAAGAATTTTGCACATTCGCTTGTGCAACAGTAGAAAATAATAAAACCAGAGCTAAAAATTGAAACTTCATTTTAAGTTCTTTCTTGATCGCCAGTTAAAGCTTGAAATAAAATTTGTGCGGTTTCAGCAGTTGCAGAATTTGTTTTGAAGTAATAAAGAAATTTCATTTTGTAGTCGAAGTCGACCACACGCACGTGATTTAATCGACCACTGCGAACTTGTTTTTTTATCGAGTGAGATGGAAGAAATCCTATTCCCAAACCGTATTCAATCACTCGCTTTAAAGTACCCACATTTGCAGATTCAAAAACAGATTGCAACTTTCCAACTTTTTCAGTTAAAGCCGCATCAAAATCAGGGAATTCATTAGAAAAATGTACGTAGGGAATTCTTTTAATTTCGTTTAATTGAATTGATGAAGGATAAAATTCGTCTTTACCCGAGCCCACCAACCACATCTCTTCTGAAAATAAAACTTGTCCTGTTGATTCATTTAATTGGGCTTTAAAGTGTTTGGTGACTTCAGGTAAAACTAAAACATCAAGCTCGCCTTTTTTATAACTTTGAATTAAATTTTCGCCCGTTGAGTAATCCACTTTAATTTTAAAATCAGGATTAAACTTTAAAAGTCGACTGACGACGGGGCTCATTAAATGCAAACCAATAGAATTTAAAGTGCCGATGCGCAGCTCACCGCGCAATTGGGCTCCGATAGATCGAATCGAAACTTCGGCTGATTGCGCTAAGCTTAATATTTTTTTTGCATGCTCGTAAAGAATCTCACCTTGAGCCGTCATTTTAATTTGCTTTGAGCCACGCACGATCAATTCAACGCCCAGATCATCTTCCATGTTTTTCATTTGTTGACTAACAGCCGGCTGAGTTAAAAAAAGTTTATCCGCGGCTGCGGTCATGCTACCTTCTGCAGCCACCGTGACGAAGGTCTGGAGTTGGGAAAGATTCAGCATAAGTCTCCTTAGATTAGATCGAAATTACCACTTTATCGATGATGCTTTGTATGTCTATAATATTAGTCAGGAAATAAAGTTTACGTCCACATCAAAGTGAGGTCATCATGTTTCGGTTTAGGGCGCAATTCACCGTGAGTGTTTTATTCATCGCGCTATTGATATCTTCAATGATGGTTTCGACAGTTGAAGCTCGCACTTTTAAAAATGCTTATATCTCTTTTGAAATTCTTGATACTTGGAAATGTACTCTAGAGCAAACCGAGTGGGTTTGTCGCGCTGAAGATCCACAAGAAGCCAAAGAAGCTGTCATTATTCTGACTGCAAAAGAAAAAGGGCCTACAGATTCATTTGCTCAATACGAAAGTCATATGAACTCAAGTATTAACACAATCACGAAAGCTGGAGTTTCTTTAACTTCAACGATTGTGTATAAATCACAACAAAACCGTTACAACGATCAACCTTGGCTGGATAGTCTTCACCGTGATAGCGAAGTGAAAAATTACTTCACTCGGTACTTGGCGACTATTAAGGATCAAATTGCGATTCTAGTGACCTTTAGTGTTCATAATAAATTTTATGCAAAACACAGTGGACATTTCAATAACACAATTAAATCTTTGCGAGTCATTGCCAGCAAAGATCTTTTATCAAGACCCGATTTAGCACCCTTACGCGGAAGCGGAGAAATACTTGGAGACGGCATCGGAAAAGCAATGCCGGGTGATTTGTTGGCTGCGAATGAAATGGGATCTGAATCAAAGAAAAGTTTTTTAAAAAATGATACCGTTTTGGGGCTTGGATTATTTATTTTAGCAATTTTACTTTACATCGGTTACAAATATTTTCAAAAAAGAAAAGACTTTTAATTTTATATGAATCGAATATCTCAATTTTTATTTTTATTTTTATTTTTTTCATTCAGTTTTCATTTTTCCGAAGCAAAAAATTTTACAAATGCTTATATTTCTTTTGAGATGTTAGATAACTGGAAGTGTAATCTTAATGGCACCGAGTGGGTTTGTCGATCAACTGATGCCAAAGAAGCCAAAGAAGCCGTTATTGTTCTAACGGCAAAAGAAAAAGGCCCGACAGACAAAATCGAACTCTATAAAAGTCATATAGACTCACCGATCACGACAAACTCTAAATTAAGAGGCCTATTAACGTCGACCATAGTCTACAAATCTCAAACGAATCGCTACAATGGCCAACTTTGGATTGATGGCTTACACAGAGACAGTGAAGTCAGAAATTACTTCACTCGTTACTTAGCTACGATTAAAGATAATATCGCTGTTCTTGTTACATTCAGTGCTCATAATAAATCTTATGCAAAGTACAACTCAGATTTTACGAATACGATTCGATCACTGAAAGTGATTGCCGATAAAAATTTAATACCTTCAACAGGAACTGGAATAAGGCAAGGTACTGCTGAAATATTTGGGAATAATCTGAATCAGCCAGGTTTAGAAACGTCTTTACTAGAATCTGATAAAGAGACCACAAAACCGTTTTTGAAAAACGAAAAACTGATGGGATTTCTATTACTTATTTTGGCCATTTTGTTTTATGTTGGTTTTAAGATATACCAGAAACGCGAAAAATAATTAATTCATCACGAAATCGGTAAAGTAAACGTCTTTAACAAGACCTTTATCTAAAATGTGATTTACTTCTTCGACGATACGATCTTTCAGAAAAAGCTTACCCTGAATTGTTTCAAGATCATCAAATGTCTTATCATTTAAAATACGAACGATTTTATCGCGAGCTTTAGCTCTGTTTTCAAGATCCATAATTTCTTGAAAAGCTTGCGGACCGATCATGTCTAAATTTACTTGTAACCGAATTGTTCGCTTCGGTAACCCAGATAAATTGACAACAAATTTATCCATCGTGTAAACCATAGGTGCTTGCGCAAATTTTTCTTTAAGACTGGCTGGTTCACGCAATTTTGTTTCAGTTAACGAAGGAAATTCAAAACCAACAGTCGAAATATAAACCCAATACACACCAACGCCCAATACAGATAAATTAACAGTCACACAGAAAACAGTTAATATTTTTTTAATCTTCTTATTCATACAGGTTTTATCGGCATTCCTTACAAACGTCTTGAATCAAAAAACATTTAAAACCAGCCACCCCACTAAATTTACAACCTAAAACGCATTTTGAGGTCTTATTTTGAGACGAAGTCGAATGACTCAGCAATGACGAAGTCGTATGGCGCACCGTTAGGACTAATTGACTAACTCTTTGTCGAGGGCCAATTTTATTGTTAGCCTCTTAAGGGTAACCCTGAGCTAACCGTAAAGTAAAAGTAACCATGAAGAAACAATCGAAATTATTTTTTATATTTATTTTTGCAAGCATTTCTGTCGCGGCTCAAGAAAGTTCGACTTTACCTTTTGAAGTTCTTTCGATTTCGACAGATCAACGACTTTCTTCGACCGTTTTAATTGCCGATAAAACAAAAAGAAAACTCAGTGTTTTTGACAAGGACAGCATTGAAGCCAATAAGTTCAAACAACAATTTGATATTGATATCGGTAAAAATGAAGGCCCTAAAGTCAAACGTGACGACCAAAGAACACCTGAAGGCATTTACGTTTTAGAAACCAAAAAAACCCAGCCTGAAATTCCCTTCGATAAATATGGTGTGATGGCTTTCACAACAAATTATCCTAATTTTTTTGATAAATTCGAAAATAAAACTGGTGATGGAATCTGGCTTCACTCGGTTCCGGACACGGTTCCGCTAACTCGTGGCTCAAAGGGTTGCGTTGTTTTAAGAAATGAAGCTCTTAAGCAAGTCGAACAATTTATTTCTCTGGGAAAAACATTTTTACTGATTAACGATCAGATTAAATGGCTTAGTCTGGATGAACATAAAAAAGAAAAAGACTTTGCTTTAAGTTGGCTGAATAACTGGAAATCACTTTGGGAAAATCAAAAACTTGATGACTATATTTCAAATTATTCGGACGAGTTTTCAGCACCACTTTATAATAAAAAATCTTGGCTGAAACACAAACAAGAACTCAAAGAAAAATACAAATACGTCAAGTTAAGCATCTCAACGCCGCACGTTTTCCATTTAAAAAATCAGTATTTATTTCAGTTTATTCAGGATTATGAATCGGATGGACACAAAGATACGGGTGTTAAAAATCTTTATGTCATGAAAGACGGCGAAAAGCTTAAAATCCACCGCGAAGAATGGTTTGAGCTTAAAAACTAAATAACGTCTTTATCTTCTTGTTCGATGTCTAACTTTTCAGATTGAGCCTCTAAATCTTCAAGAGATTTTGTGTGCTGGTCGACTTCGATCTGAGTCAAACGACCCATTTTAATATTGAGCTCAAGTAATCTTTTATCAAATTTTAAATTCTCAAGTGCTTTATTAAGTGACATATCATCTCCTGGCGCGAGTGCTTATTTCAAAAGTTAAAGTGTTATATAGCTTTTTTTAGTCTCAAAATCAAAACGAAATTCTTCATTAGGCCAAGATTAATTCCAGTATTTAGGCCCGTTTTCGCTTTTCAGCTTATCATTATCGACCACAAGCCTTAATCCAGATGTTTTCTTCTTCAGCTTGCTGCGCGTATTTTTAAGCTTCCAACGCGTACGAGCCATTAAATACAAAAATCCAACCAAAGCCCCGCCCAAATGGGCTAAATAAGCCACTTCAGTTCCCGCAAAGCCCGTTGTAATGAGCGACGAAAAATCCACGGCAGCCGCCACCATCACAAAGTATTTGGCCTTCATAGGAAATAACCCCATGAAATAAATGACTCGCTCAGAGAACACAATTCCGTAGGCGACAAGCAATCCAAACAAAGCCCCAGAGGCCCCCATCACAGGGGTTAGCAGCGGAGTGTGCATCCCCGTGATCACGGCATAAGCCACCACGCCTAAGCAATATATCACTGCAGCACCGACACCACAGACAAAAAAGTAAATCGTAAAAAAACGAGCTCCCCAATGGGTCTCTAGCTCTGACCCAAAAAACCACAACATCAGTAAATTCATTAAAATATGAAACGGCGAAAGAGCATGAAAAAACAGATAAGTAAAAAGCTGCCAGGCCCAAAAATTTTCAATCACTTGATCTGGATGCAAAATAAACCAATTGCTTAAGTTCAGTTTAAAAACTTTATCAAATAAAATTTGAACAACAAACCAGATCAAACACATCGCGACGACCAGTCGTTTTACAACAGGAGTCAAAGGCGCGACTTGAAACGAATTCATAAAAACCTCTGATCAAAATAGTTTTTAAATTTTTCATAACTGGTCTCTAAATTTTCAATGACAACTTTTGTTTCTGCGATCAACGGAAAAAAATTAAGATCTCCGTTCCAACGAGGAATAACATGATAATGCAAATGATCCGGAATACCGGCACCACTTGTTGCACCATGATTAAGTCCCATATTAAATCCGTTTGGTTTATAAACACTTTGCACAGCTTCAATCGCTAACCGCAAAGTGTGATGAAGATCATCATAGCGCTCAGGGCTTAAATCTAAAATCTGCCCCGTGTGAACTAAAGGTAAAATCAAAAGATGACCATTATTATAAGGATATTTATTTAAAACAATTTGCGAGTGTTTCGATTTATAAACACACAAAGAATTTAAGGACGCTTTTAAGCGCGCCGAACTGCAAAACACGCAGCCTGATTTTTCTTTAATCAGTTTACGAACGTAATTAAGACGATCAGGTCTAAAAAAAAGATTTCTTTTTTGTGGCCAATCTGTTGCAGTTTGTTTTTTGACTTTACTTTTATTTTTTACTGGCAAAACTTACTCCCAGTAGCCTGGCATCATGTAAAGCGGTTGATTCAAATACTTAGTTTTAAAAAAACTTTGAGCCATTTGCTTCAGTGAAGAATCCATTGAGCTTTTTTTCAATCCAGACAAAGCTTCTTTCACCTCAGACAAAGAATTCAGATCGTCATCATCCTCGTCGTTCATCGATATTAAATCAAAAACACTTAATTTACTTCGGTGAGGTTTAAAAACTTTATAATCATCTTTTTTTAATCCAGCCATATCAGCAGCCATTCGAAGCGCATCTTCGAATGTCCCCACCGCATCGGCAAATTTTAATTTCACAGCCGTTGCACCCGTCATGACACGCCCGTCTGCATAGGCTGAAACTATTTTTAGATCTAAATTTCGCGAAGTGGCTACCGTGGTTTTGAATTGTTCATAAACTTCATTAATCATATCTTGAAACAGCTGCCGTTCGTCGTCGCGCATAGGTCGGTATTCAGAACCCGAGTCTTTAAATTTTCCTGATGTGATCGTGTAGCGTGAGATTTTAGCCCAATCGTAAAGTTTTTCTAGATTAGCAAACTCCATGATGACACCAATCGAACCAATCATGGCTCCTGGAGCAACGACAATTTTATCACAAGCCAGCGCCGAATAATAACCACCGCTCGCGATCAAACCCGTTGACACACACACCACTGGTTTTTTTGTTTCTTGTTTAGCTCTTAAAATTTCATAATAAATTTCTTGTGAAGGCCCAACTGCTCCACCCGGAGAATTAATATCAATCAAAATGGCTTTCACAGAATCATCTTTTTTGTAGCGTTTAAGCTGAGATAAAAATTTCTTTCCGTTCATGATGACGCCATTAATTTCAAGGTGCAGAATTTCATTTTTAGACTGCGGCTGATAATCTTCGTTTTTTTTATTATCTCTGTAAGACTCATAACCGCGGTAGATCAAAAGTCCTATAAAAATAAAAACCAAGCCAAATACAAATTTTTTACGAAAAGACCATGGTTTCATATTTCATCCTTTGAATACTTTTGAACTCACATCATAAAATAAATATAAAAAAAGGGAACCTCTTCAGGTTCCCTTTTTGACTTATTTTTTTATTAGCGCGCAGCGATAAAGCTGTTGAGCTACAAAAACTAAGTTTTATCTGATTTTAAGTTTTTCAGTTGATCGCCAAACATATCACCAAGACTTGTTTTAGAAGTCGCTGTTGCTTTTTTAGCGTAATCTTCAACATCGGCTTTTTGCTCGCGCAATTTAATCAATTTTGAAGAAAGACCGATCTTACGAGCATCTTTATCAATTGTGATCACTTCAGCCTTGATGGATTGTCCCGCTTTAATGAAATCTTCAACTGTATTAATTTTGTCAGTTGTTAATTCAGAAATATGGATCAAACCTTCGATATCAGCTGCTAATTCAACGAAAGCACCAAAATCAGCTGTTTTAGTTACTTTCACATCATGCTGAGAACCAATTCCGTATTTGTCTTCGATTTGTGACCAAGGATCACCTTCAAGTTGTTTAACACCCAAAGAAAATCTTTCGTTTTCAGAATCAACACCTAAAACAACCGCACGCACTTTCGCGCCTTTAGTGAACATTTCAGAAGGGTGATTCACACGTTTCGTCCAAGAAAAATCAGAAATGTGCACAAGTCCGTCGATGCCTTCTTCGATACCAACAAAAATACCGAAATCAGTCACTGACTTCACTTCACCTTCAATGATTGTTCCTGGAGGATAAGATTCTTTCATCTCGACCCATGGATTTGCTTGAAGCTGTTTCATGCCTAAGCTAATGCGACGATTTTCAGAATCGATCTCAAGAACTTGAACTTGAACTTCGTCGCCGACGTTAACGATTTGATTTGCGTGTTTCACGCGTTTTGTCCAAGACATTTCAGAAACATGAATGAGACCTTCAACACCGTCACCCAATTCAACGAAAGCACCGTATTCAGCAACGCTGACGATCTTTCCTTTCACTTTTGAGCCAATTGTGTAGCTGGCCTTGATTTGTCCCCAAGGATCTTCAGTGAGCTGTTTTAAGCCCAAAGATACGCGCTCTTTTTCAGTGTCGTACTTAAGAATTTTAACTTGGATTTCATCGCCAACATTAATGAGTTCTGAAGGATGCTTTACGCGGCCCCAGCTCATGTCAGTAATATGCAGCAAACCATCTAATCCACCAAGATCGATGAAAGCTCCGTAATCAGTGACGTTCTTCACAAGACCCATCACGATAGCGCCCTCTTTCATTGTATCTGCAGTTTGAGCTTTCAAACTGTCGCGTTCTTCTTCAAGAAGCGCACGACGAGATAAAACGATGTTGCCACGTTTTTTATTAAATTTAATGACTTTGAATTTATATTTCTTACCTAAATAAACATCCATATTGCGTACGGGACGCAAATCGATTTGTGAACCGGGTAAAAATGCTTTAACTCCGATATCTACGCTTAGGCCGCCTTTAACTTTGGCGACAACTAAACCTTCGATGACTTCTTCGTTTTCAGCGGCTTTAGAAATATCTGACCATGCACGAAGCATGTCGGCTTTATCTTTTGATAAGGCGATCATTCCGTTTTCGTTCTCGATACGATCGATCAAGACTTCGACTTTGTCGCCGGCTTTGACTTGGCGAACACCGTCAATGACGCGGAATTCATTGATTGGAATCAGACCTTCAGATTTGTAGTTGATGTCAACAAGGACATAGTCTGATTGAACTTCGACAACAGAACCTGTGACAACGTCACCGACTTTAAAATCTTGTTCTAATGTTGAAGCTGCGAAAAGTTTTTCAAACTCTCCACCTGATGGCTGATTGTTCAACCCAGGATTTGCTGGGATCTTAGCGTCTTCTGCATCCAGTAGAGCTAACACCGATTGTTTTTCTTTTTGGCTTTTGCTTAACGTTTTGTTCATGTGCTTTCTTTTTTTCCTCCCGCCTAAAGGGTCCTCTGGGAACTCTTTGGCTGAAGAGTAGTTCTAGGGGGTTTTCAATTGCAGGTCAATCATTCTTGGTAAAGTGAATTTAACTGTGAAGTAGCTTAATGTTTGAGCTAACTTAAAACCCGTCTTTTAGTCGGGATCGTGTTGTTTTTGAAAAGCTTATTGGTGCAGTTTTTCAGAGGTAAACGCAGCTATTTTTTCAACCACTTCATCTAAATTAATTTCACTCGTGTCAATCACCAAAGCACCTACGGGAATTTGAAGTGGCGCAGTTTGACGAGTTGAATCTTGCTGATCACGCTTTTTTTGTTGTTCGACTAAAGACTTTTCGTCAAGCCCCAGCTCTTGGGCGCGTCTTTGGGCTCTATTTTCTGATCGAGCTGTCAGATAGATTTTAACTTCTGCTTTCGGAAAAACGATGGTTCCACAATCGCGACCTTCGGCAATTAAACCCACGGATTTAAAAGCGCACTGACGTTGCTGGTCTAATAAGGATGTTCGAACTTCAGGGTAATGACTGACAAGGCTTGCATAATTACCGACTTCTTCTTTGGCAATATGATCCGTGACATTTTCATCCTGAAACCAAACTTGAGTTCTTTCTGACGTCATTTCAACGCGCCAATCAACCGAAACCGCAAGTTCGGATAAAGCAATTTTATCTGTTAACGGAATATTTTTTCGTAGTGCCGCATAAGCAAGCCCTCGGTAAAAAGCGCCAGTCGAAACCCAAGGAATCTGGTATTTTTTTGAGAGTTCTCGGCTGACTGAAGATTTTCCTGAAGCGGCTGGGCCGTCGATTGTAATGACATAGCCCATTTAAACGACCTCTTTAATTTCACTTTTAATTTCACCGAGCATGGCTTCAATCGCTGCAATTGCTTTTTGATTTTCAAATGGCAGACCTACTGTCATGCGCATCAATGTTTTAAAACCATAATTTTGAACGGGCCGAAGGATCAGACCTTTTCGAAGCAGATTTAAATTCACATCTTCAACTTTTCTTTTGGTATCGAACAAAACAAAATTGGTTTCAGATTTAAAATAAGGTAACTGCAAACGTGTGAGTTCTTGATAAAAATAATCAAGACCTTCCCAAACCGCTTTTTGCGAAGCTTTAATGTAGTCAACATCCTGAAGAGCCGCGACTCCTGCAACTTGCGCTAGATCGTTCACATTAAATGGGTTACGAACACGATTATAAAGTTCCAGGACATATTCGGGCGCCAGCATGGCACCAAGCCTGAAACCCGCAAGACCATAGACTTTTGAAAATGTTTTAAGAACAATCACATTCGAGTAATCTTTAAAAAATTTTGCAGCTTCTTTAAATTGAGGATCACGCACAAACTCAGTGTAGGCCTCGTCAAAAACCAAAAGCACGTCATCCCGATTGCCAAGACGAACTAAAAATTTTTCGAGCTCTTTACCGCCCACCAAAGTTCCTGTTGGGTTATTTGGATTTGGAATAAAAATAAGACGAATTTTAGAATTTGGGTTGTGAAAAAAATGATCTGCAATGGCATCCAGATCGATTTTCAAATCAGCTCGCATCGGCGTTGTTCTGACTTTTACTCGTGCCGCTTGGGCGCAAACTTGATAAGCAACAAACGCGGCTTCAGACGTCAGGATGGCATCGCCAGGTTCGCAAAAAATTCGAATTAATAAATCGATGATTTCGTTTGAGCCATTACCTAAACCTATTTGTGTTGTTGGCAAATGCCACTTTTCTGAAATTTGATGGATAAGATTATAGCCCGCTGGATCGGGATATCGATGCTGTTGACTGAGAAATTTTTGCGCAGCTTCGATGGCCTTTGGGCTTGGTCCGAGTGGATTTTCATTGCTGGCTAATTTGATCACTTCTTTTAAACCAAATTCACGTTGAGTTTCTGAAATCGGTTTTCCAGGTTTGTAGGGAATTAAATTTAAAATTTCAGCCGATACTTTCATGATTGACCCTTTGCCACACAATTCATAACATACCGATGACAACAAAAGAAAGCCCGAGTTAAACGAAAATATGCGATCTTCACCAGCTATTGCACTGTATCTAGGCGAATCTTACGCATCTCTTGGCGTATTTGATTTATCTCAACAAAAATTTTTTGAAAAATCAGTTTTTCTTCCACAAGTTTCATTTAAAAATTTACTGACTCAAACAAAATTGGCGCACTCAGAATTTTTTACGGCTCATGAAAAAGTTGATTTTTTGATTGTTACAAAATATTTGGATCGGCTTCGAAATTACCGCCTAGGCGGAAGTGTGGCGCAAGTTGTTCTAGCCGGTTTTGAAAACTCATACTCAGTCATCAACTCGAAATCATTATCGCTGGCCGCGTCTTCCTTAGTGATTTCCATCAACCCCGAAAAGCTGAATGAGGCCTTTCTTGATGCAGAGCTCTTGCGTATAAAAAAAATAAATCCTGACGTGAATAAAGTTGTGATCCAATTGTCTGAACAAAAGCTCGATTTAAAATTAAAAAAATTGGTTTTTGATTTTTTTGAAAAAGCCGGATTTAAAATTTTCAACTGCGCACAGCCCGAAAATTTGGGTGAAGTGCGAAAGACTTTACTGAATGCTGGTACAGAAGGAACAAAAGAAGAAATTTTATCGGATATCAAAGAAGTCTTTGGAGAACAAAGCCATATCCAGTTTTGGACACGAGATGGTTTTAAAAATCAATTTGAAAATTACGAACTTTTTTCGAGTTCGGGACATTTTTTAAGTGAGCTCGCAAAAGATGAATCCTGCGACTTTGCTTTTTACTTAGATCACGAAAATTTTCGAATTCTTTCAACTGTTAGTTCCAACCAGTGGGAAAGTCCATGGGGAAGGGTTCCTTGCTTACATAACGAGTTTGCTGTTCTTCAACCCCATCCTTTTTCTGAAGTTCACTTGGATGCTTTGTCGATATTAAATATTTCTGCTCGAACGGCTCAATACGAGCCCGGGCCGATGATGGCTGGGCGTGGGCTTAAACCTTTAGTCATCGATTTATTTCAAGAGGAATTGAGTAAAATACCCTTGATGAATTCAATTTTTACCCATCTGAGCACCGACAGTCATAAGCAAAAGCTTAACAATCATTTCACTGTGCTTGAAAAAGGTCAGCTACAAGGTTTTTTTTCGACGACTCGGCAAGAGCTTAAAGAACACATTTTAAAGCAACTTGAATTTGAGTATCAATTGTTAAAGTTGCAAAATTCAGTTTTTGTGACGGGACCGCTGGCCCAGTTACTTCAAGATACAAAATCAAACTTCAACTGGGCCGATTTAATTATGAAAAAAGGTTCAGAATGAAATCAAACTTGCTACCCACTTTAAGTGCGACGGCTTACCAAAATATTTTAATTCAATTATCTAGTCAGCTCAGGGCGTTTTCGCTGGTTAATAAAGAAGGTCAACTGCTTTATTCTAAAGACCAGGGTAAAAAATTTTTAACCACATCACGTCTTGTTGCTTATCAAATTATTCAAAAATATCTGCAGCCAAAAATAAAAGATCTTTTTGTCTTAAATGACCCTGAAAATGGAGGCTTTCATTTCAGTCAATTAATTTTTGTAGCCGCATTACACGAAAATTTATTTTTGATTTGGAATCAAGAAAATAATCTGATTGATTTTAAAATACCAGCGATTCCTCTCTACGAAAAAGGGGTCAAAAATGATTTTGTATGGAAAGCTTTAATTGAAAGTCATACTCACAGTGCTGTGTTGAGTGACTTTTTTGCAAACGAGTTCTTGCGGCTCAGCCGACTTCATTTGCAAAAAAAGCAAGTCGAGATTTTATCTTTACCTCGCTACCAAACAACTTGGCTTAAAGCCACACAAGAAATTTTTGAAATGCAACTGGCGAATAAGGCCTATGGAAGTTTTGAAACCAGCTACAAGCACACGGGAAATGAATTCATTAAACTTAAGTTGTCTGCTGAAGAAAAGCAGAATATTAAAATGATCACTTTAGATTTCAACAGCACAAGTTCTGCGACGGCTGATTTTCACGCGGCTTCGCATGTTGTTGAAAGTGGATTGATTCAAAATATTATTCAATTTTATCAAATCGAAAATTATTGTTCTCAATCAGTTCTGGATAAAATTAAAATTATTTTACCTCCGAAATCGGTGGTCTCAAAAGCTCATCCAAAAGGCGAATGGAATTCGGAAATTCAATCGATTTGCTCTCAGCTGTGTGAACATAATTTACTGCAGCTCAATTCTCAAAAACGAAAAACCATTTCAAACTTTTCGCTTGGTGACGAACTGCAATTTGAGCTTAAATCTTCGCAAAAAAACTATGTTTTTCAGTTCTCTCAAGAAAATATTGATCTGACTGACTTCGAACAGCTCATTCAAACACAACAAGTTGATATTCTTCAGATTCAGCGTTTGGATCAGCATATTTTACTTCATTTTAAATTGAAACCTAAGTTCAAACTGCAACTAAAAATAAGCTCGCGTACACAGTCGCAAAGCGAGGATTTTTATTTTAAGATTAATAAGGCTGCTTTTCAAGAACGTGAGATTGAACTTAAAGCACAAGAAGAAATCGAAATTAAATGGAAACCGTGAAATACGACTGTTAAATAGTTAGACAACTGTGAATATAATTTACTTTCCCAGACTCAAAGTGCTTCTCAGACACAATGTTAGAGTTTATTTAAGCTTGTTCATGTATAACAAGACTTTGCATAAATGAAAAACAGGAGATTTTATGAAATCAATTTTTATTCTGGCTCTTTTAACAGTGACACACTCAATGAGTTTTGCAGCTCAAGCAAATCAAGTTCGCACACTGCAATGTCGTAATGAAGCCCATAGCGCTGTTACAGCTTCATTAACGATGAACGAAAATGTAATGAAGCTTAAATTTGGTCGAGGTTCAGACAGTGGTTCTTTGGAAGACGGTATTAAAAGTAAATCTGTTCAATTAAGAAAAGATTTAGCCGCTTCAACGAATGGTTATGTTCAGTATGTTGGCGACGTTTTGACGATTCCTGCATGGAAAGAGTACCGCACAGTTGAAGTTAGAATCAAATCAAGCTTGCTAGCTGGCACTTCGCCATTTCACGTCAGTTTCGCATTCAGCAACGAACATCAAAAAAATGATCAGGGTTACGTGTTTACAAGTTACGGAATGATCTGCAAATAATCCAGCTTGTTCAGCAAACAGAATCTTTAGCCGACTCGGGCGCCCCATTTTTTGAGGGCGTCTTGAATTTTTTTAATATGTTCATGGCCTGTGGTTTCGATTACAAAATCAATACGTGTTTCTTTTAGATTAAGCCCCTGCCGAATACGATCGTGATGCACTTCTAAAATATTTGATTTCATTTCGGCTAAAATAGTTGTGAGCTGACTTAAACTACCGGGAATATCTGGAACCACAACAGACATTTCACACAAGCGCCCGCGCTGAATTTGCCCGCGCTGAATCACTTGCGAAATCATATTTAAATCAATATTTCCACCACACACAATCGCACAGGTTTTTTGAAGTGGTACCACTTTTTTAGAAAGTAAAGCGGCCAAAGCAGCGGCTCCGGCTCCTTCGGACACGGTCTTGGCTCGTTCAATCAAATACACAATCGCTTCCGCAATTTCACCCTCCGAGACCGTCACAATATCATCGACGTATTTCGAAATAAATTGGTCGTACATCACTTGGCTTGGGGACTTCACCGCAATACCATCGGCGATCGTGGTTTGGTGACTTAAAGTCACGGGAGTTATTTTCTTGAAAACTTGGTACATGGTGTTCACAGCTTCAGTTTGTACGCCGATTAATTTAATTTTGGGATTGAGTTTTTTTAGAGCGATTCCAATTCCGCTGATAAGACCACCACCACCGATGGGAACGATCATCATATTTAAGTCTGGAATTTGATGAAAAATTTCAAGCCCAATAGTGCCTTGCCCCGCGATCACTTTTTCGTCTTCAAAGGGGTGAATAAAAACATAAGATTTTTCTTGAGCTAACTGAAGTGCAAATTCTTTGGCTTCGTCAAAAGTTTGGCCTTTTAAAATGACTTCAGCACCATAGTTCTGAGTCGCTTGTATTTTTGAAAGCGGAGCTGTCTCGGGCATCACGATCACGGATTTAACCTGATTTAAACTTGCACTTAAAGCCACGCCCTGGGCGTGATTTCCCGCTGAGCACGCGATGACACCCCGTTTTTTTTCTTCAGCTGAGAGGCTTGCCATTTTGTTCGCGGCTCCTCGGATTTTAAAACTACCGGTTCTTTGATTATTCTCGAGCTTCAGATAGATTTCGGTTTGAGTTCCCGGTGCTATCAAATTTGAACAAGACCTTGAGACTTCACAACTTGTTTGCAAAATATCTTTTTGAATTATTTTTTGGGCTAATAAAATATCTTCGAATGTAACTTTCATGTCACCAGTATACAGTGATACCCCATAGAGGTGGGTACTGAGAATTCGCAGGATGATGCCACTCGTTAAGCTTAAGCCGACTGTTCATGATAAAAGCCGATTCAGGATTTTTTTGTTTTTTTAAACCCAGGGCTGCTTTTTCATCAAAAAAAACAAAAGGAGCCAAAAATTTTCCGCAGCTTGAGCACTTTTCCACAAGAGCCGATTCGGTTTCGTTAACCGTTCCGCAAATATGACAGCGACGAATATGAAGTGAAAATTCATTTTTTTTCATGCGTGTATGCTTTTTATTTTCTCTCATACTTCCATTCACAGCAAGAAATTCGCCATGAAGTCTTAGAATGAATGTCTGCTAATGAGAGCACGGCTTGCTTTAAAACTTGAGCTTGTTGTATGACTTGACGCAAAAGCCTCATTTGTCAGTCGATGATTTTAAATTTGCTTTTTAAGAAATATCAAAATGGGACAGTTAGCAGCTCAGAAAAAATCTAGCTCAGACAAATCTTTAAAAACGAATTAACTTCTAAAGACGCTCCACCAATTAAAAACCCATCGACATGAGCGACTTTTAAAAGGCCTGCCGCATTTTCGGGTTTCACACTTCCACCATAGAGCAGTTGAAAGTTTTCAAAACTCATCGCAGTGAGCTTATCTTTTAAAGCTTGATGAACTTCAGCGACTTGCTGCAAAGTCGCAACTTTGCCTGTTCCAATGGCCCAGACGGGCTCATAGGCAACGATTAATCTTTTTTGGGGATTGCAGTCTTGTAAGCCCTGCTGAAGCTGTGAAAAACAAATTTCTAAAGTTTTCTTTTGTTCACGCTCGGCTAAAGTTTCGCCAACACAAAAAACGGGCGTCATTATTAAGCTTTGAAGAAGTCGATTTTTTTGATTAATTTGCGAATCAGTTTCTTTAAAAATTTCACGTCGTTCACTATGGCCAACTAAAGCAAATTGGGATTTTAAAGTTTGAGCGATTTGACCCGAGTTTTCTCCGGTGAAAGCACCGGACACTTCAGAGTGAATGTTTTGTGGGCCAAAATGAATATGGGTGCCTGCGCATAAATTTGAGATGCCCTCTAGTGAGTAAGCTTGGGGAAATAATATCACTTCTTTATTTAAAAAAAAGTTTTCGATTTTAAAAATTTCGTTTTTTAGCTGAATAACAAATTCACGAGATTCTTCGGGCGATTTGTTGAGCTTCCAATTCGCTGCAAAAATTTTTTTCATTGATAGAATCCTATTCTAAATTGGTCTCGCTTTGTTTACGGGCTCGTAAAATTTCAAGACCAGGAAGTTTTTCTCCTTGAAGATACTCTAATGAAGCTCCGCCCCCGGTCGAAATGTGGGTCATCAGCTTTGCATAGCCTGATGCTTCGGCAGCAGCGGCCGAGTCTCCACCCCCAACAATTTTTACTCCGGTGGATTCAGCGATGGCTTTGGCAATCGCAAAAGTTCCATTCGAAAAAGCTTTGTTTTCAAAGACACCCATCGGGCCGTTCCAAAAAATTGTTGAAGCTTTACTTAAGGCCGCTGAAAAGTTTTTGATTGTTTGCGGGCCTATATCTAAACCCATTTCATTTTCTGCAATCGCAGCTGACGTTGTGGTTTTTTTATTTTGAATATTATTAAATTCGGTCGAAGTGACGTGGTCAACAGGCAACAGAAGCGTTTTTTGCCGAGCTTCCATACGTTGAATCATTTCTTTCGCATATTTAACTTTATCATTTTCAACCAAGGATTTTCCGACAGGAATGTTCTGAGCTTTTAAAAATGTGTAAGCCATCGCGCCACCAATGATAAAACCATCAACCACATCGATCAGCTTTTCAATCACATCAATTTTATCTGAAATTTTTGATCCACCTAAAACGGCTAAATAAGGTTTTTTAGGATGATCTAACAAACTATCGAGCATTTTAATTTCTTTTTCGATTAAAAATCCTATGCCAGCTTTTTTTCCAATGGCCTCGGGTAGAGCGCAAATACTGGCGTGGGCTCGGTGGCTTGCACCAAAAGCATCGTTGATATAAATATCCGAGTAACTGGCCCAGTGCTGCGCCAGTTCGTTACTATTTTCTGTTTCGCCAGCATCAAATCTTAAATTTTCTAAGCAAATAATTTGATTTTTCATGTTGCCGTATAAAATATGTTTTACACCTTCAGAGCTGGGCTCTTCCATCAATACAACTTCGCGATTTAAAATCTCGCTAAGTCTTTTTGCAACGGGTTCTAAAGAATATTTTTTATCATCTGCAGATTTGGGTCGCCCTAAGTGGGAAGCAATAATCAGCTTCGCCCCTTTTTCAAGACAGTAATTGATCGTTGGCAATGTCGCTGTAATTCGTGTTTCGTCGGTGATCTGATCACCGTCCAAGGGAACATTCAAATCAAGACGCAGAAAAACAGTTTTTCCGCTGAGTTCAAAATCGCGAATCGTTTTAATACCTTTTAAACCTGAAGACATAAGACCCTCTTTATAACTGAGATTTCGTACCCATATAGACAGCTGTATCAACCATGCGATTTGAAAAACCTGTTTCATTGTCGTACCAAGATAAAACTTTGGCTGTGTTTTTACCAACAGTCATTGTTGTTTTAGCATCAACAATCGAAGAAAATTTATTGCCATTAAAATCAATACTCACCAATTCATTTTCTTCAACAGCAAGTACTCCTTTTAAAGGACCACTGTTCGCAGCAGCACGAAGAGCATTATTAATACTTTCAACGCTAACTTCTTTTTTTGTATTAAAAGTAAAATCCACTAAACTCACATTTGGAGTTGGAACACGCACCGATAAACCGTCTAACTTTCCTTTAAGCTCAGGTAAAACTAAAGCGACAGTTTTTGCGGCACCCGTTGTTGTTGGAATCATCGATACGGCCGCCGAGCGCGAACGACGTAAATCTTTATGCGAAGAATCTAAAATTCTTTGATCATTTGTATAAGAGTGAATCGTCATCATCGTGCCATTTTCAATTCCAAATGTATCATTCAAAACTTTTGCTAAGGGCGCTAAGCAGTTTGTCGTGCAAGAAGCATTTGAAATAAACACGTGCTTTGCAGCATCATAAGCTTCGTGATTAATACCGTAAACAACTGTTAAATCGACGCCCTCGGCTGGTGCTGATATCATCACTTTTTTAGCTCCGGCTGTGATGTGTTTTTGATAATCGTCTTTACCTTTCATCACGCCCGTGCACTCCATCACTAAATCAACGCCCCAAGCTTTCCAAGGAATTTGGGCCGGATCTTTGACTTGTGAAACGGGGATTTTTTTTCCGTTTACGATCAGATTTTTTTCATCGTGTGAGACGTCAGCTTTAAAAATTCCGTGTGTTGAATCATACTTTAACATATGAGCAATTCCTTCAACGCTATCTAAAGAATTAATTCCGATGATATCTAACTTTTCAAAACCCTCGCGAAAAAAAATTCGTCCAATACGCCCAAAACCGTTAATACCTACTTTTACTTTTGCCATATGAGCCTCCTAAAGAGTTAATTTTTTAAATAAAGAAAGAGCATTTTTTTTAGTTTGTTCACTCAAAGTTTGCAAGCTGACTTTTTTAAGATCAGCGACAACCTGAGCCGTGTGCACAACATAAGCTGATGTATTGGGACGGCCTCGCATTGGAACCGGCGCTAAAAAAGGCGCATCCGTTTCGACATGGATTCGATCCATCGGAATTATATTTTGAACCGTCGCTCTTAAGCTTTCAGCATTCTTAAAAGTCACCACACCCGAAATCGAAATATTGTATCCCAAAGCCAAAGCTTGCTCGGCGAGCCAAGGCGTTCCGGTAAAACAGTGGATCAAACCTTTTACTCGTCCTTCGAATTCTTTCAAAATCATCACCGTGTCTTCTTCGGCCTCGCGTGTGTGGATTTCAACCGGTAGTTGAACATCTTCAGCAATTTTCATTTGCTCGCGAAAGGCATGAAGCTGTTCCGCTTTGGGTGATTGATTGTAGTAGTAATCAAGTCCTATTTCACCGATTGCAACAACACGTGGATGGCTGGCGTTGGCTCGAAGAAATTTTCCAACTTCGTCGGAGTATTGTACGCCTTCGTGCGGATGAATTCCAATGGTGCAAAAAACATGGGGCGCATGTTTTTCTGCAAGCTGCATCACTAAAGGCAAATCGGAAGGTTCTGTTCCAATTGTGATTAGATTTTTTACGCCCGCATCAAGCGCTTGTTTTAAAGCGGCTTTTGCGCCGCCTTCAAGGTGATCTAAATGACAATGAACATCAATCCATTCTTGCATACTTCACCCATAAATTTTCAAAAACTAAAGTTGGATCGGCATTTCCTAAAAGTGATTTTTCGGCTTCAACTAAATTTTCGGCTAACTGTAAAAGTTTTTGTGTTTGTAAGTTATAAAATTTCTTCAGTCTTTCAGCTTGGTCCGTATTCAGAATAAATTTCTGTGCTTGAGTTTTTAAAACAACCAAATCACGCAGCAGTTGCATCCAGCAATTCAGATGATACTGGGCTGCGCTACGCTCTTTGACGAAGGCTTTCCAATTTGCAGCCAATAAAAAATCGGGGTCTGCACAAAACTGTTCAAAAAAAATAAAAGCGTCTTCGCGCTTTTGAATTCCTTCAGGCGTCGTTAGTTTTTCAAGCTGGTCGGCTTGGCCACGAGCACTGCGGTAAGCCCAATCTGACTGTTGAGGTTTTATTTTTTTAAGCTCTTCAAACTTGAGTGGATCAAATCTTAAAATTTGAGTCCGTGATCGAATCGTTGGAAGAAATTGCTGGGGATCTTCGCCGATTAAAATAATGTACACATTTTCAAAAGGCTCTTCTAAGGTTTTTAAGAGTGCATTGGCCGCTTGCGCATTCATTTTGTGAGCTTGATCAATCAAGACAACGCGGGCGGAACCAAGACTTGCTAAAGATAAAGAATCTAATAAATCACGAATGGCATCGACTTTAATAACTTCTTTAACATTAGAGTCATCGGGCTGTATGATCGTCAAACTTTCAGATTGTTTTTTTTCAATTCGCAAACAGGGGCCGCAAACTCCACAGGGGACTAGGGTTTGGCTTTCAGCACAAACAAGCTTTTGCGCAAACGCGTGAGCGATCATTTTTTTTCCGACTCCGGAAGGTCCCACAAAAAGCATCGCGTGCGGCCAACGTCGACTGGCGCAAAGTTGATTCAGTCTTTCGATTTGTAATTCGTGGCCAATGACTTTTTCGATTAAACGAGCCATTGACGTTCTTTCAATTCATCCACTAAAATTTGGAATAATTTTTCGGGAGTTTGAGCCGCATCTAAAACCAACCACTGCTTCGGCGACTTCCGGCTGAGGTTTAAGAAAACTTCGCGGACACGTTGATGAAATGATTCGGCTTCAGACTCGATGCGGTCTTCTGCATCAGCCACACTTGAATCAGTTTGCCGACCTTGTCTTCGTTTTTTTGATTCTTCGACAGAAAGATCCAATAAAATATTTAAGTCAGGCCAAACGCCGTTCACTGCAAAGGAATTGAGCCAATGGACTTGCTCTTCAGAGATTTGTCGACCACCCGCCTGAAAAGCTAAAGAACTTGCTGTGAAGCGATCACACAAAACCCATTGTTTTTTTTCAAGCGCCGGACGAATGACATGATCCACATGTTGCGATCGACTGGCTTCGTAAAGTAAAAGTTCAGTTCGTGGAGAGGGCGTTAACGATGCTTGGTTTGTTTTTGTTAAAATAATTTCGCGCAACTGATCACCAACAGGTGTTCCACCAGGTTCGCGCGTTTTAATAAAGCTTAATTTTTTGTGATGTAGATGCTCTTCAAGTCTTTTTATTAAAGAAGATTTGCCAGATCCATCAAGACCCTCAAAAGCTAAAAAAATCATAGCGATAGGTATCTCGTACGCAGTTGTTTTTGTCATCATTAAACAGTGCGTAATCAGTTCGGATTTCAATCAAAGACTAGACGATTGCCAGAGCCCGCGTTAATTTACATTTTTTTATATTTGAAAGAGAGTTCTTTATGATCACATTTTTAGCTGTCGTCCACATTATTGCGTGTCTTGGTCTTGTTAGTCTTGTTTTGTTACAGGATTCAAAAGGTGGCGGCGTATTTACTTCTCAAGCTTCTTCAAGCTCTGTTTTAGGAGCGGGTGGCGCAACTTCTTTAGCTCAAACAATGACTAAAGTCGTCGCGGGTATTTTTGCAATTACATGCATCAGCTTATCAATCATGTCGGCCCGATCTGAAAAATCCGTGATCGATTCCGCGCCGGTGTCAGCGACTCTTCCGGCAACTCCTCCGATAACAACAACAGCAGCTCCTGAAAAAAATGCGACCGAGGCTCCGGCCGCCACGGCTCCTACATCCACGGCTCAGCCGGCTGAACAACCTAAAAAATAATTTCACCACTCATGAGTTATAAAAAATGGATTGTTCCCAGTTTAATTGTTTTGGGTGCATTGCTTATTGCCGTGTCGATCTGGGGCCCACAAAGTCAATTTGGTCTTGAGTCGACTGAAATCGAATTGGGTCAAGTTCTTGAAAAAACAGGAAACGTGACGTTTTTAAATAACGAAATGCCTAGCGCTGTTCAATTAAAAAAAAATACATCACTGCATTCGCGCGACAGTGTTCGCACCGGCGAAATTTCAGACGCTTCGATTCGTCTGAACAATCAGGCTGAATTTAAAATCATCGAAAAATCGGAAATCTTGTTAGACCAACTTGATAATGGCCAAATTTTAATTTTGATTAAATCCGGAGATATCTACGTTGAAAAATTTGGAGGCAGCCCCTCTTTTTGGGTTCGCAAAGACGGACAACTTTTAAGCGCAAATGATTTTATTTTAGCCGACCGAAGGCATCAAAATAAACTTAAAGAGCCGTTACCTCCTCTAGAAACCACGGATCAAATCTCACAATTTGAAATTGAAACTCTATTAAATTCTAAAAAGACCGATTTTTTTAAATGCTACGGACAAATCTTACAAAAAAACGCCCAAGCGCGGGGCTCTGTTTTGATTTCATTTACCATTCAAAAACAAGGTCAAACGACAAAAATCGAGATCTCAAAATCAGATATCGATGATAATAATTTTAAATCTTGCCTGATGGAAATCGTGGCGCGAACACAGTTTAAAGCGTTTTCAGGCCAGGCCATCACAACTGTTTTTCCATTGAAGTTTGAGTAATTAGGAAATTTAGCGGTAGTCGTGAGTATAATCAATTTGTCGCAAAATCCAAGGTTCAAATAGACCATCTAATTCATAGACATGACCTTGATCAATAACTTTTTCTTTCAAGGGTTGAGACTTTGACATCCAGCTGAGGCTGATCATATTTTTTTCGATAAAATAATTTTTGAGCATTTCAAAACTAGATAATCCCAAAATTCTTCGACGTATCAATTCTTCAAAATTTGAAATCAGTTGTTCGTTCGTCATTTTGTATTTTTGAACCAAGACATCGATCACAACACCTAATTCTTCAAGTGAAAGCCTTTGATCTTGCACAAGATCTAAAGCCACTTGAAATGTGTTGTAGGTCGGAAATGTTCTTCGACCAAATTTTAAATAGTACTCGGGATCTGTATCAGCCGCTAAATTAATATATATTTTTTCAACGGGATCTTGAATGCGAATAACAGACTGCAATCTTAAAATCTCATCGATCTGAGCATGAGTGACACCAAGCTCTTCAAGCAAAGACATCAGCTGGTTTTCGGTTTGTCGGCGGGCGCAGATATCTGAAAACAAATTATAAATAATCGCATCGGATTCTGAATCATCACCAAAGCAAATCATTTTGACGTTATTCGAAAGTTGAGTTCTGAGTTGCAACAAAGCCTGAACTTTGTAGCCAACTTGTTTTTTTAAAAATAAAAATCTTTTTGGCGCTAAATTTCGTAAATTATCTTTGTAAAACATTCCGATAGGGTTGATTTCGTCGATGATAAACTTTTCGTAAACTTTTGTCTCCATTTGGGGTGGCGAGGCCGACACAAAAAAAAGTGGAAAGTCTGTTTCATTCAAATGCTTTTTACGGTAGCGAGCTAAACTACGAATAAGGCTCGGGGTCCCCGGAACATTTTTTTTGGTGAATGCTTTTTCAAAAATAGTTCTAAACAGTCCCGTCAAAGAATCAATTGATGTATCAAGATAAGTTTTGTCGAGATCCCAGATGTAGACTTCATCACTGCTTTGAATTTGAGCGTTTGAGTGATACTGAAAATAAACAACGTCTAAAGTGGTTTCGGATCTTTGTTTCCAGTGTGCCATGCTTCATATTATAATGCCTTCATTGCTTAAACCAAGAAAATAGTTTAGCACTGTGCAAATGAGCTTAAAGACCTGGGCCGAAAATAAAAAAATAAAGTCCAGCGATTTAGACTTCATGAAAGCTCTGAAAACAAATTTTCAAGAAAACTTTTTCAATCAAATCGCTGACCAAGTAGCGCTTAAAAACCCGACGTTTTCACAGGGACTTCAAATTTTTGAATCTTTAACCGATTTGATCTTGATGGGGCACGAAGAAACACTTTTGCAAAATCTTGATTCGATCGAAAGTTATCAAACTTATTTAAAAAGTTTACGTTATCCCCACACCACTCAACGTGACGAAAATTTAAAGCTTAAATTCGAAAGTCTACCTTGGCCTTATGGATCTCAATTTAAATTTCAAAGGCGTGGCGATCGCGCCGGAGTCGAGCTTAAAGTTTTTATCAGCTCATCCGTCGACTTAATCAAAATAATGGCTTCTCTTGAAAGAGTTCAAAAGGAGCTTGAAAAATGACTTGGCCTACTTTTGATAAGATTTTAATTGATCAAAGTTCAGAGCAATCTGAAGTGGCTGAGCGAGTGCGCGCAATTTACCCCGCTTCAATTATTTTTTCAGTGGACGAGAAAAATTCGACCGATCCGCTTTTAAGTAAAAAAGGCCAGATGACAGCAGACGAATTTGATCAGTCTAAAAAAACTTTGTTGCTGACAACTTTTAAAGGACAATTTTTTAAACGCTGTCCCGGGGCAACTCAAAAAAAATCTTTAACGTGCTGCAATTATCATGTTTTAAATTTGGGCGCACAATGCAATATGAACTGCAGTTACTGTTACTTGCAGAGCTATCTCAATTCACGCACGACGAAAATTTTTACGAATCTTGACCAGGCTTTGTCTGAATTAAAAGAAATGGGTGACCTCCACAGTGAACAAAGTTTTCGGGTCGGCACAGGCGAGGTCATTGACTCTTTATCTTTAGATTCGATTACACTTTATTCTAGAAAGTTGATTGAGTTTTTTAATCAATATCCGAAATGGACTTTGGAATTTAAAACAAAATCAGACAATGTCGATCAGTTTTTAGATTGCAAGCACTCAAAAAACACGGTGGTCAGTTGGTCAATCAATCCCGATGAAGTGATTAACAAAGAAGAGCACGGAACAGCGCGCTTGCACGAGCGCCTAGCCGCCGCACGAAAATGTAAAGATAAAAATTTTCAAGTGGCTTTTCATATTGATCCAATGATTTGGCATCCTGAATGGAAAAAAAATTACAGCGAATTAGCTCATAATCTTCATCAAAACTTTAAACCTGAAGAAGTCCATATTATTTCTTTGGGGACATTAAGATTTCAGCCCGAACAACGTCATATGATGCGTGAAAGATTTGGTTTGAATTCAATGGTGACACAAGCAGAAATGTTTCCAAGCGAAGGAAATAAATGGCGCTATGATTCACATCTACGATCAGAGATGTTTCAGTTTATGATTCAAAAAATGAAGTCTCTTGATGCAAAGTGGAATATTTTCTTGTGCATGGAGACTCCTGAAACCTGGATTCAAGCTTTTGATCAAGTTCCTATGCAAATGCCCGAGCTTCGAAATTTATTTAAACCACTTCCTCAAGTGCGCTCTTAAAGATCTTTAATTTTTAAATCTTTCACTGGAAATTCAATCCAATCTTCATTCTCCGGAAAATTTTTTGGTTTTTTTTCAGTCAAGCCTTTAAATTTTAAATACGCCGTGAAACCACAAATAAATGCTTCAAAGGCATGATTATTATCGACCATTTGCTTCATGTCTTGGTTATAGATAAAGGCAATATTATTTTCATTAAGACTTAATAAAAACTGCGCGCGAGCTTCATCGCCTCCAAAGGCAGCGCGGTGATTTTTCAGATGTGATTTCATTACTCCGAGTGATTTACCCAGCCGCCAAAGACTCAAAGTTGGAAACACTTCAATGCAATCGACATGAAGGCGTTTTTTAATAAAAGCAGCACGTGCTAACAGCGGCGCATTGTTCGACCCCAGCGCGTGGTGCAACGTAAAAGTTTCTTCAAGCTCGGTTTGAAAGTACATTTCGATGCAGCGTTGTGTGTAAGGTGTAAAAAGTTTTTTGGGTCTTTTCTTTTTGAGTTTGTCGTCTTGATGATGCCACATCCATTCAATATGAGGTTCATGACAATTTTCAAAACCGGGGCATTTAAGCTGACACGTTATACAATTCGGTAAATTCCAAGGCGCATCAAAAGCCACGTATTTTGTGCTTTCATCAGTTTGGTCAATGAGTTCGTGAATTTTAAGATCACCAGATATTTTTTCATCAGATTTTATTTTTTCAAATAATCTTGAAAGAAATATTTTTTTGTTATCGGGATAATATTCAAGCACAGCGACACAAGCTTTGTCTGACTTTCCGCCGGCCAGTGAAACGCCAATGAAGCGAATGATGCGTGAATTTTTATTTAACTCAGTGGATTTACGGCTTGTGCGCTCAGGCACAGAAACTTTTCGTTTTGACATACCTGGATCACCTTTTCTCGATGTTGTGGAGGAACCCATACTAAAACACAGCCGCCACCACCCGCTCCGCAAATTTTTACAGCTTGGGCGCCAGCTGCCAAACAAATCTGGGATAATCTTTCGATTTCTGGGCTTGTGAAAGCGGGCGTCAACTGGATGCGTGCTTCGTACTCTTGTCTAAATAAAAAGGGAAGTTCTTCCCATTTTTTTAAGTTGATCACATCAACCATACTTTGCGATATATCTTTTATTTTTTTTAGGGCCTCAAGAACTTTTAAATCTCCGCCAACAGCGGCTTTTAAAACTTCGAAATTATTTAAACCGCTGTGATGTGATTTACCTGTGTAAACCAATAAAAAATGATCTTCAAAAGGAGTTTCCTGAACCGAGAAAACTTTCTGCTGAATACCTTTTGCAGAGTAATCTATGAAACTAAGCCCGCCTGTGACTGCAGGATAATAATCTTGAGTTCCGGTTGGAGTTCTTAAAATCTCGGCTTCAATGTTGTGAGCCAAATGAGTTATATGCTGAACCTCCGGCTGCGTGCTTTCAGTCCATTGGTAAATTGCTTTAAGTAACGTGATTAACAGGCTGCTGCTTCCGCCCAGACCACCACCGATGGGACTCATCGATGAAGTTGTTAATTCAAATCCCTGTTGAAGAATTTCTATTTCGGAATCAGTTTGAACGAATTTTTCAAAAACTTTTTGATACAAAATAATTTGTGGATCAAGAGCCTTCATAAATAAGTCAAAACTTTCAAAAGACCACTCTTTTTTCAAATCCAAAGATTGAATTTTAATAACGTGACCTAAACAGGACTTCATTTCAACTTGTGTCCAAATATCTATCGCTAAATTAATTGTCGTCGCTTCTCCTAAAAAAGCGTATAGAGGCCATAGATCTAAAGTGCCACCGGCCAAATCGACACGTGTTGGAGATTTAACTGTAATTGTTTTGAAGCTCATTGATTTTTTTCATCTTTCTTTTTTAAAATCTGATCTAATCCAAGTGAGTCTATTCGGCTTTTTTCGAGAGCAAAAATAGACGACGAAAGATGAGTTCGAGAATAAAAATATTCTTTTTCTTGTGCGTTCTTCGTGAGCTTCAACTCAGGACCCCAATTAATTTGAAAAACAAGATTATCGGATTCTGATTTCAAGATAATCATTTCATTTCCCTTAAATTGTGTTTTATTTTTTTTGTCGATAAATTCAGATATCTCTAGGTCATGAATTTTTTTGAGTGCTTTTTTAAGCTGTTCTTCGTCAAAAACGAAAGTGTCACTTTTTGTATTCATGGGCGACCAAAGATCATTTTGCTTCACGAAGTTCATTTCAAAATTTTTATATTTAAAATAAAACTTTTTAACGTCTTCTAATTTAAAACGAGTCAAACTAACACGATCGCGAAGTGAATCTAAGCTTAAGTTGCCAAAAAGCTCCCAACTGGTTGTATCTAATTTAACTAAACGCGTGGGACGATCAGTTAACGCATAGACCGTATTTTCTACTTCGTGAATATTGATGTTCACCGACCAAACGGTGTCTTTGGAAGTAAACTCGATATGAACCGGAGCTTTTGTTAGATTCTTTTCGGCAACTAACGCCGAAGACGGTTCGCCATCAAAAACGTAATCTTTAATCATGGTTTCAGATATTTTTTTTAAAACTTCGCGAACTTTATTTTGATCTAAAATCGTGTCCGCTTGGTCCGATTCCCAATTGTTACCAACACGTTTAATTTCAAAATGATCTTGCAAAGAAGTCACTTGAACGCGGCTGACCTCGGCCAAAAAACCTCGGTACAATCTTTTTTCACGATAATAAATTTGTTTGTTTTCAGCTTTGTTAAACCAAACCACATTGGCCACGGAAACTTTATTTTCAGAATCAACTCGTAGATAGGAATTTCCTTCAAAGTTTTTTTGAGTACCGATCGCAATTTTTTTTGACTGGCCTAAATTATTTTTAAATAAATAAGTCGCCAAAGGCTGATCGAGGCCGTACTCAGCTAAGTCCGTCGCAGATAAGTTTTCAGACTCATAAGCTGTTGCAAGCCATTTTTCGTGACTGAATGACCTTATCAGATCTTCGATTTGATCGTTGTCGGCTTTGTCTTGGATAGGTTCAAGCAAACTCCAACCGTTTTCACTTTTATGAAGTACAATCTTTTCGTCTTTTTTCTGAATTTCAATCATATTGATCTGATCTTCATTAAACTTCAAAATCTGAGAATCAACATCTTTTTGATTTTCTGTTTTTTCAGAGTTTTTATAATCTAACAGATAGACTAGGCCTATAAATAAAAAAACAAATGCAGCTAAAAGGGCTGTTTTTTTAAACTTCATTAGGCGTGCCTCCTACGATACCAAAGCACTAAGCTCACCATCATAAACAAAATTGGTAATGGAAAAAATAAACCGACAACTACAAACTTAAAGTACTGATTGAACTCAGGAGGTGATAAAAGCATTTTCGTAGCCGAAGTTTCTTTTGGCGCAACTGAAATTAAATCAAGTTCTTTGGTTAAAGAAGAAACTGAATTCAAGGCTAAATCCCGATTCAAGTTTTGATAAAGAAGTATATTTGTCATGAAGTCGATGTCTGATGCGACCACCATAGAAAAATTTTTATCTGAATCGATGTACTGACCTTTGACTTCAGCCACTAAATGATAGGACTGTGGCTGACCTGTGTAATCCGTGCTATCCAAATCTTTCAAAGCCACTGAACTTTCCGGAGTCTTAACGATGTAGTCGACTTTAATTTTTTCAGATCTCGGTAAATCTTTAAATGGATGAGGTTGGCGAAAAACAGTCATTTGATTAGGACCAAAAACTTTTGTAATTTCACTTGATGAAGAGTACTGAACAGCCACTGTCGGCGACTGCGCATTCACGACTTGACCCATCGGCGTATTAAAAACATTAAAAACATATAAACTTTGCAGCTCAAGACCAACCGTATTCAGTATTTTCTGAAATCCTAAAGGAATTTTATCGGAGTCTAAAGCAATAAAAACTCCCCCACCTTTTTTAAGATAATTTTCGATGGCACGCACTTCATGATCTTGAAATGACTGTGTTGGTGCAGCGATGATTAAGGCATCTGTTTCCTCAGGGACTTCAGGGACCGAGATCAATGAAAGTTTCTTTACGTTGTAAGAGTTTTTTTCAAGAAGCTGTTTAAAACCAAATAAACTTGCATCACTTTTTTCATCTTCCGTAGTTCTTTCACTGTGCCCCTCAAGAAAGTAAACCGTTTTATTTTTAGTGCGGGTAACTTTGATAATCGCATTTGTAAAATCTTGCTCGGTGTAATTTTCAATTCGATTTTTATGACCATGATATTCAATAAACGCTTCACCAGAGCCTTTACTAGCTCCGTAGTCTTGAGTCAGCTTCGCTTTTTCGTTCATCTCGACAAATTCAAATATGACTCGGCTGTTGATATCTTGATAGCGTTTAACTAAATCACGAAATAATTTTTTATTCTCATCAACGCGGTCGGCGCCGTTTTTATAAAAAAACTTCACTTGAAGCTCCGTCGTCAACGAAGAGATCAGCTTCTTCGATTGATCCGACAACGAATTAATTTGATTTGTCGAAAAATCAAAAGTTTTCGAGTGCCGAGCTCCTACAAAATTGACGACGGCAATGAACAACACAGCTAGAAATATCAAAGCTCCCATATCAATGCCGTATTTTGTTGTTTTTAAAGTAAAGAACTCGATCAATGTTTTTTTATCGTGATAAAACCAACCCAACAAACCGAACAGACCCGTGCCAACAATGACCCACATAAATGGCATCCATATTCTTAAAGCGAAAAATAGCCCACCCAAACAAATAAAACTAAAAACAAAGGCAGCAAAAAATAGTCGACCTTTTTGACTCATTAAGACCTCCAGCGTGATGACTCGATCACGCGTTCAGTTAAAAAACAAAATAAGAAAATTAAACTAAAAATAAAAACCAAAGCACTGGTCCGAACAGTACCTTCAATCAAACCGGCTAAATGCGTATTAATCGAAAGATGTTCAAGAATTTTTTTTGTCGAGGGCTCATCGAAAGATTCATTCAGCGCTCCAAGAAACCAAATCGATAAATTAAAAACAATCGATAGCACAAAAGCGACAAGGCCATTGTCTGTTAGGCTGGATGCAAATAAATTCATGGCCGCGTAAATACCTGAAACCAAAAAAATACCTAATGCCGCAATCAAAGTTGGAGGCCACGAAAATTCAACCATCTGACGTGAAATCAGTGGATAAATCATCGAAACGGCGATCAAACCAAAAATCGTGACTATTGTTGCAAAATATTTTCCTAAGACGATCGACAGTGATGTCACCGGAGACGTTAGTAGCAAATCAAAAGTGTGCATTTTTTTTTCTTCAGCTAAAAGACGCATGCATAAAGAAGGCACTAAAAAAATAAGCAGTAAATTAATTAATGAAAGGTGCGGTATAAAAACAGCGTAATGAATATTTTGCTGCTGCGGGGAAGCTCCAAATTGCAACATAGCATTTGAAATAGTCGAGTTAAATTTATCCAAAGATAGACTAAACATGATGCTCAATAAAGCCGTCATCAAAAATGAAATAAAATAAAATAATGGACTTAGAAAATAAGCCGCTAATTCTTTTTTGAAAATAACATAAGTTCCGCGCATTTGAATTCTCCGTTATTTTTGAGCTGGGCCAGAAACTAGACCAGCGCCTTGGCCGTAAGTCAGTTTTAAAAAGACGTCTTCAAGATTGGCTCGGCTTGGGGTCAGCTCAAGAAGACCTGCACCTGAATCAATTACTTTTTTAGCGATGATCTCGATCAATTCGTCTTTTTCATCTAAAGTGATTCTCATCTGAAGCTCGGTGATTTTTTCGATGCTTTGTACACCTTTAACTTTGAGTAGAACTTCGCTCAGTTGGTTTATGTTTTTTGTTCGTACATTTAAAACAATCGAGCCTTGGTTGAGATTTTCAATTTGGTCAATCGAGTTTTGCGCGACAATTTTTCCTTCATGAATAATAATCACTTTATTGCACGTGGCTTGCACTTCGGGTAAAATATGTGTTGATAAAATAATCGTGTGCTCACCACGAAGTTCTTTAATAAGGTCTCGAATTTCAGAAACTTGCTTCGGATCAAGACCCACCGTGGGCTCATCAAGAACTAAAACTTCAGGATCAGAGACAAGCGCTTGTGCGATTCCAACCCGCTGCTTAAAACCTTTTGATAAATTTCGAATCAGACGATGGCGCACGCTTAGCAACTGGGTCTTTGCCAAAGCTCGATCAACCAATGATTTAATTTTTGTCGATTCGACGTCTTTAAGTTGGGCTACGTATTTTAAATAATCTTGCACGACCATCTCGGTGTACAAAGGTGGGATTTCGGGTAAGTAGCCAATTCTTTTTTTAACTTCGATGGGATCTTCAAAAACATCAAACCCACAAACTTTAGCTTCTCCGGATGTGGGGGCCATGAAGCCCGTGATGATTTTCATGGTCGTTGATTTGCCGGCTCCGTTTGGACCTAAAAATCCGACGACATCACCTTTTTCAATTTTAAAACTCAGATTTGAAATGGCTTGCCGTTCTCCATAACTTTTACAAAGTTCGTGAACTTCGATCATAAAACACTCCGTCGTTCGATGTCTTAAATTCTATGTAAAATTTAGAGAGCAATCAAGATTTCACGTGCCTCGTGATAAGTAACGCGCCCCAACTTATCGCCTTTGATCGGACGCACAAATCGACACTCGCTGACGACAATTGTAAATCGTCCACCCATTTGATTTTGTTTTTGACTGAGTCCTTCTTTAATTAACCATTGGGCACAACGATTTAAATCTTGATCTGAAACGTTCTGCCCTTTTTGCCTATGCAGAATTGCGTAAGCGCTGGAATAATCTTTCAAGTGAATCCAAAAATCCCAAGCTTTTGATTTGCGCAGCAAATCCACATTATCTTGAGCCGACTTTCCCATATAGCAAACTAAATTTGATTCTTGGAAAGTCAACTTGCGGTATCGCCCCTCAACGCTCCGGGGACCAACTTTACTTTTTTGGCTGACTTGTTTTTGCAAGTACGTCTCAAATTTCTTTTCAGATAAATCACTTAAAGATAAAATCTCGTCTTGAATTTGCTTTAAGCGCTCGCGAGCTCCAAGAATTTTTATTTTAGCCGCTTTGGCTTTATCAAAACAGATTTGAATATTTTTTGAAACACTTTGGTCAAACTTCACAAAGGGTGACCACTCTGGTGGTAGGCGCTGAAAGCCTTCGTTTTTTAAGAACTCGCCAACTTGAGGCCAAGGTTCGGTCAGAAATTGATCGATTTGTTTTTGAATCGCTGTTAAAGCGTTGGTTTTTTTTTGCAAATCTTTTTCTTTTTGCTTTTTCCATTTTTCATACGGGCTTGTCGACGAACCTGTGCGTTGTTCAAGTTGGTTTGCAGTTGAACCTCTTCGCATCAACCACTGTTTCATTAAAAAAGGAATCGAGCGCAATTCTTCATCCGAAGCCTGAGTATAACTTGAATCGTTTTGAACAAGGTCCAAAACAGCGTACCAAGAAATTGTCTTCATTTTATTTTTATCGTCTCGAGCTTTCACAATAAAATTGGGCTGCTTTGGAATAAGTCTAAATTCAATTTCACAGGACTGGCCTTCGGGCCCAAAAGTAAACTTAACAACACGACCCAGATTTTCGACTAACAAGACTTCAAACAAAGAAAGATTTTTTGCGTGAGCATTTAAAAACAGTCCCACGGGCTTACTTTTTTTTTGTTTCGGCCACGGGTGAGAGTTAAATAAACCTAAAAACGGAAAAGGCCGATCCAAATCAAACACCAGATAAACAGTCCGTGGCTCTAAACTAAATCGGTAAAAAATCAGAACAAGGCCCTCTTCGGTGCTTTGCACTTCTTGCAACTGACTCGACACTAACTCGTCATTTAAAAACTCGACGAAGGCCTTCAGCTCGTTAAAACTAGGCGTTTTCACAGTTTAGACCTCATGCATTCCTCCCGAGATAATGAGTATGAAAACACTGATCTCACAGCTCATCGATGAAGAAATCTTAGCACAAAATATTTCAAATGAAACAAGCTTTGAGTTCATTCAAAGAATTTGTTCTTTATGCCTTGATGAAATCGAAACGCAAAAAGGCTATTCACCCTTGGGTTTTGGCGATGATGTGGTGGACGAAATCGAACAAGAAGTCACCGAACTTTTTAGAATCAAAACCTATGGTTTTTATAATTTAGCCGAATACCGAAAATTTAATTTAAAGAAACGGGTTTGTTAAAGATAGTGCAATTATTTGGACTGAGATTTTAAGTTCTTAACAAATTCATAAAGTTCACGATTCGTAAAATTTTTATTCTTGAATTGTACAAACTGATCGCAATCCGAAATGTTCCGAATCAAGACAAAATTACTGCCAAAGCCACGCGAAGTTTTATGATTTTTAATACACACAGAATATTTAAATTCATTGCTAACTAAGTCAACATACTTAAGCGAAATAATATCATAAAAAACTTCATAGGTAATAAACAAAATAAAAAAATACATCAAGCCCAGAAAAATAAATATAATTTTCTCCAGACTTAATTTGATGTTGTATTTCAAAAAATGAAACTAAGAGTCCAAATAAAGCGTATGAAACAATAATAACACCAGAAGAAGTAATCAACCAAAAAAAATATTTCATTTTAGATATTTCTAAATTTGGCATAAAACTAATTTTATCAAGAAGACTTTTTTACTGAAATAAATTCTAGATCTGATTTTTCAAAATCACTAAGGAGCTGACCATTATAAAGATCCCGTAAAGGAAAAATCATTTCATAGTCACCCCAAATGAGATTTCCAGACTTGATCTTAAATTTTTTAAAGTTTTTTTCTGTTCGAAATTTTTTCAAATCAGGCAAATTGGATTTTTTCAAGAAATTACTAAAATCAACAGTTTTTTCTGAGGCATCTGAGAAAGTAATTAAGACTTTTAGTGATGAAATATATTTTGCTTTAATTATATAAATTATTTTGTTCATAGTTTACCTTGTATTTTTTTAGTAACAATTTTTTTATGATAAACAAAATAATTGATCCAGCTTTGAACTATTTCGTCAGCTAATTTTTCTGTCAAATATTTAAAATTCTTGAGGTGCTTTGCTGGCAAAGGTTGACGACCAGATACAGTTTTTAATCGAAGCGATTTTAACGCTCCATCTAAAATAAAAATTTCAATTTTACTTTCAAAATCTCCGTATTGAGCATGGACATGAATAGGCTCATGCTCGTTTGAGTAAAAAAATATAACTAATCCTAAATATTCATACAACTTTGGCATTGCTTTTAAATTATGACAGTTTTTCAAAAAAAGCAAAAATAAGTTCTTAAATCTTCTGCAGCACCGAAAAATACATGGGTCCAAAACCCGATTTATCAGGTAAAATTTGATACCCGTGTTGAGTTCTTTCAATGAACTCAAAAGAATCAAGCCACTTAGGTCTTAAAATTTCAGGCTTTCTTTTTTTTAAGAGCTTTGCAACAACTTGATCATTTTCTTCAGGTGAAATCGAACAGGTTGAATAAACAAGGCGCCCCTCTTTTTTTAAAGCGAACCAAGCCGAAGAAAGCAAAGAGTATTGCCTAACCGCTAAATTTTGAGTTCTTCGTTTTGTCCACAACTGAAACTCTTCGCGATTTTCAAGTAGATGTCTTTCGCCGGAACAAGGCACATCGGCTAAGATTCGATCAAAACCTTCGGGGTAGCGCAGCCCATATTGATTGCCATCAAGACCCTTTACTTGGATAAAAAGTCTTTTATCTTTGGGGATATATTCGTGCAAAACCCGCATGAGCTTTTCTCGTCTTGATTCAGAGTATTCGTTTGCAATAAGCTGTCCTGTTGATTGCGTAGCTTCCGCGATGATCAAAGTTTTTCCACCGGGGGCTGCACAAAGGTCTAAAATATTTTCGTCGGGCTGGGTCTCTAAGGCTAAAGCAACAAAAATACTAGCGGGGTCCATGATATAAAAAGGCATAAGCCCTTCTGGATTTTTTTCTAATTTAAATAAATCAGGTTTCCAAAAACAATTCTTGAGATCTAAACACGTCTCGGCGTTTGGTTTCACTAAAGTTGTAAATTGATTTTGGCGAAGCACTTGTTTTTCAGAGCGCGTTAGACTTTCTTTGATCGCAAGCCAGCGTTCTTTGTAAATTTCGGAAAAGTAATCATCAAACAGCTTATTGTTGTGGGAACTCACAGATAAACTCACTTCCTAAACCTTGGCCCGAAACCAATTTAATTTGTCCTTGATGATTAAGCATATGATGCTTTACAAGCGCAAGCCCTAATCCAAAACCACCTTGATCACGAGTTCGGCCTTTATCTACGCGATAAAATCTTTCAAAGATACGATCTTGGTGCTCTTTTGAAATACCGGGGCCATTGTCTTTCACTTTAAGAATTGTGTGAAGTGGGTTTTCTGACCATGAAATATTAATTTCGCTGGCTTCACCTGAATATTTAATCGCGTTCACTAATAAATTTCTAAGAATTTGTTTGAGGGATTCAGAGTGAGCAAAAACTTTTTGTGCAATTATTTCGACGACAATTTTTTTATTGTTCATGTTTAAGAGATGATCTACTTCATTCATCACTTCGTTCGTTATTTCCTGAGTCGAATAGAGCACTTTAGCTAAAGATGAACTGACATCCACTTTTGATAAATTAAGAAGCTCATCCATCAAGTCTGACATTTGATCTGTGCTTTGCAAGATGGGCTCAAGCAACTCAAGATCGGCTGTTTTATTTTCAGCCTTCAGCTTTTTTTCGAGCAGTTCTGAATAACCCTTAATCACTGTTAACGGAGTCCGCATTTCATGAGATGCGTTGGCGACGAAATCTATTCTAATTTTTTCGGTTTTTCGAATTTCTGATAAATCATAGAAAACGCCCAAACACCAAGATTCATTTTCATTTCGCGAAGGCAGTGGCGTTACAAAAAGTTGATACAGATCAATTTCGTTTTTTTGAATATTTTTTTGTTCAAATGTTTTTTTAAATGTAAGAATTGTTTGCGGATCGCGAATGACGTCTTGTAAAAAGTAATTCGATTGTTCCTTCACAGGTGCCCATTTAAAAAAATTCATAAACGACGCGTTGAAAGAAATAATTTTTAAATTTTGATCAACAGTGACAATCGCTTCTTTCAGCCCTGAAAAAACAGTTTCGTAACCTTTACGCTCTTCATTGGATTGGCGCTTTAATCTTAAGTATTTTCGACGAAGGCCTAAAGCGGCGCGTTCAAGATCAGAAAAATCTTCATCGGTTTGAGCGTAAATATTTCCGATTTGTGCGGATTCGATATCTTCTAATTTCATCAACAGAATCATTTGTTTAGTTTGCGTCGAAATCATTTTTCGAAATCGAATATAACTCAGCAAATAGGCTGTGAAGCCAATCAGACAAAGCGACATCACCCAAAGTATTGTCTGTAACAAATTCTCTCCGTACTAAGATAAATTTTCTGAAGCATCTTCTGTCGACATTAAAATGCGATAACCCACGCCACGAATTGTTTCAATGTGCGCGGCCCAGTCTCCCATTTTTTTACGAAGTGCAAAAACGTGAGTGTCAATCGTTCGGCCAGTCACAGAGACATCTTCACCTTGAATTTGATCAATCAACTGTTCGCGGGTCAGCACTTGACCTTGTGCTTTGAAAAGCGAAGCTAATAATTTAAATTCAGACGGTGTTAGATGAATTTCTTCACCTTTGTTTTTAACGTAGTATTTTGTAAAATGGATCGTCGCTTGGTCAATTGTGATTTCATCAATCACGCGAGACGCATTCGGTGAACTTTCAAACTTTTGTTTTAAATGATTTTCGTACTGAGACCGACGCATCAAATGACGAACCCGTGCCGCAAAAACTTTGGCCTCGAAAGGCTTTGTTAAATAATCATCGGCACCGGACTCAAGGCCCTGCACAATGGAATCTGGATCAGCTTTTGCGGTGAGCATCAGAACTTTAAGTTCTGGGTACTGAGGACGAATGCGCTTTAAAAAATCAATTCCTTGCACACCGGGAAGCATCCAATCAAGTAAACACAGATCATAGGACTTTATTTGAAAAGCAGTGAAAGCCGTTTCGGCATCAGAAAATAGATCAACTTCGAATCCAATATCTTTTAAGTGAATCTTTAGAAGCTGAGCAATGGCCGCTTCATCTTCAATGACAATGGCTTTATTCACTTGAACCATGCCGCACATCTTTTCCCGAGAACGCAAAAATCACGTCTTCAGCAATATTTGTTGCGTGATCGCCAAGCCTCTCAAGATTTCGAGCAATCAAAATCATATCCATCAAGCTTTGAATATGCTGAGGCTCAGACTTCATCCGTAAAGTTGAATCTTTATAAACTTTATTTTTAAGATGATCGACTTGATCGTCCATCTGCAAAATTTCTTGAGCTTGAACTAAATCCATTTTGACAAAAGAATCCAGAGAGCTTTTCACCATCGTTCGAACACTTTGAGACATCAATTCAATGTCTTGCATCGAAGACGAGTATCCACGCTCAAGAAGCTCACGCCCTAAGTGGGCGATATTCACACATTGATCTCCCATGCGTTCCAAATCTGTGTTTATTTTAATAATCGATAGTATAAGACGCAAATCTTTTGCTACGGGGCCCTGTTTAGCCAAGACTTGTAAACAAGAGTTATCAATTTTAATTTGCAATTCGTTAATTAACGTTTCAATTTCGTGAACCTCTTGAAAATTTTTTTTGTCTTTTTTGAGAAGACCCTCGGTGGCTGTTTTAAGTGCTTTTTCAACTTGTCCACCCATTTCAAGCATTATTTTTTTAAGTTCTTCTAATTGTGTATCAATAATTCGTTCCATTCAGTTCTCGCTTTCTTAAATACAGTAGCTTCTTTCTTGACCGCTGTCTTCTTTCAACGCAAAAATTATTAATACAAGGTAAAATAAAAATGCGTGTTTCTTCAATTGATATTGGCTCAAATGCAATTCGGCAACTGATCGCCGAAGTTGACTCAGCTGGAGGCTGGAAAGTTCTTAAAAAGCACCGCGAAAATATTCGCTTGGGCGCAGACGTCTTTAATGGCCGCATGATCAAACCCACAACTTTGGTGCGATTGCTGTTGGCTTTTAAACGCATGGCTAAATTGAATAAAAAACACAAAGTCGATCGCAGTTTAGCCTTTGCGACAAGTGCCTTTCGTGATGCGCGAAATAAAAAGCCTACTTTGTTGGCTATTTATAAAGCTTCAGGCATTCGTATTAAGATTATTTCAGGTGCTCAAGAAGCTCACCTCATTCGCCTCGCCGTACAAAACTCGATAGGCCTTAGTGATGACAAAGCTCTTTTGATCGACATTGGCGGAGGCAGTATTGAGCTGACTGAAGTGAATCAGAACCAAATTCTTTTTTCTAAAAGTTACAAATGGGGTATGGTGCGCATGTTGGCCGAATCGCAAAAATTAAATATCAGCGCCCAAAATCATTTGCGTAATAAATTAAAAAAAGAAAGTCAAAAATTACCCCAAGGTCAGTTTGACGTCGCGATTGGCACCGGCGGAAATTTAGACTCTCTAGGAAAATTAAAACTGATCCTTCTTAAAAAAGGACCCAACACAATCGTCACGCAAGCTGAGCTGGCCGAAATATATAAAATGTTTATGAAAACAGCGCCGGCTCTAAGAATGTCGCGCTTTAATTTGAAATCCGATCGCGTTGATGTGCTTGAGCCCGCACTTTATTTAACACTTGAGCTGATGAAAAAATATCGTATTAAAAAAATAAAAATTCCAGGAGTTGGCCTAAAAGAAGGGGCTATTCTTTCGCTTCTTTAACCAAGTCATCTTCCGTCATGTTTTGTTGTGCGGCGGTTTGTTTCAGAAGTTCATATTGAACACCTAAAACAGTTGCGCTGTCTTTCGCTGGAAATAATTTTGATGCTGATTTTTTTTCGTAGCTTGCGTCGGCTTTCATGATCCAAGTTTGTTTGGTGTCATGCCAGTAAAGCTGTAAAATTGACCAAAGTTTTTCTTTAGCGTGACGGTCATAAATCGGACACAGGGCCTCAACCCGCGCATGAAGATTGCGATACATCCAATCGGCCGAACCAATATAAAAATCTCCATCGATTGGATCCTGCTGTCCATTTCTAAAATAAAAAACACGCGAGTGTTCTAAAAATCGCCCTAAAGTTGACTGCACTTGAATGTTTTCACTGACGCCTTTGACGTGGGGGCGCAAACAGCAAAATCCTCGAACAATCAGATGAATTGGAACTTTATTTTGGCTGGCCTCATAAAGCGCCAGCGAAATATCATTTTCTTCCATGTTATTAAATTTTGCCATGATCAAAGCGGGACGACCAGCTTTTGAATGATCACGCTCGCGCTGGATAAGCTCTTTCATTTTATTAAACATGTTCACGGGAGCTAAAATCAAGTGTTGATAATCTTGTTTCAAAGATTTTCCGGTGAGGTAATTAAAAAATTCCACAAGCTCTTGAGTGATGCGATCGTCTGTCGTCAACAATCCTAAATCCGTGTAAAATCGCGACGTGCTTGAATTATAATTTCCTGTTCCGACATGAGCATAACAGCGCACACGATCATGTTCTTTTCGAACCACCAGCGCTGTTTTGGCGTGAGTCTTTAACCCAACAACACCGTACACAACATGCACGCCCGCGTTTTCAAGTTCTTGAGCCCAATAAATATTTCTTTCTTCGTCAAACCTAGCTTTGAGTTCGATCAAGCAAACAACTTGCTTACCGGTTTCCGCCGCCTGAATCAGTGATTTGATAAAAGGCGAATGATCACCGGTACGGTACAGTGTCATTTTAATCGCCAAAACATCAGGATCATCAGACGCGTCTCGAATAAAACGCTCAACACTCGAAGAAAAACTCTCGAAAGGATGATGAAGTAAAATATCATTTTTTTTGATCGCATCAAAAATGGAAACTCCACTGTCACTTAATGTTGTCGGCACTGTAGGCGACCACTTCGGATAACGGTGCTGCGTCCAATTCAGTTGTTGAGGCAGCAAAGCAAAGTCATTTAAATCTAATTCGGCACTCATAGGAAAAAGATCTTCTTCTTTAAGTTCAAGCTGACTCATCAAAAATTCTTTCAGCCACGGATCCGTGCAATCACCGAATTCAATCCTGACGATCTCAGCAAAACGTCTTTGTCTAAGCTCTTCTTCAATCATTGCCAATAAATCTTCGACATCTTCTTCTTCGCGGTCTGAATCTGCATTTCGAGTCACGCGAAATAACACATGGCCCACAACTTTCATCGAAGGAAAAAGCTCATCTAAGTGAGCCCTGATCAGCTCGACAACGTGAATCCATTTTTTTGAGTTTTCTACATAAATCCACTGATTGATCACACGAGGAATTTTAACACGCGCAAAAAGTTTTTCTTCGGTGTTGTTGGGATTCACCAACGAAACACCTAACGAAGTCGATAAATTTGAAATAAACGGAAAGGGATGTCCTGGATCAACCGAAAGGGGCGTTAAGACGGGAAAAACATTTCGCATAAAATAGGATGTGATTTGCTTTTTTTCTAAATCTTTTAAATCTTTAAAATTCACAATTTCACAGCCGAAGTTTTTAAGCTCTTTGATCAGTCCTAAAAAAAGTTCTTTTTGTTTTTTAAGCATGGGTTGCATGCGCTTCATAATCATCGAAAGTTGCATTTCGGGTGTCTGCCCGTCTGAAGACTTTGCAGAAACTCCGTAGGCCACGTGTCTTTTAAGGCCCCCGACTCGTTTCATAAAAAACTCGTCCATATTTGAACTTGAAATCGATAAAAACTTAATCCGTTCAAACAAAGGATTTTGATGATCTTCGACTTCTGATAAAACGCGCAAGTTAAAATTAAGCCAACCCAGTTCGCGATTACTAAAAATAAGTCCTGACGAACGTGGATGCTCGATCACTTTGGATTTATTTTTTTTTCGAACTACTTTTTTCTTTCGATTCGAGTTTTTAGGCTCTGTCGTCATAATTTTCCTTCAAAAGTGTTTCACTTCGAGACGCTTTGTACGAATGTAAGATTAACAGAAAAAACAACCCAGACTCAAGTCAAGAACAGGTCAATTTCATCCGATAATTTAATTAATGACAACTTCACTTGCACGCTATCATGCACGCGCTCCTCGCTACATTCTTGACACTGAAGATAGTTGCCTTATTCGCTTGTCGGGCGCCGAAAGAAGATCCTGGGAAGAAAACACTGAAATTATTGATATCTCGCTGACGGGTTTATCTTTTACAGCTTCGGCCGACTTGTCTCCAAGCCTAGGTGAAATTATTAAAATTCAATTTGCAGTGCCGGGATCAGAACAAATGGCTTGTTACGCCGTTGTGATTCGCATCGAAAATACAACAGTCTATGAAAACGTCATCGGCGTTCACTTTTACAAATTAGATCGACTTCAACGTCTGAACCTCGTCCAAGGACTGGCTCCTAAAATTCAAAAAAGATCCAATCCGGGTGAAAATAAAGAACGTCCTTCACAAACGATTGCCGTCATTGGCTTGATCATGACTTTGATTTGTTGGCTGACTTTGATGAAACTTTACTTCCTTTAAAAAGATCTTCGTCTAGAAAATTGACTTTCCATATCACATGCTAAAGACCAGCTTTTCAGTTCAATACTTCATTGAAACGGCTTTTGATCCGTTAAAGAGAAGTGACTGAGGAGTGTGAACTATGTCATTTCATTACAATAAAAATGGTGGTCATGGACAAGGTGAAAGTTTTTGGACTTCGAACTCGGATTTATTTTTGGGTTTGTCTTCAATTTTTTTACTTTTGTACGTTGTTTCAAGTCTTCGCTCGGGCGCTGACGGTGTTAACAACGCCAATGAAAATAAAAAACTAAAAGTTCAAATTCAAGATTTAGAAAATCAACTGAAAACTTATGAGTCCGTCAAAGAGCAGTATCTTCAGTCTCAAGCCAGCAAAAGTGAAAAAGACGAGTACAACGAACTAATGGATAAACTGTCTTTACTCAAAGAAGAAGCAAAGAACGAAAAAGACAATCTGACAAAACAAGCTCAAGAAAATGCACGTAAAGAATTAGCCCTGAATAAATACCAGCAAATGGTGCGCAACGTGATTAACTCGAATAAATTCGCACAAACAAAAATTACGAATCGCAATGAAGTTATTGACGAAAAAGAACAAGTCATCGATGAAAAAAATGGACGTATCACAGAACAAACCGGCCAAATCAATAACCTCAGCAAAGATATCGCCCAAAAAGAAAGTCTAATTAAATCCAAAGACGGTCAAATTAATCAGATCGAAGCGAACTTAAAAGATAAAGTGTTGGAATTAAAACAGACCTTTAAAAAAGCTAAGCTTTCTCAAAAAGCTTTTCAAGCTAAAGTAAAAAAACTTGAAGAAGAAGCTGATGCGAAGATCGACCAAATTGAAGCCCAAAAGAAAATGACTCAAGCTGAACTCATGAAGGCTAAATCAGTTTTAAATAATACGAAAACTCAGTTGGCTCAGACAATGAATCAATTGGACAGCACCAAAGGAGAATTAGATACAACAAAAGGTCAGCTGAGCTCTACAAAAGGACAACTTGATCAAACAATCGGCGAACTTGATCAAACTCAAGGGCAGCTGAATTCGACCAAAGGGCAACTTGAAAAAACCCGAGGCGATTTAGATAAAAAAGCTTTAGAAATTGCGAACCTCAGCAATCAATTGGGAACAGCGGCTGCAGATACAAAAGCAAAAATGGATGCGCTTCAAGCAAAGTACAATGCAGACAAAGCCGCCGAGCGCGCCGCTTTTGAAAGTGCTTTGAAGAACCAAAAGAATTTATCTGATGGCGAAATTGCTCGACGTGAAGGAAAATTTCGTGCTGAAGCGGCAGCCAAAGAAAGAAAATTATCCGGAGAAATGGCGGGCCTTGCGGGTCAGCTTAAAGCGACTGAAGGTCAGTTAAATGCAGTAAAGGCTGAATTACAAGCTCGTAAAAATATCGCACAAGAAATTAAAAAAGGTTTCGACAAAATTGGTGTCAAAGCCGATATCGATTTGGAATCAGGCGATGTGTTACTTGATTTTGGTCAAGCTTACTTCGAAAACGATTCTTCGCAATTAAAAGACGATATGCGAAAAATTCTACAAAAAGCGATGCCAGTTTATTCAAAATCTCTTTTTGGTAACCCGACTGTTTCGAATCAAATTTCGGCAGTTGAAGTGATCGGTTTTGCATCACCCACTTACCGTGGAAAATTTGTTGATCCCAATTCAAGCAAAGCCGAAGATCGCGATGCTTTAAAATATAATATGGATCTGAGTTACAAACGAGCCAAATCGATTTTCAATTATATTTTAGATGAAAAGGAAATGAACTTTGATCATCGCCAAGCTTTGGTTCCGAATTTAAAAGTTTCGGGTCGAAGTTTCTTGGATTTAATGAAAGTTGATAGAAATGTGGCTTCAGCAGAAGATTTTTGTAAAAAGAACGACTGCAAAAAATCACAAAGAGTTATTATTCGATTTAGCATGGACAAAAAAAAGTAAGGAGCTTTTATGAATGATCAATTACTACAAAACTCGATCAAGTACTTTATTGCCTACTTGCCGTACGCAATGGGGACCGTCTTTATCGCGGCCGCATTTCTGCGCTGGACAATTTATTACACGGTTCGAAGGCACGAGTGGTTTGCACGCGAGTTTGAATCAAAAGTCTTTAAATTTATTGATTCCGATGCAAATAAGCAACTCACGAACGCTTCATTCTACGTCTTAGCAAAGAAAATTTTTGAAAAATCTTACTATGAAGCTTTTGCTGTGCGTGATCGAAAAGCTCAAGGCAGCCGCGATTTTATCATGTCACCAAGTGATCGCATTTTTTTAGTTAAGCAAGGCTGCGCTTGGATGGTTAAAGATATTTTAAAACAATTAAGATATTTAAAGTGGTCTAAAGAAACTCCAAAGCTCCAACAAATCACACGGTCCACTTTACACCATAACCCCTGTTTTAATAAAGTTTTTGGCGTGCTCCCGATGGGGGCTTTGAACGAGTTGATCACTATTCTTCCAGGTCTTTTTGTTGTCGCGGGTATTTTGGGTACGTTCTTAGGAATCAAAGGTGGATTAGTTTCATTGGGCGGCATGGACCTCAGTGACGTTGAAGGAACTAAAACAATCATGGATAACTTTCTTCATGAAATCAGTTTTGCGATGGCTTCATCAATTGTGGGTATTGCTTTTTCGTTAACTCTACATATTTACAACACAAGCTTGTCTCCGGAACGAGTTTACACTTCTTTAGTTGACCGTTTTGAAAGTGCTTTAGATCTTCTTTGGTACAGATCAGACAACAACGTCGTGCCATTAGAAAACGAAAAATTTGATGAACACCGTGATCCGGTCGAAGCTTTAGCTGAAGAAGCTTTAAATCTAGAGATCGCAAAATCACAAAAAACAATGGGCGCAAACGCTGCGTAAAATAAAAGATAAATAAATGACAAAAAAGAAACAGGTTGTTTTACTTCAATTAATTGGCCCACAGAAGACTCAGACTTTCGATATCGATAAGTCTGAGTTTGTACTTGGCCGTGGAGAAACATCAGCTGTTCCGATCTCAGAAAATGGAATTTCACGCGAGCATCTTAAAGTTCGCATGGAAAACAACCTGATCCAAATTCAAGATCTGAATTCGTCGAATGGAACTTTTGTTGAAGGAATTAAATTAAACCCCATGGAGTTCGTTCCCATTCGTGAAACCTACACCATTTCTTTTGGAACAGCGCAGATTAAGATCAAACTCAAAATTTTAGAAATGAGCGATGAAATCCACAACCAAATTCAAGATCTTGATAAAAATTCTGATCACCCGCCAATCGTTGTCGATTTGTCGGCTTTTCCAAAAACTGAACAAGATTTTAAAATGAGTTTTAAAAATGTCGGCCTCAGTCTTCCGAAATATAAAAATCCAGGGGAACATGCTCAAGAGATTATTAAAGAAGCTGAATACATTAAACATTCAATTATTAAAAGTGCTGAAGTTTACAAAACAAAAACAATCAATGAAACAAAAATTCAAACGCGTCAGGCCACCGAAGAGGCCTACGCTGAATACCAAAAACTGATTGACCGCTTGCTGGATGAAAGTCGTCGCGAGCTTTTGCGACTAAAAACTGAAACTGAAATCATGCTTGACGATAAGCGCTTACAAGCCAATGAAGAAATTCAAAATCTTTGGAAAGAACACCGCGAGCTGATCCAAAAAGATAAAGAAAAACAGCTTGAAATCGTTGAAAAAGAAAACATCATTAAGCTTGAATTGTCGATCGAAAAAATGAAATCCGACATGTTTTCAGAGCGCAACCGTCTTATCACGGAAGCTGAAAATGAAATTTTACAGAAAAAACGTCAACATCAAGTTGAATTCGAAAATGAAAAAGCCGAGCATCTTAGCCGAATTAAATTGTACTCTGACGAGCTGGTGAAAATTCAAAATAGCATTACCGAATGTGATCGTATTTTTAAAGACAATAAATCGACCAAAGATATCTCTGAATTAGAGCTCAGCAAAGTTTTAAGTCAGCTTAAACAAGAAAAAGAAAACTTAGAATTTGCCACGAAGCAATATAACGAAACCCTTGAGCAACACAAAGCGATTCAAAATGAATTAAAGCAATTTGCCGAGATGAAGAACAATTGGCAGCTTGAAAAAGAAGATGCTGAAAAACATTTATCCGAAATCAAAAATAACTGGCAAGTCGAACAAAATAGAGCCGAAAAAGAACGTGAAGACCTCAGCCGTATTTACTCGGGACTATCTGAAAAAAGAAATCAAATCGAAGAACAAATTCGCTATTTGTCTCAAACCTTAGAAGATTCAAAGAAAAAAGCAAAAGAAGAACTTGAACTCGAGTACAAAGCTTTAAAAGAAATTGAAGTTAAAAAGTTTGATGACTTCAAAGCCAATGAACTCAAAGAACTGCAAAAAATTCGCGACACTCACAGCAATTCGATTAAAAAATTTAGCGTGGATTTGTCTCAAGAAATAGCGACTAAAATTGAAATGCTGGCAAAAAAAAGTGGAGCCCCTTTTGACTTTGATAAAAACTTCGAACTGATCAACTCAGTCATTCAAGTGAAAAGTGCCATTAACACGGGATCGGAATCAAAGCATGCCGAACAGCTTGATGGTTGGAAAAAGCGTAAGCAAAAAGAGAACATCAATCTGATGTCGCGCGGTTTTGCTGCAGGTCTTGCTTTTATCTTTTTAGGAAATTTTATCTACAAGAAACTCAGTACGGATCCTGTTCAAGAAGAGCTTGCACGTATGGCCGTTGAGCGAAAACAAAAAGAAGCTCAGAATGCATTTATCCCGCAAAAAACTTCGCAGTACTACGACAATTATGTCGAAGCGACACTTTTTACAGATAACTTTACTGAAACTTATTTAGACGATTCAGCTCAACAAGAGTGGGTGAACTACGCGACCAAATACTTTTTAAGACAATGGCGCGTTGAAGAAGATAAAGTTATTAAAGTAATTGCAAATTCACGGGCTCTTGTGCAAACGATCAATGAAGCCAAATCAACGCTAAAAAAAGATCGTATCAAAAACGATATCGAAAAACTTAAAACAATGGAAAAAGAAAACGTTGAAAATCAATCAAGTATCTTAGGCACAAATGTAAAATACGAAGCTTACAAAAAACTTGAAAAAGATTTCTTCTCGCATCGTTTACAACGACGCGTGCCTGCGACGAAATAAATGCTCTGACAAAATAAAATTACTGACAGATATAACTCGCAATCGTCACAGTAGCCCCCTCGACAAGGCTTTTCTCGTCAGCTATACCGCAAGAACCAACTCCGGCTGGGCTTTTGATTTCCATTGATAATTTTCGTCCTTCAGCAAGCCATTTTTTAAATTGTTTTTTTGCTTCAACGATATTGTTACCCTCGAACTTATCCCAAGTGCATTTTTTTTGAGGATCTGGAATAGGGCTCACATACGGATTTGTGATCGATAACGATAAAACATTTTGCAACTGACTGCGGTACCCTAAGGCCAAAACATAAGATGGAAGCTCTTGGCAACTGAATGGCTGAGATCCGTACTGACAATCCAACCACTCCTTTGAATAAAGCCCCGACACGCCTGTGATTTTTGGTGTATCCTTATTTCCGTCCCAGCAAAAAGTGCTTACGGCCTCTTGCACCGTCAGACCAAAATAAGTTTCGAATGCATCAGAATAAGGAGGTTTATACCAAAGGCCACCAAACATTTTCTGTCTTAAAGACGCATCGTTGGGGTTTGTTAAACCTTGAATCACTAAACTCATTAGACTTGTTCGTGTTGTCTCAGGGTAAAGCATTTCTGAACCGCGATTTAATTTATTGATCAATTGCGCTTGAGTAGGCTTGTAGGCCGTCAAATCTGATTTATTTGGAATTGGACAGGCTAAAAGCATCACATCGACCAACGCTTGCGCTTTGACAGACAGCTGAGGGGTCTGTTTAATTTGCGGCACATTACATTTAAGACAAGATAAAACATTTGTTGATGAATCTTGATTACAGACTCCGTTTGATAATTTGAAGTTGCTGATAGGGACCACAGGATTGATCGGGACAACCGGATCTTGTGGAACTTCAGATTTAGACGCATTTGTTAATGCCGACACGTCTGAAAAATCAGTCTTACTGCAAGAGCTATATGCAGCAACCAGAAGAACACCGATTAATTTTTGAAAAACTTTTTTCATACATCACCTCATTATCTAAGAACATCTTTCGGAGTTCTGGACTGAGGACTTAAGACTTCGGTATAGTGTCAAGGCTGTTGACACTGATGTTTTGAACTCTGTAAAAATATTAGCCAGTTCAATAAAATTAAAGGCCAATTCGTTTTAAAAACTCATTTTTCGCAATCAAGTAACCACCGAAGTTTTCGCAGACTGAAGTCACCATCTGAATATCCATCCACTGATGATTTTTTGATTTCAAATACTCAACTAAGTGAAATAAAGCCAATTTTGAGGTTTCGCTTTCTAAGTGAAACATGCTTTCGCAACTAAAATACTTTTGCGAAGAAACTCCGTAAATTCCCCCGACGAGCTTTTCGCCACGGTAGATTTCAAGCGATAACGCAAGGCCTTTTTGGTGCAATTCAAAATAAGCTTTTTCGATATCGGGGTTGATCCAACTGCCTTTTTGTCCTTGGCGTTTTTGGATTCGACACTGACGAACAACTTCGCTGAATTGCTGATTCACTTCGACATGATAATTTTCGTGATTTTTTTTCATCCATTTTTGAAAACTTTTTGGAAGATGAAAGTTTTCAAAGTCGATGACTCCCCGCTTGGCCGGAGCAAACCAAAGCAGTGGATAACCTTCATGAGGCCACGGAAAAACTCCGTGATCATAAGCAAACTGAAGAATTTCAGGCTCTAAGACGCCGCCAACGGCAACAATATCTTCAATTGTTTGATGACGAGGATTCGAAAAAATTTTAAAAAGTTCACGATTTAAGACAGACATCACAGTGACCGCAATCTTCTTGTTTGATGTAATTAAAATAAGCGTAAATCTGCTTCAGCCTGCATATTTGATCATTTTGAATATAGCGCAAAAGTGCCAGTAATTTTTTTTGATGCTCTTTCTTCAGTAAATTTTGGTCTTCCATTTTAAAATGCTCTTCGGTTGGAGCCTGAACAATTTGAAAACCAAAAGGTGAATCGATTTCTTCAAGACAGCCCCAGCGATTCAAGATCGAAACAGCTGCATTGACTCTAAAATCTTTTTTGTTTTTGAAAACCATTTGTTCTCGCAAAAAATCAAAGCCTTCAACTTGCACACGGCTTGAGTGGGTTTGAATTAAATCAAAAACTTTTTGAATAAATTCTTTTTCGGGATAGGCCCAGTTCAAAAATTGCATTTGAATTGTTAAATCATCTTCTGAAAATAAAAAGTGTCCTGAAGCTTTTTTTTGATCCCGGCCCGCGCGCCCGACTTCTTGAAAATAAGCTTCAATCGACGACGGTATTTCATAGTGAATGACTGTGCGAATGTCCGATTTATCAATTCCTAAGCCAAAAGCAGGTGTTGCCAGCATCCACGGCGTTCGACCTTGAATAAATTGATTTTGATTTTTACGCCGAATATCACTGGGTAAATCGCCATGATATTTTTGAAACTGGATTTTTTCTTTAAATAAAAACCTTGCCGCAGACTCAAGCGTTTGAATCAGCGAGAAATAAATAATTCCGCCGCTTTCGTTTTGAACCAGCTCAAGTAATTTTTCATTTTTTTCGACATCTGAATAGCACTCGTGAATAAAAAGACCTAAGTAAGGCCTTTCGATTCCACCTAAAATAAGTTCTTTTGGAAATTGAAGTCCAAACTGCGACGCAATATCATTTTGCACATCGGTTGTTGCGGTGGCTGTTAGGGCTAACAAAGGCGGATTTTCTAACTTTTGACGAAAAGACTGAAGCTTTGTGTAATCAGGTCTAAAATCATGACCCCACAGCGAAATACAATGCGCTTCATCCACCACAAAATAACTAACTTGACGATTTTGCAAACACTGCCAGAATTCAACTTTACTGAAACGCTCGGGCGTAACAAAAATTAAATGATATTTTCCCTGACTAACTTCTTGCATGCGATGATGTTTTTGCTCGGCAGATAAAGATGAATTAATACAAGTTGCATCGATTCCAAGATCGAGAGCTTTTGTTGTTTGATCTTGCATCAAAGCAATCAAGGGCGAAACAACCAAGACAAGCTCTTGGCCTGTGCAAAGTGTTGCCAAAAATTGATAAGTTAAAGATTTGCCAGCGCCCGTCGGCATCAAAGCTAGCAAAGATTGTTTGTCTAAACACTTTTCAATAATTTCTTTTTGTGGAAACCGAAATTCAGTAAATTTAAAATTCTTTAATAAATGGTCTTCAAAATTGATCACATCTTATAGGTATCAATGAGTCGCATTTGTTGTCAGTAAAATAGTAAAATCGCCGATTTTAGTCTGACAAGCAATCAACACGCAAGTTTGTTTGGCCGATGGAGAAATAAGTATTTTTTCTCCGGTGATGACGTTCGGTATGACTTGACGAATATCAAAACCTCTTTCATTCAGCTTAATTTTGGTTTGTCCGATGATGACGTTCAAAAGCTCAGCCGCACCATCTGCAATTTCAGGCGTCATGACTTCGATTTCCATTTGCAAAAAAATGGACATGACTTTTTTGAAAACGTCTGAAGTAAAACCGATCACGATATTTCCTGAAAAATAAGCTGATAAAATGCCGGCCATCGCGCCGGCTTGAATGACAGGTATCGTTGAAATATCTTTGACCACTGTCACTGTTGTTTTTGTGATTTCAGTTTCGATCAAAACTTTCATCGACATCATGACAGAGTCTAGAAGCGTGTTTAAAAATGTCTTCACATTTTCTTTTTCATGAATGCCATTCAATTTATTAAATGCGTCTAAAGAGGTGTAAGGCAAAACCATTCTTTCGATCCCATTTTTTAAAATGAGTTCGCAAATTCGACTTTCAGCAACGATGGCAAATTTAAGACCAGACTGTTCAATGTAACTTGAAATACGGCATAGCATCGGAATCATATTTGGATGCAAACTTTTTGTTTTGTTCAGATCAAAAACAATCCATTTATTTTCTTTTAATTGCGCATCAGTCATTTTTTTAAGTTCATCAAACAACGCTTTTGCATGATCCTGATGCCCAAGATCATAAGATTCGGTTTTGAAAATAACACAACTATTGATTTTACTGACTTCAAAAGACATCGATCCCACTTTCACTTCGGATTAATTTTTGTCCAAACACCCGTTAATTTTTGATGCAAAAGTTCTTTATCAACAGGCTTGATCAAATAATCTGTGACTCCACTTTTAAGGGCTTTGATCACTTGGGGTTTTTCACCTTCGGCTGTCACCATCACAAAGGGAAGTTTTGCATACGTGTCTGAAGTGCGAACTTTTTGTAAGAAATCAATGCCGGTCATAACAGGCATATTCCAATCTGAAATAATCAGTTGCACAGGAAGATTTTCGCTTCTTTTTTTTTCAAGCAATTCAAAGGCTTCTTGTCCGTTACCGGCTTGTTCAATGTTCATAAAGCCCATGGACTTGAGCTGATTAATCACGCGAAGCCTCATGGCGAACATATCATCGACAACTAAAATCTGCGTTTCATTTGGAAACATCAAAACCCCTTTTTTTTTAAGACTCTATCATTTTACTTTGCCAACAAAAATATGATTATCAACTGCATTTTGATAAATGCAGTACTTAAGAACAGAGGATTAAGGGTCTAGGGTTAATCAAGTGGCTTACTAAAACTCAATGTGATCAAAAAAAAAAAAAACGCTTTCGGACGCACACTATGGCTGCTTAAAATTCAAACAATAGCCTCATAAGTTTTCTCTTTTTTGAAGTGATTTTCATTCTGTCTTTGCTACTGAAAGATTTTGATGATAGCTAAAGAATCTTGTTTAAATACATTTAAAATAAAGACGCATAAAGAAGGGTTCATTATGTCTAAGACTTGGGAAATAACGAAAGTTCGTAATATTGGTATCTCGGCTCACATCGATTCAGGTAAAACAACGCTGTCAGAGCGTATTTTATTCTACGGTGGACGCATTCACGAAATTCACGAAGTTAAAGGAAAAGACGGAGTCGGAGCCACGATGGATTCGATGGATCTTGAGCGCGAAAAAGGGATCACAATCCAATCGGCAGCCACTCAGGTCCAGTGGAAAGATCATACAATAAACTTAATTGATACTCCGGGGCACGTGGATTTCACGGTTGAAGTTGAAAGATCACTGCGCGTTCTTGATGGTGCAATTTTAGTACTTTGCGGAGTTTCAGGAGTTCAATCGCAGTCGATCACAGTGGATCGTCAGATGAAACGTTACAGCGTTCCACGCTTAGCTTTTATTAATAAATTAGATCGCCAAGGCGCAAATCCATTTCGCGTGAAAGATGCATTGGTTGAAAAATTACGCTTAAACGCATTCATGGCCAATATTCCAATTGGTTTAGAAGATAAACACGTTGGGATCGTTGATTTGATCACGATGAAAGCTTACCAAAACGAGGGCGAAGACGGCGAAACGATCAAAGAAATCCCAATCCCTGCAGATCTTGCGGCCCAAGCTAAAGAGTACCGTCAAATTTTAATTGGTAAATTAGCCGACGTTGATGATGGCATTGCTGAAAAATTCTTGATGGAAGAAGAGCCGACGATGGAAGAAATGCGCGCGGCTATGCGTAAGGGTGTTATTGCTTTGAAGTTAGTTCCAGTATTTTGTGGTTCGGCTTTCAAAAATAAAAACGTTCAGCATTTGTTAGATGCGGTTAATTACTACTTACCAAATCCAACAGAAAAAATTGAACACGCTTTAGATTTAACAAAAAATGAAGAAAAATTTCCTTTAGAAACAAATAACGATAAACCTTTGGTGATGTTGGCTTTTAAACTTCAAGAGACTCAATTTGGTCAATTGACGTACATGCGCGTTTACCAAGGCACGGTCAAAAAAGGTGATTTTATTATCAACATGACGAATAAGAAATCTTTAAAAGTTCCACGTCTAGTGCGAATGCACTCGGCAAAAATGGAAGATATCGAAATTTCTTATGCGGGCGATATCGTCGCGGTCTTCGGCGTGGACTGCGCTTCGGGCGATACTTTCTGTGACGAAAAAATCGAAGCTTCGATGCAGTCGATGCATATCGCTGATTCGGTTATTAGTTTGGCGATTGCTCCTAAAAATAAAGAAGGCGCAAATAACTTCACAAAAGCACTTCAAAAATTTCGTAAAGAAGATCCTACATTCCGTGTTCATCGTGATGACGAATCAAATGAAACAATTATTTCAGGAATGGGCGAGCTTCACTTAGAAATTTATGTTGAGCGCATGAAGCGTGAATTTAATTGCGAAGTGATCGTGGGTCAGCCGCAAGTGGCTTATCGCGAAACGATTTTGCAAGCGGCTGATTACGATTACACTCACAAAAAGCAAACAGGTGGTTCGGGTCAATTCGCGAAAATCTCGGGAAGCATTCAACCTTTACCGCCTCAAGAAGATGGTAAAACATTTTTATTTGCCAATAAAGTTGTGGGTGGACGTATTCCAAAAGAATTTATCCCAGCTGTTGAAGAAGGATTTGCTGAGCAATGTGTGAAAGGGCCTATGATTGGATTTCCGATCGTTGGCGTTGAAGTGCATTTATCAGACGGTTCATACCATGATGTCGATTCGTCTTACATGGCCTTCAAAATTGCAGCGATGGCAGCTATGCGTGAAGTCTATCAAAAAGCTAAACCGACTGTTCTTGAGCCCATTATGAAGCTTGAAACAACTGTTCCTGAAGAATACCAAGGACCCGCAACTGGACAAATCAATCAACGTCGTGGCGTGATCACTGGAACAACAACAATCGAAGGCAATGCTACGATTGAAGCTGAAGTTCCTTTAACAGAGATGTTCGGCTACTCGACAGATTTACGATCTGCGACCAAGGGTAAAGGTGAATTTTCGATGGAATTTTTGAAGTACTCGCAGGCGCCTCGTAATATTCAAGATGCTTTGGCAAAGAAGTACGCTGAAAAACGTGCGGCCGAAAATAAGTAAACTCAGCGGCCGACTAAGCTGGTTTTTTTTATTCCATTTAGTTTTCTGTATTTCGGCGGAGGCCCGTATGGCTCCGCGGATGTATTCAATAATGGCTCAGGTCAGTGGGGCCCTTGTTGAGACGACGGATTTTTCGGGAAACGCCGCTTACAATAATAAAATCAGTTTTGAAGCACTTTACTTAGTTCGAGGCGGGCCAACGTTTGGTGGACGTTACTTGATCGAATCACGCAATGAGATTGAGTCCAGTGCAGGGCAATCATACGGCCCCAGCGCAGGCTATTACGCCGAATCGGGCTTATTTGTTTTGGTGACTTACGATGTGCTGGCTAAACTAGGACGCTGGACAAATGGCGAAGGTTTTGAACTTGATTTGGGTTTTGTGGAGCATGTCGGAGACCAAATTCACTTGGGCGCACAGTACTCGACGCGACAAATGAAATATAAAACAGACATCACAGACAACACAGCCGTGCAAAAAAGTATTCGCGAAGATTTTCCAAGTTTGGTTTTGATGTACTTGTTTTGATGTCTTATTTTAAAAGAGAAAAGACTAAAAAACAAAAATACGATTTAAAGTTAAACCTAATTCTTTATCCACGAAATGGCTGTAGCTGTTTTGAATATCTTCGTAACCGTAGAATCCTTTTAAATTCCAACCCGAAAAAAGAGATTTCTTTTTGAAATCAAATTCAATTGAAAATCGGTAGATATACCCATTGTAATAACTAAGTACCGAGTTATCGTGAAGGCCCTGCGAATACAGAACTTCAAGCCCTAGGCTTAGTGGAAATTTAGAAACAGTTTGGCCAAACCAATTAAAACATGCGCCACCCTCTGCCGAGTAACGTGTAGTGATGTCTCCGTCGACACTGAAAATATTTGGGATTTCGGAAATAATCGTGGCTGACTTAAGGCCGAATTTTAAGCCGTAAGAAAATCCCTGCCCTTCTGAAACCCACATGGGTTGCCAAGAAAGTCCAAAATTATTTTGCTCTTCTTTAGATTTAACTCGCAAAGAATTATTTTCAGGACGAAATAATTCACGCAAAAAATAACCGACAATTCTTTGTCGAAACTGATCGTACACGCCGCTGTCATAAGCCAGCTCAAGGCGGGGGTTTGATTGCGACAGTAAATAATAATTACCGACGTCTGAATTGGCTTCAAGTTTTGAGTAACTTAAACCCAAACCAAACCTAAAATTTTGATCTAAAAAAGAAAGCCCTTTAAAATCGGCATCTTTAGCAAAAGTTGAAATTGTTAAGAGTGATAAAATGATAAATATCTTCACTGATTTAGATTACCTGATTCAATCAAGAAACCAAGTCGAGTTTCTAATGATTTAAATAAAGTAAATTTGCATTTCCTGTTTCAGCCGGGTCGTCGCCATAGTTTGCAGTGGTTGACGAGTTCAGTAAAACTCCGCCAGTTGCTCCCCCCCAGCATTTAATTCGATCCGTTGAAGTCAGCAGGCAGCCAAAGTTCGTCGAGCCCGAAGATGATCCGATCACAAGTTTTGTGACGCTAAAACTTTGCGCGCTTTCTCCGAATGGCATCGCCAGTAAATTTGCGGCCATTTCATTCGCTTGATCGCCCTTGTGCGATGAAGCGTTTTGGTTCAGCAAAAATCCTTGCACAGCAGAGCCCCAACACTTTGTCGTAGTTCGAGCTGCGTCGGTGACGCAAGTACTTGAGTTACCGGCAGCAATTGAAGCCGGTGTGATGTTCGTGCTAACAATGACTGCAATTGCGCTGTTGGTTGTGTTACCTTGACCTAAAGCTCCGTTCGTTCCCGAGCCCACGCACTTTAATGTGTTTGAGCCATCGTTTAAGATCACACACGTGTGTCTGCGGCCAGCAGCGTAATCTAAGACGGCCGAAAACTGAGTCGCTGCAACAGGAGAAGCTCTTGGTGAAGTTGTTGTGCTATCACCGCACTGCCCGTTTGTGTTGTCTCCCCAGCACGCTAAAGTGTTATCATTTAATCGCGCGCAAAGATGTGTTCCCGAAGCCGATGCCGAAAAAGACACGGCTGTTTTTCCGCCCGGTAAAGTGATCGCTGAAGCCGGCGGCGATGTTTGATTGTTGGTGGTGTTGCCGTTTCCTAAAAGTCCATTGGCGGCTTGGCCCCAGCATTTGATTGAATCATCATTTAAAATAGCACACGTCATATTATTTCCAGCTAAAATATCTTTGGCTGTTTTTCCGGCGCCAAGGTTAATGGCGCTTAAATTATTTGGAGTTGTCGCGGCGGAATCGCCCCGCTGAGCCGTGTCTCCATAACCCAGTTGACCACTTGAATTCAGACCCCAGCATTTAACAGCTCCGTCTGTGAATAAAGCGCATGTGTGAGAAAGGCCGGCTGATAATTTTGAAACTGTGCGAGTTGTATCTAAATTAATAAAGCTATTGGCTCCACCCACTTCGCCTGCTGTATCGCCGATATTGTTGGTTGAACCGATTCCAAGTTGTCCGTTTGTGTTGAGTCCCCAACATTTAACTTGGTTATTATTATAAATCGCACAAGCGTGGGCTCCACCCGCAACAAGTTGAACGGGTTTGATCAATGTTATATTTGCACTGCTCGTTGAACTAACGCTATCAGTGACTTGCACGACGCTTGCTCCGGTGGTGTTGGGCGCTGTGAAGACCGCTCCCGTAAATGACCCCGCACCCGAAACCACCGAGTACGTATACCCTGGTGTACCCGCCGCGGCTGAAAAAGTATTTGTTGAACCCACAGGTAAATTTAAGGTTTGCGGAGTCAGCAATAAACTATTTGTATAAACGATTGAAGCCGTCACAGTGTTCGTTGGCACGGCCAAGTCAGACACTTGAATCACTGCAGATCCCGAACCTGCTGGCGCTGTATAAAGCCCTGTACTTGAATTGATGGCGCCGCCTCCTGAGACTAACGCAAACGTGCGCGCGCCGTAACCGCCGGCAGCCGAAAATGTCTGCGCGCTACTTGAGGCTAAATTCACTGAAGTGGGCGTCATTGATAAAGCCGTGTAGACATAGATCGTTACATCCACATTTGAAGAGCCATCGTTCACTCGAGCAGTCGCTGTACCATTGCTATTTCCAGCGGTGTAGTCTCCGGTGACGGCGTCAATCGAGCCCCCTGTGGGATCTGAAACCAAAGACCAAGTGTAAGTTCCAGAACCGCCGTAGGCATTCAGGTTCACTGTGTTACCCAAAGTCACATAAACTGAATTCATAGAGGTCGTAAGAATCGTGGTGACCGTTAACGAAAAGGAAGAGCTTGCGGTTTGATTGGCTGGAGCCACGGCCGAATGATCAGCCACTGTAATCGTTATATTTGAATTTCCGATTTCTCCGGTAGCGGGGCTTAAAGTGGCTGTGCAATTTGGAATCGTTCCCGTCCACACAACATTTGCGTTTGGCAGCAAAGTTGTGTTTGAACTTGTTAACGTTAAATTAGCAGCCGAGCATAAAAGCGTGTCGTCAATATCGAAAGCTGTAAAATTAACCGCAACGGGTGTATTCATGATTGTGGCTGCATTCGAAATCGCCGAAAGCGTTGGTGGATCGTTCACGGCATTGACAGTCATCGTGAATGTTTTGCTGTCTGTCAGAGTTCCATCTGTCGCTGTTAAGGTGATATTCGAGACTCCGTTTGCATTTGAAGTTGGTGTGATCGTCGCTGTGCAATTCGGAGCTGTGCCCGCAATCACAATATTTGCTGTCGGAATCAAAGCCAAGTTCGTTGAGCTTGCTGAAACAGAACCTGCGCAAGTTAAAGTGTTATCGACGTCCGTAATTGTAAACGGAATTGCACTTGAGGTTGTATCCTCATTGGTTGATTGAGCTAAAATCGCACTCATCACCGGGGCATCGTTCACTGACGTCACTGACAAGGTAAAACTTCGGCTGGCGACATTGACTCCATCAAGAACAAAAAAAGTCACACTTGAATTACCAAATTTATTTGCCACCGGAGTTGCCGTAACGACACAGTTCGGAACAGTTCCACTGAATGTGTAGCTTGAAGCCGCAGGTAAAACTGCGCTGTTTGAAGAAGTCACAAGGATTGAGCCACCACAAGATAAAGTGTCATCCACGTCGTTAATCGTCACGTTGATATTAATGGGCGTATCTTCGGGCGTTGTTTTATTTGTGACGGCCGCGATCGTTGGTGGATCGTTGACTGGATTAACTAAAAGATTAAATGCGGACGATGCTGTTAACGAGCCATCGGTCACTGTGAAAACAAGATCCGTATCTCCATTTGCATTTGCGATCGGAGTCAATGTCGCTGTGCAATTCGGCGCTGTTCCGCCGAAGGAAATATTTCCGACAGGAAGCAAAGCCGGGTTCGTCGAAGTCGCGCTCATTGAAGTGTTGCAATTCAAAATGCTATCAGGATCCGTGATTGTAAAATTAACCGTGATCGGTGCATCTTCGTTTGTGGTTTGATCTCCGATGGTTGAAATCACAGGTGAATCGTTGATCGGATTCACTGTAAAAACAAAATTCTTTACATCTGTCAAAGTTCCGTCTGAAACAGTCAAACTTAAATTCGAAACTCCGTTTTGATTCAGAGCCGGAGTTAGCGTCGCCGTGCAATTCGGCGCTGTTCCACTGAAAACAATATTTGCGACAGGAATGAGGGCCAAGTTCGACGAAGTCGCGCTCATAGAAGTGGTGCAATTTAAAGTGTTATCAATATCGGTGATTGTAAAGTTAACCGAGATCGGCGTGTCTTCGTTCGTGGTTTGATCGGCGATAACTGAAAGCACTGGAGGATCATCCACCGAATTCACTGTGAATGTAAAATTAGAGGTCGCCGTCAGCGAACCGTCTGAGACTATAAAACTTAAATTTGAAATTCCATTTTGATTTGTTAGCGGAGTTAAAGTTGCCGTGCAATTTGGTGCTGTTCCAGTGTAAACAATATTGACCACGGGAATTAAAGACACATTCGACGAAGTGGAGCTCATTGAAGTGGCGCAATTAAGTGCGCTGTCCACATCGTTAATCGTGAAGTTCACAATGAGCGCTGAATCCTCGTTCACCGATTGATTTGTGATCGCTGAAATAACCGGAGCATCGTTCACGGCATTTACCGTTAAAGTAAAGGTTTGATCATTAAATAAAACACCGTCGCTAACTCTAAAAGTTAAATTCGCAGAACCGTTTTGATCCAAAAGTGGAGTCAATGTCGCCGTGCAATTTGGTGCTGTTCCACCAAAAACAATATTCGTAGCTGGTATTAAAGTCGCGCTGCTTGAACTGGCTGTCATTGAAGTTGCGCAGTTTAAAGTGTTATCCACATCACTGATTGTGAAATTCACAACCAGTGGAGTATCTTCATTTGTCATTTTATTCGTGATCGTTGATTGAATCGGCGCATCGTTCACGGCGTTAACAGTTAATGTGAATGATTTTGAATCTTGTAAATTCGGTGCTCCGTTATCACTGACTGTCAGTGTTAAATTTGTTATTCCATTTTGGTCTGCCGCTGGAGTGAGTGTCGCCGTGCAATTCGGCGCTGTTCCGCTGTAAACTACATTCGCAACGGGAAGCAAAGTCGTATTCGAAGATGTTACAGAAAGATTTGCGGAAGAGCAAACTAAGGCGCTGTCGATATCATTGATTGTGAAATTCACAGCTACCGCATTATCTTCGTTCGTCGTTTGATTGCCAATCGCTGAAAGCACTGGTGCATCGTTCACGGCAGTCACTGTGAATGTGAAATTTTTCACATCGCTCAAACTTCCATCCGTCACCGTAAAACTTAAATTCGAAACTCCGTTTTGATTAAGCAAAGAACTTAATGTCGCCGTACAATTCGGAGCCGCTCCGCCGAACACGATGCTTCCTACTGGCAGCAACGCTGCATTCGACGATGTCGCAGAAACTGATCCCGCACACGTCAGCGCACTATCGACATCGTTAATCGTAAAATTCACAACAAGTGGTGTGTCTTCATTCGTTGTTTGATTTCCTATCGCCGACATCACCGGAGCATCGTTCAAAGCGGTTACAGTCAATGAAAATGATGTTGAATCCTGTAAATTCGGTGTTCCATTATCACTTAATGTTAACGTCAGATTTGTTAATCCATTTTGATTACTAGCCGGCGAAATAGTCGCCGTGCAATTCGGAACTGTTCCGCCATAAACCACATTCGCAATCGGTAATAATGTCGTGTTAGATGATGTGATCGACAGATTTGCCGATGAACAAATTAAAGTGCTGTCGACATCGCTAATCGTAAAGTTCACAACAAGCGGTGTGTCTTCATTCGGCGGTTGATTTCCGATCGCCGACAGCACCGGAGCATCGTTCACGGCTGTCACTGTGAATGTGAAATTTTTCACATCGCTCAAACTTCCATCCGTCACCGTAAAACTTAAATTCGAAACTCCGTTTTGATTCAGCAATGAACTTAATGTCGCCGTGCAATTAGGAGCCGTTCCGCCGAACACGATACTTCCCACAGGCAACAGAGCTGCATTCGATGACGTTGCTGAAACTGAAGTTGCGCAAGTCAGCGTACTATCCACATCGTTAATCGTGAAGTTCACAACAAGCGGAGTGTCTTCACTTGTTGTTTGATTTCCAATGGCCGACATCACCGGAGCATCGTTCACTGGGTTTACTGTGAATGTAAAATTCTTCACATCCGTCAAACTTCCATCAGTCAGTGTAAAACTTAAATTCGAAACTCCGTTTTGATTAAGCAAAGAACTTAATGTCGCCGTGCAATTTGGCGCTGTTCCACCAAAGACGATACTTCCCACAGGCAATAGCGCTGCATTCGATGACGTTGCTGAAACTGAAGTTGCGCAAGTCAGCGTACTATCCACATCGTTAATCGTGAAGTTCACAACAAGCGGAGTGTCTTCATTCGTCGTCTGATTACCAATCGCCGACATCAACGGAGCATCGTTCACCGCTGTCACTGTGAAAGTGAAATTCTTAGTGTCTGTGGTGAATCCATCGGTCACCGTAAAACTTAAACTTGAAATTCCATTTTTATCTAAAGGAGAAGTCAAAGTAGCCGCACAATTTGGCGCCGTTCCGCTAAAAACAATATTTGCTAATGGCAACAAAGTTAAGTTAGACGAAGTGGTACTCATCGAACTAATACAATCAAGTGTGCTATCCACATCATTGATCGTAAAATTAACAACCAGCGGAGTATCTTCATTCGTCGTTTGATTCCCAATCGCCGACAACACAGGTGTATTGTTAACCGCGTTCACTGTGAACGTGAAATTCTTTACGTCTGTCAAACTTCCATCAGACAAAGTAAAACTTAGATTTGAAACGCCATTTTGGCTCAAGAGCGGGCTTAGCGTCGCAGTGCAATTTGGCGCTGTTCCGCCGAACACAATATTCGCAACAGGAATCAATGCAATATTCGAAGATGTGGCTGTAACTGAAGCCGCACACGTCAGAGCGCTATCTACATCGTTAATCGTGAAGTTCACTACAAGCGGAGTATCTTCATTAGTCGTTTGATTTCCAATCGCACTCATCACCGGAGAATCATTCACCGCATTGACTGTGAACGTGAAATTCTTTACATCCGTCAAACTTCCATCGGTTACGGTAAAACTTAAATTCGAAACTCCATTTTGATTAAGCAAAGGACTTAACGTTGCAGTACAATTCGGAGCCGTTCCACCAAAGACGATACTTCCCACAGGCAACAGCGCTGCATTCGACGATGTCGCAGATACTGAAGCCGCACACGTCAGCGCACTATCCACATCGTTGATCGTAAAGTTCACAACAAGAGGCGTGTCTTCATTCGTCGTTTGATTACCAATCGCCGACAGCACCGGAGCATCATTCACTGCATTGACTGTGAACGTGAAATTCTTTACATCCGTCAAACTTCCATCCGTCAGCGTAAAACTTAAATTCGAAACTCCGTTTTGATTAAGCAAAGAACTTAATG
>JAYTPD010000015.1:0-64134 GCA_043747435.1 Bdellovibrio sp. | reverse complement strand
TTCCGCTGAAAACTTCTTCGACATAAAACACTCCTAAGTTATTTTGTTATACCATATTTCTCAGAATTTGGTGTCCGCAATATATAGGGGGTTAGAAGGGGCGAGCTTTATCACGGGCTTTTCTCTTTCGTCACCGCCTTCGACTTTTACAACTTCGAACCAAGTCACAGGTCAAGTATTTGCCTCTGATTACAATCCGCCGACACCGGCGAATATGACAACGGCTGTTGCCAACATGGGAACAGCTTACACAGATGCGGCAGGACGCGCCCCTGACCAAACAGAATTAGGAGCCGGAGCCATTGGCGGGATAAATTTGCCAGCAGGTACTTACAAATGGAGCACTGGAGTTTTGATTTCAACAAATCTTTACTTATCAGGTGGGCCAAATGACGTTTGGATCTTTGAAATCGCTGGAAATTTTAAAATGGCTTCGGGAACAAGAATTGTTTTACTGGGAGGCGCTTTAGCCAAAAATATTTTCTGGCAAACATTTGGCGCTGCAGAGCTTGGCACAACGTCGCACTTCGAAGGAATTTTGCTTTCGCAAACTTCGATCATACTTAAAACGGGAGCCTCGATGAATGGCCGCTTGTTGGCTCAAACAGCCGTCACGCTGGATCAGAATATTGTTGTGCAACCTTAGATTTGCTCAACGTGGATAACGAGTTGTATTGATTTTAGACAAGTTTGAAATTAATACATTATTTTAACGCGGTTCAAATGATCAATCGACTTTTATGATCCCTAGCTCTAGGTTAGCAAAAATCTGGGGGTCCGATGTCTTTGCAAAAAACAACCTTTTCTATTTTAATTTTAGTCGCTTCAATTTATTTTTCGGGATGTTCTGGGTCGGGTGGCTCTGATACCCCGCCAAAATCTTCGTCTCAGGTCGAGCCCAGTGAATTTTCAGGAAGCCCTGGTGATTGCAAAGAATTTATTAAAGCTTTACCCGAAAATTATTTTCATGACTGGATTTATGTTCCTGAAAATCCATTTGATTTGAACAGTCCTAAAATTCAAGTCTTTTACTATGGTCCTAAAATATTAACGAACAATGTCGTTATTTTTTACAATGGAGGACCAGGCTCAGACAGTCACGGAACGCACACGTCTTTCGAAAAACAGATGTCTGATTTTGGTCTATCAGGAAAAATATCTTTTATCTACATGGATCAACGGGGCACGGGTTGCTCGTCGGGTTATCCTTACGAGAAAACAGACGAAAATATTTTGCGATCACGATGGTATGGTTCGACGGGAATCGTTTACGATTCTGAGGCCATTCGTCATAAATTAATTGGCGATCGCAAATGGAAAATATTTGGACAAAGTTACGGAGCCTTTGTCGTTCATCGTTATGTGAGTTTGTTTCCTGAGTCGGTCGAGGCCGCTTATGCTCATGCAAATACAATTAATGCCGACCCCATGGATCGATTGACTAAACGTATTTTTTCGCAGCACCGCGTTTTAAAAATGTATCTGGATGTTTACCCCGATGATCAAGCTAAACTTAAATTTTTAAAAGATAATTTAGCTGCAAATAAATGTTTTGAGACTCAATACATCGGAAAATTCTGCGGTCATGATTTTTTGGGTTCGATGGTGATCTTTTTGGGATTTTCAAATCGTTGGGTGCGTTTGCACAATATTTTAAATTCAATCGTGCTAACCGATACGGTTAAAGGAACTTTAGTGGTCAACGATGAAAATTTAAAAAATGCAATCCGTGATTATTTTGACCAGCAAGAAGCGCCGTCGGGCTATGCCCTGTCAGTGATTGGTTACTACGATCGTAACATTGCAAATTCGACTTATGACAACTGCAAAATCGTTTATGCCAAACTTCAGGCCCAGAATATATCTGAAGACCAGTTGTTGATGAACGAGTGCATGCCCGAAATCCAAGCCAAAAATGTATCGACTCGATTACAAAAAATAAAAAGTGTTTTAAAAGAGACCACCGATATTTTAACTTTAGAAAAATTTAAAAGCGGTCTGTTACGTCTGACTCCTTTGAAGTTTTATCTATACTCGGGTGAAAAAGATGCTTTTGTTCCAAAAGAGTCATTTCCAGAAGAGCTTAGTTTGGTAGGAAGCCTTTTAAATTACACTCACTTTATGGACTCGGGACACGAAGGCTATCGCACCGAAAAACAAGTTTGGGACAACTTAATCATTCAATAAGATTTGCTGTTGTCAGCTTCAGACTAAAGGCTTGAAAAATTTAATTCGTTTATATCTTTTAGAATCCATTTAATATGATTAGATGCGATTCGTATTTTTGGTTTTTCTATTTTCTTTTGTTCAAGTTCAGGCGGCTGGTGTTTATATTGATCGGAACTGTTTAAAAAAAACTTCGATCGCTGACGGCACTTTAGATCAACTTCGCATTTCTTGTATCGCTGTGCGAGACTCAAAAGAATGTAAAAAATTTTCTTCAACTTTAGCTGCAGACAATCAAAATAAATTAAGAAGTTGTTCTGACAAAGAACTCTACAGAAGAATCAATGGAAGCTTCATCGCAGACGAAGCGATGGCCTGCGCGGGTGGCGCTATTATTGAGCCCGTTGCAGATCTTTACAAACTAGCGGCAGGCAGCGTTCAAGCTGTGGCTGATTGGATCTACTATTTACCAGACGCGTGGAAAAAAGCCGATGCCTGCGATGTTTCGACAAGTCAGAAGCTTGCATTAGTCAACGCAAACAATATGGGTTTACCCATACAATTAAGATACTTGGTTTTCTCTGAAGATAAGTTAAAGAATATTTCGTGCTCTGACTTAAATAAAACCATGTCCAGTCAAAAAGAAGCTCAAATTTCTAAGCTGCATGATCAGCTTCTTGATAAGAAAAAAAGTGGGCAAAAGCTCACACCGGCTGATCTTGAGTTTGAAAGCTTCGAAAATAAAACTCTGAAGTCCAGTAAGTCCCTCAGTCAAATGGTTGATCAAATGGCCCAAGATTTTAACCTGAGTCTTCAGTGCTATAAACCTGAAGAAGTCTGGGCTATACGTTGCGAAATGGCCGCCACAATTGCAGCGTTCGCCATTCCTGGTCTAGGCGAAATTCGCGCGGCTAATCTTGCAGCAAAATTAGGTGTTCAAACTGAAAAAGTACAGCAGTCTTTAGCTGCTCTGCAAGCGCTTACCCGCGAAGAGCGAATCGAAAAAGCAACACGAGAAATTGCAACGCTTAGCGAGACTGAAAAATTGGCGCTCGCACAACAAGAACTGCATCGATCCAAAGATTTTACTGATGTTGAAACAAAGGCCATCAAAAAATCCCACGATTATGCTGACAAAGGTTACGGAAATTACACAGGTGACGATCTACGCGAGAAAAAAAGAATTCTGATGTCTGAGGGAAAATTTACCGAAACTGAAGCCGATTATTTTATTAACCGAGGTCTTGTTGGAAACCCACCTCGTGTGATCAATGAAGATGTGGCTCAAATTCTGAATAATCCAGACGCGCGCAGAGGTGTCGAGCACGCACGAAAAGTAGCTCAAGAGGCCTTTGGCCGTAAAGATGTTACGGATGAGCAAGCGGCTGCCTATGGAAATTATTGGACTAAAGGCAACGACAGCGCCGTGCAAGCTTTGCGAGACTCTGGACTGAGCGAAGCTGAAGTGGCAAAAATAACAAGCAATAAAATGGCGCCAGCCGTATCTGCAGAAGCACGAAACTCTACGAAGGATGTTCAGCAATTCTTCGCTGATTTTAAGCCGAAGGCAGATCCAACAAAGGCTGAAAAAGCCGAAGTCGATAAACTGATTACGGCGCAAGCGAAAGCACAAGGTTACAAATACGGTGATGAAGGTGAATTTTTGGTCGATCGATTTAACAATCAAATTCAAAAACTTGGAAAGCTTGAAACCGAATACGCCGACGCGAGCACTCTACAAAAAGTAGAGTTAGATAAAAAACTCAAAGAAGGGCGAAAGATGTGTGCGCAGATTGTTCGTGTTTACGAAAGCGCAGGCTACGATCACGGTCACACGTTATATCACTTTAAAAATAATTTAAAAAATTACAAATGCGAATAGATCTTATCACGCGAAAAAAAATCCCATTAAATTTAACTGAGTCCATAATTTACACATCATTTTGGAATTGATGATCGTTGTTGTGTTTCATTCGGTCTATTGACCTTATTCTTTTTCAAAAAGCTGGGCTTTATTTTGCAACTAACAGTTAAATAGAAAAATATATTTTAAAAATATCAAAGGAAACAAAATGAAAAAAGTTATGATGATCAGCTTTATGGCACTTACGATCGGTTTTGCATCAAATCTTCATGCCGCACAAAATGGAAAATCGGTTCTAACAAAACCTCGCGCTACTGAAAATGCATCTGAATTACGTCCACACGTCGCACTTTTAGTCGGTGTGGCTCAACCTGAAGGCAGTGGCGATACGTCTTCAGAGTTGGGTATTGATGTGGGCTATCAACCTTACATTCCCTACGGCCTATCTGCAGAGTTTAATCACTCGCGGATCAACGACGGAGCTGAAACAAACAATCGTGATACCTTATGGATTAAAGGAACATACAACTTAGGTGGTGATATGATGATCATCAAAAATAGTTATGCTGGTGTTGGCTTCGGTTCAGTTTTTAAAACCAACGGAACTTCTTTGGCTGTGGCTCCAATCGTTGGATTTGATATTCCGATGAATCTCATCGAGCAAGAAATCGTTTCGCTGGGCCTGAGCTCACGTTATGCGATCGTTGGCGATAATGAAGTGGATACATTTTCTTTAGCGGGTGTTGTTAAATACTGGTTTTAATCCTAAATTATCGTACACTTGGTTCATGTCAAGAGACCTGAACGTCGATCAAATTAAAAAACTCTGGATACTGGATCTTATTATTCAGACGGGAAGTCTTAAGAAAGCCGCTCTGCAAGCGAAAGTATCTCCGAGTGCCATTTCACAAACGCTGAGTTCTTTGGAAGAGACCTTTAAAAAGCCTCTTCTCATTCGTAATCGTGGGTCGATAACGCCGACCCAAGAAGCATATGCAATTTTAAATATCGTTAGGCCAGCGTTCGAAGCTTTTGACCGCTTGAAAGATATGAATGCTTATCCTATTCCAGAAATTTCTTGGCTCAACTTTGGAACCTATGAAAGTGTGGCCATCGATATTTTACCAGGACTTATTCATGCTTTCAGAGAAAAACTTCCAAAAGCACGATTAGGTCTTCGAGTCGCGCGAACAAGCCAACTTTTAACGATGGTTAGAAAAGGTGACTTTGCTCGGCCCTGATTACAGACGTCGATGATCTGGATCGTTTTTATATGAAAGAAGTTTATAAAGATCGATTAGGACTTTATGTTTCGCCTAAACATCCGATTGCACAGTTGGGTTGGCAAGCTCTTGAAAAATTTGGATTTGGTTCACTTTCTCCATCGAAAGATGGGCTACCAAGGTATTACACAAAATTTTTAAAACAGCTTGGGACTTTGAAGCCTTTTATTTTGAGTGAAAGTTTTGAGACACTTCGAGCTTCAGCTGTGGCCGGTTCAATTGTTTCTATTTTACCTCATCGAGTCGCGACAAGAAGCAATGATTTGTTTGAACTTATTCCCCCTAAAGTATTTAAAGATATCGGCGAACACAGACTGCTTGTTGTCAGCCAGCTGAGTTGCGATAAAGAAGAAACCAATTTTTTAGCTGAAGAAGCTTCGCGACTGTTGAATAAAAGATAAAATGTAAATCCACCAAAAACACAACTGTAACTTTTAAAAAAACGAATTTAATTGAGTCCTTAGTCTTTATTTGTTAGCTCTGAAGCTACAGGAGACTTTCAAATGAAAAAAATCATCATTTCAATTTTAATGGGTTTAGCACTGACAGGCTGTTCTTCAGGCAACTCGGATTCAAAACCAGGGCCGGGTGGTGGAGTTGTGACTCAGTTTGGTCAAAGCATCGCGGGTCATTGGCTTTCAGAATGTGCTCATAATCAAAATGGCTTTTTTGTAGAAGATTTAAATGTGAATGCAAATGGTTCTGGAACAAGAACGATCAACCCATTTCAAGATGATGCCTGCACGCGCGCAATCGCCCAGCAAGCCACTCCAGAAAATTTCACTTACACGGCCGCGACGGCTGCGAATGGGTCGACTCCGGTGACTTTAACTTTTGCCGATGGTCAAAAAGCTCAAGTGAATGTTGTTGTTCAAGGCGACAATCTTGAAATCACTTCGAATCAAGGAACAGTTCGCTACTTTCGCGTTAAGGAAGCTCATCAGACACCTGGAACAAATCCTGGAAATGTAAATGATTTTGATTCCGTGGCTGGCGGAAACTGGGTCACTGAGCAATGCTATACTTACCAAAATAATCAGACGGCTCGCCAAGTTGTGGCGATCAAGGGGCAAGGTCGTGTTGCCGTCGTTTTAAATGTTTACCCCTCAGCCGATTGCATTGGCGAGCCGCACGCAGAACAAGCTCAAGATCTGGAGTACAAAGTCGATCGCTTTGCAAACGGTGGAGGCCAAATTACGATTAACGGAAAAGTATCTGACATCATCTTCAAAGAAAATAAAATGACTTTGACCGATGCCGAAAGCACAACTGTCTATATCAAAATCAACAATTAATCTTTTTTGGATCAGATCATGAATGAAGATCGTTTTATTAACATCGAAACTCAAATATCTCATCATGAAGTTCTTTTAGAGGAACTTCATGAAGTGCTTTACAAACAGCAAGAGACTATTGATTTACTGAATAAAAAACTAAAATTTTTAGAGCAACAACTTCAAACAAGTGATGATATTCGACCCGCAGGTGAAAAACCCCCGCATTATTAAAGTTCAATTTTTTTTAATCGAGAGCTTTCGATTTGGCGATATAATTGCAAATACCTTGAGGATCATAAAAGATCATTATTTGAGGTATGAATTGAAACTGAACAAAACAACTTTTTTTATCAGCCTAGCTCTTATGATCGTCTTGATCGAACACAAGCTATCTGTTCATACAGTCAAACAACTTAAGACCACAAAAAGTGTCAGCACTGTCAAGCAAATTGACAACACGAAGCCTCAAGAATCGCCTCAGTCGATTCTTTCTAAAACGACCGAGAAAAAATTGTCGAACACAGCTGCTTTGGCTTTAGATGATGATCCTATTCAATTTTTGTTAAAAAAAGAAGCCGCGCATCTTTATGATTTTGATCAAAATTCAAATTTTTTTCAAGATCGTATTCGGTCTCAAGTTAACCAATTCAGTGTAGATCAGCTTGATCAGTTGCGCGTTATTGCAATCGATGAATCATTCAATCAAGATGAAAGATTAGTTGCTGTCTATTATTTAAAATCTGCGGGTTCGCAAGCTCATCGTCAGCTTCAAGATATTTTTTTTAGTGACAGTCCATTACTTCACGTGAAAGCAAAAGCTCATTCAACTATTTTGATGCACCAAGAATTTGAAGTGAATTTGCGCTCGATGGCGATTGAAAGCGTTGAAGAAAATATTTTTAATTCAGGAGGGCAGTTAAAGCTTGATCAACTTAAAGATTACAAGTTAGCAAATAACTATTTAAATGGTCTTTACCGGCTTGTGGCATTGGGCGAAAAAAGCAGACGTCCCCTTCTAAAAGAATTTATTGATCACCAGCTTGTAGAAGGATTTAAATTATGAAAATTCAAATTTTTATTGGTGCGATCTTGTTAAGTTTAGGTTCGATTGTTTGTGCCGAAGACCCTGTAGCCTCATTTCTCGAGGTAAAAAACTGTACAAGTGAAGAAATGATTAAAGAAATTCAATCTGATTTCAAATTTAGTTTGGAAGATTCTGACCGTGAAATCCAAATCAATAATTGCGATCTAACGAGTATTCCGAATAAATTTATTCGGGCTTTAGCTTACTTGAAAAAAGCCCAGTACAACAGATCTTATAAAAGTAAAGACGAATTTTTTTTAAATACTTTAAATTCAACCCAAACACCTTATGCGTTTTTACGTCAAAGAGTTCAAAACATTCGCTTCACTTATTTAGGTAACTGCCAAAGCCTAACGACAGCGGCTTACGTGAATCGAACAATTCAAAAAACATTTTTCGTTTGTCTTGCGCCTAAATTGAGTTTAACTGCTTATTTTTACGCTGTTTCGGCTTTACACGAAGCAAAACATCTTGATCCCGATGATCTTGACCACGTGACATGCACGCAAGGTTCGGGTCGCGGTAAACCCGCATCTTGTGATGAGTTTAAAGAAAAAGAAGCCGCTTACTTTTACAACGCTGAGTATCCGGCTTTATTGGCTCGATTTGGTAAAAACATTCATCCTTCCATGAAAGCCTATGTTCGCGCGGCCGCGATGTATTCAATTTTAAATAATTTTAATGAAGTGCCAAAAATTTCAAACTCTTCGATGGTTATTTTAAAAGACGTCGACGGAAACTTAAGCACATTTAATTCATCAAAACAGTTTAAAACAATTTTTAATATTCAAAATCAAAAAATATTTTCGCAGACAAATGGGACCTTTAATCTATATTCTGAAAATCATCGGGTGTTTACGGGTTGGAATCCTTACGATGGGCTAACAGCGCCGAATGGTGCGATTGCAAATGATTACAATAATAACGCTTTTCAAAATCGTCCTTTGATTCAGGATATTTATTATGGAGACTACAGTTTCGGAATGATTCAACCCGAAATATTGTCATTGTCACTTCGTTTTAATTATCAAACTAAACAGTTTGATAAAGAAGTTCAGATAAAAACTCCATTTAAGAAAGCTCAAGGTTTTTTAAATCCATCACTGTGTGATGGAGAAAAAAACAATCTCTATATTCAAACAGAAGATCAAAAAGTTTTTGAAGCCAGCTTGAATGATCAAAAAGAAATTCAATTTAAAGAACTTAAAAATTGCAAATTAGTTTTTTTAAATATCGTGCATTTAAATCAATTAGAAGTTGGACTGAGTGCAAACGGAAAAATTCTTGAGCAATTAAAAGGTCAATGGCAAGTTGTACCAGACCTTATCAATAAAAAATTTGATTATATGAGTCGACCATTAAGTATATATGATTTTTTTCTTTAGTTCACTGTCAGCTGACCTGTGACAGCACAAGTGCCTTCGGCCAAGCTTGTCGACCAGCCACAGACAAGAACATCATAGTTACCCGCTGCAGGCGAATTTGGGGTAACGTAAGTGTTTGTTGTGTAACCTAAAGTTTTGTAAGCGTAAACTGTGGCTTTGGTTGTAAAATTTCGAAGGTAGATTAAATAGCCTTTGAAAAGTACGGGATCAAGAGCCGTTCCATCAGCGTGTTGTGTGGGAGTAACCCACGAAAAAGAAACTTTTTTTAACAGTGGATCATTTGTTGCTAAAACGGCAGTGGGGGCTCGGTAAGCGTTCTCTTTGATGTGTTTATTAACGAAACTACTTTGCTTCCCTTCGTAATCTTTCGTCGCAAATTCGCTGCTGTAAAAGCCAAAGCTTGGATATTTAAAAGTAAAATTCGAGATCGCCCCATTACCGGATGTATTGTTTACGGGATAAAGTGTTGTACTTAATGTGGTGTAAGAAGCCGTTCGTACATAAGTTGTCATATTCACATCGATATTAATTCGCTTTTGTGAGGCTAGGAAGCCTGAAGATTCTAAAGGGTCCATGTAAATCAAACTTGTTCGGCTAGTCGATTGCAATTGAACTGAATACGTTTTTGTTGCCGCCGCATAAGTAAATTGAAGAAAAGTCGGCTTCGTCGGAGCTGCTTGCACGACAGCGGACTCGGTGCCAACTCCGTATTTTGGTGTGATTTTAGATATCAAGGGCCAATTAAAAGTGCCAATGGCTCCGGTGTGACCGTAAAACTTAACATGGGTGTTCGATGTCGGAGTGATGTAACGAAGTGATTTTAAATTTAGTCCTCCGAGTTGGATTCCTGAATTAATTAAAAATGCGATTTCAGAACTTTTTTCGATCAAGGTATTTCCTTCCCAAAGCTCCATATACATTCGAACAGGTGCTTTTGTTTCGGTCGTTGGCGCATAAGATACAGTCACGACAAATCCAAAAGAGCTGATGGAACAAGGTGATCGATTTAAAACTATTTAAGAGTAGAACTAGTGCGCAGTTGAATGTTTTAATCTCGACGTTTGAAATCGAGATGTTCCAAACAGAGATTTCAAAAAATTTGAAACTGGCCCCTTTAATTGCGGCTTTGTTTTCAAAGTTAAGCTTTATTTATCTCAGTTCTGACTGGCTTTAAGTTTGCGATGATGCGTTTTCATGAAAATCAAATGCCCACAAAATCATGAACTTACGATGTACTCATCCCAACCTCGGATCCTGCACTTTAAACGAAATGGATCTTTTTACCGTCGATCTGACCGTAAACGAGTGCAGCGCTTCCGTTGTTCAATTTGCTCCAAACATTTCTCGGTGGCGACTTGTTCAAAAGCTTATTGGCAAAAAAAACGACATATCAATCATCAAGTCAGTCGTCTGCTGGTTTCCGGAGTCTCTCAACGTGAAGGTCATAAGATTTTAAAAATCAATCGAAAGACTTTTGTACGAAAATTTATTTTTATGGCCGTAATTGCTCATGAAAAACTAAACTCATTCAATCAAAAAAAAGCTCTTGTCAGAACTCTGCAGTTTGATGATTTAGAAACCTTTGAACACACAAAATGTAAACCTCTATCAGTCACTTTAGCTGTTGAAGAAAAATCAAGGCGCATTCTTGGTTTTGAGGTTTCTCAGATGCCAGCTAAAGGACATTTAACCCGAATAGCTCTGAAAAAGTATGGACCCAGAAAAGATTTAAGACCTCAAGGTCGGCAGAAGCTGTTTGATCGAATCAAGAATTATGTCATTAAACCCTGTACAGTTAAGTCAGATGAAAATCCGCATTATTTAAATGATGTTAAACAATTTTTTCCTGAATCAATTCATAAAACCTACAAAGGTCGTCAAGGAAGTCTTGTCGGACAAGGAGAATTGAAGAAAATTGGATTTGATCCACTCTTTGATTTAAATCACACGTGCGCAACTCTTCGAGCACGAGCCAATCGATTGATTCGAAGAACTTGGTGCACAACAAAAAAACCAGAACGCTTATCACTTCATCTGGCCTTGGTAGCACTTCACCATAACTTACAGCTTAAATCTTGAACTTGAGCCGCAATTAAAGGGGCCAGTTTCTAAACTTTTTGTAACCAATTAAACAAATCTTCTTTTTCGCCGTATTGGATCGCTGTGATCTCGTTATAAAGGCGTGTTGCGATAGGTCCGCGTAGGCCTTGATTAATTGTCATTTTAAAAGTGTTGGATGTCAGTTCACCCACCGGTGAAATAACTGCAGCTGTCCCTGTTCCAAAAACTTCTTTCAATTTTTTATTTTGGTGAGCTTCGATCACTTCTTTCATCGAAAGTTCGCGCTCAACAATCGGTAGCTTAAAGTGCTTAAGAAGAGTGATCACGCTGTCACGAACGCCGCCAGCTAAAATAGATCCATTTAGCTCTGGTGTGACAATTTCATTTTCGAATACAAAAAAAACGTTCATCGTTCCGACCTCTTCGATGGATTGATGGGTTACATTTTGCCAAAGAACTTGAGCAAAACCTTTTTTGCGTGCGATAAGTGCGGCCTTTAGGCTTGCCGCATAGTTTGCACCGGCTTTGGTTGCGCCTAATCCCCCTGGGGCTGCGCGAATATAAGTGTCTTCAACCCAGATCCTAATCGGGTCAGATCCTTCGGCGTAGTACGAAGAAACCGGAGAACAAATCGTGAAAAATAAGTACTCGCTTGAAGGTCGGACTCCCAAAAAAGCTTCAGTTCCAATCAATGTAGGGCGCAAATAAAGCGAAGATCCGCGCTCGTGGGGAATCCAGTCCCGATCAACTTCGATCAACGCACGAATTCCATCCAGCATATCTTTTTCGCTGGGCGCTTGCATACACAGGCGCTCGGCACCTGCTTGCAAACGTTGAGCATTAAACTCAGGACGAAATAAAACGCAGTTATTATTTTTTTGACGAAAGCACTTCATCCCTTCGAACAAAGCCTGGCCGTAATGTAGAACTGTTGCTGATGGATCAATGAGTAATGGCTCGTACGGGGTTATCCTTGGCGCATGCCAGTTTTCTTTTTCAGAGTAATTTAATTGAAACATGTGATCGCTAAAATATTTTCCGAAACCTAATTCACTTGAGGCAGGTTTTATTTTGGGCGTCGTGGTGTTTGTGATCGTCATTTGTTTCATGCGAAGTATATAAACACAAAACCTTCACGAATTTAAACACTTTATGTGACATTCTTTTAGGCAACAAAAACAATGACATCACATCGATAAATGTAATGTCTTTGAGCTCGATGATTTAATGATGTCTTGATTTATCAACTGCATTCTTGGGTTCTTTTTTTGAGACCTCAAAAGGCTTTGGGATTTGTTCTTCGGGATGTCTTTGTGCATCGACATCTTTTTTATCTGAACTGTTGCCTTGTTTAAAAGCCGGACTTTTTTTCTTAGACTGATGTTTCATTGAATTCATAAATTATCCATTTCATTTGGTTGTTCGTTGTTCATCATTTGTTCATTTCGATTCATCACCGGTGATCTCGAGCTAATTCCATCTTCGTCATCATCTTGCGAATTAAACTTTTCTTCAGATGTTTTATCGGGAGAACTATTTGAGTTAATTTGATTGGACCGACCTGTTGTTTGACCTTGTTTTGTCGGTTGATTTCCTTTTTGATCAGTTCGTTTTTCTGGAACACTTTGTGATTTTTTGTTCTTATCTGTATCGGTTTTGTTCTGGTCTGTAGTCGAATTCATAGAAACTCCTTTGAAGTGGGCTGTTGTTGAGGTCGCGATGAGCACTTGGAGTTTAAGAATTGCAACTGCAAAGCCAGAATGAAAATGATGTTTTTGCTCTGAAGTGCAATTCAGAGCTTCCTTGGAGTTTAAAACGAATTATTTAGAAAAGTTTGTGGACTTCTTCGTCGAGCATGTGACAAAGAATCCCACTTACATCAGTTCAATCTGTCGAATTTTTTCTTTGATTGCATCAATCCAGTTTTGCACGGTGGCAGATCCTGTTTTAGACACACTGACGCGATCAATTTTTGCCAAAGTAAAAATATCGGTTAATTGCTGGTCAGTCAGGCTTGATATTCGAGTTGTGAAAAGTTTTTTACCTTCGACTGAGATCGGGTAGTTCACAGCGGACGGAGCCGAACCCGTTGTTAAATAAGGTAAATTCGGGTTATTTCCAGTTTTGACCAGTGCAGGCATTTTGAAAGCTTCTAAACTGATGGGTTTGTCGCCTTTTAGTAAACCAAAAGAATCACCGTAATCGTTGACCAACCCAACAGCTTCACCGCAAACAGGCTTTGTCAGTCGCTGTTGGGCTGCGTAAGTGACTTTAAATTCGGCGCGGCAGCCTTTATCAACCCATAATTTATTTTGTGCCGTGACACCGAATGAAACATTCAGATCGCAGCTCGATTTTGAAAATTTTTGATTTACGCTGACGTTCGAAATGATTCCATTCACAGGGCAGTTATCGACATAATCTCTGTGGTCACTTGCGCAACTCACAAGAACTGTTGTTTCCGGAATGATAACGGGCTTGATGTCTTGCAAGTTTGAAACTTCAGTGCAAAATATTTTATTATTATGTGGATCAGCATCTGTGTGGCGAATAAAATTAACCCATAAGGCTATGGCTTCTCGTTCGATTCTAGACTGAACAGTTCCGTCTTGCAAATTCAACATTTCAGTATTGAAACCAAAACCTTGAGGTTTAATTCCGTGGCCATTGATTGCATCTGAAATTAAATAACCATCGGTTTTACTTTCAACAACGACATCTAAAAAAACATATCGCTTTTTTGAAGCCGGTGCTGAGGCCTTGGCATCTGCCCAAGGATCATCACTCGGGCAGCCTATGCAAGTCACGTGGGCTGGGCAGTAATGACCCGTTTTAAAACCCATCAGATCGGCAAATAAGGTTCCCATAATTGCCTGAGGAATTTCTTTATAGCCACCGTTTTTTCCAATAACGTCGTCGTATTTAACTTTGCGAGTTTGTTTTTTTTCGGTACCGTCTGCCTTTTTTGAAGTGAACTCGCAGTCAAATTTTGCACTTTGTCCACTAAATGGGTTGTCGCTGGGTTTTGGTTTATAGGTGCAAGTGACTTCAGGAGTAATGATTTTGCCGCTTTGATTACGAACATAAGTAAAATCACATTTTTTATTTAAAATATCTAAAACATCTGCCGATGCATCGGTTGATTTTTTTGACATGACATCCATTTTTTTGATGATCTCATTTCGATCAGCAACACTCATGGATGCAAAATACTTTTTGAGTTCTGTTTTGCTCACTTGAGCAAAACAAGTTGAGCTCATAGCGCCGATGGTTAAACACGCAATAAATAAAGTTTTATTTTTCATAACACTTTTACAAGCAAAATGCTCACCCAGTTTAGCTGAAGCAGGCTTATTTTGGTCGTCAAACAAATCGACAGGGGCTGTTTTTGGTCAAAATAGAATTGCGTTTATAATTATTGGCCATGGGAAAGCTTTGATTTGATCACTCTAATTAATTTGCCGATGAATGGAAGCTTTTCATAAACCATTGCGCCCAAGTCGACATAATCTCTGTGGAATTTCACTAAGTTATGGGAGTCAAATTCGATTACTGAAAGCCCCTCAACGGGATAAGTTTGGCCTGAGTTTAAGCCGCTGGCTTTTAAATTCATCGTCCAAGTTGCAAAATAAAAGTCATCACTTTGGCGAATTTTATGAAATTTAAATTCAATACTTTTTACGTTTTTATAAGCCGAGGCATAGTATTTTTTAAGCTGATCAAGACCTTTGACTTGAACGACAGGGTCTTGAAAAAGCACATCTGCAGAATAAAATGAATTCAGTATTTCGTGTTTTTCGGGATTAAATTCGTTGAATGCTTTGATTATCTTTTTAACACGTGGATCATTTGTTTTAAGCATTGTTATCTCCGATTTAAATTAGATCGTCATTCAAGGCTAAATGTCTTTAATAACGAAGACAACTTGTATTTAATCAGCTCAGTGTTTGATATTTTTTTGAATCACTTGCAATAAAGCGGCAAGTTCAAAGGGTTTTGACACCCAACCATCAGCGCTGATCTCTTGGGCTCGTTTTTCGGCGTCGGCCGCGGCCGTCATCACAATGATTGGAACCAGATGGTCATAAAGTATTTTAAATTTTTCAGAAAATTGCCACCCATTCATCACGGGCATCACCATATCCGTCAGCACTAAGTTCGGAAGACCCTGTTCTTTGATGATTTGTAAAGCTTCAGATCCGTTTTCGGCTTCACTCACTAAATACCCATGATCTTCAAGAAATACTTTAACTGCAAAGCGAATGGTTTCATCATCTTCAATCAGAAGTATTTTTTTAGAGCTCATTTTCTTCCTCGTGCGGCAATTCGAATATAAATGTGCAGCCCTGACCGAGTTCAGACTGAACTTCAATTTTTCCGTGATGAAGTTTAATTATTCCAGAACAAACCGTCAGCCCAAGACCCAAACCACTTGAACGAAAGCTTTTATCGGCTGGATCTCTTGAAAAGGGTCTAAATATATTCTTCAGTTGGACAGGGTCTATTCCGGGGCCCTGGTCAATAACAGAAACACGCGCATATTTCGAAAAGTTTTCGATCGTGATTTCAATCGGCGAATTTTCTGGTGTGTATTTTAAAGCATTATCTAAAAGATTGCTCAGCACTTGATTCATTCTGACTTGATCAACTTGAATCTGGAATGGTGTAGATTTATTGTTGAAAATAAATTTTCTTTGAGTAGCTTGCATCTGAAATTCTTCAATACATTTTTGAATGAGTTCATCTAAAGAAGTTAATTTTAAACTTAAAATAATAAGACCTTTTTCTAATCTTGAAATATCAAGTAAGTCGGTCACCAGACGATTTAGACGATCTGATGGGGCTTTTAATCTTTTGATCACAGTCGGTAATAAGGGAAGACCTTTTTCGATCTGATTTTCAGCTATTTGTAATAAAAGTGAAATAGCCGTGATCGGATTTCGAAGCTCATGAGCGGCGATATCTAAAAATTTAGCTTTGTTCTTTGTGGCTTCAAAATCAGCTTTGGCCTGTAAAGCTTCTTCGGCTATTTTTTTTGAATCGGTTATGTCATCAAAAACACAGTAAACTTCATAGGGAGTTTTTTCGTCGGGCCTAAACAAAGGAACAGAGCTTAGATTCAGCCAGCGGTAAGCTTTTTCAAGGTGATTGTAAATGCCCATGACGACGTTTCTAACTGGTCGGCCTGTGCGCATTGCGACCATGGCCGGTTGATCAGGCCGCGGAAAAAAACTACCGTCTTCGCGTAATGTGTCCGAATCAACTTTAGTAAAATTATTTTCTATAAAATCTTGATCAGTTTTTCCAAGTATTGATTTGGCCGCTGCATTTATTGCAATAATTTTTCCATTTAGGTCTTGATGAACAACTCCTTGAGTCATCGTTTCAAAAAGTAAATTATTTCGATCGGTCACCAAGGCTAAAGTATTTCGGTTTTTTTTTTCTTCGGTGATATCTTTGATGATTGATAAGGTAAGATGCGGAAGAAAGTGCAAAAAAACAGCGCACGACAAATATCTTGTTTTGCCATCTGGTCGAATCAGTTCAAATTCACCTTTTGATAATTTTTCAGGATCTACAAAGTCTGCGACTTTCATTCCTATCATTTTTGTCCGAGAAACTCCAAAAATTTCTGTGGCCTTCGGATTCACGTCGACAAACCTAGATTCATCGTCCGTAAAAAAAACTCCGGTGATCGCTAATTCAAAATACGTTTGATAGGGATTTTCATCCATTTGATTTCTTAAGCTGAATGACTCAGAAATGCAAATGGATCCCTGTGAAGAAAAATTCTTAAAAAATTTAGTGTTTGTTCGCCTGGATCATCAAATCAGCAATCAGCTTTGTGTAACGGGCTGGATTCGGAATCATATTGCCTTCGGCCAATAAAGCTTGATTGTAAAGTATTTCAGACCAGTTTTTAATTTGGTCATCGTCTGCTGTAATCATCGCCTCAAAAATCAAATGCTGTGGGTTAATTTCTAATATTCGCTTAGATTCCGCGCCCTTTGAATCTTCGCCCATTTTAGAAAGAATTTTTTGCATATTCGCCGACATCTCGTTTTCGCCCGAGACCAAACACACCGGAGTTTGAGTTAAGCGATCAGAAATCACAACATCTTTTACGCTTTCGCTTAAGTTTGTTTTAATTTTTTCGATCAAAGCTCCAAAGCGCTCAAACTGAGTTTTCTTGATCACTTCTTTTTGTTTTTTTTCTTCATCTGTATCAAGATTTAAATTTTCTTGAGTCACTGAAGTTAAGTTTTTTGTTTTGAATTGACGTAGACTTTGGGTTATCCACTCGTCAACAGCATCAACTAAAAATAAAACTTCGTAATTCTTTTCTTTCAATTTTTCTAAGTAAGGCGAATTTTGAAGAGCTTCAAGACGCTCGCCCGCCATGAAGTAAATTTCTTTTTGATCTGGCTTCATGCGTGAGACATATTCATCTAAAGTTGTTAATTCAGTTGAAGTGCTTGTTTTAAATAACAGTAAATCCTGAATTTTTTCGATTTGAGAGCTATCGGTCGGGATACCTTCTTTCAAAGTCGAACCAAATTCTGACCAAAAAGCTTCATAAGCTTGACGATCTTTGGTTAGCCAGTCTTTCAGCGAGCCTAAAATTTTACTGACAATATTTTTTCGAATCAAAGTCACTAAGCGATCCTGTTGAAGGAGCTCACGCGACACATTTAATGACAAATCGCTTGAATCGATCAGACCTTTCACAAAACGTAAATAGGGCGGAATTAAATCTTTGCAATTCTCCATGATGAAAATGCGCTTGATATAAAGACTTAAACCAAATTCATAATCTTTCATTTGATAATTGAATGGTTTTTTTGACGGAAAATAAATTAAAGCTGAAAATTCTGACGTGCCTTCGGCTTTAAAATGCAGATGCTTTGCCGCCGGTTGCCAGTCATGAGTTAAGTGCTGGTAAAACTCAGCGTACTCTTCGGGCTTAATTTCGTTTGCTGATTTAAGCCATAAAGCTTTTTGACTATTTAAAGTCTGATCTTCAAAGGCTGTTTCATTTTCTTTTTTGACTTCAGTTTTCATTTTAATCGGCCAAGCGACAAAATCACTGTACTTTTTCACAAGTGATTTTAAAGTCCAGCTGTCTGTAAAATCTTGCGCTAAATCGTCTGACTTTTCCAGTGTGTCTGTTTCATTTTGAACTTCAGTGTTTGTCTTCATGTGCAAAGTGATTGTTGTTCCATTTCCTAAAGCTCGTGGCGCGCTTTCAACGGTGTATGTGCCGTCTCCTGAAGATTCCCAAATTGTGCCCTGGGTTGTTCCAGCTTTTTGAGTGTGCAGTGTCACGCGATCAGCCACCATAAAAGCCGAGTAAAATCCAACTCCGAATTGGCCAATGAGCTCGGGTTTTGATTTCATTTCTTTGTTCATTTGAGCAAAAGCTTTTGTTCCTGATTTCGCAATGGTTCCAATAAACTGAGTTACTTCTTCGGCTGTCATTCCGATACCATTGTCATGTATTTTTAAGATTTTATTTTGAGGCTCGGCCTCGAGTCGAATTTCAAAGGCCGTTGAATCTTGAATCAAAGCTGGATTTGTTAGGCTTTGATATTTCAATTTATCGATAGCATCAGAAGCGTTCGAGATCAGTTCTCGTAAGAAAATTTCTTTTTGTGAATAAAGAGAGTGAATAACAATATCGAGTAGTTGTTTAATTTCGGCATTAAAACTTTGAGTGGTTTTAGACATAAAAATCTCCTTCATAAAAGTCTTTTAAGAATAAAGAATTAATAACGGGGCCAGTTCAGAGTCAAATCATTTTAAGGAATGTTCATTGCAAGAAGCTCGACTTTCAGCGAAAGTGGGATCTATGTTTGAAGCTCTGCTAAAAAAATCGTTTAACTTGTCCCATTTTCGGACGGGTCAGCAAGAAATTATTGAAGCTATCTTAGCTAAAAAAGACGTGCTTGCGGTCTTACCGACAGGGGCTGGTAAATCTTTGTGCTATCAGTTTCCGGCTGTTTACCTCAATCAGCTTGTGATAGTGGTATCTCCGTTGATAGCGCTCATGAAAGATCAAGTTCACTATTTACAAAAAAAAGGTCTTTCATCAGGTTGTCTCTATTCAACTCAAAGTGATTATGAAAAACGTCAGATTTTTTCAAAAATCAGTCTGGGCGGGCACTTTATTTTATACTTGTCACCCGAGCGCGTTCAAAAAGAAGGTTTTCAGAAATGGATTTTAGACCGAGAAATTGCGCTTTTTGCAGTTGATGAAGCTCACTGTGTTTCACAATGGGGCCACGATTTTCGTGAAGAGTACGCTGAACTTAAAACTTTGAAAGCTCTAAGACCAGATGTGCCGGTCTTAGCCTTAACAGCATCGGCGACACCGATGGTGGTCGATGATATTTCAAAAAATTTGAAACTTTTAAAGCCCGAACGTTTTGTTCGTGGTTTTTACCGGCCCAATTTATATTACCAAGTTGAAGCCTGTTCTGACGATCAAGAAAAATCAAATTGGCTCTTACAAGCCCTCAATCAAAATCCCCAAGGACGAATTTTAATCTACTGCGGAACACGTCAAGTCACAGAAGACTTGGCTGAGTTTTTAAAACTCAGATTTGAAAAAGTAGGCCATTACCATGCGGGTCTGAAAGCTGCAGAAAGAACGGCCACTCAGTTGGCTTACCAAAACGCCGAGCTTCGCATTTTAGTGGCGACCAATGCATTTGGGATGGGAATTGATCAGCCTGATGTTCGCTTGGTGGTGCATTTTCAGATGCCTGCAAACATTGATAGTCTTTATCAAGAAATGGGTCGTGCCGGGCGGGACGGCGAACCTTCGACCTGTCTGATGCTTTATTCAAAAAAAGATAAAGGTCTTCAATCGTTTTTTATTCAAAGTTCTAAAGCTAATAAATCAATCAAAGATTTGCGCTGGAGAAATTTAGAATCTTTAGTTAGCTATTCTGAAGCGGGCGAATGTCGTCACGCCGAAATTTTAACTTATTACAAAGATACCCAGCGGCTTAAAAAATGCGGGCACTGTGATATTTGTGATCCCATTTCACCGCGAAAAATTCTTCAAGTTGAAGTGCCAAGCCTTAAACTGGTTTCGCGTAAAAAAGAAAAAGTGACAGCTTCAGAACTCAGTCCGTCGGAAGAGCAAAGATTTCAAGCTTTGCGTGTTTGGCGAAAAGCGAAAGCCGCCGAACTTGATACGCCGGCCTTTGTTATCTTTGGCGATAAAACTTTAAGAGAGCTCGCTCAAAAAAATCCAAAAAATTTAGACGAGCTTAAAAGCATCTATGGTATTGGCGAAGCGAAGCTTGAAAAATTTGGCTGGGATTTATTAGCTGAGCTTAAATAATTTTAACCACTTCGTGCACAGGTATACGATATTGAGGCCCCCAAGTGGCGTGCTCTGCTTCTTCGCCAACGGCGATCATCATCACGATGCGCGAACTTGAATTAAGTTGAAGAAGCTTCTTCATTCGATTTTCGTCAAATCCTTCCATCATGCAGGTCGAAAAACCTTGAGCTGTGATCGCCAGCACAAAGTTTTCTGCGGCCAGGGCCGCCGATTTAATAGCGACTTCTTGCAAGCCCGAAAGCCCCGCTGGGGTTCTCATCATCGGTCTAAAAAATCCTGTGATAAAAAAGATGAGTTTTTTAAAAGGCGCATATAGATTTAAAAAACCCCAAGAGTAAACAAAGGGAATTAATTTTTTGTAATAGTCTTGCACTTGTTTTGGTGCTTTCACATTTTCAGCGTACTCAATCAACCGAGCTTGTGATCGCTTCCAAAGAGCGGGGTCTGCCACGACAGCCACTAAATGAGAACACGATCGAGCGGCTGATTGTTTAAAGCAAAAATCAATCGCTTTTAATTTTTTATCGGGTGATTTAATCCAGTAAAAATCCCAGGTCTGAGTGTTCGAAGAATTCGGGGCTAAAATGGCCGCTTCAAAAGCTTTTTGAAGCACGCTTTCTTCGATGGAGCGTGAAGTGAATCGTCGAATACTACGTCGTTTTTTAATAACATCCCAAAAACTGAGTTGGTTCATAAAAATAATTCCTTTTTAATAATTTTCATAATAGACATGCTCATGTCTCCGTTACATAATCTTTCTTAAGTGAATATTATCAGAAGAAAGTGAAATAATCATTAAATGATGAACAGCTTTATAAAATGCGGCGATCAACTGCCTGCATTACAACTCAATCGGGATATCACGAAGTATTTAAAACGCGGCCATCGCTGGGCTTTTGCGAATTGCTTTGATGAAAAAACTATAATCAATTCAGGTCTGCATGCGCTTTTTTTCAAAAAAGAACTGATTGGTTTTGGGGTTGTTCAAGCCGACACTCAGCTTCGATTTAGGCTTTTTTGCCTGAGCGATGAAAATTTATTTCGAAAAAACAGTGCAAAAAAAACATTTGAACTTTGGTCAGAGCGCCAATGGAAAAACGCGGTTGCTATTCGGCGCAGTTTTGATCTTGAGCAAACAAATTCTTTTCGACTTTTGAACGGCGAGGGCGATGGGTTTCCAGGCCTTGTCATTGATATTTATCATACAGTGGCTGTAATTAAGCATGATCACCCCATTATGGAAAAAATATGGAATCATTCGGCAATCGCTGAACAAATTCAAGTTGATTTTCCGCAAGTTGATTGTGTCTATCTAAAAAGAAAAAATGACGAAGCCGAAAAAGGAGAATGTTTAGTCGGAACTTTGCCGCTACAAACTCAGTTTAAAGAAAATGGTTTGTTGTTCTTGTCGCATATTAAAGACGCTGCAAAAACAGGTTTTTTTTTAGATCAACGCGATAATCGTCTTTTAATCCGTCAGTTTGCAAAAGATCTTGATGTGCTAAATTTATTTAGTTACACTGGTGGATTTTCGATTTTTGCTGCTGCCGGGGGCGCTAAAAGTGTGACCAGCGTTGATATCGGAAAAGAAATTATTTTAGCGGTAAAGCTTAACTTCGAAATCAATCATCTTCAAACCGAGCACCATGATATTGCTGCCGATGCTTTTGATTTTGTTGAGCAACAAATTGCACTGAAGAAAAAATACGGCTTGGTGATTTGTGATCCTCCAAGCTTTGCACCCAATGCGAAATCTGTCCCTCAAGCTACAGCGGCTTACATCAAAATTTTTTCGAGTTCAATTCGATTAGTCAGCGAAAATGGACTTTTTGCCGCGAGCTCGTGTTCAAGTCATATTTCAACAGAAGCTTTTATCGATATTGCCCGCGAAGCTTTTTCAAAAGCCAGTAAGCGTGGAACATTAATTCACTTAGGGGCGCAGCCGATTGATCATCCTTACCCTTTAGCGATGACAGAGCTTCGTTATTTAAAGTTCGCTTTGTTTCGAGTTGAATCTTGAGACCCTTGAGACTCTATTTCTTTAACTTATGAGTAAAAAAGTCAGGCTTAAGTTTTCTTTTAAATTCAGATGAATCCTTTGCTTTAAAAACTTGGTGGTCGATTTGCAATTACTGTCATCATGTTTAAAACAAAGGAGTTTTATATGAACAAAAAAGTATTCACCATTTTATTGTCTTTCGTTATTTCAGCAGCGGCTCAAGCGGACAGTTTAAGTCGGCTCGAAAAAAAAGCAAATGATGCGGCGGCAGTTATTGAAGAAGTTGTTCGCATTCCCGAGCAATCGATACCACGCAGTCTTTTAGATCGCGCTGTTTGTGTGGCGACAATTCCAAATGTCATTAAAATTGGATTTGTCTTTGGAGCTCGTTTTGGCCAAGGTTTAGTTTCGTGTCGAGTTCCCGGTGGTTGGAGTCAGCCTTCATTTTTAAAAGTAACGGGCGGAAGCTGGGGAGCTCAAATCGGTTTTCAATCCATCGATTTAGTTTTAGTTTTTGTAAATTCAAATGCTGTTCAAAGATTAAGTCAGGGTAATTTGACAGTCGGAATCGATGCAAGTTTGGCCGCAGGCCCCATCGGCCGAGACGCCCAGATTGGAACAGATTTTAAATTACAAAGTGAAATCTACAGTTATTCAAAAACAAAAGGTCTGTTTGCTGGAATTATTCTTCAAGGTACAGCTTTAACAGTCGATCGAAATAGCAATGCATTGATTTACGCAAACTCGGATGCGGGACAGATTTTAAGATCCAATAACATTCGCGCATCAAGTGTAGTTTCAAGCTATGTCAACTCGTTAGAACGATTTGCTCATTAAGTTTTTTAAATTATTGGGTCGTGAGTGTCAGTTCAACACTTTCACTGCGGCCTAAATCTGAAGACACGCTGATCGCTTTCACTTTGTAAGTTGTGTTTGATTTTAATTGACTCAGTTGAACTGAATGATCTGTTCGAAGTTGATTGTCTGAAGTTGTGACTGTGACTTCGTTCGTTGTTGTATTTGTTAATTGCACTTGTGACGTTGCTAAAATATCCGTTGTCCATGTTAATGCGACATTGGTTAAAATGACTTCACCGATTTGAAAGTTTGTGATGATAGGCTTTGTTCCGTTCACACAAGGGTTGAAATCGGTTTTCGTTTGACTCATCATAAAATTGTCAGGGCTTAAAACTTTCCATCCTCGACTTTGTAAATCTGTGAAAGCTTTTTGTGGTTCCGAATTTTTGTCGGGATTAAAATAAAGATTATTTCCAAGTTGATTGCAAAGTGGGTCAAGCTGAGCAGCTTGGGCTTTTCTCCAGATGAGGACATTGGCGATATGATAACGTGGGCCTTGGTAAAAAGTGACTTCAGTTGGAAGCATCACATTTCTTCGCATGCGCACTGTGCGGGTTGAGCAACCCATTTTGGTCGGGTGGTCACCGTCGTTATTGATTAACAGTTCATCCGGCACATCTGCAGAGCCCGATTTTAAAGACATCGTTGTACCGTCGTCTGAAAGCAGCGCAAATTCATAATCGCCAGCTTCGTCGTTAGCAGAAAGCACGATGTTCGTTGACATTTTAAGACCAAAATATTCGATCAGTTTTTCTCCAAGATCATTTTTTAATGTGTTTCCAGTCTGAGTTGAAAAACCTTCCGTGAAAATACGGGTTGGTACGTTCATGTCAGATAAAAATATATTTTGCTCAGACTTCTGAATGAATTGAATATAGTCCGTTGATTTATACATGCGTGGTTGGCTTGAATTGCGGTAAAACAATTCAGCTTTAATTCCTTTTTCATAACTGACTTGAGTTGTCTGACCTCCGTTTAAAGGATCGCAGACAATTTTATTTGCTGGGTACTGATTAATGTTTACTTTCAACTGGCTTAAACCCGCACTGTTATTTTGCTGTTGAACTGGTTCTGTGGCCAAGGGGTTTGTTTTAAAACTGCAAGAGGTTAATAAGACAGTCAAAGTCGTTAACAACAGCATATTTTTTGTGAGGTTCATCTTAATAATCCTTCATCTTTAAAGTTTTGAGCTTATGTTGAATTCAGAATAGCTTGAGTTTTTAAAATGCACGAGTTTTTGCTGTCTAATTTCAAAATAGGATACAAAAAGTTAGACAATAAATTTGAACTTTTTAAGACTAGGTTGAAAGTTTTGAATACTGTTGAATGATTAATCACTCTCGAGAAAGTAATCCTTGAATGATCGCAAGCAGTGGCTGGCCACGGCTTGAGGCCTTTTGGGCTAAAACCGTCCAGCTTGCGGGTGGGGGCTCGTCGATTTTCCAATCGGTTGAATTAATTTCTTTTTCAAAAGGCGAAACGGCTGTGCTGTTTTGTTCAAAGGTCCACATAAAATCGGGATGACTTTTTGAGTACCACTCGCCCCCGATGATTTGAAAATTTTCATCGAGTTCTAAATCATAATAATGCCGAACCGTTGAGAATGAACTCTTTTCTTGCGCTTCGTGATCGGGAACGATTTCAATTACATAAGTATCGTCCATCATAATTCCTACAACATATCGTGCAGCGGCCGAGCGATACGTTTTAAACTTATCAACACTAAACCTTTCGACAGGAATCATTGATTTTTCTAAATTCATTGAGGGCTCAAGAGTTTGCGGATTAAAATATTTATACGTGTACCCACTGATGGGAAAGTTCCATACTTCTTCATCGTAAGTGGCGTCCATAATAAAACTGCGCTGATGAAGTCCCAGTTGGTTAATTAAAGCCAGATGAAATGTCGCGGGATTGGTGTCTTGGCAGTTGGGGTCGATGATGCGCCCTAGGCTGTCACGATCGGGATTTATTGTCCGACAGCGCCCTCCGGTTGAACGTGATGGGGGTGGAGCGTTGGCCCAAAGTAAAGACTGCAAAGCTTTGATATCACTGGGAAAAAAAGTCAGTGAAATTTTGTTGGCCAGTTGAATTGTAATGGGTTTATGGGACACCGGCTGATTTAAATGAGCAGCTGCGGCCCAGCCGTGACAAATCCCCATCCATGTAGGTACTGGTCCGTTTTGATCTAAATAGTTTTGGCCTTGAGCCCAAGAAAATTTTGTCAATGAGTAACCTAAATCGCCCACGAGTAAATCGTATTTTTCAGACGGTGAAAGCTGGTTGATTCGATCAGAGTTGTTTTGCTCGATGATTGTCTTTGCAGAAACTTCGTTGATATAATTTAAATTTTCTTGAAAAACTTTTGAATTTGGAAACTTTGGGTCTGCGTAACGATTTCCGATTTGCCCCTTATAAGTGGGCCAATAAGAATCACTCCAGGGTTTAATTTTTAATTCAGCCGTTGTGAGCTTCATCTGATCTAAAGTTTTTATATTGGCTTCGACAACACTTAAATCAACTAAATCCGTGGCTAAATCGTTACTTAATACAGGCGATAACGGCCAGTTGAAGTTCAAATCTTGCCGAAGACGACCTTGCGCAACACTGATCATAAAAAATACAGAAAAAATAAAATTAAAATTTCTCATTTCGAATGTCTTTGCAATTTAAGTTCCCAAAAATTTAAGAAGAAAAACTCTTTCAATCGAATTCGTTTTTATATTTTAAGATGCTGTGACTTATTTCCCGATTGAAGAGAATTTTTGGCCCAAACAAAATAGGTCAAAATTATTTTAGATTACATAGATGTATTTCAATTTTATAACTTTTAAAATTTTCGGTGCAAAGTTTGCAATGCACATGTCATGAGTTCGTAAAATAAAAAATTAGTTTCATTCCGAAATTAATTCAATCACTTAAGTGGGAGGAATTTATGTCTAGAAAATCAAGTTCAATGATCGCTCTTGTGGCAGGCGCAATGCTTGTTATGGTCGCGTGTACAAATAACAGTTCTGAAGAAAACAACAGGTCGGTCAAGGCCGCTGTTCAACCTGAGGTAGCTCGTGCCGCGGATGAAGCTCCAGCTTTAGCAGCAGTCGCTTATGTTCCTGGAACAGCCGTTCATACATCAGATGTGACGTCGATGACGAAGTACGCGGAAGATGGCAGTCCTTTAAGTGATGAAGTTTTAACACCGCTTTTTTCATCTTTTGTTGTGTTGAAATCTCGTGTTGATGAATTAGCTTTAATTGATCGTGCGATTGAAACAACAGACCATCATTTCGAGCTTTATTCAAAAGCCGATTTGATACTTGTTTTGTCTATCGCAGAAAATGCGGCCGAAGTTGTGTGGGCTCGTTCAGATTTTGCAGCTGATCATGTTTCTTACATGACAACGACATCGGATCAAAGCGAAGTGACTTCCGCTTTAAAATTTGATTTTAAATCGTGTCTACCGGCTGAAGTTATAACACCAGATAAAGACCAAAATCAGGCGCAGGATCAAGATTCCAAACAAGGCCAAGACGTCAAACAGTCTCAGGACAAACAACCTGTTATCGCGCCCGTTGTTGCTGAGCCCGTCTGTCAAGGTGTAACGGCATTAGTGACGATGAAACAGCAAATGGCACCAAAAGAAGATTCTAAGCAGGCCCAATCAAAAGATGATCCTAAAAAAGGATCTCAAACTCAAGGTCAGAATTAAATAGAAAATATTTTTCAATAAGACAGACGCGTTAATAAAATCGCGTTTGTCTTATTTTTAGAGCTTATTTTTAGAGGATTTAAATGAAGAATATAAATTTGATTTTAATACTCATGATCATATCAATTTATTTTTTGAGTTGTGAAAAAGAGCATCAAAATCAGCCCGAACAACCTCAAGCTGTTCAGAATATCCAGATGCGACTCGAAGATATTTCTTCACAAAACTGTATCAATCTCGAAAAAGTTTCTCAATTGCTTGATCAAATCGAAAATCAAACCGTTAAGCCTATGATCAGACAAATAACGACAAACGTCGAAATCGTTTCAGAAGAACCGCTTCAAAATAATTTTTTGATCAGGATGTCTTATGGATTTTTTAAAATCACCGATGCAAGTCAGTTTACTTGGTCTGATTTTAAATATGCAAAACAAAATGATTGTGAATCATTAACTTTGGACCAGCAACAATCTCAAATTTTTAAAGTCGATTATCATAGTCTAAGCGTGATCACGCTTAAAGGCCCAGAAAATGAAACTTACACCCTTGAATGGATTTCTGAAAATCATTTTAAGATTTCTCATGGTTATGAAACAAGTGATATTTTATGCGACCCTTACAAGAAAGTTTTTATTCAATTCGAAAAAGACTTTAATTGGAATAAAGATTCGATCAATCGTGAATTGATTGAAAGTCTTTTAATCAATGCAAACTATTTGCAGAATGTGACCAAAGCCAGCGGTGCCAGTTCAGATGTTTTATATCGCGATGATCCTCAGGGCAATTTGCAAAATCACCGTTTTTTAAGCGTCGCTGAATTAAAAAAATTAAGCGATGCGCCTCTTCAAACTGAATTCTTAAATTGTAACTAAAATAAAGGAAATAAAATGAACAAGAATAACGAAACACCTACCGACAGCAAAACTAAACTTCCATTAGATCCTCTGAATTGGCCTTATTCAGATATGGATTTTAACGAAAATGACCGACGTCAAAAAATGAAAATTCCTGAAAGCCAAGGCGATCAGGCTGATCAAGCCCAATCCCAAATGGACGCAGATCTTCAAGAGCAAATCTATCAGATTCGAAGAAGAATCAAACGACCTTAAGTGCAGATACTCAGTGTTAAAGGAATAGACAGTGTTTATTGAGATCGTCAAAAATTGAAAATAATTAAAATTTTTAAAAATGATCTCGAATAGGTTTGATCCTAACGTATTTTTTTAAGCAAGCTTTTTGAATTGGTTTTCTCGAGGAGATTTTATGAGAAACAGCCTTTCACAAAAGCTTTGCTTTTCGGTTATCTTAATCAGCGCTTTGAGTTACCCATTATCGTGTTTAGCTGAAGCGCTTAAAGGGAACGAAATTGTCCTTACTCAGGAAGAACTCTTAGGTCAGAAAATTTTTAGCGACACAAGGTTATCAAATCCTGTAGGTCAGTCCTGCACGAGCTGTCATAGCCCAAGCGCCGCATTTAGTGACCCTCGGACAAGTTTTGCAACATCAATCGGTTCCAATTCAAATCGTTTCGGTGGTCGTAATGCACCGACTGCAATGTATATGAGATATTCAAAAGCACTTAAAGCAGAAATTGACGAAGGTCACAAAATTTATGAAGGTGGATTTTTTTGGGATGGACGAGCTCAATCACTTGAAGAGCAAGCAAAGGGTCCTTTTTTAAATCCTTTAGAAATGGCCGCCTCGGACGAATATGTTGTGCGTAAAGTCTGTCAATCAACTGATTATGGAAATTTGTTCAGGTCTGTTTTTGGTCAAGAGATTTGTGACTTAAACCCAGAAGTAAATTTTTCTATAAAAATTCAAAAAGCCTACAATGCTGTTGCATCAGCTCTAGCAAGCTTCGAAAAATCAGATGTCTTAGCGCCGTTTAGCTCTAAATTTGACAAAGTTATGGCTCATAAAGATTCTTTCACTGAAGCTGAGCTTCGTGGTTTTAATTTATTTAAAAATGAAAAAAAAGCAAACTGTGCGGCTTGCCATACGGTTGAAATTGAAGATCCAAAAAGCAAAGCTCTTTTCACAGATTTTACTTACGACAATTTAGGTGTTCCTGCGAATGATGAACTTTTGCAACTGAACCACGCCGAAACAGATTTTGGGCTGATGATAACAACACGAAGAGTAGAAGATGACGGACGCTTCAAAGTTCCCACTTTAAGAAACGTTGCTTTAACAGCCCCTTACATGCATAACGGTTATTTCAAAACATTGAATCAAGTTGTTGATTTTTATAACACACGAGATATCAAACAAAAATGTGATCAAAATCAGTCTGCTGAAAAAGCCGAATTAAATAATTGCTGGCCTAAAGCTGAAAGAGCTCACTCTGTGAATCATACCGAGCTTGGTAACCTTCGTTTAAGTCATCAAGAAGTAAATGATATTATCGATTTTATGAAAACTCTTACGGATGGTTACTGGACGCGTGAAAGTGGATGGCTGCCAGAAAAAGAAATTCAAAGTAAGTAATGATTTAATAAGGCGCGGCTTCAAGCTGAAGCTACGCCTTAAGGTTCTCTTATTTTAAAATCTGATCCAGGGCTAAATCTAAAGATTGAGCTTGATTGCCTCGGTCGTATTTTCCACGAATATCCACTTTACGTAAATTGATGTCGCTTGCATCATCGAATAAAGGTTTTGAAACCGCAAAAGCATCATCCATCAATTTTTCAGGACTGAAGTCGGGATGATTGTAAATTTCTAACGTGCTTAAATTTAATTTTTTTGCTTTCGAAAGAGCTAAATCAGCGATAAAGCCCGCAACGGCTGGAGTTGCCATTGACGTACCACTGAGTTTTTCACGATGATCAGAGTAAGTTAAAGCCAACTGAATTTTTAATGCCGAAACCAAGTTTTTAACATTAAAAAGTCCGTAAAAAAGATAAGACTCAACTTGCGACAGAGCATCAGTTTTATTTTTCAAACCTGCAAAATTAGGATTTTCAAAAAGTTTATCTTTAATTCGGCTATCGCTTAGATCAAAAGGAAATGAAAACCCAGGAATTCGTTTGTTGATGATCGAAAGCGAAGATGAAAGATCGGTTGATTTAATCGGCGACAAAACGTCTTCACCCACAGCAAAAACAGTTCTAGTTTTTAATCCCAGCAAAATATTTGTAAACGACGAAAGATCTTCGTCTTGACTTAAACTTCCAACGCCTAAAATATTTTTAACGTGGTTATTTGGTGCAATTAGATCTTTTGCATTTTCAAATGAACCTAAAAATCGCGAAGTTAAATCAACAGGCAAAGCACTGTGAGATTTCCCTTCGACCCAAGTACTTGAGTTTCCATTTGCAACAACAAATAAAGTATTTTTGGCTTCGTTGTTTAAAATATCCGCCAGTTGATACTTCACAAATTCAAAATTTAAAAACGCAAAAACAGCTGCGATATCTTTTTCGGGATCTAAGTCTTTCAATTGAGGTAAAGAGTTTGTCAGCTCTGCGCCTAATGAAATACTTGCGATTTTAATATTTTTAGTTGCGACTAAGCGCATCGCTTTTTCAAGTTCTTTAAAGAAAATAAAATCTAAGGGATCTGAATCAAACGCAATCAGCATTCCGGGTGTTAAAGCTTCGTAAACTTTTTGTGCGAATAGATCTTTTTCAGAATCCGAAGCCGGCTCCTGAGAAATTCCACTGGGTCGTAAATTCGCCATTTTTTGGTAAATCGCTTTGATCACAAGCGGTTGTCGAAGCCATTTTGCAAAACCTTGTTTGTAGTCATCAATCAATCTTTGCTTTTCGTCTTTCGTTACCAAAGCCGATCGCGTTGTGATTCGAACCGGGTAAATGCGGATATTTTCGTTTTGCTTTGCGACGATGCCTGAAGTGTGCGTGCCGTGAATTTCGTTTTCACCAAAAGATGACAAGTAGGGGTGTTTGTTGCGGTAGTGATATCTTCTGTAAAGTGATGAGTACTGTGACTTAAAATCAGGATTAAAAACATTTGAAAGTTCATTTTGTCTCATTTTCAAAAGAGCATCAGCTGTTTTTTGATTAAGCGCAAAATTCTTAAGGAAGGCTTTGTAAGCATACTGTTCAGTCGTTGTTTTTTCAATACCTTCAGCTAATGAAGAATAAATTTGAACTTTATGCAGAGCTGAATTGTAGGATTGTAAAACTGATAAAGGGTTCATTTTAATTTCGGGGTAGATTGTCGGCTGACGAATAAAGTCGATGTCCGTCAAAAGATTGTAACGTGTGGCTTCAGCCACTCGCAGAATTGGATCAACTTGAAGGCTTCCTTGTTTTTGATACTCAAGCGCTGATGATAAAAATCCTAAAGCATCGTTGAACTCGCTGTTTTGATCAATCGACAAAGAATGATTGCGACCTAAGCGAAAGTTAACAAGCTTCGTCACCCCAGACTTAAACTCCTCAAGTCGAGAAAATTCTTTAAAAGACGTTTTAATTAATTCAAATAGCAGATCGCCGTTTTCGATTTGGTTTAAGCTTTGTAGTCCATCACAAAGTCCCGTGTCTTGATTTTGAATCCATTCGGGTGCATCGATCAACGAGTAAACAGTTGGAAGCATCACTTTTTGCAATTCAAGATTTTCAACAACCTCAGATCTAAAACGAGGCGATAAAAGTTTTTTAGCGTCTTTATTCGCCTTATAAGTTTCTGGATCAAAGTAAGATTTTGAAATCTCAGCCGTTTGAATGATTTTAAAAAGACCAAAAATATTAAATGAACGCTTTGATATTTTATTAAAAAGAGATTTACTTAAAACAGCATCTTGCTGAAGCTTTGTCAGGAACAGTTCAGAAAATGAACGATCTAAATCGATCAGAAGTTTAAAAACATTCTGATCGCCCTTAACAATCAGGCCATTTTTAATTTCTTGAGCTGTAAAAGCGTATAATTCGGGGTTAATTAAAACAGCCGATGGAAAACGATCATCGGCCATAATATCATAACCAACGCCCGTGATTTTATCACCTTCAACTTCATAATCAAATTTTGAAATCAAATCGGGGTGAGCCAGATCCATCCCGTTATCGATGACGGCCACATCAAGTAATTCACTTTTATTTTCAGATTTAATTCGCTGAATGATTTGGTCTTTGTTGTGAGCTAACTCAGAAGTTTGATTGGCCAGTTTTGAAAGTTCTTCTGGTAAAGTTTGATCAGCAAAAGACTCTTTTGCTTTTTGGGTCTCGACCGAACAAGCAACCAAAAAAATAAATGATATAAATAAAGTCAATTTCGCAAATAACGATTGCCCACGTAACATAAAAACTCCTCTTGTGTGAGGTTCAAGTAACTAATGTCGAAGGCTCTGTCAAAACTAAAATTGGTTGAGCAGCAAATGTGCAAAGTCTTGTTTGTCTTTATGATTTTAATAACAACGTTCTGGTGATTGACTTTTAAGACCCAAGTGTTTAATTTCTGCATTCAAGTTTAAAAAGGCCGTGGTGGGGTAGCTCAGCTGGTTAGAGCAATGGAATCATAATCCATAGGTCGGCGGTTCAAGTCCGCCTCTCACTACCAAATTTTCAAATTTTAGACAGCTAAGCTAAAGACATTTTCATTAGATTGTAAAAAAGGGACCGTTACAACAAGCAACGTCCCTTTTTGTGCTTGGGTTTCAATTTCGCACGTGCCTTTTAATTTAAGACAAGCTTGGTAGATTGCATCCATTCCAACGCCGCGACCCGAGGTCTCGGTGATTTCTTCGGCCGTGCTAAACCCTGCATCAAAGATCTTATTTAGTAACTGCTGATCTGAGAGTCCTTCGTATGAAATTTTGCTTTTTTGTAATTTGGTTTTAATTTTATCGACATCAATACCACGTCCGTCATCTTTAACTTCGATTTTTAGAAAAGTATTGTTTTTCTGGATCACTTTAGAAAATTTAATTTGAATTTGGCCTTCCATTGCCTTTCCTTGTGATTCGCGCTCGTCGGGGCTTTCCAGTCCATGATCAACAGCATTTCTAAGCGCGTGTATCATCGACGAAAATAACTCGCTGTAGGGTTCGTGTACAATTGGCAAATGGCCACCAATGAATTCAATGGGGTTAACGACCTTACCTAGACGCGAAGCTAAAGATTCTAAAACTTCATTGTAATATTCAAATGATTTTAAAATAGGTTCAGCGATGAATTCATTCAAAAATTCGTGCTCTAGCTTTTCGTGCGAAGTGCTTTGTGAAATTAAGGCATAAAACTTTTTAATTTTGTTAAATGGAATTTCAATTCGCCTTTCTCCGTCGACAATCGACTCGCCAAGCAGATCTTTATTTTCAATGATTGTTTGTTCAAACAATGATTTTAATTTGGCTAAATTCAATGAAAGTTCTATTATTTTTGAAGCGAAAAGATGCGGCTGAAGACTTCTCAGTTGACTTAATTGAGTCTCGAATTCATGCGAAAAATTTTGAACACTCAGCATTGAAAATGCGCCTGCCCCGCCCTTTATCGTGTGAATCGATCTAAATAATGATGATAAATCGGGATTCGGTGCTTTAAATTCATTTTCACAAAATGAAATAATTTTTCGTGTTTCATTGATGAAGTTAATAAATTCGTTCTTATTTTTAACCATTTTTACAACGCGATCGACGTAGCTTTTTTGAAATTCTAAATCTGATTTAGCTTGGATTTCAGCTGTCATATCTGTTGCAATGCAAACGACCTGAACTATTTTCTGATTTTCATCACGCACAGGGTAGTAGGATAAACCAATATGGAATCCCTTCGAGTGTGGAAATGTTTTGGGTCCTAACGGGGCCAGACTTTCAAATGATATAGTTTCCAAGAATAACATTGTCATCCACTGTGCACAGTCGGACTCTGGATACTTAAGAACTTCGTGAAATTTTTGGCCAGCAGGAACAGACTCAAGCAAAGATTCACAAGCTAAAGAATAATTTTTGTCGATAAGTCCATCTGAGTTAAAAACAAAAAAGCCTTGCCCCAATGAGTTAAGCATCGTGTTGATCGTGCCATTGGCCGATTTAATTTCTTTCGTGTTTTTTTCTATGGCCTGCAGCATCGTATTCATTTCAGATCCCAGTGTTGATATTTCATCTTCACCGCGGACCAATAGACGGTAGCTGATATCTTTTTTGATTAATGAGATTTGTTCAGTTATTTGCACTAATCTTTGAACTAAAGTTTTTTCAAGTGAAAAAACGAGAATAATTCCAAATAGAAAAACCGAAGCTGCGATCGACCAAAGCATAGTTGAAAGTGAAGATCTTCCGACAGCAAAAATGGCCCGTGGCGTTTCGACTTTAAAGATAATTCCAGGTTTTGAGAAATAGTCGTTGAGTAATGCAAAGCCGTAAATATGATTTTCATCTTTAACGAGCGTAGCCGTGTTTTTATCAGTGCTTAAATTCGACTTTGACCAAACGACTTCAGTGGGTAAATCACTTTGATTAAACAAATATTTTGAAACATTTAAATGTGTTGTTTCCGATAGGGTTTTGATTTGATTTGGGCTGAGTAATCGTGCAAAAAAGACAGTTCCCTTCATGGGCTTTTTCATTTCACTATCCACAACAGGTCGCGAGACAAAAATATAGGCGCCTTCTTCAGTCAGGAGTATTCCTGATTTTTCGTCTTGAGGTGAATTGTGCTTAAGTAAGACAGAATTAGGCTTTAAATAATTTCTAAGTCCTTCACTGAAAGGTATTGCTTTATCTTCATCCAGGTTATGACCAAGTTCCTTTAAAGCTTTTCCGTTCAGATCATAAAAAGCTAAAGCATCTAACTTTAAGTTTGGTAATGAGGCCGCAGCAAAATTTGATTCTTCGAATTTTTTATTTTTGTCTTGAACGTAAGTGTAGGCGTCATCCCACACACCCCAATCTGCCGCTTTCGAAACAATCCCCTGTTCCATCGCGGTCATCGCATCACGAACTAATCCCGCTTTGTTTTTTACGTCACTTTCTTCAACTTGTGTAAAACCTTGGATTAATACTTTTTGTGAAAGTAAGGTTAAAGAACCCACCAGCACAGATAACGTTAAAAAAATAATAAAGAGTGTTTTAGTTCTAATTTTCATGGGTTTCCCTTTTTGGTCATAGATAGAGTATCTTCGGAAAAAAACGTCTTTAAATTTAAAAAAACTGATCTTTTTAAACAAAACTAGACCATAATTGGGGCTTTCTTATTGTTTAACGTTCACGAAGTTAATCCCGACAGTGGGGGGAACTCATTGATACTTTTTTAATCCGGGTTGGTTGTGGTTAACTGAACAACTCATGAATGGACCTATTAGATTTTATTTTCTATCAACGAGAATTGTACAGTTGTATTTCGCGCCGCTCATTTGACCTGGAACATCACCAAGAATTGACTGCACACATTTTACTTTATCAGTCGTTTTGGTTTGGGTTTGAACAAAACCAAATGAACCAATTGATTCAACATCGAGCGCTAAGTAAAGGACTCGTGCGGCTTCGTCTTCAATTCTTACAGAAGCCTGAGGTCCTCCGCTATTATAAACGTAAGCATTTCCTTGTCCGCTGTTATCTGGAGTGAGTTCAGGTGATGTTGCATGAGCTAGACATGCGATGACCACTAAGCTTAAAATTGAAATAACGTTTTTCATAAATACTCCTTTAAACAGTTGTTAATTAACAAAGGCAGCTTAGCATATTATGAATGTCATGAAGTCGGAAAGTTCATGGCAAGAAGATTTTTCACCGATGTCAAAAATTTAGTCGAAAAAAATCTTTTCAAAAATAAACGAGTCGTAAGTTTTACCTTCCCAATGAGTCTCGCCGACGATGACATAACCTCGTTTTAAATACCAATTCACTAAATGCGTTGCCGGCTTAGCCGTGTCTAATTGAAGACCATCAAATTTTTCTGTTTGAGCCAAAGTCTCACAGTAATCCATCAGTAGTGAACCATAACCGTGTTTTTTGTAATCTGGCGCAACGGCAAATTGACCAACGTAGGCTGCATTAATCAATTTTCTTAAAGCGGGGATATCTGTCTGGATTGATTCTCGTAAAATAATTTTTTGACCCAAATGATTTATGTTTTTCATCGATCTTTATTCTTTCGGTTGATGAAGTTTTGGTCAGCTATCAACTCGGCGTGTCTTAACACAACCCTGACAAGACTTCACTCAGGTGCAAAGTAAGATGCAATCTTAATTCTAATAGGAGGTTCTGTGAAGTTACTTTTACAAACGTGTTTTGTGGTTTCTATGTTGGCTTTATCAGCTCGTGCTGAAACTAAAATGATTAAAATTGATGGCTCAAGCACGGTTTATCCCATCACAGAAGCTGTTGCTGAAGAATTTCAAAAGGCAAAAAAGTCTGAGATCAATGTGACTGTTGGAGTCTCTGGCACGGGTGGCGGTTTTAAAAAATTCTGTCGCGGTGAAACAGATATTTCAGATGCGTCTCGGCCGATTACAAAAGCTGAAATGGAAGACTGCAAAAAAGCGGGCATTAAGTTTTTTGAATTACCGATTGCTTACGATGCAACTGTGGTGGCGGTTCACGCAAAAAATACTTGGCTCAGTGAAATTTCGGTCGATGATTTGAAAAAAATTTGGGAACCTGCAGCTCAAGGTAAAATTAAAAAATGGAATCAAGTTAATCCAGCTTGGCCTGATGCTGAAATTAAACTTTATGGTGCGGGTTCTGATTCGGGCACTTTTGATTACTTCACAGAAGCTATTGTGGGTAAAGCAAAGTCTTCACGTGGCGACTACACTGCGTCTGAAGATGACAACACGCTGATTAAAGGAATTGCTGGAGATAAAAATTCATTGGGTTACATTCCAATGTCTTATTACATGGAAAACAAAAAAACTCTGAAAGCTTTAGCCGTTATTGGCGGAGAAAAAGCGCCTTCGAAAACAGGTGTTTTGCCTTCAAAAGAGACTGTCGAGAATAACACTTACTTTCCACTTTCAAGACCTTTGTTTTTGTATGTGAATGCAGACTCTGCTAAAAAACCAGAGGTCTCTGAATTCATCAAGTTTTACATCAAGTCAGCGCCAACAATGGTGCCTGCTGTAAAATATGTGGCTTTGCCTGCAAAAGCTTATCAAATGGCCGACGAACATTTTACAAAAGGTAAGCTTGGAACTGTTTTTGGTTCTGAGACTCATGTCGGGATGAAAATTGAAGATCTCATGAAAAAAGAAGCTACTTTTTAAAAGGCTCTCTGTTATTGTTTTAATACGATGAAAAAAATTGTATTATTATTATCCGTTTTAATTTTTTGGGGAAGTTGTCAAACTTCCCCTTTGATTCCAGCTCAAAATTCGCAAAATTCTTTCGCTCCTTTCAAAATTAAAAAAATAGTTGAAGCGGGAATTGAAGAAGTCCAAGTGTCACCCTCGAAGTCAGCTTGGCCCGATGTCTCTTATCAAAAGTCTGAAACAAGCCTGGCCGTAAACTCGCAAACTTTAGTGATGGCGGTTATTGGCGATACGGGCTGCCGATTGAAAGAAACTAAAAATAAAAATTCCTACCAAAAATGCCAGCTTTCTGAAGAATGGCCTTTTCCAAAACTTGCCGAAAAATTAGCAAATGAAAAATATGATTTTTTAATCCACACCGGAGATTATCATTACCGCGAGCATTGTTCGGATCCCAAAATATGCGCCGAAATAACAAAAAGCATTGGTTATAATTGGAATGCTTGGTGGGATGATTTTTACGGCCCGGCCCAATTGCTTTTTCAAAAAAGTCCTCTTTTAGCTGTGCGTGGAAATCATGAAAGTTGCCCCCGAGCTTTTTCGGGCTGGGGCCCTTTGTCTGCAATTAATAAAAATTTTAAAGACAGCTGCGAGCCTTTTGAGCCCGTTCAGTGGATCGAGATTGGAGATCTTGTTCTGTTAAACTTTGATGACTCGGCTTTTGACGATGCTCACGAAGTTTCGGAATCTGACAATTTAATCTGGCTGAATCAATTTCAACAGATTTTAAAAAGAATTGATTCGCAAAAAAATAAAAAAGAGATTTGGTTACTCACGCACAAGCCGGTTTATGGCTATACACCAGCTGACGACGATGCCGAGCCCGAAGAAATTAAACCTTTACTTAAAAATATTTTAGACAAGTCGGGCTTACTTAAAAAAATCGACTACGTTTTATCAGGACATATCCATAACCAACAAATTGTCTTAGCTCATCCTGAAATTAAGCAGTTGATCGTCGGTCACTCGGGATCCGCGCTGGATCCTTTTGGACGAAAGATTTTTAATCGAAAATTAACGTCGACAACAGAATCGAAATACAGTTTTGGCTACGCACTTTTTGAAAGACAAGGTTTTAAGAAATGGAAATGGATTTTTAAAAACAAACAAAGCGAAACTGTTTTAACTTGTTCGATCAATCAACAAAAAATCAAGTGTGATGAATAATCCTACCAGCCCGAAATTCGACGTTTTTTTCGACGGCTTAAAACAAGATCTTGATCCTGATTGCTGTTGGAATTTTCAGTTTTTAACAGTTTCATAAGTCAGCAATTTACAACAAGGTCTACCATACAGCCAACTTTTAATTTTGGCCCAGGGCAATGCTAAAACTTTCAATCGTTAAAGCATCTATATCCGAGAAGAGCTGCGTGTTAATGTTTTGCAGAGCAGAAAATGATTCTTGATCTTCTAAAGTCCAAAGACTTACCCAGGATTTCCAAATCTGAAACGAAAGCTTGTTTTCATTTACAGTTTGTTTAAGTCGCGCATGAAGCGTCTTAAACAAATGAACGGGATGGGAATTCATATCTGAAATAATATATTCGAAGCCCTTTTTAAAATTTTCATTTTGCAACAACTCACACAAAAAATGATCATTCAGGATTTGCTGAATACAACGGTAAAAACCCAGTTGACCGTCGCGGTTTGTATTATTTGAAAAAAAATGATCCGCGTGAATTAAATCATGAATCAGAAAACTTAAAAAATCGCGTTCTGCGTAAAGCATCTCAGGCCAAAGTTCATAGTCTTCATTCAGACTTATAATTCGCTGTTTTTTTAATTGGTATGAAAGCAGTTCCATCGGGGTCGGTAACCAAAAAATAACTTTTAAAGGATAAGTTTCGTCTTTCATTAAACTTAAAGATTTAAGACATGAATCTGGTAAAGGTTTAATTTTATAAGAACTGATGAGCTCGCAAAGTTGAATTTTTGCAGGCAAATGAGCAGGAATCTGTATCGAAGTATTTTGAACAAGCTCTTGAAGGGTTAAAGGATGTTGTAAGAATCCTTTCTGACTCATCTGAGACTGATTCAGAAAAGTCGATTTTCGTAATCCACCAAACCAATCATCGGGTCGGCGTAAAAGAGTTAAAGCGATCACCCAAGCTTGTACTTTTTCAGATGAAGTTAATGAATTAAACATCTGTTTCCATTGCCTAAAATAGATCTGATTTTCTTTGTAAAATAAGTTTGTACAAAAAAGAGGTCGGTAATGATCTTTGGTTTTTTTTAATTTATTTGCTGGGTGGCTTTGCATAATGAGTTTTATTTTGTGCTTGCAACTAAGCCCAAGGTCAAGGTGAAATGTATGAGTAAATACTTTCATTGTGATTCAAGAAGGGATTTCATGAAAATGTTAAGGTCTGGAATTTTCGGTTTCATTTTCTTCAGTTGTTCGTTGTATTTTAATCCGGTCGCGAATGCTTTTTACCCAGGTTCTAGTTTTTCGGATTTTGTCATGTCTCGTTCAGATGAGACTTTTCACGACCCTGATTATTTTGAAATTAAAGAAGATCCGCGATTACAAAATGTGAACTTACTTTTTTTTATTCATTTTCAACAACCTATTCCTTACCCAAGCGTTCCCTACAATCGAAAAAATCAATTTGGCACTTGGATTCAAGATCATTTTTTGGGCTCGTGTTTAAACACCCGAGGTCTTGTCTTAGTCCGAGATTCAAAGACACCTGTGAGTTTTACTGCAAATGGATGCACTGTTAAATCGGGAAACTGGGATGATCCTTACAGCAATCAAAATTTGACCAGCGCAAGTGATATTCAGATCGATCACTTTGTACCCTTAAAAAACGCCTATATGACTGGGGCTTTCGAGTGGAGCAATTTAAAACGTTGTTTCTATGCAAATTACCTCGGAAATAATTTCCATCTTTTGTCTGTGTCTGGAAAAGAAAACATGAAAAAAAGCGATAGCACTCCAAGCTTGTATTTGCCTCCGAATGAAAGTTATGTGTGTCAATACTTAAAGCAATGGCTTGAAGTTAAACTGATCTGGTCACTTCGTTTAACTCCAAAAGAAACATCCGCTGTGAAGCTTCAAGTTGATGATCATCATTGTAACCCACAGGATTTCGTTATTCCGACATCTTTTTTAAAGCAGCAACGCGATTACATGACTGAGAACGCAAATTTGTGTCAAAGCTCATTTTGAGATTTATTTAACACAATTGATTGTAATAGAAAGTGGTCGAGTCTCTCAAATAAAATGATCACTATTTAATATCAACAGGAGCCCTCTATGCCGATGAAATTAATTTTATTTTTTATATTTTGTGCCCCATTGACTTCGAACGCTTGGGATTCAAAGCAGTTTAAGAAGCCATCTCAGGTTGAAATCAAACAAAAACTAAACGTCTTGCAATACAATGTCACTCAGAAGTCAGATACAGAAGCTCCGTTTAAAAATGACTACTGGAATAATAAGCACGAAGGAATTTATGTTGATATTGTTTCAGGGGAGCCCTTGTTTAGCTCTTTAGATAAATACGATTCAGGAACAGGCTGGCCTAGTTTTTCTAAACCTTTAGAAAAAGCCAATATCGTTGAAAAAGTTGATCGCAGTCTTTTTGGCGAACGCACCGAAGTTCGCAGTAAAAATGCAGATTCTCATTTAGGCCATGTTTTTAATGACGGTCCACAGCCAACGGGACTCCGTTACTGTTTAAATTCAGCGTCGTTAAAGTTTATTGCTAAAGAGGATTTAAATAAAGAAGGCTATGCTGAATATGAAAAACTTTTTGGTGCCGTTGCAGCGGCGGGATCTGCGGCTTTGGCTCGCGGGTTAGAAGATCAAGTGGCTGTTTTTGCCGGAGGTTGTTTCTGGTGTATGCAGCCGCCTTATGATCACTTAGCTTCCGATGGTGTCACTGAAGTCACTGTGGGCTATGCGGGTGGTCGTACCGATAACCCAACATACGAAGATGTTTCCCATGGAAATACGGGGCATCGTGAAGTGGTCGAAGTTAAATTTAACTCGAAAAAAATTTCTTATAAAAAATTAGTTGAAACTTATTTTTCGAATATTGACCCTTATGATTCAAAGGGCCAGTTTTGTGACAAAGGTGAATCTTATAAGCCCGCTGTTTACTATTCAAACGAACAGCAAAAAATAGACTTTGAAGCGGTCAAAGCGGATTTGATTAAGTCGGGTCAGCTCAAGGGGACCGTGGCTGTTGAGATTTTGCCTTATAAGAAATTTTATGCGGGTGAAGATTATCATCAGTCTTATTACAAAAAAAATCCAATCCGATACAAATACTACCGATTTAATTGTGGCCGCGATCAAAGATTAAAAGAAGTCTGGGGCAAAGAGCCTCAACATTAATTTGCAAATCTTTCGATGTACTGACAACGTTGGCATAAATTTTCAATCAACTTTTTATTTCTGAAGCCTTGCAAAATATCTTTGGCTTTTTGGGAATTTAAAATAGTTTCAATATCGTCATCCTGAATTTTTCCAAGGGGAATTGCCCCCTCTTTATCTAAACAACAAGGTACGACTGTGCCATCAACTAAAATTCCAAAGTGTTGATTCAGCCCATAACAAGTTCCTGATTCACCTAACAAAGGTAAATCAAGGCTGGGCCAAATAAATTCGGTGTCATAATGCATGTAAAGACGATTTTTAAGATGTAGACTTTTTTTCTTACGCACATCCAGAGTCTCAGGAATATTAATTTTAAAGTGTGACATAATATTTGAGAGCATTGTTTTATTGTTTGTTAAAGACCCGCGCGGATCGTTTAAATTCCAAAGACGATAATTGATATAGAGATCAGGGCGTTGAACAAAAGCAAGCTCGGTGAAATCAAAAATTTTTTTTAAATAATTCTGAGGATCTCGATCGGGGTAATTGTCAAAAAAGCTATGTAAAGAAAAATTCACTTGCCGAATGGCCGAATGCAATAAAATCTGCATATGCTTTTCATTTAATAAAACCCCATTACTGACAAAGAATACTTTGACTTGGTAAAAGTCGCACATTCGGACAAATTCAAGTAGCTGAGGATGAACAAGCGGATCTCCCATTAAGTGAAAGCAAACTTGTTCGGTTATTGGCGACACTTGTTGAATGATTTTTTCAAAAAGTGAAATCTGCATCATTTTTTTTGTTCGAAGCACTTCCGGGCAGAAGCTGCACTGCAAATTACAGATATTACTTATTTCGATATTGACTTTGTTGAACCTTTTTTTTGTGTTAGATTTCACAGGTTAGTCATAACTCAGGAAAGTTGAGAATCAAATGAAAATACTGACTTTTGCGGGCTCTTTGCGACGGGACTCTTTAAATAAAAAAATGTGCATGAATGCAAAAAATTTTCTGCAAAATGACTCTGCTGTAGATATTCAATACATCGACTTACAGACTCTTCATATTCCTTTATATGACGGAGACCTTGAGGCCGACAAAGGACTTCCCGAATCTGTGCAAAAATTATGTGCTGAAATTGAAAAAGTCGACGCTTTAATTATTTCAACGCCTGAATACAACGGAAGTATTTCAGGCGTGCTCAAAAATACTTTAGACTGGCTTTCTCGTAAAAAGCCGAACCCGCTTATTGGAAAACAAATTTTACTTTTAGCGGCCTCGCCTGGACTGCTGGGAGGAATTCGCGGTTTATGGCACTCACGAGTTCCCTTTGAAGCTTTAGGTTGTCATGTTTACCCCGAGATGTTTGGGCTAGGTCAAGCACACCAACAATTGGCTACAGGTGATTATATCGGCGATGAAAAATTAAAATCACAGTTCGAGCGGATTCTAAAAGAATTTGTTCAATATATTAAATAATTAGAGTTCAATAAATAAAAATTAAAATAAGGAGTTTTTATGAAAATCGAAAAAATACTTTACACGGCTTATGCAACAGCAACGGGTGGTGGTCGCGAAGGTTCAGTGTTTACATCAGATGAAGTACTTAAAGCCACTTTGACTTTGCCTAAAGAGATGGGTGGTAACGGAGCTGTTGGAACAAACCCTGAACAATTATTTGCAGCGGGCTATTCAGCTTGCTTTCTGGGAGCTTTAAAATTCGTGTCTATGAAAGAAAAAGTCAGTCTTTCACCACAAACACAAGTTTCGGGATCTGTCGGAATCGGACCAATCCCAACAGGATTTGCTGTGGCCGTTGAACTTAAGATTCAGTCTCCGGGTTTAGATCAAAAAGTTTTAGAATCTTTAGTCGAAAAAGCCCACATCGTTTGTCCTTATTCAAATGCGACTCGTGGAAATATCGATGTTAAGTTTTCGTACGCTTAGCTAAAAATTACATGGCAGAGTCAACTTTTTGGTTGAATACTCTGCTATGTAACAAAGTTTAATCCCATCAAATCGAATCATTTTGTCTAGGTAAAATGACTCAGGTTTTTGACTTAAACTGATGTAGTATGCATCCAACGACGCAAGTCAGCGTTGAAAGGTGTTATGAAAAACATTTATTTAAACCAATTCACAGTCGTCAAACCTCCGCATCGAATTGCTCAAAATGAGCTTTTACAATGGCTTATCCAAAGTCATATTAAAGCCGAAAAGCTTAAGACGCCTGATCTTAAAGAAGACGATTCAAATTTATTAAAAAAACTTTTTGAAAGATATGCGGTTAAAGAGACTCAAATCTCGCAAAGATACTTCGAATGTCCAGATATTCTCAATTCAAACTTAGATGAAGCGCAAATTTATTCAGTCAACGAAAAAAATCTTGAAGGCTCGAGCATTCAAGATCGAACATTATTTTTCTCCAATCAAGCGCTTCGTGTTTTAAAAGAAATGTATCCAGCGAACCAAAAACAACCCGAGCATTTAGTCCACGTGACATGCACGGGCTATATTTCTCCAAGCGCACCCCAAAGAATTGTCACTGAAAACTTTTGGACTAAAGACACTGGAATCACACATGCTTATCACATGGGTTGTTACGCGGCTTTACCAGCTATAAGAATAGCGCAAAGTTTGGTCGCGCTTCATTCTGAAAAACAGCCTCAGTACCAAGCTGATATTGTTCATAATGAAATGTGTGGTCTTCATATGAATCCACTTTTTCAAACGCCTGAACAAATGATCGTCCAAACTTTATTTGCCGATGGCCATATCAAGTACTCAGCCTCAGCCGAAAAAAATTCAAATACGCCCAATTTAAAAATCGTAACTGTAAAAGAAAAAATTGTGAAAGATTCACACTTAGATATGAGCTGGATGCCAACAGCTTGGGGTATGCAAATGAATTTGTCTCGTGAAGTTCCGCAAAAAATTAAAGCCGAGCTTAAAACTTTTTTTAATGAAATCATTCAAGAAGCCAATCTAAGTTTATCTGACGCTTTAAAATCGACTTTTGCTGTGCATCCCGGCGGGCCTAAAATTATAGACTCTGTTCAAGAAGTTTTAGAGTTGCAAGATCACCAAGTTGCCCTCAGTAAGAAAGTGCTTTTTGAAAGAGGAAACATGTCTTCTGCGACTTTACCTCATGTGTGGACCGAGATTTTAGAAGCAAAACCAAAAATCGGTGAAAAAATTATCAGCTTTGCTTTTGGCCCAGGTTTAACGATTTTTGGTGCTGTATTCGAGGTCTGTTAATGATGATTTTTCTTTACCTACCTTTTGCCATTCAAGGTTTAGCCATGTTCTTTGATGAATTTTATTTTCATCACAAACGCCGATTAGGTCTTTGGGAGACTCTGGGGCACCCATTGGATTCACTCACGGTATTCGCTTGTTATGTTTTTTTGGTCTTGAATGCCCCAACGGAAAAAAATCTTTTGATTTATATTGGGCTTGCGGTTTTTTCGTGTTTATTTGTAACAAAAGATGAATTCGTCCATTCGGAACAGTGCGAGCCCAAAGAAAATTGGCTGCATGCTTTACTTTTTATTTTGCATCCAGTTTGTTTTTTAACGGCGGCTTTGATTTGGCAAAAGCAAAGTGATTTGACATTCTTGATTGTGCAAGCAATCGTCGTTTTTTGTTTTATGGTTTATCAGGGTCTTTATTGGGGGCTTCAATGGAAAAAGTAAATAATGATGTTTATCACACTTACGGTCATCGCTGGTACACGGCCCATGATGACCCCGTGGCTTTGCTTCGAGCTGAATCTAAAACTAAAACGCCTTGGATTTTAGAAAAAATAAAACAACACGGTTTTTTAAATTCGAATACTCAAGTTTTAGATGTGGGTTGTGGCGCGGGATTTTTAAGTAATGAACTTGCGAAGAATTTTTTAAAAGTCACTGGAGTCGATATCTCGGCCGAAAGTATTTCTGTAGCAAAAGATTATGACCAGACTAAAACGGTGAAATATCTGACGGCCGATGCGTATCGTTTGCCTTTTTCAGATCAAAGCTTTGATGTGATTACGGCCATGGACTTTTTAGAACACGTTGAAGATCCCGCAAGTATTATCAAGGAATTTTCACGAGTTTTAAAACCCAATGGACTTTTTATTTTTCACACCTTCAATCGAAATATTTTAGCTTATTTGGTGATTATTAAATTGGTCGAGTGGCTGGTGAAGAATACGCCGAAGAATTTACATATCTTAAGACTTTTTATTAAACCAAAAGAATTGCAAAACTATTGCCTGCAAGCAGGTCTGATCACTGAGGACTTTGTCGGAATCAAGCCCGTGTTTTCTTCGGTTCCGATCAAAAATATTTTTTCTGGTTTAGTTCCTGAAAATTTAAAATTTGAACTGACTTCGAATTTATTATTATCTTATATGGGAATTTCCGTTAAGAAAACTTCACTTTAGTATTTTTCTCGACGGCCTTTTTTGATCTCAGAGCGGATTTTTTTGGATTCAAGTCTTTTATAAATAGAACTTCTTTTAGGCTTGGTTGCGACTCTTTTTTTAGGGTCGATCAGAGCTTTAGCGATCATCTCAAGTAAAAGTTTGTAAGCGCGGTCTTTATTACTTTTTTGATCGCGTTCGTCTTCAATCCGAATCATAATCTCATCGTCTTGAATCAAACGATGGCTGAGGCGATGTTTTAATTTTTCTTTTTGAATATCTGATAACACAAGTGAATTTGAAATTGAAAAGCGCAACTGCACAGCTGAATTGGTGCGATTCACATGCTGGCCGCCGGCTCCCGACGAACGTGTGGCTTGCCATTCAATTTCAGTCCAAGGAATAATGATCTTCATTTGAATATTATATCTAGATTGTGTGAGACTTTTCAATGATCACAAGAATAATCGCTAAAATAATTAATGAAACGCCAGAGATCAGCTTCTCGTGATCTTCCATCCATTCCATTTTGTATTTCTCAAGAGTCTTTGCCGAAATATACGTAAAACTAAACATCGACACCAATGTTCCCAGAGCTAAAACTAAACTCAGCAAAACAAATCCCTGCCACCCAAAGCGCGCCGATGTTAAATACACCGGTAAAAAACTTTCACAGGGAGAAAACGTCAACATCGACAATAAACTTAAAATGGCCCAGCCATCTTTAGAACTGTTTTTAAGTTCTAAATTATGATGGTGATGATCGCTGTCACTTGAGTGATCGCAGTGGGTGTGTTTGTGGCCGGACTTATATTGATAAATTAAATAAAGACCATAAGCTGCGACAGCTAAGGCCGATAATGACAAAAAATAATTTTCAATTTGGTGATAAACTTTAAGACCCACCACAAATAAAATAGAACCCAGCAAAGTTGTCATGATCACATGCCCTAGGCCGGCAATTAAAAGAATAGAAGCCGTTTTTGACCAAGTCCATTTCTGCGTGCGCGAAGCCAACACAAAAGGAAGCCAGTGGGTTGGTAGCATCGCATGCAAAACCGCAATAAAAAGTCCCGTAACTAAAATAGGTAATATACTGAAATCATTCATGAATACTTAGCAATAGACAATTCACTTAAGCTTGGCAAGCCCACAGCCAAGTAAGCTTGAAAAAAGAATTAAAAGCTGTTAGTTTTTACAAACAGCTTAATCACAGTCGTCCTTTAGCGCAGTTGGTAGCGCATTTCCATGACATGGAAGGGGTCGTAGGTTCAAGTCCTACAAGGACGACCAATTTTCAAAATACATGACCGACAACAAAATATTAACAAGCTTTCTCAAAATGAGATTCTTGTTTACCTTGAAATCAGCACTGTAATCCATGCTAAAAATCATTTAGTATTTTGACCAGGAATACCGATAAGTTGGCATGCGTTTAATACAAAAAGTGTATTTGTGTTTTTCAAACTTATCGATTTCAAAAAAAATTACGGCTTTGTTTTTTTTCATCGTTACTCTGTGTTTAGTTGCGACGGGAACTTATGCATATAATTCGGTTTTTGCTAAAGTAGAATTGCTCTTAGGGCAAAAGCTTTTTCATATTGCAAACACGGCTTCACTTTTGATTGATGCAGATGAGCATCAAAAGATATTGGACGGGTTGTTAGCCGGAGAGCAAAATATCGAACAAAATATCTATTTCAAAAAAATTCAGAACACTTTAAGAAAAGTGAAAGAAAGCAATAAACTGAAAGAAGAAATTTACACAGTCGTGGCTCCGGAATGGACGCCGGGCGAAATGGTTTTTATCACGATGTCGAATGATAAGCCCTACATTGGTAACAGTCTTAAAAAAAATGAATATGTGGACCAAGTTTTAAAAACCGGAGTATCAAACTTCAGTAAAATTTATTCTGATTCTGAAGGTGTTTGGGTTTCAGGTTTTGCTCCTATTTTAGATCAGAAAGGTCACGCTGTTGCCGTTTTAGAAATCGATTACCATGCCGAAAATGAAGTGGCTGAAGCCCAACTGGCTTTGATGAAATCGATTGGTATCCCTGCGCTGTTTGCGATGTTTACGGTTCTTGTTTTCGGCCATTTGATTGGTCAAGCTTTAACAAAGCCATTGTATGAATTGAAGAAAGCCGCACAGAAAATTTCAACGGGTGATCTTGAGATTGAAATTCAAAATAATTCAAAAGATGAAATTGGGGTTCTTGCAAGATTGTTTGGACTGATGGTGAAAGACCTGAAGCAAGCCAAATCTAAAATAGAAAACTATGCCGCTGATCTTGAAATTCAAGTTCAAGAAAGAACTCAAAATCTGGCCGAGTCAAATCAATCGAATCAAACCCTGCTGAATAATTTAGGACAGGGCTTTATGGTTATCAACCGCGATGGAATCGTGCAAACAGGTTCGACGAAAGCAGCAGAGATTCTATTTGGACAAGATCCAAGAGGTCGGCTTTTTACAGAAGTGCTTCAGCAAAATCCAGAGAAAGCCAAGTTAAATCAAGACTGGATTGAGATGATTTTTTCAAATTTAATTGATTTTGAATCTGCCGCTGAACTGGGACCTAAAATATTTAACAGAAATGATCATCACATTGAGCTTTCTTACCGACCTGTTTTTTCAGAGCAAAATGAGCTCGTGAAGTTGATTTGTATTGCTGAAGACAAAACAAAAGAAAAACAGCTTGAACGCGAGGCCTTTATCGAGAAAGAGTTCGCTCAATTTGTGATAAATTTTGTGAAAGACAAAGAAGAATTTTATGAATTTATTGATTCATCAAAAAAACAGCTTGAAGACGTCGTCGAAAAAATAAAAGCAACTGATAAGGCACAAAATATTCAGTTCAATGAGCATTTTAGATTTTTTCATACTTTAAAAGGATCTGCGGCTTGTTTTCATCTGGTCAGTGTCGTCGAGAAAAGCCATTCTTTAGAAAATTATTTGAATCAAAGTCAAAAAAATCTCACAAATTTAAATTTAAAAGAGTTTCAAGAAAAAATAGTCTTGGACTGCGAAAATCTAAAACAAGCGATCAATTTATTTATGTCCGAAAATGCAAGTATCTTGGGTGCAACCGAGCCTAATTCCTTGGATCAAAAAGTCGACAAAAAAGCTTTTGAACAATTCCAATCTCAATTAAAAGCGATCGCTTCAGAAAGTTCAGCAATCTATCAAGCCTTTTTAAATACATTTGTTTACGAAGACCCGACAGATTCTTTTGAAAAATACAGAAAAGTCGTTGAAAATTTAGCACAAAAACAAATGAAGGAGGTTCAATTTGTGATTGAAAGCAGTCAAGTTCGCATCGATGTGGCTGAACTTCAGCCCTTGATTAACTCGTGCGTTCATTTATTTAGAAATGCTGTCGATCATGGGATCGAGACGCCTGAAGAAAGAGCCAGCATGGGGCGTCCTGAAGTGGCAACGCTCAAACTGTCTGTCATCGAAATTGATCAGAAGCGGATTCAAATCATGCTTCAAGATGATGGAAAAGGTGTTAACCCCGATCTGATCAGAAAGAAACTGATCGAAAAAAATATTAAAACAACCGAAGAGCTTGCACAATTGTCTAACGAACAAATCATTCAGTTTATTTTCTTACCTCAGTTTTCAAGTAAAGACGAAGTCACGGAAATCTCAGGACGCGGTGTCGGTTTAGATGCGATTTCTTTTGAAGCGAAGCAACTTGGTGGTGAAGTCTGGGTGGAATCAAAAGTCAATGAAGGCAGTCGCTTTATCATCGAAATACCATTGAAAAGAAATGAAGCTTCCAAGCGCAAAGAAGCAGCCTGATCGCTCATGCAGCTTTGTCAGTAATTGTGACTTGTCATTCGACTAAGAAAGCTTTATGAACTCGGTTATGTCCAAAAATAAACTGAAAGAAAAATCCGAAGTAAAAAGCTTTTTAGTTGATGCAAAAGCTGTATTTGCATTACCTGTTGATCAAAAATATTCGAAGCTCGTTGTGAACGAGCTTCCTTTTGATTTTCAGCTTTTAAGCTTAAGCTCGCTTTATCGACGAAGCCGAAACCTTTATTTAGAACTAGGCGGGACTTTTTTACCACGGATGTGTTCGACGATGCGGGGGCTTAGTGCGCAAGATCTTTTTAAAGATGAAATTGATTATTCGCCTGCTTTGTCTGAATTACTTTGGTTTCAGGAGTTCGGTCATCAAGTCAGTGATGCCCATGATGAGATCACGGCCTTATTGCGCTTCACTGAAATTTCAATTTTTCATGAACAGAATCACCGCGTGATTTGGAGACTTCTTCCACATGTGCCTCACGAACCAAATGAAATTTATCGTTACTTCAATTTTGCAGAAAGCTTAGTGGTGACATTAGACCTGGCATTTAGTGATCAGTTGGGACGAAACTTATCAAATGCATTTGAACGTATGAAAATGATTTATCGTCCCGGTGGCGAAGATGGGTACCACAAGAAATCAAAATCTGAGTATAGAAAATATCTTTTAGCGCTACTCACAACGACTTATTATGCATTAGAAACTTTGCACAACGATGATATATTAGCTGCCATTAATTATGTTTTGCCCGGTCAAAAAACAATCAACAAGGTCGCAGTTAAGCGTGGCCTTCAGCTTAGCGAATTATTTACTCGCGTGACAAATCCTCAGTGGCAAAGCATTTATTGGAAAATGGGTTATCAAAAATTAAAAAAACTTCAGGTGAAATCAAAAAAAGAAGTTTTGCTTCTACCCAAAGATCCGCTAGATCTTGAATCTGAATTTCAAATAGCGCTAAAAGTCTTCGATCATTTTGGTCTGTAATTTTTTTAGTTATATTATTTAAATAAATTGAGAAGTCGAAGCTTTAAATCTGTATAAGGTGGCTGAGTTAAAAAACGAAGCTTCTTTAAAAATGTTTGCTGTATAATCGCGCGCTGATGACTGAATTCAAGAAAACCAAAATAACCATGATAGCGGCCCAAGCCGCTAGATTGAAGACCGCCAAATGGCAAGTGGTGGTTTGCGAATTGAAGTATAACAGAATTAATTCCAACACTGCCTGAAGGGTATTTTTGAAGTATTTTTTCAATAAAGTCTTTTCGTTTTGAAAAAACATAGAGCGACAATGGAGTTTCAGTGATTTTTAATTTTGTGAAAAGCTCTTCGTTATTTTTGTAAATGATCAGTGGTAAAACCGGTCCGAAGATTTCTTCTTTCATCAAGTCTGAATCCATTTCTGGATTTTCGATCACCATAAGAACTTGTTGATTAAAGGATTCGGATGTTTGCGTTAGACTTTGAAGATGTTTGTCTTGCTTTTCAGAAATGATATCAGCTTTTTCACTTGTTTGGTATTTTGTTTTTAATGTATCAATTTTTGATTTAAAATCAGCCGCCACATCGTTGTGAATAAAAACACAATCAGGTGCAACACAAGTTTGGCCACGATTTAGAAACTTACCCCAAAAAACTTTATCACTGGCCTCATCAAGATCGGCCGTTTCATCAATGATCGTCGGAGATTTTCCGCCAAGTTCTAAAGTGACGGGGATTAAACATTTTGCGCAAGTTTCAGAAACGATACGTCCAACAGACGTCGATCCTGTGAAAAAAACATGATCAAAACGATATTGAAGTAGACTTTCTGTTTTTTCTTTTCCGCCAAGTTCGACCATCACTTCATCGTTTTTAAAGAGAGTGCCAATCAGTTGGCTTACAAGCGAAGATGTTTCTGGAGTCATTTCAGAAGGTTTAATCACAACCGTATTCCCCGCTGCTAAGGCCGAGACCAACGGAACTAAAGCCAACTGAAACGGGTAATTCCACGGAGAAATAATCAAGACGACACCTTTGTTCTCGAAGCGAATGCGGCTGCTATGACCAAATAAAAATAAAGGTGTTGAAACCTTCTTGTCTTTCATCCAAGTTTTAAGATTTTTTTCGTAAAAGTTTATTTCATTTAAAACGGGCATTATTTCACTGATTTGAGTTTCAAATGCAGGCTTGTTAAAATCTTTTTTCAGCGCATCGATAATTTTATTTTCGTTATTCTGAATCCAGTTTTTTAACGCCGAAAGTCCAGCTAAGCGCTGCTGCGAGTTTTCGCTTCGTTTATTTTCGGCTTTTTCTTTGAGCTTTTGAAAATGTGTCGGATTCATAAATATGTTTCACAGATCTTTAAAGTTAAAAAGTTTTTGATCTAAAAGATGGCTGGGCTTGACGTTTTGTAAAGCCTTCGTGAATGAAGAGCCAAGGTGCGGGATATCAATTTCAAGCTGCGACACAAGTTGCTTCATTTTTTTTCGCTTGAGGCCCTCTTGTGAACCGCACAAGTTGCATGGAACAACTGGAAAGTTCCAATCTTTTGCTAGACTGATCAGGTCTTTTTCGGCCACATAGACAAAAGGGCGAATAACTGTGTTTCGATCATCATCGGAACGAAGTTTTGCGGGCATTGTTGAAAGCTGACCCGTGTAAAATAAATTAAGTAAAGTGGTCTCGATCAGATCATCCCTGTGGTGGCCAAGGGCCATTTTTGAGAATTTGCGATCAACAGCATAATCATACAAAATTGCGCGCCGAAGTTTCGAACACAGCGAGCAGTAGACACCATCTTTGACCTTATCCGTAACGATCGAGTAGGTGTCTTTTTCGATTAAATTAAATTTGATATTTTCAGACTGAATCCAGTTTTTAAAAGTTTCGGCTGAAAATCCAGGCTGCTTTTGATCAAGCATAACAGCTTCAATTGTAAAATTAATTTCAGCTTTTTTTCTAATTTCGTCTAAAAGAATTGTTAAAATCGAAGAATCTTTTCCACCGGATACGCAAATCATCACGCGATCTCCGTCATCAATCATTTTGTATTCAGCCAAAGCCTGTGTGATTTGTTTACGAATTTTGACAGCCAAGGGATGTTCACGATCGACTAAATTCTGATGTTTGGCTTCTAATTGCATTTAAAATCTCAAATCTGGTGAATATCTAAAAGCGGACGAGCTATTTCGATACCATGTTTTTTAAACAGATCAAAGGCTGTTTTAAAAACTTGATCACCAATCACAAACTGGCGCCCATAATTATCAATAAAGTAAATAATTTTTATATGAATTCCGAAATCAGAAGTCTCTTGTAAATAAGCAAAAGGGGCTGGGATTTCACGAATTTCTGAGATTTGTCGAGCCGCACTTTCAAGAAGTTCAATCGCTTTCTGAGCGTCGGCTTTATAACTGAGTTTAAAAATCTGACTGCGCACAATCGGCTGCGCCTCCGGAGAAAAATTAGAGACCTGACACTGAGCCACAAGTTTATTTGGTAAAGTAATCATTTCGTCTGAAAAACCAACCAGCACTGTTGAGCGCCAGGAAAGCTCTTTGACTTGGCCAATGATTTTTACAGCTCCGTTCATGATTTCAAGCCAGTCACCAATTTCAAAAGTCTTGTCAATTTGAAGTGAAATTCCGGCAAATAAATTTCCTAAAGTGTCTTGAAGTGCAAGACCTAGGATCAACGAAAAAGCGGCCGAAGTTGCGACAAGTGCCGTGAGTTGAACTCCAAAGATCACGCTGACGGTCCAAAAACCAATTAACACAGATAAACCCAAAGAAAAGATATTGACTAATAATAAAGGAACACCTGCTCGCATGGATCCTAAAAATAAATACTGCAAGACTAAAAGACGGCACGTTTTTACAAAAAAAACGGCGCCAGCTAGAAAAGAAATTAACCCCAAATAAGGAAGGACTCTTTTGAAAAAATCAATTTGGTCAGCAGCTTGAGATGAGAGCAAATACACACAAAAAAAGAAAGTCATGACAGAAAAATACTTTAATAGTCGATTGATGTGTGTGTTGATGTTTTGATGTCTTTCACTTGAGACTTCTTTTAAAAAAAAACGATAAAATAAAAAAGCAATAATCCCCAAAACTGTTAGTAAAATAAAAGTTTCAAGGTCTAAAATTTGATAAAGTCTTTGAGTTTGAATTAGGCGATCGTTCATGTCAAAATCTTAGTCACTTCTAAATAAAGTTCAAGTTCATATAATTTTGATGAAGCTTGTCACTTTGTTGTGGTAATTTCCACCTATGGTGCGCTGTCGAAGTTATTTTTTAATTGCTTTGAGTTTAAGTTATTTGTTCTTTTCAGGCAGAGCTTTTTCTGAAGAAATACAAACAGCAGTACTCAAGAATTTGCCGGCGAAGATCAATCAACCATCGCCTTTCTGTAATGAAATTCAGCGTATTGATCGACTTGATAAACAGCCTTTTCTTTCTGATTTGGACAAAGCAGATCGCATTGTTATTTCTAAATCTCGCCGACGCCTTTATTTACTTCATGATCATTATTTAATGAAAGAGTATAACGTGGCCTTTGGATTTGGTTTTTTAGACGGTGCTAAAGCTCAAGAAAAAGATGGTCGAACACCTGAAGGTGTTTATAAAATTGAAGCTAAAAATCCAAATTCGAAATACCATCTTGCTTTAAAAATTTCCTATCCGAATGCAGAGGATTTGGCTTTTGCTAAAAAAATTGGTGTTCGACCTGGTGGAAATATCATGATTCACGGATTTCCTTCGTCTGAAGTAGACGGGTTGATTCCGGCTGAGATTTCTGAAATTCACCCACTTGTTGACTGGACACAAGGTTGTGTAGCCGTAACAGATCAGCAAATTGAAGAAATCTACAAAAGCGTACAAGTCGGAACGAATGTTGAAATTTGCCCCGACGAACATCCAGACGTACAGTAGTCTTATTAGTCATTTCGGCAGAAGTCCTTTAAACTAATGATGTTTAAAGGAGTATAACTATGAATCCAACCACATTAAAAAAACCAACCGGTGTTTATCTTATTGCCACTTTATTTTTATTGGCGCCGATCGGAAATCTAATCATTAGTTTTGCGGGTTCGGGTGTTTATAATTGGTATGATTTAGGTGTTCTACTTCCTTTTCTAGCCAGCGTTCCGCTTCTTGATTGGTGTTGGCTGGGATTATTATTTATAACTGGAATTCTTTTATTTAGGCCGCACAAACTGACGTGGACACTGGCACTTGTGACTTTGTCGGTGGTGCTTGCAATCAATGCTTATCGATTATTTAATGTCGATTCAAATTCAATTGATCCTGGGTTTTTAAAAGTCTTTTCTGTTCTTGCAATGATTTGCACAATCAGCGCGGCCGTGATTGCTTCTTATTTTAGATTTCCTTATTTAGATCGACGCACAAAGTGGATTTCAGATGATCCAAATGCTGATCGACGAACAGAATCTCGACCAGATCAAAGCGATCGAAGAGACCCGAAGTGAAGAACTTTTTTTTGTCTCGTTTTAATACGTAACATAATGATTAAAGTTAAAAGAAAATCGTACCGAAAAGATATTGTGATAAATTTTGAGACTGATTCAAATCCACGAGTTCTAAAAGAGGTAACCTATGGTTAGAAATACTTATTTAAAAGCACTTCATTGGATTCTGTCCAACTTAGCTTGTGCCACGATGGCTTTTTCACCTGTCGCTTTAGGCGCCGAGGCCGAAACAATCTCACAAATAGAATTACAGCAGACGATTCACGAGTTTGCCTTGGATAAAAAAACAACTGTCGGCGAGTTTTGGCAAAAATCAAAAGCTTACTTCCCTGAATACTTGCAAAAAGACATGGAGAAATTGGCGAAAGAAAATCAAAATAAATTAATGCCCGAGATGACTTTATCTTCTGCGAAGGCTTCAGATGGTTCTGTGGTGCCGGTTTTAAGAATGACGGAAAATGGTTCCACATCAACAGTGCAGATTTTCGGAGAAAAAAATAAGTGGGCGAAGTACAATAATATTATTTTATCTGAAAATGATTTACGCTCGTTTAAAGACGCTTACATTCGATTAGTGGCCAGTGATTATCGTCTTCGAAAACAAATTGAAAATCAGACAAAAATTAAACAATCTCAAAACAAAAATAAAACAAGTTTAACCAACGCCGCTTTAGTTAAAAAACGTTTGCAACAAGCTAAAGACTTAGCGCGCTTTGAAGGTTTCCCAAGAATAACTCCGGTTGTGTGGAAGTCGATGTCACGCGAGCAACGGGCGGGCTACATTGTGCGCATGCGAAATTTGTGGGCTAGAGCTCAAAGAGTTTTAGATCTTGAAGCTGAAATGAAACCAGCTGCTAAAAAAGCTCAAAAAACCTCGAAGCTTGATTCAAACTCTGTGATTGAACAGCGCACGGAACTTGAATTTTTTTACCACATTATTTTTGGCGCCGAAGCCGAAGCGGGTGGAAAACTGACGATGAAGCCAGGAGCGGCCCGGGCTTTCAAAAAAGAAGAGCTATCAAACCCAGACAATCAAAACAGAGCTTGCAAACCCGAGTCTGGCTTAAGTGGACGCGCTTGTATTACAGCCGGTTTAGTCGCCGGTGAAAACGACAATAAGTACAGCTTAGTTTATAATTCGACTTCACAAGGCAAGTTTTTAACTTGCGCTTGCAGCTATGAAGGGATTCTTTCAAGTAAGCCTGCGCAAGAACTCGAAAAGTTACAAAACTTAGCTGACCAATGTGCTTACGATAATACCGAAAACACCGCAAAAATTCCTAACGCAGATAAAGGCTCGTGGGTAGCTTGTAATCCGATTTTATACAGCTATCAGCCAACTTCTGGCCGACCATTTTGTGTTCATACAATGTCGCCCGGGTTTCAGCGGGCTACGACTTTTTCGACAAGCGGAAAGCTCACTGCATCTTGTGACGAGCAAGCGCGCCTTTCAACAACTGAATTTAAAGTCAAAGACAACCAAGGTAAATATCTTTCTGAAGATGATCGATTAAAACAAATTGAAAAAGAACAAACCGACAATCCCGAAAAAGATTTTCTGCAAACGCGTCAGTATATCGACGGAATATTAAAAAGTGATGGATCAAACACGGACTTAAAAGATTTACTGAATGGTGCTTGGGACCCAGCAAAAGATAAAAAGCTAGTCGATATTCAAGCCGCTTTTGAAAATGAAATTCGACTGGCGACGGCATCGTGCTCAAAAAATATTGGTAAAGCACAAGAAAGTAATTACAGCGATGCTTGTGATCAGCTTCATCGTCGTTGGCTTTTTACCGAGAAGTATATCGCGCAGTTTCGTGAAAAAATGTGTGCTCCCGGAACTGTGTACGTTGGGAAATATCTCGAGGGTGAGTCGACTTTGTCAGAAAAAAACAAAGTTAAAACGACTATTAATAAAACAGTCATCGATGCAACCGGAAAAAATCTTTGTGAGTGTTCAAACGTTTCAATCAAAGTCTGCGATGTCAAAGATCCAACCAAGTGCGATGAAGAAGCCAAGAAAGTTAACTTTGGCCAATCATGTACTCCAGATGCACCACCAAACCCAAACACGGACCCGACAAAATGCCCAGACCCCATGACTTCAGTTGAAGGTGGAAGCGGCAACGAAAAACTTTGCGCGTGTCCAGGAAATCCAACAGGTTTTCCGTTAGCAGAAGTTTTAGTGATGTCGCTTGATCAGGGTGGCAAACTTTGTGATAAACCAAGCGAAAATCATTGTGGCAAACCCGATTCAATTGCGGGTTACGATTACGAACAGTGTAAATGTATCAAAGGCGAGCTTGAAGATGAAAATGCACCCGGATTTTTAGCGAAAGCTTTTCAATCAAATGCGGATAAAAAAGAAAGCAAATGGGTTTGCGAAGAATCCAGTGTGTGGCCTTGGGTGGCCGGAGCTGCAGGCTTAGCTGCACTGGCTGCAATCTTATTGCATAAAGATAAAAATCATAAAGCAAAAACTCCGGTGGGAAGCTGTGCTCCGAAGTCAGGAGTCCCTCCAGCGTGTTTTTGCCCGATTTTGAACACGTGTAATTCGATTGGTCAGAAATACAATATGAGCACATGTGCTTGTGATTCTGTTGCGGTTTGCGCAGATGGTACACCTAAATCAAAACCGACAACGTCAATGCCCGATGGTTGTCCGGTCGCAAATGAAGGCGGATCGGGGCAAAATACGTGTACCAATCCACCATGCAATGGCGGAGTTCCAGCCGCAAATTAAAGTTTAATTTTTTAAGAATAAATAGCGAGGTTTTAAATGCAAAAAATAACAAAATGGTTCGCGATGTGGCTGTCAGTTTTTACATTTGTGATGGCGCCTGTTGCACAAGGTGAAGAAGCTCAAAAAATTTCAAAAACTCAGCTGGAATATGCTTTAAAAGAAATGGGTTTAAATCAACAAATTACGGTTGGCGAATTCTACAAAAAAAATAAAGATCTTTTTCCGGAAAGAATTCAAAAAGAAATTGAGCCCTATTTGATGTCAGTTAAAAATCAAATGATGCCTGAAATTGAAGTGGTTACGACAAAAGGATCAAAGGGTTTAGAAATTCCAACTTTAAGATTTTCCAAAAATTCTGAACTGATTAATTTGCAGTGGTTTGGTGAAAAAGATAAGTTCCTCAAATTTCAAAACACAAATTTAACCGAAGTTGATCTGTTTAATTTCAACGACATGTTCACACGCATCATCGCCGGAGACGAAAAATACCGTAAACAGTTTGAAGCCGCAACAAGACCTGTGTCTGTGAATACAAACAGTGGTGGATACCCTGAAATTCCCGTCGCAACTTGGAAAAAAATGAGCCAAAAAGAGCGCGCAGCTTACATCGTTAACTTACGTCTTTTATGGAATGACGCCCGTAAAGTTCTGGCTGAAGTTGATAAAAGAAAAAATTCAAAACGTAAAACTTCAATGAACGAAAATTTATTACAGAAATGGGACACTTTTTTAGCGTTGATCAATACTCCAGTTGAAGCTGTTGGATCAGCTGGCGGCTACGCTCCAAAAGGAACTCAACCCAAAGCTCCGGTTAATCCCGGAGGCGGCGGAGCCGTGCAACGAGGCGCAGGCTCAAGCGCTTATGCATCGGGTTCAAATTGTTTAGTCGCGGGCTACATTTCAAAATATAACAACAACAAATGTGACGTAGAAAATATTAAAAACAGCTACCCAGACGACGCCCTTGTTAAAGCCGCGAATGAAAGTTGTCAAAAAGGTCAAGTCGCTTGTAATCCGTATGTTTACGGAACGCCTCAAGGCGTCGCGATCTGTGTAGCAACAAACCAAGCCAGCTTTCAGATTGCAACTCACTTTGAAGGGCCCTGCGATCAAGCCAGCCCCTTGGGATCTAAGCAAGATTTTTTAATTAATGATCAAAAAAAACAGGGTCGTTATGAAGCAGAAAACTTAACGAAGTTAGACCTTGCAAAAAAATATGCGGATGAACAAGCGGCAAATCCCGAGCTAGTTAAAAACTTTTTAGATGGTTTAACTTTATTCAATAAAAATAAGGCCCTTGATTTTAAAGAGCCTCTTTCAGCGAATAGCTTTGAAGCGATCGTTAATCTTAAAAATTCATTTAATGACGAAATTCGAAAAGCGAAAGAAAGCTGTGAAGCCGCCACCAGTAATAAAAACAACGAGCCGAACTTTTGGGGTGCTTGTGATCAACTGCACCGCCGTTATTTAAATGTGGCGCAGTTTTTATCGACAACTCCGGGCTGTAAAAATAACGGAAAAATTAATTCTGAAACTTTACTTTGCTCGTGCCCAAGCAGCACAGTCAGCGTCATGCCAGGACATTCTTGCTCGGAAAGTTCTGCGGTCATCGCCGCTGGAGGAACAGTTTCAGGCGATCCAAGCACGGCGCCAGGTGGAAAAATAAATTGCGAAGAAAAATATGGAATCGTATCGGGACTCAATGCTCAATGCCTTTGTGCAGATGGCTCGGCACCGACTGAAGATGTTGCAGACTCGACAGGCGGGGCAGGCAGCGGAGCAAAATCATTTAAATGTAAAGCAGTTGCCGCTGCAGGAACGGCTACGGCAGAATGCGGTTGGTTGTGTAAAGCAGGAAAATTTGCGAAGAGTTACTTGTTACCCGCTGCTATTGCGGGTGCTGTCGCCTATGGTGTTTGGAAGATATTTTTAGAACCTAAAAAACCAAAACTAAAATCAGCGAAAGATTTTTGCCCAGATGGTTCAATACCCTCACCAAATTGCAAACCTTTGTGCCCAGCTCCTTACACCATGCAAAGCAATGGATCATGTAACGGCTGCGGAGCCTGCCCCGTAGGACAGTCGACATCAGTCGCGGCTGGATGTGTTTGTTCTTCAACAACTTCAACCGGAGAAACCAACGGCGCAACTTTAACATGCCCTGATAACGTGACGGTCGTTGATAATTTATCGAAGTGTCCTTACCAATGTTGGGATGGAACATTTGCGGCGCAAAGTATTAACTGCCCTGTGCAACCCGCGGCCTCAAAAGCCCAACCCGGAAAAGTTTCGAAGTAATTTAAATCAATCAGCTAAAGCTTTTATTTTTTAGAAGCTTTAGCTGGCTTTGAATCAGCTTTAGCTTCAATTTTATTTGCACTCATCGAATAATAAACCGTTACTTTTTGACCGACTTTAAGGTCGCCACCGGTTGAGGCTGTTGTCGCTAATTTTGCAATCTCGAATTTTTCACCTTTTTTATCAACGATGATTTTTGTGTCTGACACTTCAGTTACAAGACCAGTCACTTGATAGTCTTTGGCAAAAGCCATCTGAGCTGAAAAACTAAAAGCTGCGATTACTGACGATAATAAAATTAATTTCATAAAAATCTCCTTTAAATTTAATTGTTGAAATGTATCTTAAGCTTAAACACAGACAAGAGTCTAGTCGTGCGTTCATTTTTTAGATTAAGCCATGATATCATTAAGCTATGAAAATAGACTTATCGAATATTTCACAAGTGCCTCAGCAGCAACCCCCATTGCGCGAACCGACCGAACCATCGATCCCTGTTGTAAAAGAAAAAGTGAATTCGAAACTGTTTCGGAGGCTTGATTTTAGTGAAGATCAAGTTGGATTTCACGGAGGTTCAAAAAAAAGAACTGGCGCGCAGTTGGCCCTATGGACATGGCTTGCGGCCACAGTTGACTTCTTGATTTTAATTTCGATGAGCTGTTTTTTTGTCATGGCTTTTTCATTTTTGATGAAGACTTCTTCACAAAAAATAATTATTGGCTTAATGACTCAGCATCTTTTACTAAAAGCTTTTCTAATTTCATTTGTTTTAAGTGTTTGGACTTATTTAATTTTTATGCGTGTCTTCAATGGCGCGACAATGGGCGAATGGACTTGTGAACTACGCCTGGGACAGCCTTTACAAAGGCTTCAAACCAGTTACATCACAAAAGTTTTCTTCAGAACAACTTTGATTTTACTGACAGGAATTATAACGATTCCCCTTTTATCACTTTTATTTAAACGAGATTTAGCCGGCGATTTGTCAGGCCTTAAGATTTACTCGTTAAAGTAATTTTTTGAGAAGCACGCAAGTTTCATAGTGTTTTGTTTGAGGAAACTGATCTACAATTTTGATCTGTTCGATTTTGTAACCGGCATTCACTAAAACGGCCAGATCCAGTGCCATTGATTCTGGAAAACAAGACACATAAATGCACTTTTTGGCCTGCAATTCTAAAATAGGATGAACAAAGTTTTTTAGGCCCGAGCGGGACGGGTTCACTAGGACAACTTTATTTTCTAGATTATCTTCGGAACGCAGATCAGGTTGATTGTTTTGAAAATCGCCCTTCTGAATTTCAAAATACTTTGTAAATCCTAATTTGCCGACTTGATGCTTCAGATTCTCGACCAGATTTTCATCAACTTCAAAAGCTTGAACATTTATTTTTTCACTCAGCAAAGCCAGCGTAAATTGTCCAAGCCCCGAACCAAATTCGATCACATGTTGATCTTCTTTAGATATCCATTCTAAAACAATTTCGGTTAGTTTTTGACCGCTCAGCCAAGAGGGCTGAGTAAAATCACTGACCAAGCCTTTCATCGGAAGAGATTGACCATGCCGGTCGAAAGTCTGAAACCAAACTTCAGGTTTTGGATCTAAAAGTTTTAAGCCGCCCGAAGTTTTTTGAAGTGATTTTCCTTTTTGGCCTATTTCGACTTTAAAATCAGATTCAAGTAATTCAGTTAAGTAGCGGGCATCGAACAGGAGTTCTTTAATATCGATATTGGCTAAATCAAGCCAGACTCCTTTAAGACCCTGCGGGCCTACGCGCAGCCGCACGGAAGCTTTTAAAATAGGTCGAGTTTGAGTTTTCATTTTGAAACTTCGAAACTCAGTTAAAACTTTTTGCAGTTCAGGTGCAAGTTGTAAACACACAGGTAAATCAACTAAACTTTTTTGCTGGTCATAAAGACCGAATTTAATTTGGTCCTCATTGGGATTATTTGTAAAAGTAAAATCAAGCCGATGGCGAAGGCCATAAGGCTTAAGATGAACAAAGTCAATTTCACCCAAATCAAGCTTCGCTTGATTTAAAATTGTCTTTAAGTTTTGAATTTTTAATTCTTTTTGCTGATCGATGTGGATATCCCAATAATCACAACCCCGGCATCGAGGAAAATAAACACAAGACGTGTCTAGAGACGAAGACATGTCGACGCATCTTTCTTCAGGCCATCTTCAAGATGCAAATCACGCAAAGTAAAACCTAAAGTCACATGAGGATAAAACACAGCCGGGTCAAATTCAGCTTTCGAAAGTTGGGCTCTCTCGGTTAGACTTTCACGAAATTTTAGAAAATCTTTCGAAGACACAACAACATAGTAAGTTTTCTCTAAGTGATTGTTTAATTGAACACTTCCTGATCCCACGCAAATTTTTTCAAACTGAGGTTTAGTTTTTAAAAAAGTTTCGGCCATTTGATGTATTTCAACAGGCGGGATTTTTTGTTTTAATTTTTCGTACTCGGGCGGTGTCAGCAAAGTGATATGAGCTTCGCCTCGATTTTTTAAGGTGAGTGCCCATTTTTTTTCTAGCCCAAGTCGCTCAACTTCGTACTCTTTGTAGGGAAGTTCTAAGCTGATGTAATTCTTCAATGAAGTCGGCTTCAATGCAGAATTTACGCAACCCAAAAGAAGCCCAAAAGAAAACATCAAAACAGCTTGAATTGTTAGCACTAAAGCAGAATTTTTTTGAGAAGGGCCACGCATTGACATTAAGTTCCGCTCCTGTTTTATTTTATTCATGAAAAAAACAAGTCTTATTTTAGCCACATTCCTGTTCGCCGTCACCTTGAATTCCGCACAGCCCGCTGCTGTTTTGAAAGATCAGAATGCACTGTTTAAATCAGAGCCCAACACTTTAACGACAAATCAAAGACAAATCACTTTCACGGGGCCGCGATCAGGCGAAGGTTACTTTAGCGCTGACGGCACAAAAATGATTTTTCAATCTGAACGCGAACCTCAAAATCCTTTTTACCAAATGTTTGTTCTTGATTTGAAAACGGGAAAAACTCAGCGCGTTTCAACAGGCCAAGGAAAAACAACGTGTGGCTGGATTCATCCAAGCCTTAAAAAAGTGATGTGGTCTTCGACTCACTTAGATCCAGAAACTAAAAATAAAGTTCAAGCCGAGTATGAAGAACGTGCTAAACCCGTTAAAGGTCGCTATTCATGGAGCTTCGATGACCAGTTTGAAATTTTTCAATCCGACCTCAATGGAAAAAATATTCGCCAGCTCACAAAATCAAAAGGTTACGATGCAGAAGGTTCTTATTCTCCGGACGGTGAATGGATTGCATTTGCTTCGAACAGATCGATGTATCCGGGACCATTTCAAGATTCATTTTCTGAAACTGAAAAAACGATTCTTGCAAAAGATCCTTCTTACGCGATGGATATTTACATCATGAAAGCGGATGGAACAAAAGTTCGAAGGCTGACAAAATCACCCGGGTACGATGGCGGGCCCTTTTTTAGCGCTGATGGAAAGCACATCACATGGAGACGATTTTCAGCTGACGGAATGAAAGCCGAAATTTACACGATGAATGTCGACGGCAGCGAACAAAAACAAATCACGCATTTAGGTTCAATGTCGTGGGCGCCTTTTTATCACCCTTCCGGCAAATACATTATTTTTGCTTCATCTGTTTTGGGTTACTCTAATTTCGAGCTTTTTATCGTCGACACTGAAGGCCTTAAAAAACCCGTTCGTGTGACTTTTGCTGAAGGCTTTGATGGCTTGGCGAGCTTTTCTCCGGATGGCCGAACCTTGACTTGGTCGCATCGTAACGAAAAAGGTGAAAGCCAAATT
>JAYTPD010000014.1:0-13969 GCA_043747435.1 Bdellovibrio sp. | reverse complement strand
ACTTTTGCAATCATCGAACTTGAATCTACAAACGTAAATGTTTTTCCAACAAGACCTGCATCTGCTAAGGCTTGCGTGATGGTATTAAAAATCTTGGCTAAATTCTCTGTTCCGATACGACTTCGCAATTTTCCGAAATAACTATGCACTGGCGTGTCTTCGTCAATTTTATACCTGCAAAACCAGCGGGCTGCCATGCTATCACAAACAAATGTTGCAGCTTCCCTGTCAGACAAATCATGCCAAAATTGAATCAATAAACATTTAAATCCACGAGTCAGTGGCTCTGACGGTGCACCAATTTCAGAATACAGATTTTCAAATGGAGCAAGCAGCTTATCAAAATCCACCAACTCCATTAGCTTTCGGTAGGTGTGATCCTTTTTAACCATCTTTTCTAAAACTTCATCAAAATAATCTATTTGGCTGGATTCTTTTTTTAACATCCCTCAACTTTGAATGAACCCTAGACTTTTGTCAGGAGTTTTTTGAATTCGGGGACAGACTCCTAAGTATAAAAAATATTTAACTAAGACAAAAGTACTGATTTTATTATTTAACTCAGTAAAATGCATGTTCTTGGAATTTAAAACTTAACTTGTTTTGGGATTAAACCGAATTAAGCTTTGGGGGAGCTTAATGAATTTGATTTCAAACAAGATAATTATGTTTATTTTAGTATTTTATTTTATTGAAGCAAAATCGTTTCCTACAGTTAATTCAATTCATCTTGAAAAAATTAATAGAGCCGGCGTTACAGTTTCCTATGATCAACAGCTTTGGAAAAATGTTGATTTTTTTGGAGCTTTAGAAAGTGCACAATTTGATTTAGCATTAGTAAATAAAAAACAAAACTCAAATAAAAGATTTATTTCGACTTCATTTGAGTCAAAAAATATTTGTGAAACATGGGCCACAGATAAAAAGTTTAAAAAGATCAAGCTTCCGGCCGTTTTTTCATCGATGCAAGTCTGTGCATTTTTAAAAAAAACAAATGATTTGAAACAAGTATTTGTTATCAAAAGTTCTAATAAGCGAATACCCGCTTCAAGTTATGTTTTCAAAAGACAAATTATTGTAATTGAAGAAAATGGTAAAGAAGAAGAACTTTTTAACTGGATTAGGTCATTTAAGGAATTATGATGTTGAAGTTTTTTTTACGTTCAATTTTTTTAATAACAATCTTTTTGCAAAATTCTTTTGCAGATAGTTTTGGTCAATGTCCATTTAGATCAAATGATTCATCAGCAACGGCCTTGGCTGCAGATACGAAATCTACTATTACTGATTTACTTGATGCGAAAAATGGCTGTTCTCAACAATTTGTCAGCGCAGTTACTTCTGTTGAAGGTATTCCTGAACTTGTTAAAAAAGTACAAGACCCTGATAGCGGGCTTAAAGCACGACTTGAATTTATTAATTCAGAAATTGCTCGGGCACTTTCTGACCCAAATTCAAGCCCGACATCAATTCAAGATCTTTATAAAGAGAAACAAGAGATTGAAAAAAGCTTAAGAGAATCAAAAATATCTCGTAAAAGCTCTGACAAAGAATTAGCCAAGCAGCAGCTTGTTTTTTTATCGCAGAACTTAATGTCTACGATTGATTCCGCGATGAAAGATCCAAATTCACAGTGTGCTCAAAATATTTCAAAAAAAAATGCTTCATCGATCTTAAGCATTGGGCTGGCTGTACTTTCAGCTGGAAGCCCATTGATATTTGCCGGTGGTGCCGCAATTGCGGCGGCGGTTCAAACGCTTTCTAGTACAATTAATCTTTTTAATTCATTACCACCAAATACAATCATAGATTTTCAAAACTCTCAAAAAACAAAAGACATGGCTTGTTTGTACCACTCAATTGTTCAACTGAGTTGCGGACAAGCTGAAAAAGCCGAGCAGCAAAAAAATTTGGCGACTGCAAAATCAAGACTTGAACAAATGGGAAGTTGTATTCCAAACAGTCAATTTTATAACGAAATGAAAAACATTAGAAATTTATCAGCTGAATTATCAACTTTATCCAGAGCTGTCGTAACAACGTCACCTGACGATATTTCGGGAGGCTCAAGTTCTGGATCAGGTGTCGAGCGAGAACTTGAACAACTTTTTTCAGGCGGCGCAAGATCTTCTGGCGAGGGAAATGAAAAGCAAGCCTGGGAAACAAACCTTAAACAAGTTGATTATTTTAAAAATAAAATTATCGACCACCCAGAATCTTTTGATAAACTCACTCAAACACAAAAAGTGATATTTAATAATTATCTAAGACAACTTATGCAAACAGCATCGAGAGAGTCTAGTAGTGTTGGTGAGGCGACAATTAATTTATATGACGATCAAAGAAATCTAGTGCCTATGATTCCACTCTTTAAATCTAATTTACCTTTGATTCAGAAACTTTTTAATGCAAAATTAAATGATGCGACAGGTGGTAGTAATTCGACTTTGCTTAGTCAAAATGATGCTGTTCGAGTTCATTCTAAAGTTAATGTCACTGCAACACTTCCTAAAATTCAAAAATACAGAGCTTTTTTAAAAGATTTAAAAACAAGAGCCGCTGGTCAAAGTACAAATGTCGACTGGGCCCAAGTTGTTAACCAAGCTGATGAGTCAGATAACTACTTAGCGGAACTTGAAAAGTGGATGTCTATTTCACCTGATGGAAAAGTTCCTGCTGATTATCGTAAGCAGATCTACGATCAAGGCCAGGCACTTCGACGTAAAATGAATTTAAAAAATGGATCTTCTGTTGAAATTAATGACGAAGTGAATCGTTTGCTCTTAGCGCCAGTTGAAAAAGCCGAACTCATATTAACTCAAAGAAAACAAGAAACCCTAGGCAAAAGCGTTTTTGATCCAGGCTTTTCGACCATCAATAGCCCCGTCACAGATTACGAACGTTTTTCAAGTCTTCGAGACACTTATGATCAACTCACAAATTCAACTTTGCAATTAGCTGACCAAGATCTTGTTACAAGAACTCGAGATTTGTTTGAAGGCAGTGGTTCTCTTCTTAAAAAAAATCTTGTCGAAGGTATCAAAAGCATGAAAGGCCAAATCAGTTCAAGTTCAAATCCTGAAGTATCAAAAGAAATGGTCAGTCAATTGTGTGCATTGGCCTACTCTTTACCAGCAAGTAAAATGGGTGAAAATCCAATTTCAGAATGTGAAGACGTAATGCCTGAAGGTATGAAAAACTATTTAAATAAGAATAAAGAAGTTCCAAACTGCAGTTACTCAAAATATTTTAAAGATAAAACGCGCGATGATTATTTTAAAACTGGGCAGATACGTAACTTGCCTGTTAACGATGGACTATGAAGAAATTAAAATTAATTCTCTTATTTTTTGTTTTTATCCTAGGTGTTTTTTTATTTTTTGAAAAAATTAATTTAAATCAAATTCATTTGATGACATTCTCTTCACAAAGTCAGTCAGGTACACAGTCATTGGATCAGCCTTGCCAATTTGATTTTCAATGTCAGGGAAGTCTTCTTTGTCGCAAAGGCTGGTGCCGACCTTTCAGTCAGCTTGGAGAATCTGGCGAATCTTGCTCTAGACCACAAGATTGTCGATCAAATTCGTGCGTACAACAGAAATGTAAAGCAACAATTCTTGTGTCTGCAAATAATGGAGAAGATTGTCAGCCCAATCAAGAGCAGTTATGTCGTTCGGGACAGTGCTCAGAAAATTTAAAATGCCAAGGTAGTCCGCGATTTGGTGCTTTTCCAAAGGAAGATTGCAAATTAGATACAAATTGTCTTTCGTTTCGCTGTGGCTCTGATCAACGCTGCGAATTTTCATTTAATACACTCACTTGCGCTCCAGTTGGCGAACGTTGCGATAATCGAACTCAGTCTTGCTGCTCAGGGAGTTGTGTTGATGGTACTTGTGAAGCAAAACCTTTAAGCCAATGCACTCAAAATAATTTCTGTGCAGGTGTTGTCGGAAGAATATGCGCAGCGAACGGCCAAGTAGTTAGAAATGATTTTCAGTGTTGCAGCGGCCGACAGTCGGGTTTTGTTTGTGTCGCTGATTATTCAAAAAGCTTTGTTCCTTGCCGTTTAAATTCTGATTGTCGAAATGGTTTTATTTGTAATCAAAAAACCAGTCTTTGCAGCGATTTAAATAATTTTTAATATTACTCCTAAAATCTCTTCTTCACCAAACTGACCCCACCCCGATCATCGCGTGTGAGCGCAAGCAGGTAAAAGGCCCGCCCCACGGGTGCTTGCGCGGGCGCAGTGAATTCGTTTGAATCCAGATCAACAGAGCGAAAGTATTTTGTTTCACCGTCTGTGACAAACCAAGTTGTCGTTAGTTTTTCTGTTTGGGGTTGATCGACTAAATTAGAATTTTTAAGAATGTAACTTTCGGCAGAGGCCAAAGTTAGGTCTGTTGTTAGATTAAGTTTTGAACTTAAACTTAAAGCTGTCATTGCGGCTCCGTTGGCGAAAACTTGAGTTGTGATGGGATTTTGATTTTTGGAAGTTTTGGCAGAATCTGAAACTAGAATTCTTTTCACCGATTTAACAGTTTGACCTAAGTTATTTGTTAAAGAGTAGTCGACCAGGTAGCTGACTCCGTTGTAAGTTTCTTGCGCGGAGCGACCTGCAAAGATAATCGCGTCTATCGGAATCGTCACATTTAAGCTGTCGGCTAAACCTGTCCAACTTTCAGCTGCGCCTGGAATTGTTAAAGCGACATTTGTTGCAAGCACAATTTTTGTGGGATTACTTTCACAATTTGGATCAGCGCCATAACTAATTCCTGGATCAATGCAGGCATTGGCTGTGTAAGTTAAGCTTGTCGCTTGAATATCGCTGACTATGGGGTTTAAAGTGACTGTGGCTCCTGGATTAACTTCGGGGGTATTTGTTTGAAAAGCCAAAACACGAATACCTTCAAGCTGATTAAATTTGGGAAGGTTGCCTTTCGTGCACGAAATTAAAAAACTAAAACTCAGTAAAATAAAAATTTTATGTTTCATTAAAATTCTCCTTTGATGCCCAAAGCAGGTAAAATAGGTAGACCCGAGATTTGATTTTGACTGGAGTAATCGTAAGAGTACTGAATGGATTCGGGATTTTTTGTATTGAGAATATTTTGTACATCTAAATAATAAGTCCAAATAGCTTTGTCATAGATCACTTTTTTATCGACTCGCAAATCCAATTGATAGAAATCTTTTAAACGCTGAGAATAAATCGGCCCGCGTGTCGGAAAATAAACTTCGTTATCCGCATCGTATGTAGCACCAACAACGGGCGTGATGGGGTTCCCGGTGACATAACGTAAACGGCTTGATATTTTCCATTCGTTCGCCAGAGGTTTTGCGACAACAATATTAAAATTGTGAGTTTGATCATATTCAAAGTTGTAGGCTGACTGAGCGGGACTCCACCGCGTGCTTTTTGAATATGTGTAACTGATAAAACCGTTGTAATCGGTTTCATTAAACTTCCATTGCGCTTCAAGACCATAAGATCGTCCGCCACCCTGGTTGTTATAAAGTTCGAAGACATTTTGACCATTTCGTGTTGTTTGCGCTGATGACTGAATAACTAATTGATTATACCAACGATCAAAAATACTCATTGAATAAACAGAGCCTTCTTTGAAGTTTTTACGATGATCGAGTTCGAAACCAAATGTTAAGTGAATTGCTTTAGGTGATTTGACATCGGGGTTTCCGTAATCTTCATTGGTCTCTTGCGGCTCGGGGGCTTGGGCGTAAATTCCTGAACCCATTTTTAAAAGTAAAGCGTCTGTGTATTTGTACTGAGCGGCGAAGCGCGGAAGTAAAAAAGACTCTTTGGTCTGAGAAAAATAATCGTACCTTAAGCCTGGTAATAAAGTCAGTTGGTCGGTCAAAGCGTATTCGTTACGCGAGTAAAGACCGATATCATTGACATGAGCTTCAACTTCAGCCGCGCGTTTTTCTCCAGTGGAAATTGGATTATTAACTCCGCCTTCCGAGCGATTCACGGGTATTTTTAAATTCACTTTGGCATGAGAGTATTCGTTGTCCCACCCCAATTGAGTCAGCCATTCTTTGGTCAGTTTTTTTTCAAACTCAGCCCGTGTGGTGAGAACATCTGATTTAAGTTTAAAAAACTGATCACCAATTTCAACGGCAATTTCATCTTGGCCAAAACCAAGACTCAGTTTGTAAGCTGTTTCTGAATCGACTTTTTTAGACCACGCTGGAATAAAACGATAAAACTGAGTTGTATTATTAAAACTACCGCGAATGCTTGGATCCGCTTGCACAGGTTCTGAAAGAACAAACGAAAGACGATCTTTTGAACCTAAAAATGAAACCTTAAAGTTTTCATTTTCGGCAATATCATAATTATAAATCGCCGTCAGATCTTGAAACTCAGGAGCCACAGTCAGATTGAGTGATTCATTATCTTTAAGAGCCGTTTTCAGAAAAAATCCGATGTAGCTGTAACGGCCCGAGATTAAAAAAGAACTTTTTTCGTTGATACGAGATTCATAAAGCCCCCCGGCGCTCAAGTTATCGAAATAAAATAAACCTTTCGAATTTCTTTCAGTGACATCAGGCTTTCGAGCTTTCAGAGAAATAATTCCACCCAATGCGCCCGAGTAATCAGCTTGATACCCTGCTGAAAAATAATCGACTTGCTCAAGGGCTTCGGGCATCACGACTGATGAAAGCCCACCGAAGTGAAACACGATTGGAATATTGTGACCTTCAAAATCATAGCTTGTATCTTTTGGAGCTGAGCCTTGAATTACAACTTTTGATGAAAAGCCTTGTGTGCGATTAACACCCGGAAGATTTTGCACGGCTTTCAATGGGTCACCGTTGGCACCCGGCATATCTAAGAATTCTTTTCGCGAAAGAGTTTTTTGCGAAAGGTCTCGTTTATTTTTTGAATCGGTCACGACCGTTTCAAAAGACGAATAGCTTTCTTTTTCTAAAAAAAGATTTTCTGTGATTTGGTTTTTTTCAGCGCTGAAGTGAATATTTTTTTCAAGACGAAGATAGCCCGCTGCTGAAATAACGATTTGCACGTCTTCAGACGGAATTTCTGAAAATTCGGCCTCGCCATTTTGGTTGGTTTGCGCTTTTAATTTATCTGGTAGTAAAAATATTGAAATTTCTTTTAAGGGAATTTGAGTTCCTTTTTCAAGAAGTTTTATTTTAAGATTTTGTGCAGCAACTGCTGAAACGCTGAATAAAAAACAACTTAAGCTGATCCACTTAAAAAATAATTTCATCGGTTCTCCAGAATAAAGCGATAGGTGTAGCGAATTTTAACGGCGACTTTTTGCGGGCCGATTTGCGCTGGGCGAAATTCAAAAGACTTCACGGCCTCAAGAGCCGCCTCATCAAGCCCCGAACCCGATCCACGAATCAGCTGCACTGCGCGAACTTTGCCATTCTGGTCAATAATTAGATCCATGACGACGGGCCCTTCGATATTTTTTTTCTTGGCCTCGGGCGGATAAGGTATTTTAATATCACGCTCAAGCGCCACTTGCGACGTCACCAAATAATCATCGGCCGGAATGGGAATTGAATCGGGATCATCTTTTTCAAGTTTTAAATTGTCATTTTCTTTAGCGACTGTGTTGCCTTGTTTAATTTCAGCCGTTTTTTCTGAAGAGTCATTTGTGGTGATGGCTTTTCGACTGACGCCAAAAACTTTTTTTTGAACAGGTTCAGGTGGTTTTTCTTCGATTTTGGGTTGCACGTGAGCTTGCAAATTAAGTTGGGCTGGAACAGCTTTTGGATAATCGATGACTTCGAAATTTATTTTTTCCTTAAAAAACGAGGACACATTAATCTTGAGTAAAAAATATCCAGCCACAAACGACAAGTGAATAAGCCAAGACAGCTGTAAAGGTGATAAACTACTTTTGTTCACGTTCAATTTGGACCGCAAATTTTTCTAGACCCGATGATTTAAGTAAATCGATAACCTTTACAACGCGCCCGTAACTCACGTCGACATCGGCGCTAATAATCGCTTGTGCATCTTGTGACTTCGCCAGAGTTTCTTGAATTGATTTTTTCAAATTTTCTTCATCCGTGATTTGGCCATTGAGTAAAATATTTCCGTCTTTGTTGATGGCAACTCCTAAAGTTTGCATGATTTGCCCGTCTGAGCTGGCTGTTTTTGGAAGCCGAATATCCATAACCTCTTTAACTAAAGCGGGCGCCGTGATCATAAAAATCACAAGCAAAACCAACATCACATCAACGAAAGGTGTGATGTTAATTCCTGTCATGATTGTTGAAGCTTCAGAATCAGAGCTAAAGTCATTGTTTGAACTGGCCATTAAGCTCTCCTTATTAAATTATTTTACGAGCGATTAATTCATCGCGGAGAGCTTCGCATTTTTGAAGCGCCAATCTTAAGTGATGCACAAAATAATTATTTGCAACAACGGCAGGAATGGCCACAAGCAATCCCAAAGCCGTTGCATAGAGTGCTTGAGATACGCCCGACATCACAGCGGTTGAACCCGACTGTGTTCCTAAATAAGCAAAAGCCCGGATGATTCCCAGCACGGTTCCAAATAGACCGATAAAAGGAGCGTTTGCTCCTAAGGTTCCTAATACCGATAAACCTTTTTCAAAATTTATTTTTTCTAGTTTAACGACACCTGACATCGCTTTTTCAAAAGTGGCCTCGTCAGAGGATTGACTGAGTGATTTTTCGATGACTCGATCTAAAAAAAATTGATTTTTTAGATTTTGTTTTAAATTTGTTTTTGACAAACCTTCTGATAATTTTTTTTGAAGATCTTCAAAAGTGTCTTGTTGAAATTCTTTTTTAAAGAGTCGTTTTTTTTCAACGATGATGGCAATCGACCAAATTGAAAGTCCGATTAAAATAATTAGAACTATTTTTTCTAAAATATCTGTCAGAAGAATTAATGCACTCATGAAGATTCCTTTTATTAAGCTGAATTTATAAAGAGAAAAAATCATCTCATAGTCAACGCGCGAGTCTAGTGTTTTTGTCGTCGGATGAGTGTGTGCATTAACATTTATTCAAGACTTGACTGATGTGTAAATAATATGTAAATGTAGACTATGGTTAAGTGGATTCTTTTTGATCTTAATTCTTTTTTTGCCTCTTGCGAACAGCAAGAAGACCCGCGTTTACGAGGCCGACCTGTTGCCGTGGTTCCAAGCTTAACCGACACAACTTCGGTGATTGCGGCAAGTGCCGAAGCTAAAAAATTCGGAATCAAAACAAACACAAAAGTTTCGGATGCAAAAAAAATGTGCCCAGGTCTTATTCTCAAATCTGGCAATCACCGTCTTTACACAGAATATCATCATCGCATTATTAAAGCGGTTGAAGAAATTTTGCCGATTAAAAAAATTCTTTCGATTGATGAAGTCGCTTGCGAGTTGATCGGACGCGAGCGTGATCTTGAAGCCGCAAAAAAAATTGCCCAAAGCATGAAAGATCACGTCCGAAAAGTGGTGGGCTCAGAAATCAAAAGCTCGGTCGGAGTTGGCCCGAATGTTTTGATTGCTAAAATTGCTTCGGATATGCAAAAGCCCGATGGCCTTGTGATTATTCCGAAAAATCAGATTTTAGAAAAGATTGGACCTTTGCCGATCGAAGCCATTTCAGGCGTGGGTCGCCAAATGAAATACAAGCTGAATTCCAAGGGCTATTTTAAAATCTCAGATCTGATGAACGTGTCTGAACAAGAACTTAAAAAAAATTGGGGAAGCATTTGGGGTTTACGAATCGCGCGCGAGCTGAAAGGCGAAGATCTCTCTTTTCGCGCCAGCACTCCACAAAAGTCGATCAGCCATCAACATGTTTTGCCACCGGACCTAAGAACTTTGAATCAATCGTTTCAAGTGATGCTCAAACTTTTAATGAAAGCGATGATGCGGCTTAGAAAAGAAAAAACGAAAACCTGTGGACTTGGAATTTACATTAAATTTTACAATCAAGAAAGATTTGAAAACTCGATCACATTTTCTGAAACAGATGATATGCAGTTTATGAATCAGCAGCTTAAAAAACTTTGGGAGCCTGTTGAAAAAAACTTCGCCAACAAAAAACCCCTAAAAGTTGCTGTGGTGCTGACCGATCTCACAGTGGGCCCTGCTCAGATGTCATTTTTTGATAATCCTAAATCAACAAATGTGAATCAGGCTTTGGATTTAATTAATTCAAAATTTGGCGCAAATTCTTTATTTATTGCCAGCACCAAAAATGTTCTGGGGAGCGGGAAAACCAGAATTTCATTCAATCATATTCCCGATTTAAACGAAGATTTTGATCAAGGTTCTGAATGACAACTTAAATACTGGTCGGGTTGCAAAGTGACGATTTTAAAAGAGCTCTTTGGATATCATCAGCTTTTTTAGCTGCGCCACGGGGACGTAAAACATCCCAGTAAGATTTTGAACTAAAAAGCTGGCCGTGATCGCGATCAAGCTGTATTTCGATCATTCCCAAAGTGCACTCGCTTGAAAGCTTTCCATTTAGACTTGCGTTTTTAGCGCAGGCCTTTGTTGGCCCATCGTAATCGCCTTCACGACCCTGGTGAAGTTGATAATATCCCCGCGCAGTCCCATTAGGACCTTTTGCTTTAGCGGTTAATTTACATGAACTTTCAAAGTGCGCCATCATTGTTAAAACAAGCACCCACACCATGGCTTTTTCATCCACTTCCATCCTAGAATACTGACGGCAATAATGGTTTAAACTTCCACCCTCAAGCAAATTTGGAAACTTTTCGGCGTTCTTCACGATTCGATTGTAAGTCGCACGACCGTCTTGACCTAAGAATTGATCTTTGTTCATCAATGCCACACAAGAATCGGCTACTGTATTTCCTGCTAACTTGTATGACGTATCTTGTTGCAGTTGAACACGATTTAAATTTTCGACAAAATCAGACACATAATCTGTATTAGAAAAATGATTCGCCAATCCCGCTTGCGAAATTAACATCACACTGAAAACTCTGAAGATAAAAACAGTTCTTTTTGATGTGTTCATGTTTACCCCTGAAGCACACTTTAATCGAAGAGCTGTTTTAAAAGAATATGTTATGATTCTGACAGAGATTTTTTACAAAAAAGACCGCAATATGCCTGAAGCCTGATCGCACGAAGGCCTGCCAAAGGGCTTAAAACCAATACGTTGTCTTCTGCAAAGTCTAAAATCACAGACTTTTGATGTGGATCAAAAAAATGAAGTAAATTCAAACTCTTATGATAAATCTAAGATTTAAGGCTTACACGATCTTTTCGTTAGTTAAAAGATCGTGTAGACTTTAAAGTATGTTCACACCCCAACAATCAGTCGAGTTATTCCATCTTTATTTTTGTCGTTACTTGGATCAAAATCTTGAAAAGAAACTTTATTCAATTAAAGGCGGATGTAATTTACGTTTCTTTCATCAGAGTATTCGATATTCTGAAGACCTTGATATTGATACAGATATTATTGCACTTAAAACTTTAGAAAATAAAGTGGATCGCATTTTAAAAAATGCCGCTTTTTTACAAAATCTAAAACAATTTGAAATTGAAATCACAAGTGTTTCAAAGCCAAAACAAACTGAAACTGTTCAAAGGTGGAAAATCCAAATCCGAAATAAAGACCTGACTCTTCCGACTAAAATTGAATTTTCTCGGCGAGGACTTGACCCCGATCAACTCTATGAGGCGATTCACCCAGAGTTGATTTCAAATTATAAAATGTATCCCATTTTATGTTCGCATTACGGAGTTGCAGGCGCACTTGACCAAAAAGTGAAGGCTTTGATTTATCGAACTGAAACTCAAGCTCGTGATCTTTTCGATCTTGATTTACTTTTAAAAAAAATGAAACCGACTGTTCTTCAAGTATCAAAAGAAGAAAAAATAAAAGCTTTAAAAAATATGACTTTGATTACATTCAATGATTTTCAATCACAAGTGGTCAGCTACTTAATGCCTGACTACCAAAATTACTTCAAAGATCAAAAAGTATGGGGAAATCTTCAAAAATCTGTATCAAACTTTCTGGAGAGTTTATGACGTTAATCGAAGTTAAAAATAAACTTCGTGAAATGAGAATTCCACTTTTGCATACGCACGAAGCCGCTAAAATATTAAATTTATCGAATTCACAAGCTAGCCTTGCTCTTCATAGGTTGCAAAAATCAAAAGAAGTTTTGTTAATTAAAAAAGGGCTTTGGTTAATCGACTTAGAAAGTCATCTTTTTTTAATCGGCGAGCATTTAACCAGACCCTACCCGGCTTATATTTCGCTGCAATCAGCGCTTTACTTACACGGAATGATTTCGCAAATTCCGGAAACAGTCTATGTTGTGACATTAGGACGCTCGCAAAGAAAAACAGTTCGCCAGACTCTTTATTCGTTTCACCGCATCGAAGTGAGTTTATTTAAATACTTTGAAATAAAAGAAAACTTTCATATCGCAAGCCCTGAAAAAGCTTTATTTGATTTTTTTTATTTTTCAGCAACCAGCCAAAAAATATTTAAATCTTTACCCGAGCTTGAACTTCCAAAAAATTTTAAAATTAAGAAACTAAGTCAGTGGAGTTCAATGATTCAAAACCAAAGACTTCGAAGTCACGTCCAGAAAAAAATTAAAGCTTTGGTTTTGGCCACCGAGAACACAAAACGAACGCCTACTTCGAATTAAGTGCTTTTTCGATTTTGTCTAAACGCGCTTTCATCTGAGCCATTTCTTCGGCTTGGGCTTCGTTTTGTTGTTTGAGTTTTTCGTTTTCAGATTCGAGCTTCTGAACACTGGCATTAACTTCTGTTTTGTCGGCCTTAGAAGCGATCTCACGGTCTTTAATAGCGTCTTTAGCCTGCAGTGCGGTAACATCGCTCTCAACACCTATAAGCCTGTTATAAAGCTCCTGAACAGCCTTAATGAGCGGAGAAATGAGTTCTGAGTACCTAACGCCGTAACGATCTGTTGTTTCGTCGTGAGTGACGATCGAGGTCTTTTCAGTTTTACCGACTTCAGCAATAACCTGTTCTGCTTCTTGAGCAATCAAGCCATAGTGAACATCATTATCAACCCCTGTGTTCCAGCGATACGAAACAGGGCGAAGTTTGTTGATGAAATCTAAGCCCAAGTCAGTGTTATAAATGTCTTTTTTCTCTCGACGATCAGACGTATTGATCACACCATTTGTAGCGTAAACTGTGGTGAATCTGTAAGTAGCATTTCCGAGTGTGTTAGTGTTATCGGTTGCTGGCGAGATGACTCCCGCAACTTGCAATGCAGTCTGTGGTGACGTGGTCCCTATACCGACGTTGCCTACAAAGCTAGAATTTCCAGGTCCACTCACGGACAATGTTCCGAGTTGAGTCGTATTTCCAGAATTGTCGCTCATCCATGGAATGGCTCCGGCACTATTGACGATTTTAAAATTTGAAGTTGAAATTGCAGCGACGATGTTGAAGCCGGTATCAAGCCCGAATCCAAGATTTAGTCCGTAGGAGTTCTGACTACCATTTGAGTTAAAATGAAAACCAGGAGTTGTGCCAACTCCCCCAGGCATACCGACTAAACCAGTAAAATTCCCAGAGCCGACGACATCGAGTTTGTAGGCAGGTGTCGCAGTCCCAATGCCGACGTTGCCTGATTCTTTGATGATCATTTTAGTGCCGACGCCAGCCCAATTTTCAAAAGTCTGTGTACCGTTGTCAAACAAGATGTCACTTGGTGTTGCTCCGGCCCCACCTGTTGTTTGCAGGTGGACTCCACTACTGTCATGAAAAAATGCGAAGGCGCTGTACGTGGACTCTGAGCTTTCAAATGTTCTGCCGGATGTGGCACCTCGTTGAACATGCAGAAGGTTTTGCGGACTCGCAGTTCCAATACCGACGTTTCCGGAATTGATAATTCGCATGGCTTCTGTGCCGCCATCGTTACCGACCTTAAATCTGATGGAATCACCCGTACCAGCTGCGCTGGTT
>JAYTPD010000013.1:0-20136 GCA_043747435.1 Bdellovibrio sp. | reverse complement strand
CTGACAGCGGAAGTTTTAAAGTCGGGGAAACAGTTAAAATTGCCTACGTCGATCAAACGCGCGAAACGCTGGATTCTAATAAAACAATTTTTGAAGAATTATCTGGCGGCCAAGATGTGATTGCTTTAGGTGGTCGTGAAATCAATGCTCGACAATCTGTCAGCTGGTTTAATTTTTCTGGTACTGATCAACAGAAAAAAGTGGGAACACTATCTGGCGGCGAAAGAAACCGAGTGAATTTAGCAAAAATTTTAAAAGAAGGCGCAAATTTATTACTTCTTGATGAACCGACAAATGATCTTGATGTAAATACAATGCGTGCACTTGAAGAAGCCTTATTAGAATTCGGCGGTAGTGCAGTTGTGATTTCCCATGATCGTTGGTTTTTAGATCGAGTTTGCACGCACACGATGGCCTTTGAAGGTGACTCGAAAGTTTATTTTTATCCGGGAAGTTTTAGTGAATATGAAGAGGATCGTAAAAAACGTATGGGTGAAGACACGGCTCCTAAACGTATTCGCTATCGTATGATCGAAGCTTAAGCCTTTAAAAAGTGCAATTGCCACCTGTGTTAGCCATGAATCATTTTGCATTAACAGCTTTTTCTATGCTGAAATAGCTTAAGTTGTTTAGATAACATAATAATTCAAGGAGGATTTATGCTTAAAACATTACTCATCACGGCGGCCATGATAATTTCATGTCAAGCTTTTGCTCAATCGACAGTCTCTGAAAAAGTTTTAGCTCTTCAGCAAGCGCAATTGCAAGAAGCAGTTGTGACAAGTGGTCTTGATTGGAAAGTTGGAGATCAAAGTAATTACAAATTAACTCTTCAAGAGCAATATGAAGGAACAATGCAGTTGGCTGTTCGTGAAATTGTTCCCGAAGGGATTTGGCTTGTTCAAGACATCGTGATTTCAATTCAAAGACAAAAAATTGAATTTTTGATGGATATCAATACTGGAAAAATAATTAAAATGATGGTTCAAGGTAAAGAAAAAGAACCACCCAAAAAAGATTTGGTTATTCTTGAACAAAAAGACGATAGCGTAACAGTACCGGCAGGCACTTTTGCCGCGACTTTTGTAAAAGCACAAGACAATGCAAATAATAACGAAATTTCTGAAGAGTGGATTAACAAAACTCAAATTCCAATCACCGGGATGATCATGTCACTTGCCGATAAAAAACAAATCGGAAAAGTTAAATTAGAGCTCACTTCGTTTAAAAAACAGTAAGTACTTATAAAATAAAGCTCTCGATTCATAGAGAAGTGTTTCAAATTGAAACACTTCTTTTTTTTTGAAAAACAAAATGATTTGTTACTTTTAAATCAGTCCAGACGACTCAGTTTAAAACCGATAAATATTTCGAATGAAAGTTCAAATCTTCGTCTATTTTTATATCCTTTTTTTTCAAGTGATGAGCCTAGCAGCTGATTTTTCGCTCGATCTAAATAATGTTCAATCTCACATACAAACAATCGACTCTTTGAATAGATCAAATCGCCAGTCTTGTTTTAAAGTCGAACCTCAACCCATTTTAAAAGAAAATAATTGCCCTTCGCTTTTGTTACGTCAAATCGATGAAAGTCGTGAAAGCAGAAATTTAAATACAATTCAGTCAGAACAACAAAAATGTCTTAGTCAATTCGAACAAAGTCGCCTTGATTTACTAAATCAAAAAAATTTTAAATTTGAAACTGCAGTCGCTTTACAGAAAGCTTTTGAGTCCTCCGATTTAAGTCGGCTAGGTTCTTACACACACCAAGTGGCTAAAAACTGTTTGCAGGATAAAAACAACAATCAACATATTGTGATTTCAAAATTTTATTATTTGACGGGGCGCTTGAATTTAATTTCAGCACAAGCAACACAAGATTTGATTCGTGTTAATCGACTTTTAAATGAAGAACCTATAAAGTGTCCAAACAGTTTTGTATTAGCAGAAGCTGCAACAGCTTGCGAAGAAGAAAAAAAATGTTCTTCGTCTTTAAATTTATCGACAGTGGCGCTTCAAGCGACAAAAGATTTAGATTTGCTTGATAAAACTAAGAAACAGCTTTCAGAAGTCAAAAAGAATTGTTCGAATGATGATATTTGTAAAAAGCAAAAAGAAGCTCTTTCGTCATTGATCACGGGTTTAATTAAAAAAAATCCTTGGTTTCTTGATGATGAATATATTCAATCAAACCATTTGTCTCCGTTAAGACGATTTGAATCATTTTTGCATCGCAATCAAAAACGTCTTCAAAGTCTTAATCGGGATATTGAAAAAGCAGCACTTTGCGCACATATAACCGATCAAAAAAATTGTGATATTGAAAATATACGCAGTCTTGTAGGTCAAGCTCCTGAATTAGTTGTTAAATCGGGTCAAGAACTTCAGTCAAAAGGGCTTAATGCTCAAGTTCAATATCAGTCGTGTGTAGATGAAAGCTCAATACGGCGAGATCAAAAAGCAAAAGACGCTCGTGCAGTTGTCGGCTTTGCGGCTGAGACCATTGTTACAACGGCAGTAGGTATCGGGATTGTTAGAAATTCAGTACGTGCTGCAGAATTAGTTATTCCGCGTTTAGAAAAATTACTGGGCGCTGAGACTTTGGTTAATTTTATTTTTATTCCTGAAAACATGCAACAATTCGTTAATTCTTGTATCGAAAATAAAACTCGACCAACACAAAATTCGAAACCAACATCTGAAAACGTCAGACAATGTCAGGTTAAAAACTTTTCTTTAAATGAAAAAGCCTTTGAAGAAGGAAATTGCTTAGTCGATGCAAGTTTAGCTGCACTGAGTGTACTACCTATCGTCGAAACAACAGGTCGAATAATTTCAGTGGCTAAATCCAGCGGCTATCTAAAATCAGGTACGAATGCTTTTGTTAAAGCCGAGTCCAGTGCTTTAAACTTGCAAAGAGAAACAGATTCGTTGATTCCTTTAAAAAATCGACGCGTTATCAGCTCGCGAGTGTTGAGCTCAACAGACTCATTGCAAAAAGGGATTGTTGCTAAAAACTCTGTTCAAATCAAAGCCATTGCTACAACTCCGTCTACAATAGATATTTATCAAGTTAAAAAAGCAGACGGTCGTGCAGCCAATGTGTTTAGTTCGCTTGATCAATTACCAAATGGAACTTGGGTGCAAACTCCTAAAGAATTTTTAATTGATTCAGTAACAGGTGCTATCGATGCGACAAGCCCTGCCGGCAAAGAACTCTTTGAAAAATTAGCTCTCAGCAAAGGTGGAGAGGCCCACTTTGCATTTTTTGATGTAGGTAGCTTGGGTACAGTGAATCGAGAATTTAAAGCTGGTGAAGCGGCGGGAGATCGCTACTTGCAAGGAGTCGCGCAAAAAATAATTGAAGTTGGAGACGGCAAAATCACATTGGCTCGAACGGGCGGTGATGAATTTGGACTTATTATTAACGAGAAAGATCCTGACAAAGTCAAAGCGCTTCTTGAAAAAATTCAAACGGCTATAAAATCTGATTTAAGTGGTGATGCAAAAAAAATATTTTTTGTTGAAAAAACTGAACGAGCAAAACAATTTAAATTAGCTTTAGAAAAATATTTGAAAGACAATCCAAATATTTCACGCGAAGAAGCGACAGCATTACTGAAGAAATCAAATCAGGAATTAAGAACCGAAGGCTATGATCAATTAGCTGATGTGCAAAAACCGATTTATGATATTGCACGGACTTCTGTTCCTGACGTTTCAATTGGATCTACTCAAATTGGTCGAAATGATACTTTTTCAAAATTAGCTGAAAAAGCTGAAGCCTCTGCAAAACTTGGAAAAGTAAAATCTGTTCTTCAACAGGGGCGTTCGGCTAGCAAATACGGTTCTGATGAATTACCTCGTCATCGGCCCAACCCATTATATCAATCTCCAATTTTAGATCCTGTTCAATCAGAAAGCTGGTCTTTGCTTTCAAAAACAACGTCAGCACCTACAAGTTTAGTTGGTGTGTCTGAAATTAAAATCAGTCGACAATCTGAAGTGATTCGGTTTAAAGACTTCACAGTCGCAGACTATGTCGATGAACTTGGTCGTCATTCGTATAAAACTGAAAAGTATATAATAGATCCTGTTTCAAAAGAAAAAATAGCGGTTTTAACAGATCTACCGACAAAGGGATCAACAGGGCTGTTCGATGGCACTCACCCAGAGGGTCAGAATTTAGTTTTGCAGCATGTAGAAAACTCAGATGATTCAGTCGTGGCTATGGCTAAGGTAAAAAGTTTAAGACATTTAAATTATTTTGAAAGTGGAACTCAAGCGGGGGATGAAATTCTTGCTGCGGTTGCAGAAACAATAAAAGCTAATTCGCGCTCGACTGATCTGAATGTTAAACTGAGCGGAGCCGATTTTTTAATAAGTTTAAATAGCGCTTCAAAAGCTCAATTGAAAGAACGTTTTGATAAAATTCAGCAGCAATTAAAAACAAATCCTCGAGTTGTGGCGGTAATTGAAAAAGAAGTTCAAGCTTTAACAAAAAAGCTTGATGCCCTTAAGGGCCCTGGAAATCAAGAAGCTATGAAAGAGATCAAGCAAAAAATTGAAAATGTTAAAAATTTTAATTTTGATCTTCAATTTCAAAGCGTCACTAAATCAGAGCTCGGAAGTAAACTTGATGTGAAAACCATTCAAAAAAAATTAGATCGTAAATTTTAAAATACTAAATTCCACCGACGTTCAAAAGGTATGTATCGCCCTCTAATGTCTTTTCCATTTTTTTAAGAATATCAGACCAAAGCACATCGTCTGATTTTTTGCTCAGTAAGCTGTTCATGAAAGAAGTTAAAACATCATTTGAAGTGTTAAAATAACTCGATAGTCCGTAAGTCACGACATCAATTTTGGCCTTTGTTTTTTCGACCGCAAAATGTTGTAAGTAGTAAGAATAGCTTGAGCACGAATCAAAAAAGAAAATTTGTTTTTTGTTTGGATTAAATTTGTAATCGCCAGCTTTTTCTTCAAGAGATGGGATATCTAAATTACCACCAAGACCCGAATGGCCACCATAAACAATAACATCGGCATTTTCGATTGCTTCTTTAAAATACTGTGCAAATAATTTTGATCGTGATTCGATGGATGTCGTGACCAACATATGTTTTACTTCAACGTTGATTTTTTGGCCGTTATCTAAAGTAAGTTTTTTTGTAAACACAAGTAAAGATGAGCTTGAATTTGATTTTAATTGATTTTCTTCAAAGTGATTTGCTCTTAAATAGTCATTAAATTCTTTAAAATTCTGTCGACCCGAATCGACTTTGTCTTTTGTGTCGGTCTCGAATCCGTGAATCACGTAAATTGAAAACAAAGAGCCATTGCCGTTGTCGCCTCGCAAGCGCGGAAGCTGAGGCGTTTGGTCTATTTTTTTATATTCCAAGGGTTTAATTTCCACGTTCACTAAAGTCGCGAAGGGTTCATTAGACAAGTACTCGCAACCTTTTCGAAATGGATTATAGAAATACCAGTAGTCTCCAAACGAAGTGTAATGTTTGTCCGTGCATTTTTCATCGTAGATATTGTAAGGGTTGGTGGGTAATGGGATTTCGAAATGCCCTTCTTTTAAAAGAACCTGAGCTGCTTTTTTGTGAAGAATCATTTTTCCAGAATTTTTGTATTCAATGTGAACAAGTTCACCTTCAGTGACTGAAGATAAAATTTTAATTTTCATCTGTGAACGAGGCCCACCAATTCCGCCGGTCATTTCAGGAATTCCAAATTTTTGGACCATTTCTGGAGAGTGAAAAAGACCAAACATATGCGTCGCATGAAATTCAGCTCGATCTAAATCAGTTGGCTGGTCGCCCGAGGCAGGAATGTCAAAAGAGGCCTTGTAAGAGAACTTCACTTCTTGCACAGAGGGGCCAATAATTTGAGCCTGAGCATTGGATTTAATAAACACAAAAGTGAGTCCAAGTAGAAGCGTTGAAACTTTTGACAGTCTTGAAAATACTTTAAATTTGTGCACTTCAACCTCGCTTTAAAAGTTCTATAAATTATTCTAGACTTAGAGCACTTTCTAAGCCAAAAAAGGTCTGTTAAGATTTGATCGAGATCAATATTTTTAATGTTTTTTTTCAAGTCATCTTGTTTAATAAATTAATGAAAAAAAATAAAATGACCATGATAGCGCTTGTCAGTTTAGTTTGCAGCTGCCAACATCAAATAGTGAGCCAAAAATCAATAAATTTTCAAAAGTTTGAACTTAAACTAAAAGAAATTAAAACTTTCAGTGATGAAAAAAAATTGCATTGGGGTGGATTTTCAGGCTTGCAATTTATTGAAAAAAATAAAGAGGGTGATTTACTGTTTTGGACATTAACTGATCGCGGCCCCAATGCCGATGAATACGAAAAGAATGGCGAAACATACCGCCCATTCTTTTACCCTGAATACAATCCTACATTTATTAAGCTTAAACTAAGTTACGCAGATCGTACTTTAGAAATTATTGAAACAAAACCTTTTAAAAATAAATTGGGCCAACTCATAACGGGTTTGCCGCCTCAAAATAATCCGCAAAAAAAAATTAAATACGAAATACCCGTCGACCTTAAAGGAAATATCATCCAGCATCAAACCTTTGGTGTTGATTCAGAGTCATTAGCGCTTGATGAAAAAAAGCATTTTTGGGTTGGAGAAGAGTATGAACCTTCAATTTTGGAATTTGACGAAAATGGAATTTTGCTTGAACAGATTAAGCCTTCTGAGAATGACAATCAAAAATTAAAGAAGAATCAACTTCCTTATGCTTATAGTCTACGAAAACTCAACCGAGGCTTTGAAGCTTTAGGTTACTTTAATCATAAAATCTTTTTCATGACTCAGTCTCCGCTTGAGACAAAAAATAAATCGTCATTTATTCGTATCGGAGTTTTTAATACAAAGACTCGGTATTACGAGGCTGAATATTTGTATCCGCTTGAAAATAAAAAAATAGATCGAATTGGCGACTTGCAAATGGTCAGTGACACACATTTTTATTTGATCGAACAGAATAATCAATCTGGAGAAAAAGGCATTCATCATGTCATACATGTTGATCTTTCGCATTCAACAAATCTTGTTCAATATCCATTCGAAAAAAATCCTGAAGAGACACTTTATGTGGATTTCCCTAAAAACTTTAAATGGGCGCATCGTAAGCTCGTTATAGACTTAGTTCATGAGGGTTACACCGATTTTGAAAAAGTTGAAGGTTTGACTTTAATCGACGATCAAACAATTGCAGTTGTAAATGACAATGATTTTGGCATCAGTCAAGGTGTCTTAGGAATAAGGCCAACAACGATGGGACTATTTAAAATTAAATAAGATGATTCAGTTGGCGCTGATTGATTTTTTTAGACTCAATTTTCTGAGCTGTGTTTGGATGATGAAGTGTTTTTGATTTCAAAAAAGTTGGTAAATCACGGCGTTTCGTTCCAAAGCAATAATCTTGTTCGATCACGGAATTTGCGATTTCATTGGCGACGTGATTCTTCAGTAAAAAAAGCCACGCTTTCTCGGCTAAATTCATCAGCGAAATGCTATGGGTTTCATTGAAGTGAGTTTGTAGAAATTCGGTGAATTCAAAAAATCTCCAGAAATAAGATTTTTCGGAGGTCCAATCATTTTTAAGCCAGTTCATGAAGTTTTTAAAATCTCCGCTGTTGGCGTACAAGTCCCAGTATTTAGCAAAGCGATTCATTTTTTGAACTTCAAAATAATCTAAAGTGCTGGTTGATAAAATTTGAAAAGGTGGAGCTTCTGAGTACTGCATCGCAAATTGAACTTCATGCCGCGCAATCGGAGTTCCTTTTAAACGTTTTAAGGTGCCCACTTGAATTTCATCAGGCTGCATCGCGGCCAGCTGGTCAAATCCCTTCGCGAAGCTCTGCAGTGTTTCACCTGGCAAACCCACGATTAAATCAGCGTGGGTGTGAACAAATGTGTGCTCGCGAATAAAGTCAAAATGAGCCGCGACTTTGACAAGATCGTTTTTTCGAGAAATATTTTTGGCCACTTCAGGATTTAGTGTTTGAATGCCCACTTCAAATTGTAAACTGCCGGCTGGAAATTGCTTGATCAGGTCTTTAATTTCAGCAGGTAAGCGGTCAGGCACAAGCTCAAAGTGCAAAAATAAACCCAGCTCAATACGCTCTAAAAAAAACTGAAGTATTCCAGTTGACGTTGTCGGCGATAAATTAAAAGTGCGATCAACAAATTTAAAAGTTCGCGCCCCCCGGTCAAGCAGGCTTTGCATTTCATTTAAAAAATGGATCAGGTCAAAGTGACGAACCGACTTATCAAGTGAAGACAAACAGTACTCACATTTGTAGGGACAGCCCCTTGAGGCTTCAACATAAATCACACGATTTTGAATATCTTGATCCGAGTAAAGCGAATAGGGAAACACAATCGACTTCATATCAGGAAGCTCCGCTTGCATGATTTTCGCCCGAGGTTGTTTGTGATGAATCAGTAAATCTTCGCAAAGCTTGCGAAATGCATGATCCGCTTCGCCTTTAATCACATAATCACACCATTTTAAATGCGGCTGATTTTCAGTTTCGAATGAGATTTCGGGGCCACCAAGAATAATTTGAATCTGCGGAGCCACTTTTTTAAGAACCATCAGCACTTCAAGAGTCTCTGTTGTGTTCCAGATGTAAACGCTAAAGCCCACGATCTGGGGTTTGAGCATAAGGATGGCCTCAGCAATGCGTAAGGGGTTTTCCTTCAGTGTCCACTCTTGTAACAGGGTGCGGTCTTTCAGCGAGCCCATATTGGCTAATAAATAACGAAGCCCAAACGATGTGTGCTGGTAAGTCGAATTTAAAGTGCAAAGCAGAATATCTGATGAAGTCACAATTATTTTGTAACGAAGGCCTGAAGAATTTCATAGCTTTTTCTAACGCCTTGAAAACTTTCAGCAGTTCCGCCCTGGTCGGGATGAGTTTTAAGCAAAGCTTGACGGTAGGCCGATTTAAGTTCAGCCACACTAAACGCCTCTGAAAAAAGTTGCTCTTGATAGAACGCAAGGGTTTTAAAAGCCGCTTTTTGTTCGTCATTCAAAAGGTGGGGCTTTCGAGTTCGCGTCGCTTTTTTGTGTGGTCCTCTATTATATAAAGAGAAAGCATTTCTTAGTGAGGGACTAATTTGAACTTTCAATTCACCGATCAACTGGCTGAGCTCGCTGACATAAGCGGGTTCGAGCGAACTTTCCCAGTGTGCGCTGCAGTCAAAGTTTGATTTTTCAATCGAAGAGTTGTCACTCAAATCTTCTAAAATTTCTGAAAATGATCTTTCAGTAAGCATGGTTTCTTATCGGTTTCAGAGGGAAAACCAACAGGTCCGTAGACCAAAACAAGACAAAAGAGCTTATTTTCAGAGGAGAAAAATGTATTTCTCGAGTGAAAAAAGTCGTCGCAGAGGTAGAAAATCGGTTTTTTCGAGGGAAAAATGAATTAATTTGTATTTTTATGTTGGACAAACAGAAAAAAATTGTCTTAGACTGTGTTCATTGGATTTTAGTCTTAAGACTAAAGAAGTAAAACAAGCCAACCTTATCGGAGGATATTACAATGGCAAAAGCAAAAAAAACAGCTCCTAAGAAAGCCGCTGCTCCTAAAAAAGCTGCGAAAAAAACAGCTCCTAAGAAAGCCGCTGCTCCTAAAAAAGCTGCTGCTCCCAAAAAAGCTGCAACTAAAAGAAAACCAAATGCAGCGTTCATGAAGGCTTTAACTCCTTCTACAACATTAGCAGCTGTTGTTGGTGCGACTCCACTTGCACGAACTGAAGTTGTTAAAAAATTATGGGCTTACATCAAGAAGAACAATCTTCAAGATGCTAAAAATCGTCGTAACATCAATGCTGACGATAAATTAATGCCGATCTTTGGAAAAAAACAAGTTTCTATGTTCGAAATGACAAAACTTGTTTCTAAGCACTTAAAAGGTTAATTCCGACGAAGTACTAATCAAGGATTGTCTTTAGACAATTATTGGGACCCCTGAATGCACGAAGTAATCCTTAACAGATTCTTCAATAGCTTTCAGGGGTTTTTTCATTTATAATTTTACTCGATGTCGCAAAAACCATTCGATAAAGAAGAAATTCAAAAAATGAAGATCGCCTGTAAAATGGCTTCACAAGTTCTTCATCACACCGGAAAATTTATTAAGCCAGGTATGACGACTCTTGAAATCGATCAAATCGCAGACGATTTCACCAAATCGATTGGCGGCATTTCGGCCTGTGTGGGCTACCACGGCTATCCGAACGCCACCTGCATATCGGTAAATAATATCGTTTGCCATGGCTTACCGGGCGATTATGTGATCAAGACGGGCGATATTCTGAACCTTGACGTGACTGTTAAGAAAGATGGCTTTTTTGGTGATACATCAAAGACTTTTATGGTCGGCGAAGTTTCTGAAAATGCTAAAAATTTAGTTCAAACCGCTTTTGAAGCGATGATGGTCGGAATTGAATCCATCACGCCAAAAGGTTGGACAGGTGACATTGGTTTTGAAACAAATAAGTTTGTTACGCGTAAAGGTTATTCAACTGTGAAAGAAATTGGCGGCCATGGTATTGGTCGGATTTTTCACACGGACCCTTTTGTTCCCGCTTTTGGAAAAAAAGGTAAAGGCGAAAAACTACGTCCTTGGACTTGCTTTACTGTTGAACCCATGGTGAATGAGGGCACTGAAGATTTTGTTGAAAAAACAATTCACGGCTCTTCAATTAAGTACTACGAAACATTAGACGGAAAATTATCCGCACAGTTCGAGCACACAATTTTATTAACGGATACAGGCTACGAAATTTTAACTTTAGAAACTTAACTAACAAAACAAGTAAGGAAACGAACATGCCAGCGACAACACAAGGAAACGATAAAATGACTAAAAAAAATAAATCAACTTCTGTGGCGACAAAAAAAACTGAAAAACGTGATTTTGCTGTCTGCAAAGAAGCCATGGAAAATCCAAAAGTATTTGCGGAATTAGCTCGATGGGGCCGCGAAGAAATTAAAATTGCTGAAAAAGAAATGCCAGGGCTTATGGCTCTTCGCAAAGAATTTGGAAAACAACAGCCTTTGAAAGGCGCACGCATATCGGGTTGTTTACATATGACAATTCAAACGGCTGTCTTGATTGAAACTTTGACCCACTTAGGTGCCGAAGTTCGATGGTCGTCTTGCAATATTTTTTCGACTCAAGATCAAGCCGCTGTGGCCATCGCTGCAACCGGTGTTCCCGTATTTGCTTGGAAGGGTTTGACCGAAACTGAATTCAACTGGTGCATTGAGCAAACAATCACAGGATGGGGAGATAAAGGCTACAACCTAATCTTAGACGATGGCGGCGATTTAACAAACATGATGCATGAAGCTCGTTTTGTAAAAGAGCTTAAAAAAATTATTGGTTTATCTGAAGAGACAACAACAGGCGTTCATAATTTAGAAGTGATGCTCAAGAATAAAAAATTAAAAGTTCCAGCGATTAATGTAAATGACTCCGTCACAAAATCAAAATTTGATAACTTGTATGGTTGCCGTGAATCTTTAGCTGACGGAATCAAGCGAGCAACAGATGTGATGATGGCGGGTAAAGTTGTTGTGGTTGCGGGTTACGGAGACGTCGGAAAAGGTTCAGCGTTCTCTGTAAAAGGTCTTGGAGCTCGTGTACTCGTGACCGAAGTTGATCCGATTTGTGCTTTACAAGCGGCGATGGAAGGCTTTCAAGTTGTAACCATGGAAGAAGCTGCGCCAATTGCAGATATTTTTGTTACAGCAACAGGCTGCTGCGATATCATCACCGAAAAACATTTTACAAAAATGAAAGACAACGCGATTGTTTGCAACATCGGTCACTTCGATATTGAAATCGACATGGCTTGGTTAAATAAAAATTCAAAAATGCGCGAAGTAAAACCTCAAGTTGATGTGCACACTTTGAAAAACGGAAAAGAAATCGTTGTTCTTGCAAAAGGTCGTTTAGTCAATTTAGGTTGTGCGACGGGGCATCCATCATTCGTGATGAGCGCTTCATTTACAAATCAGGTATTAGCGCAAATCGATTTATTTTTAAATCGTGATAAATACCAAGACATCGCGATCTACCGCTTACCTAAGCACCTTGATGAAAAAGTCGCTTCATTGCATTTAGAACAAATCGGCGTCAATTTAACGAAGTTGTCATCGAAGCAATCAAAGTATTTACATTTATCTGAAGAAGGTCCGTTTAAGCCAGATCATTACAGATACTAAAAAGAGACTGTATATTATCAGAGCAGGACTAAAAGGAGACAACTTGAGAAGTTTAATTCAACAAGTTGGTCTCCTTTTATTTTTAAGTTTAAGTTCTTGTTCAAGTATTGATTTCAAAAACACTTGCCACTCTGAAAAAGTTTTTCTTCAGTCACCATCGGGTGACTTTAAAATAAGTTATCTTAAGTTTTCTAACAAAACTGAATATAATAAAGCTTTAATTATTATTCCTCCGACAGGGGGAACGAATTACATCGATCGCGATTACGCTGAACAGTTTTGTAAAAAAAACTACACCGTGTACATTGCCGATGGTTGGACGAATGAATTAGGCCAGAGCATAGACTTAGGAATCCATCAAAAGTTTTATTCGAATGCACAAAAAGCCATTTCTATGATTATTGAACAAATTAAGCCGGGTGCTTCAATTGGACTTTTAGGAACAAGTGTTGGAGGTCTTCATACGATTATTGCAGCCAGCGTTCAGCCGCAGATAAAAACTGTGTTTGCGATTGTCGCTGGAATTTCGATTGCAGAAGTGATTGCAACTTCGGATCAAAGCGCAATGTTAAAACTCAGGCAAGAAAGACTTAAGTTCTATGGTATAAAAGACAGTGTAGAGCATATTGCAGCCATTCAAAAAAATTTTCATCTTGAGCCTCAAGATTTACCGGCTCTTTACAAACAAAAGAAATTGGGCGTATCGATTGCGCTTCAAGATACGACAGTTCGGTATGAAACTCAAAAAAATCTGATTGAATTCTGGAAGCCGAGCTTAATACTGACTCATTCGACGGGTCATTTTTGGGGTATTGTAAATACTTGGCTATTTAACAATGATCAAATCATTCAGTTTTTTGAGGAAAATCAGCCTCAAAATTTAAGTTTTTAATTAAAGTCGAAATCGCCCATTTTATCGTCGAGCTCATTTGTCTGCCGGACAAAGTAAAAGACTGATTCAAGTCTTCCCAAATACTGGCGTTGATAAGGGTTACAATCAGAAACATCTTTTTTTTAAGACCTTCAGATTCAGTTAGTTTTACTTCTTGATAAAGTTTCTGCAAAAGTAAGTGATTGAATTTTTTTCTAAGCAAGGCACGGGAAGTTTGTCCAAGATTTGTGTACAAGTAAGCTTTAATTAAATTTTTATGATCGTCGAATAAACCATAAACATAAGTCGAAAACTCTTCAAGGCTCATTTCTGCTAATTTTTCGGAAGTGGCTTTTAAGTATTGAGCTAAGTACTTTTCAAGCTCAGCTGTTAAGCTTTTTTTATCTCCAAAAAATCGAAACAAAGTGCGAGTCGACAAATTTGCTTTTTGAGCCAGCTCTTCTAAAGATAAATCTTGGCCTTTTTTTTCAACGAGCATGGAAATGTACATTTCAATTATTTTTTTACGGTTAAATTCAGATTTTTCAACACGGGATGTATTATTGTAAGTGCGTATTTTTTTAGAGAGCTTCTTTTTCTTCGCCTTACTGGCCTGCTTTTTTGGAACTTTATTCATGTCATCATTATCCTACTTGATCTTATTTTTTCCAAATATTATTCCGTTATCGTCATTACTTTGATCACTTGTGATCTAAAAATCTTAAAATGATATAAATAATTAGATTATTCTTGTAACAATAATTATTCATCTCAAAACAAGATATCATTTTATTTTTTGGCAATTACGAACACAAATATCAAGTTGGCAAATTTTCGTTTTGGTCGACGAAATCTTTTTTTGTCAGTGGGCGCAGTCCGTGTTTTGATCGAGCTTCATCACAGCGAATATTTTGATAACCATTTTCAAATGAAGCTGTAAAATTTCGACAAGGACTTGGACGATTTTGATAAATCACACAATGGGCTGATTGGCCAACACGTCCCATCAGTGAAATGCACTTCGGTTTGTGTTTGTCATTTGTGCCTTTCATACAGCGCTGATCTAAATCTAAATCTTCTGTAAATTCCAGGGGCACCGTTCGACTGACGAGGACATCGGTGTCCACTTCCGCTTCGCGCCAATGAAATGCAACACGAAATGATGCGCAGCAAGCTCCACATTTTTGACAAGGGTGTTGATCCGTCGGTTGAGACATGAGTCTAGTTTGTCAAAAAAGACAAAGTCCTGACAGAAATGATATTCGTTTTGTCTTAGAACTAGCGTAAGGTCGAGCTTTATCGAAGGGAGTTTATGATGGATTTACTCAGTAGTCTTTTAACAGATCAAAGCATTCAATCTGAAAAATCCAGCGACTTTGACCGAATTGTTTGGCTGACCAAATTAATAAATTGGATTCAGAGTGCACGAAATTCAGATGAAAAAGAAGAAAAAAAAGAGACCGTTTATACGTCAAGGCTTAAATATATATTGCATCTGTTACAAAAAAATCCTGAATGGAAAAATAATTTCGTCACAACTTTATCAAAACTGTTGATCAGAGTTTCTTCGACTTCACAATTGTCAACAGCGGGTTTACCGACGACAAATAGTTTTGTGCAAGAATTATTTCATCGGATGCAAGAAAAAATATTGCCTTTGGCTCCATTATCAGAGGATTTAGCCACTTTAATTTACGAGATCTTTCCTGACGCGGATGAAAGTTTATATATCGATTTTATTGATGAAAATATTTTAAGTGAGATTTTGGATCTATTTAAAAATGAAACTCTCATGCAGAATAAAATTAAAAAAGATATTTTATCAGCTTCATACGTTTTGACGATTCAAATTTTAAACACAACTTTTTCTTTATTAAATGAACTCAGTGAATTATCTAAACCACCTCAGGAACTTGTGGAATTCAAACTAGAAAAATATTTAAGCGATTGCCAAATACAACAAAATGATCAGCTCTCGCTGGACATTTTAGACTTTTTGTCGCAAGCCGAGCAACATCTGCTTGAACTCTACAATTTAATGAAAGAGCGTGGAGTCAAAATTGAATTGGTTTATCTGTTTCAATTGCAAAAAAGAAAACTTCAAAGGCTTCGAATTCTTGTTCAATTTCTGACGACAGAAAAATCGGTTGCGGCTAACTTTAGGCTTTTTGTATCACATTTGATTCTTGAAACTCATCATCAAAAAAGTTTGATCTCTTTTTTCTCACAGAATTTATCGATTATGACAGAACGAATTGTTCAGGCTAATTCTCACGTGGGCGAACACTATTTAACTTTCACGTGGACTGAGTTTAGAAAAATGTTTCAATCTGCCGCAGGCGGCGGTGCTGTCACAGCTTTTACAGTTTTTATCAAACATGCACTCACGGAACTTAAATTTCTTGGATTTATCAAAGGTTTTTTTGATAGCCTTAATTACTCGGGAAGTTTTTTGCTGATTCAAATCATGGGCTGGACTTTAGCGACAAAGCAGCCTTCGGCAACGGCTCCATATATTGCATCGGCGCTTTCGAAATCAACTTCTGAATCAAGGCGTTCAATTATTGCATTACTGAGAACTCAGTTTATAGCCGTTTTTGGAAATTTATCGTTGGTTTTTCCGATCTGTTTTTTGATCTCGTTGGTTTCTTTAAAATTAGATCACCCGCTTTTTTCATCGGAAGAATCGCTCTCTTTATTCTCTTCATCAAATATTTGGGGGCCATCAGCACTATATGCGGTGTTCACGGGTTTTCTTTTGTTTTCAGCTAGTCTCATTGCCGGTTGGTTTGAAAATTGGGTGATCATTAACCGTTTAGATCACCGCATTGAGTTCAACAAAAAACTCAGAAACTTTTTAGGTCTTCAAAGAACTTTAAAGTTAGCTGAATTCATCAAGATAAATTCAAACTCTTTAGCCGCTAATATCTCGCTGGGGTTTTTATTGGGAATGGCTCCGCAATTTATTAAGTTTTTAGGAGTGCCGATTGAAGTGCGTCATGTTACTTTAGCCACCGGAAATTTCGCAGCCGTTCTTCCACAGGCATTAACTTTGGGAATTAATTATATTGACCTTATCAATTCTATTTTAGGAATTTTGCTCATTGGTGTGTTGAATATTTCGGTCAGTTTTGCTTTGGCTTTTTTATTAGCGTCAATTTCTTCGCACGTTCGGTTTTCATCACTGTGGAAACTTCTAAAGTGGGGCCTGTGGTTGATTTTAACAAAACCTTGGCTTTTGCTTGTCCCAGAGGACACAATAACTGAATCTAAAAAATAACAACCAGTTTTATTTTAAAATTTTATTTTCAAGATAAAAGCGAAGCTCGCCGATGCTTTCACGGATGTCATCTAAAGCGCGATGAGAATTATGTTTTTTGTATTCGATGTTATATTTATTGTTCATGATCACTTTAAAAGAACTCACATCCACCATGCGATAATGTAAACGGCTTGAAAGTTGGGTAAAATATTTATCAATAAATAATCGATCTTGCATAATCGAGTTACCAGCAAGGATAGGTCTTTTCTTGGGGTCTTTTGTTGATTCAGGGAAATACTTGTTAATCAAATCAATCAACTTTGTTTCAACCATATCAGGTTCCATGCCCGACGGAATTTTTGCCGTCAGACCCGATTTGCCGTGGTGCTCTTTATTCCATGAATCCATATTATCAAGATAAGACTGAGGTTGTTTGACGACGGTTTCAAAACTTTCGAGCTCTCGAAAATTCATATCTGTCACGATACAAGCCACTTCGATAATGACTTCTTTCGTGACATCAAGTCCCGACATTTCCATATCAAGCCAAAATAAATTTTCTACTTTTTCATAAGCCATGAATCAAACTACTTCGTTTCTGTTTTTTTAACTTTGTACATGATGCCTGTTGCTGAAATATTTTTTTGAATTTCTGCAATTTTCAATTGACGATCTTTTTTTGCAACAACAACCACTTCACCAATTTGTTTTTTCTTGTCCGTCACACGAGCTGTGCAGGACTCAAAATCATCTTTCATCGTTACATCTTCACAGACTTGGCGTTGAATCATTTTTTCACAATCTTTGCAGTGCATTCCATCCACAGTGATTTTTGCGGTTTCGGCTTGAGCAACCAAAGAAAAAAATATTGATATCAAAATAAATAACTTCATAGACTCTCCTGAGTTCATCACTTGAACTTGTTTTTTGGTATTAAGCTGATCAGCCTAACAAGGTGAAGTGATCACGTCATCCCATTTCGTGCGTCAAATATAAGCAAACCTTAATTAATTGTTGAATTATTCGAGCGATAGACATAATTTTACCGACACAAGTGTCTTACACTACGGAGAGGTAGTTAAGTTGGTTATAACGTCCGCCTGTCACGCGGAAGGCCGCGGGTTCGAGTCCCGTTCTCTCCGCCATTTTTCTAAATCAGTGACTTCACTGAACATAGAAAATGGTTTTCTCAAGTCATATTCAACACTTCCATTTTTAATCTTCGGGTTCGAGAGAACCAAATTCACTATTTCACGTTTTTCATCAGTCGTCATATGTTGGAACAGCATAGGTGCTTGCTGAGCCAGTTCCATAAGTTTTATGCCGTGTTCGATATACGCGGTATTCACCCCACGAAGACTTGCTAGTTGCGATTCGATATCGGCTTGTTCATGTTTCCACCGACTGGTTGCCGCTGCCCAGTAATCCTTATCAATTTCGCCACTGAGTTTATCTTCGTAAGACTTATCAATTTTAGTTTGAAGTTGTTTGTAAATTAAATTCAATCGTGTGATTTGTTCAGTGTGATCTTTTTTTTCAAGATCGTGAGCCTCAAGCAAGGCTTGGCGAGTCCATTCGACGATCTCGGCTGGAATCTGAACTTGTGTTAGAATATCTGTAAACCATGTATTCATTTTTTCTTCTCGAACATATGTAATGTCACTACATTTGGCCTTGCTAGATGTGCAGTGATAGTAAGTATAATTTTTGCCTGACTTTTTCTTTTTGATTTCGCCAGTGATTGAAGCACCACAGTGATGGCAGGTCATCACGCTGCCAAATGCAAAGCTCTGTTTATTTGACTTAGTTCGCTTCTTCAAACCCATTTGATTTTGAACTCTGTCAAACAAGTCTTTTGTAACGATAGCTTGATGCGAACCTTTCTCGAGAGCACCCTTCCATAAAAAATAACCATAGTGAATCGGGTTTATTAAAACTCTATGCATTTGGCTTTTGCTGAGCTTACTGTTGGATCGAGCTGATCTAAGTCCTTCGGCATAAAGTATGTTATTCAATTTACTAATAGAGTATTGTCCAGTGGATGCGAGTTCAAAAGCCTTTTTAATGAGTGGTGCTTTCAAAGGGTCTGGTTCGATTGTTTTTTTAATTCTGTTATTTAAATAACCAAGGGGAGCGCAAGATGGAAACAAGCCTTGCGAAGCCTTTTCACTCATGCCTTTCACAACTTCCTCTGAAAGATTATCGACATAGTTTTTTGCCATCAAAACTTTAATTCCGTGTATAAATTTTTGACTTGATTTTGAGTTTTTTGAAACGACTTCATTTTCCTTAGCTAAATGAATGGTTAAATGCGACCACTCTTCTTTATCAAACGTACTGTAATCAGCAAAGTTTCGATACAAGCGATCCGTCTTTTCAACAAGCAACTCGGTAACGTCTTTATTTTTTTGAAGATATTCAAGCATTGATTTGAATTGCTGTCGTCCAGCTTTTTTAGCTGTCTCTGACTCTTCAAACACCTTTACGATTTTCAGATTGGACTTCTGCGCATATTCGATCAGATATTTTTTTTGTGCAGGTATTGAAAAGCCCTCACGCTCTTGTTCTTTCGATGATACCCGAGCATAAATTACTGCTTTAGATGCTGAGTCGATTTGTTTGGTGCTTGTTTTCATATGATTTCCTTTTAGCTTACGCTAGTTAAGAAGTGTATTTTTAGATACGCTTCGATTATTATTTACACAATTTAGTTCGATACTCGTTCCGAATGGGTTTAATGAATTGTTTTTGTAGACAGTTGGTTGTTCAACTTTTGAAGAATGTAGTCCCTAAAGGCTTCTGATGGCTGAGTAGACCACTTGGTTAATGTGATTAAGCCCTTGAAGTCCCTATCAAAGTTACTGTTCTGGTTGAATTTTTTTCTTGCGCTGTAGAAACCTTCTCGGCGAGCAAGCATCGAAAATTCGTTGAGTCGATTTTTCTGCTCTTCAAGCAGGGCTTTGTCGTGAACTTCTAAATGGTTGGCTTCAAGCTGTGAAAAGTAGGTTCTTTGCGTAAGATTTGAAATCAAGTGATTCAACTTTGTTGCAGGTAACATTTTTCCCGATAGGCGTAATTCAATGCGTGACAGATTGTATTCAAGTTTGTCTTTTAAGGCCTTGTCGTAAATTACTATGCTTTCTTGTCCTTTGCCGATTTGTAATCCAGTCCTGAATCCAGATCTATCTTGGAATGAAAGCGATGTTCTTTTGTTTTTTATGTTGATGCTTTCAACGATCTTTTCAAAGGTGCAATCGTAGTCAAGATTAAGATCAACTCTAGTTATTTGAAACGCATCGATAAATTGAACAGGAATCAAATACTGAACAAGGTTTATGTAATCAAGCCAGCTAGTGAAGTGATTGGGATTTGATATAAGTGAAGTGGCAAATGATTTACTTGTATCAAGTCCAAAATGAATCTTCGCTAAGTTGTATGTTATTTCAAGGTAGTTTTTTCTGTCTTTCAGTTTTACTTGTTTGAAGACTGCACCGATTGTGTCAGCGTTTGCGCAGATAGTAGCGATAAGAGGTTGCTCTTTGAAGTAGCCATTCACTTTGTCAATGCCAGCTCTAATTAACTCAACTTCATTATTCTTTGACGTAGGATTCGATGTTAATACACGTGTATGGACTTTTTGTAAGATTTGAAAAAATGCTAAGCTGCTGCTCTTGCAGTCGCGGCCATGTCCACAGTTTAGTTGAAATTTAAAGGTTGAGTGGC
>JAYTPD010000012.1:0-180986 GCA_043747435.1 Bdellovibrio sp. | reverse complement strand
TTCTTGGCTAAATTTTTTCGAAGTTCCCATGCGTTATCCATTTTTCGCACCCCTTGTGATTAATTAACTTACACGACAACTACCCTGAAACAGGGGGTTGGATTGATATGACAGACGGTGATTTAGCTGACGAAGTTTTAGGATTTGATCCCGTTCAAAAATTTTTAAAAATAGTTTCGCAAATACCGAACTCTGATGAAGAAATCACTCATCGAATTAATTTACAGTGGGCCTACGGCGCAGAAAGAGCGCTTGAAGCGCTATCTCGACCGACTAATGTTATGCCGATTTTCAGAAGTGAATTGTTAAATAAATCTAAATGGTCATTGATGAATACGAGTCAGTAGAACCATAGCTAAGAATAGGACTTGCGGTTTAAGCCTAAATGGCGGAAAGCGAGGGATTCCAAAACGTCGCTATTAAAATCACTTCCCTGTAACAAAGATTAACAGAATTTATTAACAATTCAAAGAACTTACCAAAAATATAAACCAGACAGCTTGTGGCCTATTATTAAGCATTACTAGGCATTATTAAAGATTTTGCCACGTTTTTGCCACACTGTTTGGAGCATAAAATGGTTCTCTTGATTAAATTTCAACACATCTTAAGTTTCAATTTTTTTTGTACTTTAGAAACTCACTGGTTTATTCATTTGCCTAAAAATCTATCGTTAGTCGTTCAAAGTATCTCGTCAGTCATTATTATATTCGACTCACGTGAAAACCTTAAACTCAGCCATCAAAGCCGTCGATTGAGGTATCTATGAGCATCAAGATCGGCATCACGTTTAAAAGTCTAATAGAACAACGGCGCATGACGCTTAAAGAGATTTCTAAGGCTACAGGTGTGCCAAGCTCGACCTTATCCGAATGGCTTAACAATCGCTCTCCCAAGAACCCTGAGCAAATTCAAAAGGTCGCAAAGTATCTTGGAGTCTCGATGCACTTTTTTTTATTTGGAGATGAAGACTCAGAAGAACCTCTTCATAAGTTGCTAAAAGAAGACGTATTCAGCGGCACTTTTGAAATCAATATCAAAAGAGTAAAAATAAATAAAAAGTAGGTTGTATGAAAAAGATAATTTTAATTTTATTCACCCCACTGTTCTGTTTTTCTTGGACCAAAAGTGTTGAAGATAATAAGATGAATGACTCAAAATTTGTTCAAATATCTACAAAATCAAAAAATAAAATTAAACTTAGTGTTTTAATTGATTGTAAAAATGATGAATACTTTTTGTTGCTTACTCATTCTTGGATTGTAACGAGAGGCCCAGCGAAATTTCGAATTGATAAGCTTGAACCTGTTGGTATTTACTCGGAACCTTCTAATGACAGCAAAGTTTTAAAGCTTGGCGACTCAACAAGCAGTGAAAAAAATCCTAAATGGATTATTGACCAGATGATAAAGCATAATAATTTTCTGATACAATTTAATCAGGCTGGCGGAAAACTGATAGAAGCAGAATTTGATATTAAAGGTCTAGACCAACAGCTGAAAAAAACATGCAATTAAAAAATTATCCTAGACTCAACTAAAGTAAATTTAATAAAAAACCGATGCCTTCACTGAATAAAAGATGGGGCGTGCAATGTTCATATTTTTAGTTTGGCTAGTCTGTACGATTGGAGTTTCAGCGTGGGCTTCGCGCTGGAATAGATCAGCTTTTGGCTGGTTTATTTGTTCATTTTTTTTATCGCCTATTCTTGCTGGGTTGTTGCTTTTAATTTCAGGACAGAATGGGAAAAAATGTTCTAAATGTGCTGAAATGGTTAAAATTGAGGCCGTTAAATGTAAACATTGTGGTTATGAACCCGCTCTTGAAAATAAGCAGGCGGCATAAGTTATGAAATTACTTTTGTATGTTTTAATTACGTTCTGTCAGGCTAATGAAATAAAATATCAAAATAAAGTATTAGTTCCTGATGCTAAAACAAAATGTGAGATTATTTTTCATGATATGGCCATTGTGGCAATGTTCTGTCCCGATACCGTTAAGCCTGCTGACATGATCGAAGACTTTAAGAAAATTGAAAAATCGACTTCTTGGCCAATGCCTATTTTTGAAGTTTTCAATGATTTAAAAAAAGCGCCAAAATCCCTGAAAGAATATAACTCATTGCCTGATCGAGTGTCATACCAAACATATAGCTTACAAATACAGAATGGCCAGATAACTGAAAAAGAGTGTTACAAAAAAGCTAAGACAATAAATTGTAAGTTTTAGAAAGCATTTCAATTCAATATATGAATTTTTAGATAATTTTTAATGAGCAGATGCGGAGTGTTTAATGAAAATAATTGTTTTTTTTATTGTTTTACAGTTCAGTATCTATTCACTTGCGCTAAAAGAATCTTCAAATAAAGAATTTGAATTAAAGACCTTACAGCTTGAAAAAAAAGTAGAAAACATTGAAAAACACTTAAATACTGAAAATACTAACATATCAAACCAGTATGCTGTTGTATTAGAAAAAACAAACAATCAACTTTCGATGTGGGCTAATCCTTATGGTGTAATGGTAGCTACACTTTCGGCACTTTTTTCTTTTTTAGCTATCGGTGTTGCTTTTGTATTATTTAAGCAAAGCTCAGACCATAAGAAACAGGTCAAAGAAGAGCAAAGTGAACGCGATAAACAATTTCAAAGTTTTTTATCTTCAAGTAGTCAGGCAATTGAAAGCATGAATCAAAAAAACATTGCTGATTCAAAAGCTGAATATGACAAATTGATAACCGAGAAATTAGAAAATCTTACTAACGCAAAGCCTGATGAAACTGTTGAAATCAAAAAACAATTAGAAGAATTAAAAAAAGATCGCGCTAAGATCGCAAGTGATATGTCTCAAACTGTAATGGCAAATTGGCCAACAATGAGCTCGATTGCAATGCTTGGAGGCGGACCTCAAGTACATAAGTGTGGGTCGTGCAGTTTTGGATTTAGAGTTAAAAACTTAAGTAACAGAGGTTTTATTACTTTTCGTACTTCAGACCTGGCAGAGGTCACTTGTCCCAAGTGTGGTAACATAGATTTGGTTTAGGGGTTTTATGAGTTGTTCTTATCTATCAAATTTGACTGAAGTTTTTATTTTCATAAAAGGAATGCTTTTATGGTTTACCTCAGCAGAGGCTTCCCAACTTGGGAGCTTTCTTACAGGTTTAGCTGCTATTTTAGCTGTATTATTAGCTCCAAAAGAAATTAAAAATTGGAGATTACAGAAGCGCGAAGAAAAAATTGCTGAGGCTGCTCAATTAGCCTATTCTAGACTGTCAAGATTTCTTGAAAGTCTTAGATTTATAACAAGTCCATTTATACGCTCTTCTGATCCAGAGCAAACACCTCAGGAAAAAGAAAATAAAACATTTAGTTTTCAATCCACATTTCATGCACGAACTGAGCAGTCAGAAAAAAATATCAGAGAATTTTTAGATACATGGCCCGATGTTGAGGCGCTTCTGCCTATTGAGGCTTCAGATCTATTTAAAGAAGCTTGGGATCATTGGGCTGATATCAGAGCAAACTTTAGTACATACTGTATGATCTATCAGCAAGGTGAAGAAGCCATCAAGGCTGGGCAAATACACTATCAAAAATCTCTTGGTTCAGAAGTTAGAACTAAGATAGACACTTTAAAGGCGAAATCAAAAGAAGTATTTTCTCCTTTAGCACAATTCAATTTTGATACTCAAAAGGTTAGTAACAATCAGTCTAAGGAAAACTTATCCAAGACAGAAAATAAATAAAGATTATTAAAAAAATTATAACTAGATCCGTCTAACTCGATACACTGGCCGAACGAGTTCTTTAAATAATCCAAATCCACCACTTAATGAATCAACTTGATCATCATGTCTTGAGTCAGGAAATGCTTCTAATTCAGTTAAAAAATCTTTATTCCATGCACCCCGAACCATCTTAACATTTCCTGATTCAGCTTGTGATGAAACAGGCTGCGCCCTAGTAGTTTTCGATCCAGTTTCTCGAATAATTTTGATTTTGTAACCAGCAAGCTGACGACTTAGATATGAAACATCAACAACGCCAGCTTGACCAGGGTCTTGCGAAAGACCAACCCAAACATCTGAGCCATCTTTGGCGGCTGTTTCGACAATTCGTTGTTCAACGGTTGCTGGTGTTCCACGAAATCTAATAACATCTTCAATCCAATAAAGGTTTCGTTCACATTTTTTTATTTTGCATCCGACAGTAAAATCGGGGTCTTTGCCATTTGTTGCTAGGGTGGCAGCACGATCCCAAAAACGAATTGCCACCCCCTTCTGTGCTGAGGCATCAACTGTTTCAAACCATTCTTTTTTAAAAACGAGGCCGCTTGATGCTTTTATTTTCCAGTTTCCAAATAATAATTTTTCACGCTCTATCAAGGGCATCGCTTTTAAATTTGATAAATACGAGGGGTCTGCGTTTAGTAACAGTTTATTGTCGTGTATTGAGGCGCTTATGAATGTCACACTTTTCGGCGCTACATCTGGGCCAAATTTTTGTTTGAGCTCATCGGCTGTGTCCGACCATTCAAGCGAATCGCCAACACGACAAAACCAGCGGATTTTGCCAGAACGTTCTTTGATTGCATATCCTGTGTTTTGATCTATCCACCAAGATAAAAAGTCAGCAACCCATGATTCTGAATCTGGGTTACACGTCGCCCGAACATAGCCACGAATACCAGACATTGAGCGCAATCGAGACAATAAATAAAAAAATTGAGATTCGTCAAAATGAGTAAGTTCATCAAAGCCCAAAAAGCTCATTTGAGAACCTTGCCAATTATATTTGTCAGACTCTTGTTCTAGATGAGAAAACTTTAATTGCCAGCCATCTTTTGAAGTCCAGTCGAGATTCGACTCTCGACCATACATCCCTAGAGGAGAGTATAATTTTGCCGATTCATCCCATAGCCCACCCACATTTCTAATTTGTGGCGATGTTCTTCGAAAAATAACACCCCGAAATAGGCTGTTTTCTAGGTGTCTTAATGGTTCGATCAGTAACGCAAAGGTTTTGCCTCCACCAGCCGCCCCACCATAGATTGCAATATCTGCTGTGGTTGATAAAAAAGTTGTCTGAGCCCCCTCCTGGGGTTTAATTACGGCTTGTTCCATTGTCTGGTAGATAAATTTTAATTTGAGGGGTGGAAGTTATTTCAACATCAGCAGCAATTTCAATACTTTTTCGTTTTGGGTACACATATTGTGCAATTTCTTTAAGAATTGAAACTCGTAAATTTAAATCGATGTTTTCATCAGAGCTAATTTTTAAAAGAGCTTCAATCGGATCAACTTGATATTGAACACACAAGTTTTTAACTTTTTCGATTTGTTCAGTATTGAACTTATTTAAAGTGCCCGCTTTGCGTCCGCCCGTTTTTGAATAACCTTTTGGTCGTGCCATAGGATATTTTTATCTACATTCGCCTGAAAGAAAATGATATTTTTTTAATATGAACTCACAAAAACTCATTCAAAAATCAACGATTAGTGAAATACAAGCTGCAATTCAAACGTATAAGCAAAATAGGTCTGAGATGTTAACACCGCTAACGGTAGATTTTTTAAGACAACCCTCGCTCGATCTTTTTGGCGAGATTTCACAAAAAAAATTTATTAAGAAGTTTTTTTGTAAACATGATTCACAGCTTGTAGCGACCTATATTTTTTTGGTACTGTATCGCTGTAGCTTTCTTGGAAAACAAGTGCCCCAAAATTCAGAAATTGATTATTTCTTAAAAAAACTTTTACCAATTCAAAAAAAATTAACTGCTTTAAGGCAAGACCCTAAAATAAAAGATATCTGGATTCACGCCTCTGATGCAAATTCACGCGCGCGTGAAAATTTAGGATTAAGCTCACTCAAAGTTGACGAACGTCCGCAAGCTAAAGCAATGCACCTAATTGATGACCTAATGTTAATAATTGAAGTTCTAAATTTTGATCTTTTTAAAATTATTTTACCTTCAAAAAATTCTGCTCGCATTGCCTACGCTTCAAAACTAAAAAATCTTCACGTTAATTTTTTTAACAGCCCCAACTATAAATTGATTTGCTTTATTTTAAATTCTAAAAAAATAAAAACTTGGATGGGACTTAAGGTTGTCAGCAAAGAGCGGGGTGTTGAAAAAGAAATATCTCGCTACGAAAAAAGCATCCTTAAATACCCCTCTAAAAATTTAATTTAGAAAAAGTAGAGGGGTGCCATTATAGCTACTTTTTCTTTTGTGTTTTGATTTGAATAATAGCTTCGTCTAATTTGAGTTCAGAAATAACGACTAACTGAATTTAAATGAAAGACGAGGTGGGCTTTGAAATCCGAACAGCTTTTAACGATTTCGCAAATAGCAGAAATACTTGGACTGGAACAGTCAACAATCAGGTATTTAATTTTTAAGAAAAAAATACCTCATATTAAAGTAGGGCGCGCTATTCGATTTTGTCCAGATGATATTCAAAAGTGGCTTGACACAAATAAGCGAAGTGCGCAGTGCAAAATTTAAAAACTGAACAACGCATTCCTAATTGCAGTAAATTTCTCACTTTGACAGAGGCCTCGCAGTTTTTAAATCTTAAAATCTCTAGACTACGATATGAAGTATTTCATAAAAAAATTCCGTACTTTAAAATAGGTCGCTCAATTAGATTTTCTGAAAATGATTTAATGTCTTGGGTATTAAGCCAAAAACAAGTTGTTGAAGTCGGAGATTTAAATGAAACAATGTAAACCGCCTTTTCACTTCGAGCCCTCAAGTGTATTCATCAATCAGCCAATCGATCCACCAAATTGGATTTGGAAAAATCAACTGGCTGAGGGTTGTGTAACTTTTTTAGTTGGACAACCAAAAACGGGCAAAAGTAGTTTTGTGCGAAGCTTAATAAAAAGCATAGCCTTGGGTGAAGCCTTTATGGGGCACGAGACAAAAATTTGTCCTGTTGCCTATGTCGCCTTAGAAGATCATGCGAGTTTTTTGCAACAGTCATTTAAGCAAGCAGGGATTGATTTTGACCATGTCCACCTACATTACGGCGCAGTTCTTTATGATGACATGAGTACAGCAATTGATTGTTTATCTGAAGCCTGTGATGAAAATCAGATTAAACTCGTCGTTATTGACCCAATGATTAGATTTATTAGTATTGCAGATACTAATGATTATTCAGAAGTTTATAAAAAATTATCTGTCTTGATTGAGTTTGCACGTAAAAAAAATGTCCATATTCTTTTAATTCATCACGCAAACAAAGGTAAAGAAGAAAATCCAAATCAAATTTTAGGTAGCACAGGTATATTTGGTTCTTCAGATGGCGCATTTTTTATTAGTCGCAAAGATAATATGGGCACAATTAAATCTAACTTGCGCTATGGTAACTCTTTACAAAGTTTAAACTTTAGTTTTGACGACAATGGGCTTGTTCGTTTTGAGGGTTTAAAGTCAGACAATTCCATTAAAGTCTTGGGCGAATCAATTTTAGAATACCTAATGCAAAACCCACTTATCGGTGTGCAGGATTTACGGAAACATTTTAAAATACGAATGGTCTCGCTAAATGAAGCTATCGACGAGCTACTGGAGTGTGGTCTAATTCAAAGACTTGGCTCTGGCAAAAGTAGTGACCCCTACCGATTCTCTGTTCCCTAAAATATGCGCCTAGGGGCGGAATTGAAATAGCACTCTAAACCTATTCCGCCTCTAGGCGCTGCCTAATGGGAATGGACTTTTAAGATTTGACCTAAACTAAATAACAGTTATAACACAGCTTGTTCTTTGAAAAACCCAATAGCCCAAGCTGTCTCTAACAACGGAGACAATATGAAAAATAAAAAAATTAGAAAATTTGTTCGATTAAATAATGGGAAACAAATTTCAAAAACATTTGATAGATTAACTGATGCAAAAAATTGGCTGGCTTTACAAAATGCTGAAAAAAAACGAAATGCATTATATGGTATTGATGCTCCAAAAAAGATTAGATTTAAAAACTTAGTAGTTGATTGGTTCAGTTTAAAAAAGAAATCTATTGAGCAACGGTCTGGTTATGAATATGGCGCCATTCTTAAAAAACATATTTTGCCTGAGTTTGGTGAGCGTTATTTAACTGATCTTAGAAAAATTGATGCTGAAAAGTTTATTGTCAAATTAGCAGACTTAAAACTTTCAGCTTCAAGAATTGAAAAAATCTATGTTTTACTAAAAGGCATTGTCACTTATGCCTTGCACCATAACTACATCACACGTGACCCTTTTTTAGGAGTGAAAACCCCTAAAATTAAAGATCAAAAACGTGATTATCTTGAAAAGAGTGAAGTGGCTCAACTTTTAAAAACTGCTTTTGAGATTGATAAGATCACTTACGGGGCAATTTTAATTGCAGTGAACATGGGCTTGCGCCTTAGTGAGGTCATTGGTCTACACTGGGATCAAGCAGATTTTGGAAGAAAACGTCTTTATGTAAATAAAAAGGCCACCCGATTCGGTATTCAAGAATATGCAAAACATGGCAAGCATCGACTCGTTTTTATGAGTGACACTGTTTATCAATACTTAAAAGAATTACAATTAAAGCAGCCCTTTCAAAAGTTTGTTTTCAATGAAAATGGTTTGCCTTTAGATTATGAGCATTTCAAAGTACGCCGTTTTGATAAAGTCGTTAAACAGGCTGGCCTAAGAAAAATTACATTTCATGCGCTTCGCCACACCTACGCTTCACATTTTGTGATGAGTGGTGGCCGAATACAGGAGTTACAGCCACTTTTAGGTCACAGCGATATTAAGACAACCATGGTTTATGCGCATTTATCTGAAAGCCATCTTGAATCGTTGGCGTCAGTCGTTGAGTTCGGAAAATATCAAGCACCGAAAGAAACTCAAAACGATCTCAAAGAAAAAACATCTGGTTAAATCCACGTTTTATCCACATTCGAGTTTTTGAATTTTTTTAAATCATTTATTTAATGAGAAAAATTAAAGACTTAGGAGCGACACTAAGCCTAAATGGCGGAAAGCGAGGGATTCGAACCCTCGAGCCCCGCGAAGGGCTGCCAGTTTTCAAGACTGGTGTATTCAACCGCTCTACCAGCTTTCCACCGTCTGTTTTATTGAAAAACACGGGCGGGTTCAAGGCTTTAGAAAGATACCGCAACAAGTTATATTTTTGCCCGTTTGATGGAAGTTTTATTTCCCATGTACGAGCGCAAAACTTGGGGAATTTCAACGCTGCCATCTTCTTGTTGATAATTTTCTAAAATGGCCACTAACGTACGACCAACAGCTAAACCACTTCCATTCAGTGTGTGCACAAACTGCGGTTTGCCACCGTCTTTAGGTTTAAAACGAATGTTTGCGCGTCGTGCTTGAAAATCTTCAAAGTTCGAACATGAGCTGATCTCGCGGTAAGTATTCTGACCGGGTAACCAAACCTCAAGGTCATAAGTTTTTGCTGATCCAAAACCCATATCTCCTGTGCACAAAAGCATTTTTCGATACGGTAAATTTAATTCTGTGAGTACTTTTTCTGCATGTGATGTGAGGTGCTCGTGGACTTCCTGAGACTTTTGAGGATGACAAAATGTCATCAGCTCAACTTTGTTGAACTGATGTTGCCGAATAAGCCCCTTCGTATCTTTGCCATGACTTCCAGCCTCTGATCGAAAGCATGGCGAATAAGCACAAAATGATTGAGGCAAATCTGTTTCATTCAAAGTTTCATCATTAAAATAATTCGTTACAGGAACTTCAGCCGTAGGAATTAAATAATAATCTGAATTTTCTAAATGAAACACGTCTTCTTTGAATTTCGGAAACTGTCCAGTGCCAATCAAACTTTTGCTGTTCACAATAAACGGCGGAATCATCTCTGTATAACCATGATAAGTAGAGTGAAGATCCATCATAAACTGCACAAGCGCTCTTTCCATTTGAGCTGCGGCCCCTTTTAAAAAAGAAAATCTGGCGCCCGTTGTTTTTCCGGCTCGATCAAAATCAATTATGCCAAGTTTTTCTCCAAGATCAAAATGCTCAAGCGCTTTAAAATTAAACTTCGTGAGCTCGCCAACCGTTTTTACAATTTTATTTTCTTTTTCACTTTTTCCTACGGGAACTGAAGCGTGCGGCTTATTCGGAATTGTTAATAATAATTGGTAAACTTCGGAGTCGACTTGGGTTGCAGCGGCCTCAAGCTCTTTCACATGACTTTTTAATTTATCAACTTCAGCCAGAATATTACTTGCGTCTTTGCCTTCGCGCTTTAACAAACCAACTTCGGCACTCAGCTTATTTTGATAAGCTTTTGCTGTTTCTGATTGAGTCAAAGTTTCTTTGCGCTTCGACGCCATTTGCATAATTTTTTCGAGTGTTTCAAGACTAGCGCCACGATTTAAAAGACCTTGTTTGTATTCATCATAAAAACTTAATCCGTTATCAGCTTTTTTTTCGAGTTGTTTTAAATCAATCACAGGCTCTCCGTTGTATTCCCCTTAGGGAGCAATCATGATGTACATTCTTAATAAAGCTGCGATCAAAACACAAATTAAATCAAAAATTAAAATTTGAAATATTTGTAAACGAACTAAAAGCTTATAGATGATCGCCGTCGTCAAAGTGGTCACAAAGACCAACATCAAATCGCCACTTTGACTGAGGACTTGAATAATGATCCCTAAAACCAAGCCGATAAAAAAACCCGATGCTAATCTTAATAGCTTTTGAGCGGTCGAAACCGTTGTTTCTTTTGCAACTTGTTGGACATTGATGGCGACGTTTTTTAAATTTTCAGTTATTGGCATGTTTTTCCTTACTTAATCTTCATTTCGATCATCGCTCGATCAGGAGCATTCGGTGCTAAGTCTAAATATCTTTCGAAAGAATCATGCGCTTCTCGTGACAGCCCTTTTTTTTCGAATATAAATCCTTGCTCGCGATAGATTTCAGGATAACCAGACTCTTTTTGTTGGGCAATCGTTAACATATCTTCTGCGATGTCAAGCGCGTCGCTGTTGCGATAACAAGTTGAGGCTTTAACATAAAGTCCGGCGCTTGAGGGCCGCATTTTAATTGCCATAGAGTATTCGGCTGCACACTCTTTATATTGTTCTTTCCTATAAAAAACCTCAGCCGCCAACAAATATGGGTCTGCAAGATTTGGATTTTTAGTTTTTTCTTCTTTGATTAAATCTAACGCCTGTTGAAAATCACCGAGCTCCATAAACGATTTTGCTAAAAAATACGAGACTCGTGGAAAACCCGGATTGATTTCTTTAACGACTTTAAGCTTGGCGATCGCCTGTAAAATTTTAGCCTTGGCTTCGCGACCCGAAGCTGTTTCAAGCAGTAATTTTGCATTCGAAAACAAAGGCTCCACATCAGTGGGGTCCAGTAGCGAAGTCACGTTATAGTATTTTTGTGCAAGGTCAGGGCTATTCATAATTCGATAGCATTCGGCAAGACCAAAACTTGCCTTTTTATTTTTTGATTCAATATTAAAAACTTGTAAGTACACATCCGCCGCATCTGAAAATTTTTCGACTGACTTGTAATACTCTGCCAAGGCAATCCGATAGTCCGTTGTGTATGGAAAGTTTTTAATCAAATCTTTCAAATATTTTTCTCCGCGCAATGGGCCTTCTTTTGCGACCAGAAATTTTGCGTAAGTAATTTGAGCCTCGGGCCAAGACGGCTCAAGATCAATCGCTTTACCGGCATATCTTTGCGCATCGACCAATGCGACATCTTTACGGTCTTGATCTTCCTTTTTTACGGTTGGCGAATTCATATAATATGCAACGTTGGCTTGCGCTAAAAGAGAAAGAAGTTCGACATCAGCATCATACAATTTAACTGCTTTAACTCCATATTGAATCGCTGCAGGCATATTATTTTTTCTGAATTCTAAAAGAGCTTGGCCTTTTAATACTTCATGATTTTGGGGTGCAAGTTTAGAAGCTTCCTGCAAAGTCCTTGCGGCTTCGACAAAATTATATTTTTGAGTTTCATAGTCTGCTTTCAAAACGTAAGAAGGAATCATCTTTGGATCGGCTTGAATTGATTTGTTGAGCCAACTGATGGCTTCTTTCGTTTGGTTTATCGCCCATAAACTTTTTGCGGCTTTAAATGCGGCAGTTGCATTTTTTGGATCAATATCAAATGCAGCTTTATATTGTGCTTGGGCGGCTAAGTGATCACCGGCCCGAGCAAATTGATCCCCCAGTAAAACAATTTCCGCCTGAGCGTTTTCGACACGATCATCCCCGCCCAAGAGCAAAACTATTTCTTTAAGACCACGATGGCTTGGATTTAGTTGATAACCCACTTCAGCAACCGCCAAGGCTCTTTTGTTTTCTTTTTTATCAATTAATATTTTTGCAAAATTAAGAAGTGCTTCGATGTAAAAATCTTTTGGTAAAATTTGCTTTGACTGATACCCAATCGAAAAATATTCGAAAGCTTTTTCTCGATTTTTAAAACCTTTTTCTTCAACCAATGCCATACCTAACAAAGCCGCTTTTGATTCTTTGTCTAACTTGTAGATTTCTTGAAACTCAGTTCGTGCTTCAGTGTATTTTTCAAGCTTGTACTTCATTCGTGCTGATCCAAATCGGCTAGACACCCATTGTGGCCAAAGCTGAGTCGCTTGATCGTAATAAGCTTCAGAATTCAAGTAATTGATTTCACTTTCAAGCATTTCTGCTTTTATTAAATAAAGAAAAGCGCCTAACGTAAATTTTTCTTCAACAGGAGTATCCAGCGTTTTTTCAAGCAAGCTACGAGCTTCTTTGCTTTGCCCTTTTGTAAGAAGAAAAACAACCTGGCACGTATTTGAGTAATTCGAAATTGGATTTACCGATCGCGATAGCTGGGTCACAACCAGAATGCTTTTTAAATCTGAATTAGTCTGTTTTGTAAATGGCCAAAGTTGTTCGTAAGCCATACAAAGTAGGCCCATTGCTTCCAAGTCTTTTGGAAATGATTCTACAACTTTAACCAAATTTCTATGCGCATTTAAAATAAGATCCGGTTGGCCCAATTGAAAAGCGCGCGCTGCTTTTTTTTTAAAAGCAAGTGCTTCGTCATTTTCAATTCTTTCAAAGTTTTTTTGAGGCGCGCTCAATGACCAGCCCTTTGTTCCCTGATCATCATCTAAGCTCAAAAAATAGTAAAGCGCCCCGACAAACACAATCATACTTGCAATCAGCGGCAAAAACTTTTTTTGTTCTGTAATTTTTAATTTTTTTACATCACTTAGTTGAATCGTCAAATTTTTTTCTTGAATTTCCTTAAGTCTTTTTTTATCTAAGCTTTCCCGATCAATAGCAGGTACATTGAGCTTAGCTAAAATGAGTGGGTTTTTTTTACGAGCACTGGAATTATTTTTGCTATTTTGTTCTCTTTGAATAGCTTCACGTTCATCGTTCAGAATCTTTTTTATTTGTTCGGGAAGCTCGAATTGAGGCTCTTCTTTTTTTTTATTCGGCAGCACGTGAATAATGGTTTCGGCTTCCATTTTTTGTGCTTTTTTGATGTCGACTTCAACTGGATTTTCCAGAGACTCCATCAAGGCCTCATAAAATTCGGGCTGTTTTGTTAGCGCATTCCAATCACCCTCGGGATAAGAACAAACTTCTTCATTTCCCGAAAAAACTCCGGCTGTGATCATTTTAATGATTGCCTCAGTAGAGTAAGGACCCTTCACTTGATCTGTACCAAGCCGAATAACCCACTGAGATTTAATTTCCGCCATATTACTTATTATATTTATTTCTTCAGATAAGGGGCAGTTCCGTCTTAAAATAAAGTTCCAACACATGACCAAAGTCTGCGATTGGAACCAGCCGGGTTCCAGAATGGAACTGTTTTTTTTGCTGCAAGTATCTAAAAACACAGTAGTTTTGTGTATTGGAATATTTTTTTTGGCACACAGGTTGCTTAAGCTAATAATATGATTAGATGGTTTATCGCTGCATATATCGTGATTGTTTTGGTTTGGTCCGCAAAAGCAACAGCTCACATTGGTGTAGATTCTAATCCAACTTTGAAAAAGTTTAATTATCAGACAGAGTCTTCAAAAGAAATGAATGTTCAGGATCCCCTCCCAAACATCATCTTTGAAGATTCTCGTCAGATGTTTTTGTATTCAAGTTTAGAAAACTCTGTCGGTTAAACCCGGCAAACTGTTTTAGAGCCTCAACCCTGGCCCCTCCTTGGTTGAGGCTCAAGTTTATTCTTTAAAAAATAATAAAAGTTAATGAGACCTTTTAACTTGAGCTCCCAACTGAGTCAGCTTTGCTTCAAGATTTTCATAGCCTCGATCCAAGTGATAAATACGATTAACTAAAGTTTCACCTCGAGCAACTAGCCCGGCCAGAACTAGCGAAGCGCTTGCGCGTAAATCTGTCGCCATGACCGGGGCTGCTGATAAGCCACCGGGTCTTCCGCGAACGACGGCCACTTGTGTTTTTGGCGTTATATCAGCACCTAGGCGCATTAATTCATTCACGTGCATAAAACGATTTTCAAAAACAGTTTCAGTGATCACGCTTGTGCCATTTGCAACCGTCATCAAAGCCATAAACTGCGCCTGAAGATCTGTTGGAAATAGTGGGTGTGGAGCCGTCGTTATATCGACAGCTTCCCACGAGTTTAACGGATAAACCCGTAGTGTTGTCGGAGTAGATTCAATTTTAAAACCACTTTCGCGCAATTTTAAAACAAGGGCGTCTAAATCAGTCGATTGGCAGTTTGTTACTTTAACATCACCACCTGTTATAGCGCCCGCGATCAGTAAAGTTCCAGCTTCAATTCGGTCCGGCATAATTTCGTGGCGAGCTGCTGTTAATTTTTGAACGCCTTCGATTTTAATCACGCTTGTGCCATGACCCGTGATTTTGGCTCCCATTTTATTCAAGTATTTTGCTAAATCGACAATTTCTGGTTCTTTCGCGGCATTTTCAATAGTTGTTAAGCCTTCTGCTAAAGTCGCTGCCATCAGCAAATTTTCTGTTCCACCAACAGTTGTTTTTTCAAAAAATACGGTTGCACCGATTAGTTTTTTAGCTTTTGCCAAAACATATCCGTCTTTTAGTTCGATTTCTGCGCCAAGCGCTTTCATTGCATCAAGATGAAGATCGATAGGTCGGCTTCCTATTGCGCACCCGCCTGGCAAAGAAACAACGGCTTCGCCATATTTCGTAAGAATTGGGCCTAAACATAAAATGCTTGCACGCATTTTTCGGACAAGATCGTAATGAGCTTCAAACGATTTTAGTTTTGAAACTTGAACTTTAAAAGTGTGACCTTCGCGCTGGCTTTGACAGCCCAAGCTCTCAAGAAGCTGAGCTGTCGATTCGATATCTTTTAGAAGCGGAACATTTTCAAAATGATGTTCTCCTTCAGCTAAAAGAGTTGAAAATAAAATTGGAAGAGCTGCATTTTTGGCTCCGCTTGTTGCAACTGTACCGCCAAGTTGCTTACCACTTTTGATCAGCATTTTATCCATTGTTTTTCCTTATTCAAAAATTTATTAAATGATTATCGAATGCTTTTTACGATTCGATCAAGTCCTGATAAGTCTTTGATGATCTGGACCTTCGAAAACAATTTAAGCTGTTCAAAGTATAATTTAAGTTCAGCTCCTTGCAAATGTCCCATTTCAAAAAGCATTAATCCTGAGGGTTTTAAAAATCCAGCTGTTTTTTTTGACCAATTTTTTATAAAATAAATACCTTGGTCTTTAGAAAAGAGCGCCTCTGCGGGTTCGTATTTTTTTACATTCGCTTCTGTTGCTGGATCTTCGACAGCGATATAGGGTGGATTTGAAACAATTAAATCGAACAGACCTAGTTTTGAAAAGTCTATTTCTTCGACATCCCCGTGAATAACTTCAATTCGATCTTTCAAGTTTAATTTTTCAATATTTTTTAAAAGATAGGGGTACGCTTTTTCAGATTTTTCAATAGTGACGAGTTTTGCTTGAGGTGCATTTTTTAAAATAGCAAGCCCAATGCAACCCGTTCCCGCGCCTAAATCTAAAATTCGGGGCTCTTGCAATTGGTGCTTTTCAATATGATCCAAGGCGTGTTCGACAACAAGCTCGGTTTCTGGTCTTGGTATGAGAACTCCTGGACCGACAGAAAAAATTTCTTTAAAAAATCCTTTTTCTTCGACGATATAAGCGACGGGCTCTCCCGTTGATCTACGTCGAATAAGTTCTCGACAAGCGCTGACTTCGTTTTCTTTTAAAGGTTGTTCGTATTTCATATAAATTTGAACGCGATCTAACTTTAAGGCATATGAAATTAAAATTTCGGCGTCTAATCTTGGAGTGTCTAACTTTTTATCTTTAAAAAACTGAACTGATTTTTCAAAGACTTCTTTGAGCTTCATTTACTATGTGTTCACTTGCTTTTTAAGCGCTTCTGCTTGGAAGTTCGCGATCAGCGCGTCAATCAAATATTCGAATTGTCCACTCATCACTTGGTCAAGCTGATGAATCGTTAACCCAATTCGATGATCAGTAATTCGAGTTTGGGGAAAGTTGTAAGTACGAATTCTTTCTGAGCGATCGCCTGTACCAATTTGATCAAGACGCGCTTCTGAAGCTGCGGCTAAAACTTTTTCGTCTTCGAGCTTTTGTAATTTCATTGCTAAGATTTGAAAAGCTCGCTCTTTATTTGAGTTTTGTGATTTACCTTCTTGGCAGTGGACCAAAATTCCTGTTGGAGTATGATGAAGCCGCACAGCAGACTCTGTTCGGTTAACTGACTGACCGCCGGCCCCGCTGGCTCGCATCACATCGATCGTAATATCTTTCATGTCGATTTTAATATCTTTTACTTCGGCCTCGGGAATAACTGCTACGGTTACTGTTGATGTGTGAATTCGCCCGGCCGCTTCGGTTTTTGGAACGCGTTGCACGCGATGGACTCCAGATTCGTATTTCATTTTTGAATAAACCGCATCCCCTGAGATCATCGCGATAACTTCTTTGGCTCCGCCAACATTTCCGTCTGTATAAGAAACAAGTTCGGCTTTCCAGCCTTGCGAAGAGGCATAACTGGCGTAACCTCGAAATAATTCGTCTGCAAACAAAGAGGCTTCATCGCCACCAGCACCGGCACGAATTTCTAGAAGAATGTTTTTATCATCATTTGGGTCTTTAGGTAAAAGTGCCAACTTAAGGTTAACTTCTAAATTTGGAACATCTATTTCGAGCTCTTTGATTTCTTCACGAATCATTTCTTTCATTTCTGAATCTGATTCGGCAGTTAGAAGCTCTTTGCTAGCCTTCAAGTTCTTCGATTTAATTTTGTAGTCTCTGTAAAGTAAGACTATTTTTTCTAGATCAGACAGTTCTTTCATTAACGCACGATATTTTTTTTGATCAGACGCAACGTCTGGTCTTTGAAGTGATAGATTCACTTCTTCGTAGCGTGATTCAACTTGGTCTAACTTTGAAAACATTGCCGCATTCCTTTAGTTCATCTTTTAAAAAACAAAAGCGGCCCGTAATAGCGCCGCTTCTTTTATTTGCCCTTTTAAAAAGAGCTAAAAATGTGAAACTACTTTGCTGTTTTTGCGTATTTTTTCTTGAAACGATCGATGCGGCCTTCTGTGTCCATAATACGTTGCTTACCTGTGTAAAATGGGTGAGACGCAGAAGAGATCTCAACTTTAACAAGAGGGTATTCTTTTCCGTCTGTCCAAGTTGTTTTTTCTTTTGAGTCGATTGTTGTCGTTCCTAAAAATGAGTAGTCGCACGAGATATCTTTGAAAACGACTGTTCTAACTTTTGGATGTAATCCGTCTTTCATAAGCTTTCCTTTATGTATTGATTTCAAAGACTTAGGTGATAGCATAGCGTCAGGCTTAAGCTCAAGAGAAAAGCATTCGAACGATAGAATTATTTTTTATCAATTATTTTGTTTTAAGCCCAATAAACTGCTTAATGAGGCTAATAAAATAAGTTATTTCGAATAGTTAGGATAAAATGAAGACTGCTGTTGTCATTGGTTCTACGGGGCTTATCGGTCGTTTGCTGGTTGAAAAACTAGCTCAGCAAGGCGCGTGGTCTAATGTTTTAGCGATCACTCGGAAACCTCAAGTCTGGAAAAACGCTAAAATTAGAACGCTTGTTTTTGATTTTGATAATTGGGGCGATCTAGAACTGCAGGTTCGTTCATTTTCGGGAAGCACTTCGATTGATTGTTTTTGTTGTTTAGGCACCACCATTTCAGCGGCAGGCTCTGAAGAAAGTTTTCGAAAAATAGATTATGAAGCGGTTGTGATGTTTTCACAATTAGCGAAAAACTGTCGGGCAGAACAGCTGCTTGTTGTTTCAAGCTTGGGCGCCGATTACAATTCCAATGTCTTTTATAATAAAACTAAAGGCGAAATGGAGCGGGCTGTAGCCGAAACTTTTAAAGCTAAACTTTACTTTGCTCGACCAAGTTTATTGTTAGGAGATCGAAAGGATTTTCGCTTTTTAGAGCGCATTGCTATTTTAACTTCAGCTTTGTACAAGCCTTTTTTGCGCGGACGTTTTGCCAAGTACAAACCGATTCCATCAGATAAAGTAGCTCGCGCTTTGGTATTGGTCGCCGCCAAACATAAAGTGGCTTCGCAAATTATTGAAAATCTTGAACTTCACCAGCTTGGAAACTCGCTATTCTGAAATTTCAAGATTGGGAATAAGAATAGAACTTAAATTTAAACACTCTTGTTTCTGAGAAAAGATCAGGGCAATACTTTCTGTGTCAGAAAGCTTAATGTTTATATTTAATGTGCTGTTCTCGTTGGTATCGGGTTGTTTATCATCCACAACGATTGAACCCGAGGTCAACTTTTTAAGAGACTGTAAAACCGAAGAAATTTTTTCGGGACATCCAACATCAGATTCAGGGATTCCCATCCATACAACGTCTTGAGGTAAAACCATTTTTGACAGAATAGAGAAGTTTTTATTTTGAAGCTCAGGAATAACGAGGGTTTTAAGGTCAGCTTGCTTGATACATGTTTTTTGCTCTTCGGTGCTAAAAGATTCGATGTAAGCGTCTAAAACATGCTGTGAATCGCAACTGACTGGCCCTAAATAAAAATCCCAAGGTTTAATTTTTTTAGCAAATTGCAAAAGCTCAACTGCTTTCGGGTTGTTTGATTTAGATATAATTTTTGCAATATCAACAACAAGGTCGGCATACATGCCTTCTTTTCTAAAACTTCCTTCACTCTCTAGAACAAAATAAACGTCTTTGCAGTTTTCTGCGTTTTGACGGTACTCGGTTTCAATTGCAGCGATGTCTTTTTGTTCAGAAATTTTAACAGCCGACTTTTGACATTCAATTTGAAGTTGCGAGGAGACTTCAGCTGTGCCCTCGAACTGATCCTGTGAAACAGGATTACTGAGTTTATCGTTTTTGATTTTACTTAAAATAAAATAGGCCGACAAGCCCACGAGCAACAATGCAACAAAAGACGTTGCTACAAATATAATACTTATTTTTCTTTTCGAAGAAACATCTGATGAATTCGATTTATTTTTATCGTTCTGATCCAACTCACTATCCGTTCATGCTTTTTAAAAAATCAGAATTTGTTTTAGATTTATCGATCTTACCCATTAAAAATTCCATTGCATCAACAACATTCATTGGAGCCAAAACTTTTCGAAGAATCCATAATCTGTTCAAATCAGCTTTATCAATTAGTAAATCTTCTTTTCTTGTTCCCGATTTATTAATATCTAAGCACGGAAAAATACGTTTTTCCATGAGCTTACGATCGAGGTGGATTTCGGCATTTCCTGTCCCTTTGAATTCTTCGAAAATAACTTCGTCCATGCGTGATCCTGTATCAATTAAAGCTGTCGCAATAATTGTCAGTGATCCGCCCTCTTCAATGTTTCGAGCTGCGCCAAAGAAACGTTTTGGTTTGTGAAGTGCGTTTGAATCAACACCGCCGGATAAAATTTTTCCAGATGGTGGAACAACTGTATTGTAAGCGCGCGCAAGACGCGTGATGGAATCAAGCAAAATCACAACATCATGCTTGTGCTCGACAAGCCGCTTAGCTTTTTCAAGGACCATTTCTGCGACTTGAACGTGACGAGTTGGTGGTTCATCAAATGTTGAGCTGACAACTTCGCCCTTAACTGTTCTTTGCATGTCTGTCACTTCTTCGGGACGCTCATCAATCAAAAGTACGATCAATTTTACTTCGGGATGGTTGGCTGTAATCGCATTAGCAATGTTTTGCATGAGAACCGTTTTACCAGTTCGTGGTGGCGCAACGATAAGGGCGCGCTGACCCTTTCCAAGTGGTGACATCAAATCGACAATTCGGGTCGTCATTTCGTTTGGAATATGTTCAAGCTTAAGCATTTTCTGCGGATACAACGGCGTTAAGTTATCAAATAAAATTTTATCTTTACTGCCTTCAGGTGATTCGTAATTTAAAGAATCAACTTTAATTAAAGCAAAATATCTTTCGCCCTCTTTAGGTGGACGTACAGTTCCCGTCACAAGGTCGCCTGTGCGTAATCCAAATTTTCGCATTTGCGAAGGGGAAACATAAATATCGTCTGGTCCTGGTAAATAATTGTAATCTGGAGATCTTAAGAATCCGTAACCGTCTGGTAAAATTTCAAGAACACCTGAACCATAAATATCACCAAGCTTCGCCGCGCGCTTTAAAATTTCAAAAACCATATCTTGTCGGCGCATTCCGGCCGCGTTTTCGATTTTTAATTTGGTGGCAAGGTCTGTCAAAACTTGAATGTTTTTTGATTTAAGATCTTTTGAATTAAGCCAGCTTTTTTCTTCGTCATTTAAATTAATATCCGCCAAATCAATATCATTTTCAGGAGGAGAATGCTGCTGAACTTGAGGCTGCTGTTCGTGCTCGTCCCGATTACGATCAAATCTTTCGCGAAAATTATCACGGCGCGGATTGTTGTTATTGTTATTGCTGTATCTGTTTTGATTTTGGTTCTGATTTTGATTATTGTTTCGGTGACCGCCGTGACTTCCGCCGCCCCCACCTGAATTATTGCTAAATTTTCTGAATTCGCGGCGCGGTTGATCTTGATTTTGCGGCGTAGGGTTTTGCGGTGACGCCGGCGGCGTAGTTGTGCTCTGAGAGGCGTTTTGCACAGCGCCTTGTGGCGCCTGAGTTTCAACTTTTGCGGGCGGGCTAGATTTAGTTTCTTGTGAAACCGTAGCGGCTGTTGTTTCGACGATTGTTTTTTCTGGAGGGCTTGATTGTCGATTTTCAGTTGGTTCTTGTGTTGATTTAGATTCTTCAGTTGTGTTTGTTTTGCGGGTTCTTTTTTTAGTTGGCTCGATGACAACTTCTTTTTTGGCCAAGAGGGGCTCCTTTTAACGATGAAATTTTTTAATGAGATCTGGGGTTATGAATCCTTGGTCTATTTTTTTGATATTTTCTGATGCTGGTTCAGATAAAATGAATATCTCGTTCTGACCGGCTAAAGTCAATTTAATCTATTTGAACGTATCAAAATGAGAATTCTTTAACTTTTTCATATATTTAGCCGATAGGTAATTAGACCCACCATGATTATAATTGGAGGTATTTGAATGGAAACGATGAAAACTCCCGCACCACGAACGCCACTTCATTTAGAAGTTTCGTTTCGGCGCAATTATGCCCGACAAGATACTGCCGGAGTACTCAAAAATATTAGTTTGTCTGGAGCTTTTTTAGAACTTGTAACTCATGACTTAAGAGTTGATGAAAAAGTGAATCTGACTTTTGTGGTTGGCTCTAGGGAAAGAAAAATTTCAGCTCAAATTGTCTGGAGAAATTCTTTAGGAGCCGGAATTAAGTTTTTACCACTGAATAATCGCGACGTTCAAATCGTGGATGATCTGATTTATTATGTTGAATCCAAAAGAATGGGTCATCGTGGAATATTAGATGGAATACTCAAAAAAGTTTCTTAATTTTTAACCGCAACAATTTAAAAAAGAAAAAGAGCCTTTACGGGCTCTTTTTTATTTCTATTTGAATTTAGAAATTTTATGTGCCGACGTCATGTTCGGCCATGTTTTGCTCGGCTGATTTTCTTTTTCTTTTACGAATAATCACAAATGCAAGTGCTGCAACAAGGGCGCCGACGGCTCCGAGTGACATCAAAGTATCTTGATCAAGTCCACCGACGGGTGCAGCTTCTTCTTCGCCCGGAGCAAATTTTTTCTTTGCAACAGGTTGAGGATCGCTCGCTTGCAAGTCTGCAGGTGGCGGCGGAGGTGTGTTCATGTCCGGTGCGGGCGGTGGAGGCGGAGCCATATCGGGCGCAGGTGGCGGAGGAGTATTCGCGGCCATTGTTGGTTCTGGCGGTGGAGGAGCCATGTCCGGTGCGGGCGGAGGAAGCGAATTCATGTCAGGCGCGGGAGGCGGCGTGTTTGCGGCCATTGTCGGTTCTGCTGGTGGAGCCGACGGCATCTGAGAAGGGTCAATCAATTGAGGCGCGCTGTTTTCTGTCGTTGGTTGAGTTTGTGCGACAGTATTAATACTTGAAGCCGAGCGCCAGTATTTTATCGTATCACCTTCAGCTAATTTATCTTTCGATTCAATTGGGTTAGAAGTCCAAAGCTCGATCCATGCTCTGTCGTATCCCAAAATTTCTTTAGCGACCGTTTTAAGTTTGTCTCCATTTTTTGCTGTGTAGGTTTCAGGAACCATTCCGACATCTTCATAGTAAAGAATTGTTTTGGTTGAATCTTCTGGCCGATTCGGAGAGATATAATAAATTTTGTCTCCTGGTTTTACATTTCGAGCTTTTAAATAAGAATTTTCTGCAATTTTTTTCAGTTCTTTTGATTTATCAGCTGCAAATATTTTTTGACTAATGTCTTTTAGCTTTTCTCCGGGACGGGCAACGTAAACAGTATTAACCCAGCCGGCTCCAGCTTGATAGGGCATTGTCATCGAAACTTTTTTGAGCTCAGACCCAGCTGACTTAGCAACGGGAGCCGACATATTACTTTCAACCAATGGCGAGTCAGCAAAAGATGCTGCTGACTTTTTTTCTTTTTTTGCAATGGGTGCAGGCGATGTGTCGACATTCGTGTCGACAGAATTAAGTTCGGGACTTGTGACTGGTTCATTTAGTGCAGATAAACTTGAATCCGAAGGTGGCGGTATATCGTTCAAACTTGATTCATCTAATGTCGGTGCGGCCGCAATATCAGCAGGCATTGCGGTTACAGTTTCGGTCGAAGCTGTGGTCGCGGCTGTATCGAGTGGAGCGTCAAGTGACAAACTTTCCGCAGGCGCAGTCGCAGCGGCTGTTGTTTCATCTAGGGTTGGTGTTGCTGCACTTGTTTCACCCAGCGCCGCTTGAAGAGAAGGGTCCTCTGCAGCTATAGGTTCTGCTAAGTTTGCAGCGGCTGTATCGAGTGATTGCGACTCTGCATCAATTTTATCGACGGCAGCGTTTTCAATTATATCTGAGTCATCTTGTGATTTTTTTGACGTGCAACTTGTGATATTGGCGATCATTCCGACTGTTGCTAGCAAAAATAACAATTTTTTTATCATAATCCTCATCCTTGATTAAGTTAAGAACTTCCAGCTCTTAATACACTTCAAATTACAGCACAATGAAACTCTGTCGCAAAGCGCTTTGCTCAAGTCTAGACTGAGGTCAACAAAGACTTCGACTAAAGTCTGGGGCTTTATTTTTGAAACCTTACTCAATGATTTTGAGTTGAGCTCCAACTTTGATCGAGTTCTTTTTGAACCAGCCCTCGGGCATTTCTAAAGCGTACTGAGCCGGACTTTCGCTTGGGTAAGTTGGAATATCTGTTTGAAGAACTGAGGTCACGGCTTTCATTTCTTGAATATCGATCAATTTTTTATTTTTGTTAAAATACCCAATGCTTAAGTTAATGATTGTGTTCTTCATCCAAAAGCTACGGATCAATTCATCTTTAAAAACAAATAGCATTCCTTCTTTAGGGCCAAGCTCTTTTCGAAACATCAGTCCGTATTCATGCTGAGCTTCGCTTTCGGCCATTTCGGCTTGGATTTTGGTTTGTACTTTTCCTTGGGTGATCACGATCATCTTTTTTTTAAACTCAATCTTCTCTGAATCAGCCCAAGCAAATTTAGGATTTAGTGTTGCTGTTAGTATTGTTGTGACAGTGACTGCGACGATCCATTTCAAGGGCAACGCCATATCGAACTCCTCGGGTAGAGACGGTTAAAGACTGTTTTTTAAATTGAATTAATGTTTTTAAAAGAATAATCACGCCAACTAAAATCACATCGGCACGGCCCGCAGGAATTCCCATTTGTATTTTTTGCTGAACACTGGCTTGGGTTAGTTTTTTGAGCCAGCTTGTTAAATTTTCTTGAGTCAGTTGGTAGCCTTCGATTTTTTTTACATCAAACACACCAAGTTCTGCAGCAGCAATGGAAGTTGGCGTACCAGCGACCGCAATCATTTCATCGACTTCGTAATCTGCAGGTTGTTCTTTTTTTGCTTGCTCTAATACGATGTCAATCTGCTTGAACACATGGTCGATTTGCTCTGGCGGAGTTGGCTGCTGAAGAATAAATTTCTCTGTTAACCGCACGCAGCCGATATCAAAACTTTTCCCTTTTATAATTTGATTTGAATGACCAAAAATAAACTCAGTTGAACCGCCGCCAATATCAAGCACCATCAAGTTTTTATTTTTTTGTTCCAGGCCTGATGTCGCGCCTAAGTAAGTGATCATTGCTTCTTGATCGCCGGGTATAATCTCTAAGGGAATTTGATATTTTTTAGCAATGGCAAAGAGCTCTTCGCGATTGTTTGCGTCTCGGGCGGCTGAAGTGGCCATGGCCAAAATTTGATCTGGGTTGTGTTTTTTAATTTCTTGAGCAAATTTTTGTAAACAGTGATCGGCCCTTAGAAGCGCATCCGGATGAAAACTTTTATTGGCTGTAAGACCTTGTCCGAGTCTTACAATTTCGACTTCATCGGAATATATTTTTTTGATGAGTTGGTTTTCAACATCAGCAATCAAGCATAAAAAAGTATTTGAGCCCAAATCAAGTGCTGCGACTTTCATAGATGCACCTTACTGCAGTTTCTTTTTTAAAATTTCATTCACGATATCTGGATTTGCTTGGCCTTTTGTGGCCTTCATCGCTGCGCCCACAAAAAATCCCATCAGTTTTGTTTTACCATTTTTGTATTCAAGCACTTGGGAAGCGTTGCTTGCTAAAACCTCGTCAATCATTTTTTCGATCGCATTTGTGTCGCTGACTTGAGCTAAGCCTTTTTCTTGAATAATCTGAGCGGCTGATTCTTTGGATTTCCACATCTCTTGAAAAACTGTTTTTGCAATTTTTCCGGAAATACTTCCCCCGTCGATCAGCGCGATCAGTTCGGCCAGTTGTTGAGCTTTAACAGGCGAGTCCACGATTTGAATTTGCTGCGCGTTGAGTTCTCGCATTAAATCGCTCATCACCCAGTTTGAAGCGGCTTTGGGGTTTTTTGAAAAAGTTGCGACAATTTCAAAATAATCAGCCAGGTCTTTTTCTTGAGTTAAAACATCTGCGTCGTAAGATGGAAGACCTAACACTTTTTGAAAACGCTCGGCACGTGCCAAAGGAAGCTCGGGAAGCGTTTTTTTAATATCGTTGATTTGCTGATCTGTAATTGTCACAGGAAGCAAGTCTGGATCTGGAAAGTACCGATAGTCTTGCGCATCTTCTTTTGTGCGCATCGAAAAAGTTCGATTTTTATCGGGATCGTAAAGGCGGGTTTCTTGGACTAGTTTTTTTCCGGATTCAAGGTCGTCAATTTGTCTTTCAATTTCGTACTCGACTGCTTTTTCGATAAATCGAAATGAATTAATATTTTTAATTTCAACTTTAGTGCCCAGCTTTGATTCGCCAATTTTGCGGACCGACACATTGCAATCGCAGCGTAACGAGCCTTCTTCTAAATTTCCATCACACACGTCCAAGTAGCGAACGATTTGACGAATTGTGCGCCCATACTCGGCGGCCTCGGCCGGAGATTTCATGTCGGGCCCAGAAACAACTTCAAGCAATGGAATGCCCGCGCGATTGTAATTTAAAAGTGTGTAATCGCCAAAATGAGTTGATTTGCCAGCGTCTTCTTCTAAGTGGGCTCGAGTTATGCTGACTGTTTTTTCTTCTCCGTTAACAAAAAATTTCACTTCGCCGCGTTCGCAAATGGGCTTATCGTACTGTGAAATTTGATAACCCTTAGGCAAGTCGGGATAGAAATAATTTTTTCTGGAAAAAACAGATTTTTTTCGGATTTGGCAGCCGAGCGAAAGACCTGTTTTAATCGCGTACTCGATCGCTACTTTATTTACGACAGGCAAAGCCCCAGGCATACCCACGCTTACGGGTGATGTGTTTTCATTATCAGAGGCGTCGAAATTTGTGGCATCTGCGCAAAATATTTTTGATTTTGTTTTGAGTTGCACGTGAACCTCAAGGCCAATGACGGCTTCGTATCCGCGAATGTGATAAGGTTTTGAGATTTGATTAATTGTAGACATGGGGTCGCTTTTCTTTAATCGTTGATGCGTTTTCTAGACAGTAAGCTAAGTTGAGTATTTTTTGTTCCTGAAAATGTGCGCCTGTTAATTGAATTCCAATTGGTAACCCATCGCTCGAAATTCCAAAGGGAACGCTTAAGCCTGGCAATCCCGCTAAGTTTGTAGCTGTCGTGAAGATATCATTTAAATACATCGTCAAAGGATCGTAAACTCTCTCGCCGATTTTAAATGCCGGTGAATTTGTGACTGGGCTGATGATCGCATCGCACTTTTCAAAAGCTTCAACGTATTGATTCTTAAGTAAGCGCCGGACTTGGCAAGCTTTGTTGTAGTAAGCGTCGTAGTAGCCTGAAGACAAACAATACGTTCCTAGCATAATTCGTCTTTTGACTTCAGCGCCGAAACCTTCACCGCGAGTCTGCGCGTAAAAATCATCTAAGGACATTGATGACAAATCTTTGAAGTCAGAGCGATAACCATACTTAACGCCATCGTAGCGTGCCAAATTAGAAGACGCTTCGCTGGCGGCAATTAAATAATACATTGGAACAGCAAATTCAGTTAACGGAACAGAAACTTCAACTACTTCGGCGCCGGCTTTTTTAAGTTCCTCAATCGCTAAGCTAAATGTTTTTTGGACATCAGAATGAATTAAATCTTTTGCGCCGTACTCTTTAAGTAGACCGATTTTCATTCCTTTTACATTTTTTGTCAGCTGTTTTGAAAATGGGGGAACGGCTTGAGCTGAAGTTGTTGAATCTTTTTCGTCGCGGCCACACAACACTTCAAGAGCCAAAGCTGCGTCTTCAACGCTTGAAACCATGGGGCCCGCTTGATCAAGCGAAGAGGCAAACGCAATAATTCCGTAGCGACTGATTCGACCGTAAGTTGGTTTTATTCCGACAATTCCACAAAAACTTGAGGGCTGCCGAATTGACCCTCCCGTATCTGTTCCGATCGTGCCCATCGTGATTCGCGCCGCTTGCGCCGAGGCCGAGCCTCCGCTTGAGCCCCCGGGAACGTAGTCCGTGTTCCATGGGTTTTTACATTTTCCAAAATAAGATGTTTCGTTACTGGAGCCCATTGCGAATTCGTCTAAATTCAATTTTCCAAGGATGATGGCTCCGGCGCTTTTCAAGCGCGCAACAACAGTTGCGTCGTAGGGTGGAATAAAATTTTCTAAAATTTTTGAACATGCTGTTGTGCGAATATTTTTTGTGCATAACAAATCTTTAATTCCAAAAGCTACTCCAGTCAGCGGACCAACTTGTTCTTTGTTGTGAATTTTTTTATCAACAAGGGCCGCGTCTTCAAGGGCCGTTGAGTTCATTTGGATAAAGGCATTCAGCTTGGGATTTAGTTTTTCGGCTCGGCTTAAAAAAAACTGTGTGACTTCAACGGCTGAAATTTTTTTAGAGTGAACGGCATCGCTGACTTTTTTAAAACTGGCTTCTAACAAATCCATTTTAGTCCTTATATTTAAACAACAGGCGGTACTTTAAATAAGTTTCCGGCTTTTTCTGGCGCGTTCATAACCATTTGTTCGGCTGTGTTTTCTTTTTTTACGATGTCTTCTCGAGCATAAAACTCAACTTCCGTTGGAGTAACTAAGGGCTCGACTCCGGCTGTATCGATTTCAGAAATTTTTTGAAAATGACTGAGCACTTTTGTCAGTTGATCACCATAATTAACGGCTTCTTCGGATGTCACTTTTAAGCGTGCTAATTTTGCAATGTGTTCGATCGTTTTTTGATCAATCATAGTGAGGGTCCTTGTTTGGTCAAATAAGACTACTTAAGGTTCTTGTTTTCATCAAGTCCGATTCGTTCTTTCGTGAGCTCATTTTAAATTTTTAAGTATTTTCAATCCGAAGACACTAGCCGTGTTACTGAGTTTTGTGCTAATTTCGATTTTGAATGATGTCATTAAAGTTGGCGCAGAAGCGTCATGCAGATTTAAAAAAATTAATTCGTCATCATGACGAACTTTACCACGCGAAAGATCGTCCTGAGATTTCAGATTATGATTATGATTTATTTTTTGCAGAGTTGTTGCAGCTTGAAAAAGATTTTCAAGCTTTGGACAAATCGGATTCGCCTTCTCAACGTGTGGGTGGTTTGGCGATTGATCAGTTTAAAAAAGTTTCTCATCGTAAACCGATGCTCTCTTTGGCGAACAGTTATTCTCCGGAAGATATTTTAGATTATGATGCTCGAGTTAAAAAGTTTTTACGCTCCACAAATGAAGTTGAATATTTTGCTGAACTTAAACTAGACGGACTTTCGATGGAGCTCATTTACGAAGATGGAAAACTTGTGCGGGCGCTGACTCGCGGTGATGGGCTTGTTGGCGAAGATGTTACACATAATATCAAAACGATTAAATCCATTCCGCTTCAACTTAAAACGAAAAATCCGCCCCCACTTTTAGAAGTGCGCGGAGAAGTTCTGATTTATAAAAAAGATTTTATTCAGATGAATTCCGCTTACGAAGAGCAAGGTCTGCCACTTTTTGCAAATGCCCGCAACGCGGCCGCGGGAACTGTTCGTCAACTCGACCCAAAAATTGCAGCGCTTCGTCCTTTAAAATTTATCGCCTACGCCCTTGGAGAAGTTCAGGGTTTAAATTTTTTGTCGCAATTAGAGATTGAAAATACTTTTAAAAGTTTTGGACTGCCCACTTTAGACAAATCTTTGATTGTGTGTTCAAAAGAAATTTCAGATGTTGTTAATTACTATCATCGAATCGAAAAACTACGACCTCAATTAGATTTCGATATTGATGGTATTGTGATTAAAGTTAATTCTTTGGCCTTGCAAGACGACTTAGGGTTGGTTGCAAGAAGCCCGCGCTGGGCAACGGCCGCGAAGTTTAAACCGACGCAAGCTGAAACTGTGATTTGCGATATTCAAGTTCAAGTGGGTCGCACTGGAGCCCTTACTCCAGTTGCCATTATGCAGCCCGTAAAGGTTGGTGGAGTCACCATTACTCATGCGACTTTGCACAATCAAGATGAAATTGATCGCAAAGATATTCGCATCGGAGATCGTGTTATTATTCAACGTGCAGGTGATGTTATTCCTGAAGTCGTTTCTGTGATTGAATCCGCTCGGCCAAAATCTTCGATTGCATTTAAAATTCCACAGATTTGTCCAAGCTGTGGAACTCTTGCTGTGAAAGAAGTTGAAGACGCAGTCTTGCGTTGTCCAAATTCTTTTTGCGAAGCGATCGTTGTCGAATCGATCAAACATTTTGTTTCAAGACGCGCGATGAATGTTGAAAAAGTAGGTGAAAAGTTGATCGTGAGTTTTGTGAAGAGCGGCTTGATCGACTCTTTTTCGGGGCTTTACGCTTTAACGAAAGATCAGTTGTTGTCGCTTGATCGACAAGGCGAAAAATCTGCCGAAAATATTTTACGCAGTTTGCAAGAAAGCAAGAAGACAACTTTGGCACGTTTTATTTATGCTTTGGGAATTCGATTTGTTGGCGAACAAACAGCGAAGTTATTATCCGATCATTACGTTGAAATTCAAAATTTTATAAATTCAAAAAAAGAAGAGCTTGAAACAATCCCCGAGATCGGGCCAAAAGTGTCGGCCTCTATTTTAAATTGGCTTTCAGAAAAGCGCAGCCAGGAAGAAGTTCGAAAACTCATTGACGCTGGAATTAAGTTCGAAAAAATAAATCGAAATCGCGAAGGGCCGTTGTCGGGAAAAACTTTTTTGGTCACAGGAACCCTGGCCGTGAAGCGCGACGAAGCTCACGAGCTGATTGAAAAGAACGGTGGAAAACTTTTGTCAGGGGTTTCTTCTAAGCTCAGCTATCTTGTTGTGGGAGATGACCCGGGGTCTAAAGTAGATAAAGCCACGTCGCTTGGAGTTGCCATGATCACTTGGGAAGAACTTAAGGCTTTGGTTGATTAAAAACAAAAACCAGCGCCGCGCTGGTCATTTGCAAATAAATTGAGTTTCTTATTTTAAAACTAAATGTGGTCGATAATAATATCGCGAGCCATAACTGTCTTGCGACCGTCGGCTTTCGCAGCCTCCATGCCTTTTGCGCAAAGACGCTCAACAGCTTTTGACAGCATATCGATTGTTTCTGCAGACGTGTTCATTTCACCTTTTTCTTTGATGAATTTTTTAACTTTGCTTGTGACCACTAATACTTCAGCCATGATGCCTCCAATCCTTTGATGACACTAGAAGCGTTACATACGACCTGAGCATTTACAAACAAAGCATCGTTATGACGCCTCGTGCAAATTAACGCGTTTGCTTTTGGGTACCTGGCACCTTTTGGGGGGTAAAGGTACCAGGTACCTTTTTTGTATTGAACTGTAGGAGCTCGGCTTTGCGGAGGCTGGGGTCTTCGGGGGTTGGGGAGATCCAGACGAATGTGTTTTTTTCGTAGGACTCTGTGCACTCGACGTTTGTGAATGCGGGCGACCACGAGCCCGAGTTCAGATGTTCGACGACGCCGTAATATTCATGCCGAGCAATGTGCGTATGGCCGTAGATAATTCTTCGCACTCCTGAAATTTCGGACTGCTTGGCTAGCAAAGATTCGCTGGGCTCTTTGTACTGAGACACCAACGACGTCACCGAACGCGCGTAGAATAAAAAAAACGGAACCAGTAGAGCAAACGGTAAAAAAATCCACAGATATGAAATCTCGATAAACTTATTTAAAAAATTTCCCACAACGTAAAGTAAAATAAATCCAAACATAATCAAAAATAGTCGATCCAGCCAAAGTTCTTTCGCAATCAAAATAGGATCGTTCGCGGCAGAAGGAGCAAAAAGTTCATACAGTTCGCGCACAACCTCGGGCGTCGATTGTGCACGTGCGGCAGCTTCGGTTACTCTTTTCTCGTTACTCGTCTGTCCTCGATAAGGCTCGGCAAAGCGATCCGTCGTTACATGCCACATTGTTGCGACAGCGCCCCAAAGCCACGTCCAAATAATCAGAGGTTGCGCTTTGATGAGATATTTAAAAAAGAAAGAAAGATATTCGCTGATCGACATAATATAATTTTTTTCGACGTGCGGATTGAACAACCCCAGCCCGTTCATCATGTACCGACACGCCACATTTCCAAAGGGCAAACGTATCGAAAGTTCATTGTAATCAAGTAAAAATGGATTCAAGGGATTTTCACACACACAGTAAGGGTCTTGCTGGTGCCCGTGTTCAATTAAAGTGTCTTTATTGCTGACATAAAACCAATCTGTAAAACGCACTTGATGAAGATTTTTTTCAGGTAGGCTAAGTGCTTTTATAATTTCGCTTTGAACTTCTGGAAAATGCAATTCGACATCGTGATTTCCTGGAATAATAATAAGATCATTTCCATGTTGAATAAATTCTGAAAGCGCATCAAAAAACTTTTTATGCTCACTTAAAATAATTTGAGTTTTAAATAAAGATTTTTCTTGTTTTGGAAATAATCCACGGCGAGTTTCAAGCCAGTTGATTTTATAAATCGCTTTTTCGGGCAAGGACATGACGCTGTCAAAATCAAAAATATCACCATTTAAAATAAGTTCTATTTTATTAGACTGAGCCAGCTCTTGGATATGAGATAAAAACTGAACCAGAGATTCATCAATAAAAAATTCTTTGGTTTTAAATTTTTTCCAAAGTGGGTGCCTTGACTTCGTCTGATGCCTTGGAGGCTCGGGATCTGTCAAATGTAAATCGCTAATGATCGCTGTACAAATAGAAGTCATACGATTAATATTATTTCACGGAGAACGCTGAATAGAAAAGCTAATTTATGATAATATCACCTTGGGCTAAAAATTTAAAAACGCCGATTGCTCTTGTCGGTCTAGGAAAAAGTGGTCTATCTGCAGCTCGACTTCTTAAAGCCCTTAATTACAAAGATGAAGACCTCATTACTTACGACGACAAAGACCCCTCTGCAAAATATTGTCGCGCCGAAGATATTATTAACGCAAAACCAAATACTTTAATCGTTTCGCCCGGCGTTCCTCTTAAAACTCCGTGGATACAAAAATTAATTTTTAACGGTGCATTTTTAACTTCAGAGATTTCGTTAGCAACAAGCGTATTAACAAACGAAAAACTGATTGGCATCACGGGCTCTGTTGGAAAAAGCACCGTTACTTCAATTTTAGCTGAGGGTGCAAAGGTCATGGACGAGCACTGCTTCGTCGGCGGAAATTTAGGCCTGCCTTTTTGTGAATATGCTAGTGGTCTGTTGCGAGGTAAAAAAAAAGCCGCTTGGGTTGTTTTAGAGTTATCAAGCTATCAGCTTGAAAATTGTGAACAGCTTTCACTCCACTTTTCAGCTGTTACTTATTTATCGGCTAATCATCTTGAGCGCTATGAGAACTTAGACCAGTACTATCAAACTAAAATGAAAATTACAGCTCTAACTAAAAACGTTTGTGTTTTTAACAAAAAGTCTGTCGATGCCGTTCAGTATTCCCGAAACTCAAAATGCCCAGCCGTTTTGATCTGCTCAGAAGATTTTATCAATCAAGATTTGCTTTCTAAAATTAAACTTATCGGCGCTCATAATAAAGATAATTTTTGTGTCGCTGCTGAGGTGGCCAACTTGTGCGATTGGACACCTGATGCCTTACGAGCAATGACACTTTATCACGGTCTACGGCACCGACTTGAATACGTCGGCGAAATGAGCGGAGTCAAATATATCAACGACAGCAAGGCGACAGCCATGGAGTCTGTTTTGGTTGCAGTTGCTGGGTGTGTTGAAAATCTTGAACGTCAAAAAAATCTTTATCTGCTCTTGGGAGGAAAAGATAAAAATCTTCCTTGGGAACAGTTGAGTATTTTAAATCAAAACAAAGTGATTCATCCTGTTTTTTTTGGAGACTGCGGCGAGCTTGCTCAAAAAAAATCTCAACTTCGCGGGCCTTATTTTAAAAACTTAGGCTCAGCAATTGAAGAATGTCAAAAAAAAGCAAGCTCGGGCGATACTGTATTGCTTAGTCCGGGCGGTACAAGTTTAGATGAATTTAAAAACTTTGAAGAGCGTGGAGATTTTTTTAAACGATTTGTTCTGGGTGAAGCCGAAAATAAAATACGTTAGTCAACGAAGTGTGAAACACTAACCTGGTTGGCTTTGATATCAAAAACCTGTGAATAAATTCTTTCTGAACCTTTTTCTTGAACGACAACTTCGTGCGCTGAAACCGGCACGTTGAATAGTATGAACCCGCCGCCTTTAGTTGGAGTTTGTGTTATGCGGCCCATTTGATCAAAATAAACTACTTGGTCTTGACTGTAGCCTTCAGAAATCAAGTAAACTTCAAAATCAATTTCAGGAACGAAACCAATAATCGTTCCCGTATCCGGAAGCTCATTGATCAGTTTTACAGACTGAATCTGCTTCAGCCAATTTTCTTGAATCATCGGAATATGCACATAGTCTTTTCTTGAATCCTGAACATAGCGCACCGGCAAATAAGCGGGCGCGTTTGTGCGAACTAAAAATTGTGAAACACCCAAGTTATTTTGTGTTCGATAATTCGCAACTCCTGAAATAGTTTGGACAACTTCTTCCAAATCAGGAGAAATCAAATCAATATCAACTGCATCTCCGGTAAAAGCATCAAAAGAGCGAACCACAACTGAAGAGGCCGAAGTTTTTGTTAAAATATTTTGGTAAGCAATAGCTTCTGTTTCTGCGATAAACATTTGATGGCCAATTATTTTGTTTTGCTTAAATGCAGTGACAGAATAATTTTCTTCTTCGAGTCCAACAAACATAAAATATCCATTTTCAGAAGTTTCTGTAAGTTGAGCATTTGGAATCATAAATTGATCTAGATAAATCGGCTCAATACCAGGATGATTTTCAATTTGAACTTGGGCAGAGCTCAATGGTTTATTGTCGATCATCACGCGACCAATCAAGACAGGTGCTTTTTTAGATTTAAACTCAATTTTTTGCTGATCTGAAATGTAGTCAAGTGCGCCGATGATCCACGCTTCAGTAAAAAGGGGCGTTTCGGTGTCGTCACCGGCTTGGCGCATAGAAATAATTCTTCGATGTTTATGGTAGGTATCTGCGATTGAAGAAACCGTTGAAGACGATCGCGCAATGTTCACAAACTCGTCTGTTGGTTTTTCTAAAATATTCTGCTCTGAAAAAAGTGTCGTTACAAACGCCGATGTTTTTTCGTGACTGTTTTGGTTTAAAGTTGCTGTACGACGAGAGGCCGCCGAGGGAAGCGCTAGGTTCATTGAGACTGTTGCGGGGTGTTTAACTTGAATAAACGGTCCTTCTAAATAAGCGCCGCGAGTTTGTAAGTTTGTTATTTTTTGATGATCAATCCCGATAAGATTTCCATTGTGGTCTCTTATCTCTGCGACAAGCTCTCCGCGTGGTGACTCGATATCGATTGAATACAACCCGGCTTTTAAATCAATGCGACCTAATTCGCGAACCTGACCTTCTTCGACTCGTTTAAGTTCAATCACATGATCGTTGATCACACCAACACCAAGCATTTCAAACTTTCCACGCAATGTCGCCCATCGATTTGGTGCAATTGAAGGATTCTGATTATTTTGCAACTGATTATTTTGTTTCTGGTTTTGTCTTGCCGGTGAATTGGCCGACGAGCTGTTCGGCGTTTCATTTTTTTTATCACTCGGTTGAGCTTCGTCGGTCTGTGCATAATTCATTGGAGACAAGTTAAAATTTGTTTTTACATTTTCGATCAATTTTGTTGAAAAACCCGCATCGACTTCTGATGCGATTTCTTTTCGCTCAACTTTCATTTCATTAACAGCCAGAGCTGTTTCTGGTGATTTGTAATTTTGATTACTCAAATAAGTAGTCACTGTTTGTGGCGCAGCAATTTGCGCTTCAGCCGCTTGAGTTTGTTGATACAAATAATAAGCGGGCGTTTTTCTTTCTTGAGTAATCACAAGTGCTTTCGTAATTGTGACAATACGATTTTGATCAACTCGCGGAGAGTATAAAAAAAACATCGGAATGATCAACACGATCGTCGCCAGTACAGTTGTCAACTAAGCTCCCACGTCATCTATGACTACTCATCTAGAGTATTTAAAAAGGTGAGCCCTCGTCAATGGACTGAAATTTGTCGCGACTTTGGTTAAGGGCTTGTCGGATTAAACGCGCTTGTGATCGAGCTAAGCTATCATCTAGACCTATGTCTTGAAAAATTCTGGTCTCGGCGTCTCGGCGCTCGATGTGAACTTCGACAACAATGTCGTAAGGGCGTCGCGCCCCCAAAATAGTCACTTTTGTATAAAGTCTTTCTTTCGTCTGAGAAGTCACGTCTAGAAATTTAATTTTACGATCATGATACTGCGATAAAATTTCCCGGCCATTTTGGCTGATGGCACGGGCTTCTCCTAAAGCCGAAGTCACGGCAACGCGAGTTTGTTTTATTGGAAGAAGCGTTTCGCCAATAACAATCCCTGGAGTTTGACACCCAAGAAAAAAAAGAATTAAAAATCCTGTTAAGAAAATTTTTTTCACAAAGATGATCTTATTTATTTGCAGACTTATTCCAGTCCGCTAAAAACATTTCAATCCCTTTTGTTGTTAAGGGATGACCAGTCATCTGCTGCATAACTTTGTATGGAATTGTTGCGATATCCGCACCCATCAATGCTGCGTTTTGCAAATGCATGGGGCTTCGAACAGATGCAACAAGAACTTCAGTTGCAAAATCGTAATTGCGATAAACCTGAATGACTTCAGCAACCATTGCCATTCCGTCTTGGCTAATGTCATCTAAGCGGCCCACAAAAGGTGACACCATCGTGGCTCCGGCTTTTGCGGCCAACAACGCTTGCATCACAGAAAAAACCAAAGTCACATTGGTTTTGATTCCTTCAGCGGTTAATTTTTTTACGGCGACCATGCCTTCTTCACACATCGGAATTTTTACAACCACGTTTGAAGCCCATTTGGCTAAAGCGATTCCCTCTTTAAACATTTCTTCAGATTGCAAAGAAATCACTTCTGCTGAAACAGGGCCCGGTGTGATTTTGCAAATTTCCTTAATCACCTCTTCAAACGAGCGCCCCGATTTAGCAATCAAAGTTGGATTAGTCGTGACTCCATCAACCCAACCGCGGGCATTTGCTTGTTTAATTTCATTTACATCTGCTGAATCAATAAAAAATTTCATTTTTTTTCCTTTTTAATCAATTTAAGAATCACTTTTTTAAAAACAGATCATCCATTGTGTATAAACCGTTTTTTTTATTTCTAAGCCACAAACCAGCACGCAAAGCTCCTTCGGCAAAAACCGTTCGATTTAAAGCTTGGTGCTGAAAAGTTAGAACTTCATTTCCAGAAGCTCCCAAAACTGTATGGACACCAAAAACACCGCCCAATCGAAGGCTTAATGGCGCTTCAATTCTTTTATTTAAAATGAGTTCAAGATCCTGATGCAAAGTTTTTGCAGTTCCACTTGGTTGATCTTTTTTTTGAGTATGGTGAATTTCTTCGATCGCAAAATCGAAGTCAGAAATAGAACTTAAGCTTTTCATCGCTTGTCTAAAGGCCCAAAGACCCGGGCTTAAATTAGACGCCCAAAACAAAGCTCGTTGTCTGGATTTTTTTTGAAGAGTTAAAAATTCTTTTTTTTGTAAACCTGTTGATCCCGAAACAATGGCCGTCTGAAATTTTTCAGTCGACGTTAAGAGTTCTAAAAGACCTTTACTCGAGCTAAAATCAATCCAAACGTCGACGTCGTTTAAAATTTCATTTTCGATATTTTTTAAATTATTAACGCTGATCGAAAAAATTGAAGACTTTTCTTTGCCCACGGCCAAATAGGGAATCAGCTGAGCGCTTTTGTTTTTTAAATTTATCTGAGGCAACATTTGTTCGACAGCTTGACCCATTTTTCCAGAGGAGCCAAACAAACCTATTTTGATCTGTGTGCTTTTAGATTTCAAATGAGCTCCAGTTTTTTAAGTTCTGTTTCAATCGGAGCAAAATACTTTTGATCTAACTCGACAAGCGGAAGACGAGCTTCTGCCGATCGAAAAATATTCATTTTGTAAAGCATCCATTTCAGCGGAATCGGATTCGCTTCTACATACATTAATTGAATCAACTCATTGTACTTGTTAAAATCTGAAAAGGCCTCTTCCCATTTTTTTTCTGTAGCAAGCCGCGCCCATTTTACACAAGCTGCGGTGATAACATTAGACATGACGGAAATAATTCCATGCCCACCAAGTTTTAAAAATGGAAGATACGTTGGATCGTCCCCAGAAAGCATAACAAAATCCGGGTGAACAAGAGCTTTTAATTTTTCATCTACAGAAATATCTCCGCTGGCTTCTTTAACACCAATAATATTCTTATGAGCAGAAAGCGTTGTGAGCGTCTCGAGTGAAAGGCTTGTAATCGTTCGGCCCGGAACGTTGTACAAAATAACTGGAATCGGCGAGCTTTCAGAAACACTTAAAAAATGTTTTTCAAGCCCTCTTTGAGGGGGCTTATTATAATAGGGCACCACAACAAGGGCCGCATCTGCGCCCATGTCGGCAGCTTTTTTTGTTATCTCAATCGTTTTTGCAGTCGAGTTCGATCCCGTTCCCACAATTAATGGAACTTTTCCTTCAGTAGTTTCTTTAACAGTCGAAAATATATTTTCGACCTCACTCCAAAGCAGCGTTGGGCTTTCCGCAGTTGTTCCGTTGATAACAAAACCATTAATTCCATTTTGCAATTGATGCCGAACAAGTTTCTCTAAAGAAACAATGTCTACTTTAGATTCATAAAAAGGAGTTGGCAAAGCCGAAATCACACCTTTAAAAGTTATTTGATTATTCAATTGATTCATCATAATTATATTTTCCTAAGAGAACCGCAGGCCCCTCCATCAGAGGTTCATTTAAGTTTGTTAGGTCCATCATAAGTGTTCCGCCGGGCATTTCAACTTGTGTTTGCGAACTACCGCGTTTCATCAAATTGTACAATGCCGCAGCCATCGCGCCCGTTCCGCAAGCTTTCGTAAAGTTTTCAACGCCACGCTCGTAGGAGACTGCATTGAGTTTATTCAGATCTGTCAGAAATTGGACGTACGTGACGTTCGTTCCGTTTGGCTTAAATTCAAGATGGTTGCGAAGTAGCAAAGCTTCATTTTTTTTATCATGATAATCTTGAGAATGATTTATTTCTTGAACTAAATGAGGCACGCCAGTATCGCAAAAAAATCCAAGGCTTGACTGAAGAATTCGGGGTGGAGTCATTTTAACTTTATACAGATGGTCGCCTTTTTTTTCTATCTCAATAAGACCCGCCGTGGTTTGAAGTAAAATTTTTGGATTTGTGTTTTTTAAAACTTCGCTGACGTAGTAGCCGACACAGCGAGTGGCATTTCCACACATTTCTGCATCTGATCCGTCATTGTTGTAAAAATCCCAGGCGTAAGATTGTCCGTTATTAATTTCTTTTAAAAAAATAAATCCGTCTGCTTTTTGCTTTAAACAAATATTTTTTGAAATTTCTTTTTTTTGAGAAACCGACAAGTCAAGTTTTGATTTTTTGCGCAAAAGCAGATCGCAAATATGAAACGTGTTGCCTGCTCCAGAAACAAGATACGTGCTCATATTCATTTTTTAGCTTTGCTTGAATCTGTGCTAATCACGTTGCTTGTTTTGAGCGAAGCGCCTGCTTTTTGTTTTTGAATCGTCTCTTCTAAAAGCGGCGGCAAAGGTGGGCCTTTAATTCCACAGCCGCAGATTGCGCTCGTTAAAACCAAAAGAACAAAAGATTCTCTCAGCAGTGTCGACAAATTAGTTTTATAATTGAAATTGGATTTAGGGTAGATCTGATAAGACTTTTTTTTCATAAGGCTCCTCTTGCGCACAAGTCAAAATCATAACGAAATTTGCGCGCCAGTGACTTTGTTAAATTTTTGCATTTTGTTGAATACATTAAATTGATATCATTTATATTACTGGGTTTGTCTTCTGTAGATTCGGTGTCGATTTTCTGCTTGAAGTAAATAATCTCTGGATAATCAGGAAAATTTTTATCTAGGTATTCGACACACTCACGAGCCCGTGAAAAGTTTTTTGCCAGAAAAGCTCGCTCAAGCTCAAGCACAACTAAAATAAAAAAATCTTCGGATGGTTTTTCATTTAACTTTTTAATGATACTCTTGTTTTTAAAGTCGAAATCCTCTTTGTGGATGGCTAAATCAAGCCAAGAGTTTATTTTTGAACCTTTCGTAAGCTCGTCGAGCAAAATCCAGTTCTTTTCAATTTCGTTTTTATTTTTTTCACGCCAAACCAGTTTTAATTTTTGAATCAGGCAGTTTGTATTTTGAGGATCTAAAGCCAAACACTCGTCAGCTTGCCTTTTTGCTTCGCTGATATTTGTTAGAGTCGAATTTACAGAGGCTTCATAGGCGTCTTGCGTTTCTTTTGCCATAAAAGTTTGTGAAATTAAAACCATCAGTTCAGATGATTCTGCCACGATCGATTTATTCGTTTCACTTTTTATAAATTCTTGAATACTTAATAGGGCTTTGTTTTTTTGTTTGTTCAAAAGCTGTGAGTTTACTTTTTTTTTAAGAACTTCAAGATTTTCTGAAGCTGGCTTAGCCTCTAAGTTTATAGCTGTAAAAATAAAAAAAACCGCGATTAAATTCGCGGTTTTTTGTTTAAGAATATTTTTTTTGAACATTCCTACTTTTTAAACGAAGTCAGTTCGATTGTCACTTTTCCAAATTGGCTATCTGCTAAAGATTTTGCCATTCCAGATAGTGGAATGTCGCGCGGATTAATCCATTGCTCAGAGATTTGATCGTTGTTCGCTTTATCTTTGATTTTGATATAAATCGCATCAAAGCTTCCCGCTGGTACGGTGACTTTATCTTCTTTTTGCTCGATCACTTCAAAGTCAGACTTTGGCGGAGCTTGCTCTTGTCCGTTGACGATCATTTTTTTGATCGCGCCTGTATTCGGATCAAGTAAAATTTCGATGGTTTGTTTTTGAATCGTCAAATCGACATCTTGAACTAACCAAATACCATCGGCGCCAATTTCACGAACAAACATTTTCATTGTTCCGTTAATAAAGCCACCCATATTCAGCTTGTAGTTGTTTTCGTCTCCAACTTTCCAATTAAGACCTTGAGCAACGACAGATTGTTGAATCTGAGATTGTTGAGCTGCAAAAAGATTTTCCGCAACTGTGTTATACGCTTGAGCTGAAACCGACACGATCATCGCTGCAGCCATTAAAATTGACTTAACCATAAATCCTCCTTGAATTTAGTTTTTCATTTTATTGATTGAAATCATATCAACACACGCGAACTCGGTCGCGCAAAGCGATTTCGTGTTAACACGCTAAGTAAATAGGTCGTTTTACGTGATTAAATCCAAAAAGCCCGCCCTAGGTCTAGCCTTGATGGCTGTTCACTAAAACGGCGCGCGGCTTGCTGCCGTTTGCGGGTCCAACGACGCCTTCTTTTTCAAATAGCTCAATCAAGCGAGCGGCGCGCGGGTAACCTAATTTAAATCGTCTTTGAATTAAAGAAGCTGAGATTGCTTTTTGCGATCCCGCCCAGGATAAAATTTCGTCGTATCTTTCATCGTACTCATCATCATTTGAATCCGCATCAGCATCAAAATCATTCCCGGCTTCTGCGCCCATTCCATTTGCTGATGGTCCACCTTCAAGAGCCCGCATCGCCAGTTGATCAAACTCAGGTTCGCCTTGATCAGCCCAAAATTTTGCGACGCCATTAATTTCTGATTCTTTCAAGTAGGGTCCGTGATGACGAACCGCTTTCGAAGAGCCTCCGGTAATCACAAGCATATCCCCTTGAGCTAACAAGCGCTCGGCGCCTTGCTCGTCTAAAATAATTCGCGAATCCATTTTTGAAGCGACTTTAAAACTAATACGCCCCGGAATATTTGTCTTAATTAAACCGGTCACAACTTCTTTGCGTGGCGACTGCATCGCAAGCATCAAGTGAATTCCGCAGGCGCGCGCCATCTGCGCAAGTCGCACAATATTTTGTTCGACATTTTGTTTGTCGACGGCCATTAAATCACCAAACTCCTCAACCGCAATCACAATGTAAGGCTGAGCTGTATAGTAGTACTGTTCGAGTTTCATGATGCCTTGATTTTCATACTCGGCATTTATTTTTTCATGTTCTGCGGATTGCTCGACCGAAAACTTTTCAACCGCTTCGTTGAACTGTTCGATATTGCGCGCGCCGAATTTGCTCATTGATTTATAACGCTTTTCCATTTCTTTCACAGCCCAGCGTAATGCAATCACAGCTTTTTTAGGGTCTCTGATCGGAGGCATAACCAAGTGTGGAATTTCTGCGAATGCGGCCAGATCAACTTGTTTCGGATCAACTAAAATCAGCTTCAGCGTTTTCGGAGAATGTTTAAATAAAAATCCCGTGATCGTCGCAACGGTAAAAACGGATTTTCCAGAACCCGTTGTTCCTGCAATTAACAAGTGTGGCATTTTGCGAAGATCAACGACTCGGGGTTCACCGTTTGATTGTTTGCCAAGAGCAATTGGAAGCTTCATTTCATCAGACCAAAAAGTTTCGTCGGCAAGAAGGTCTTTCAAGTACACGGTTTCACGTTGAGCATTCGAGGTTTCGATTCCTATGACGTCGCGCCCCGGAATCGGAGCAATAATTCGAAGAGACTCGGCCGACAGAGCCAAAGCTAAGTCGTCCGCAAGCTCGGTCACTTTGTTCACACGCACGTCAACATTGGGTTTAAACTCGAACATCGTTACTGCAGGGCCTGGCTTCGCCGCTACGATCGTGCCATTCACGTCAAACTGTTTGAGCTTTTCAAGAGTGATTTCAGCTTTCAAACGGATTTCTTTGTCATCAATTTTAATACGCGTTAAAGGCGGATCGTCTAACAATGACAGCTTCGGCATGTTCCAGTTCTCAACCCGACGAGGCATCTTCGTAGTTGGCATAACAACTTTACGCCGAGCCGGGGGCTCATACGGCGACACAGCGACCGTTTCATCAACACCCTCATCCACTTGGTCCTCATCTTGATTTTCACCCTCATCCCGAGGAATCAACGCCTGCTGCACAGCAATTTTCATCTCAACAGGAGCCTGCTCCGAAATCGGTTCTTTTTTAAAGGTACCTGGTACCTTTAGGGGGGTAAAAGTACCAGGTACCTTTTCCTTTTTTAAGTCGGGCCACTTCCAGTTTTTGAGGAGCTGGGATTTTTGGGCTTGCTCGAGGCGGTCTTGAAAAAAGTCGACGAAGCGCATGACGATTTCGCGTAAGCTGATCTCGAAACAAAACACGATCAGCATCGAACACATGGCCCAAAGCAAAACCTGCGCGCCAACCGAGTTCAGCACGCGCACCAGCGCTGTTGATAAACCAACACCAATCAGTCCACCCAAGTAAATTTGATTTTCGAAAATTTTTGTAACTGGCCAATAAATCGTCGCCAGCGCTGATAAGCCACAAATCAACAACACCATCCACACAATCCGAATATTTTTTAACTCAACCTGTTGTCCCCGAAAGCTCAGCAGGGCCGCTTGAAACAAACCCGCCACCATCATCCAGGCGGGAAGTCCCATCAATTGAAAAATCAAGTCAGCCAAGAAGCTTCCCAAAATTCCACAGTAGTTAAGAGTTTTAAATCCGTGCCCAATCGAGTTAAAGGATGGATCTTTCGAGTTGTAACTCGCCAAGGCCAAAGCCAGAAAAAGTCCCAAACCTAAAAAACCAATAGCCTTGACATCATTTCGAAATTTTTTGAAAAACGCGTTCATACTTTTTAATTTAAACGCGCAGCTTCCATTCTGCAAAAGCGCCAAAGTCGAGTCACGTCCAGATTCTTCTGAATTGTCGCCATCCATGGGCTTTCTTGACAATGGTCTTAAGCAGTGGCACCTGTGGGGCTCTTCATGGTCAAAATTAACGAAATCTTTTATTCTATTCAGGGCGAAAGCTCCTACGCCGGAAACCCAACCGTGTTTATCCGCACGACGGGTTGTAATCTGCGTTGCACGTACTGCGATACAAAATACTCGTACGATGAGGGCGAGTTCTGGTCCTTTGAAAAAATTTTAAATTCAGTCAAAGATTATGGTGCCGAGTACGTTTGTATAACGGGAGGCGAACCCCTTCTTCAAAAAGAAATTCATCGGCTGATCAATATTTTGTGTGACGACGGATATCAAGTTTCATTAGAGACCAGCGGCTCTAAAACGATTCAACACGTAAATCCAAAAGTTAAAATAATTCTTGACGTAAAAACACCCGACAGCGGCGCCAGCAATAGCTTCCTCGAAGATAATCTTAAATTCTCGAGTGAAACCACCGAGTATAAGTTTGTGATCAGTTCAGACGAAGACTTCGAGTGGTCAGAAAATTTTTGCCGTCAACATGATTTATTAAAAAAATTTACAGTTTTATACAGTCCATCACATGGCCAAGTATCTGAACGCTGGTTGGCAGAAAGAATTTTGCAAAAAAAATCAAAAGTCCGGTTGCATTTGCAGCAACATAAGTATATTTGGTTACCCACAACACGCGGAGTTTAAATTCCGTTTAAACACAGAAACACATACTGTCCCAAATAAGCTGACAGTCCTAACAACACGTACGAGAGGGAGACCCATGACGCCGAATCTGAATAATTCAGAAAATCTTTTTGTTGCTAACCTACAACAGGTCAGTCTTGAAAAATTAGTTAAGAGCAAGCTAGAAGTTCTATTTCAACAACAAAAAGAGGCTCAAGTTGAGTTGAATGGTCTTTATAATATCGTATTAGAACAAGTTGAGCGCCCATTAATTGAATTAGCCCTTAAAGCATATAATGGTAATCAAGTTAAAACAGCGATCATGCTTGGCATCAACCGCAATACTCTTAAGAAAAAAATTGATAACTATAAATTGAAACCTAAAAAAGGTGCTCAGGCTTTAGTTACAGAGAACATCGTTGTTCCAACGACTTCTTTAACTCAGTAATTTTTAATTAAATTTATAATGCATTGAATGGGGTTGAAAAACCCCATTTTTGTTTTTATAGTTTCCATTCTTACTTGCTACTAAGTTCTATTTCATCTTTAACCAGGGGATAAGATGAGTCAAAAACTTCCACCTCAAAATCTCGAGGCTGAATTTTCTGTTTTGGGCGGATTGATGCTCGAGCGAGAAGCTTTTGATCAAGTTGCTGACTTAATTGAAACGAACGACTTTTATAAACCCGCTCATCAAATCATTTATTCCATCATCGCAGAGCTTCACCAAAAAGCTGAGCCTATTGATTTGGTCACGGTTACGAATTCTTTGCAGACACGTAACCAGCTGGATATTATTGGCGGGCCCGAGTATTTACTTTCATTATTAGATAAAGTTGTTTCGGCAGCAAACATTGATTCACATGCTCGAATCATTCGTGAAAAAGCCCTTTTGCGACGTTTAATTAATACATCCACTTCTCTTATTGAAAAAGCTTATGGATCTGAGTTTTCTGATGCAGAATCGCTTATTGATTTTGCCGAGAGCGAAATTCTAAAAGTCGGCGAAGACAAAAACTCTTCGGGGCTTGTCGGACCGCGCGATATTGTCGCTAAATCTTTTGAAAAAATTGAAGAGCTTTACAAGCGCAAGGCTGAAGTCACGGGTCTTCCAACGGGTTTTAAAGAACTCGATAGCATTACGTCGGGCCTAAATCCTGGAGAACTTATTATTATTGCGGCTCGGCCTTCGATGGGTAAAACGGCGTTCAGCTTAAACCTGGCTTCACACATGGCGCTACGAACTAAAAAAACGGTCGCCTACTTTTCGGTCGAGATGTCGAAAGAATCACTCATGATTCGTTTGATTGCCGCTGAAGCAAAAATTTCTTTGAGCGAAGTCAGAACGGGTCGAATTCAAGATACCTCTTGGCAACAACTGATCAATGCGTGCGGAACAATTGCCGATGCGCCTTTGTTTATTGATGAAACTTCTGGGATATCGCCGTTTGAGATTCGCGCGCGTTGTCGCCGCTTGAAAGCGACTCACGGACTTGACTGCGTGATGATCGATTACTTGCAGCTAATGGATTTAAAACAAAAAGTTGAATCTCGTGAACGAGCTGTTTCTGAAATTTCAAAAAGCTTGAAAGCGATCGCTAAAGAAATGCAAATTCCTGTTATCGCACTGGCACAGTTGAATCGTGGTGTTGAGGGTCGATCTGATCGTCGCCCAATGCTTTCTGATTTGCGAGAATCGGGTTCAATTGAACAAGATGCCGATGTGATTATGATGCTTTACCGAGACGATTATTATGACAAAGACGATCCCGATAAACAGGGTTCTGCAGAAGTGATTATTGCAAAACAAAGAAATGGTCCTACGGGAACTGTGAAGTTGCGCTTCGATGCAAAATACAATCGATTCAAAGATGCAGATAATTCTTATGTGTCACCGCTTCCTCCGCCGCAAGCTCCGCCTCCGATGCCTGGCGGAAAGCCGCGCAACTTTGCGCCTGGCGCCAATACTTAAAAGCTATTCTTTTTTTAAACAAAAGCAGTTTTGATTTTTACATTCAAAATCAAAACTATTCGTCATTAAATGAATTCTTATAATTTGATCATTTGACTGATCTAAATTTAAAACGGACCCGTCATAAGCGTTTTGAGTTGTAGAAGTTGTTTTGTTTTTAAGTTGTCCCAGACTAAGTGCCCCGACCAATCGAGTTTCGGCTGACGAGTCTGAGTTTGGAAATTCTTTCAGACGATCAGGAAGACCGTCTTTGGCGTTAATTGTAAACACGCGAACTTTATTTTTGTCTTCTTCTTGAGAAATATATTGAACAACAATTTCTTTCTGACTTGCAGAAATCAATTCGTAGTTTTCTGATATCGTGATGGGGTCCGAAAAATTAATTCTCTTTTTAATAAATTGCAACACGCCAGCAAAAGTATCTGAAGTTGGGCCTGATTTAAAACATTTATCAAACTCTTTATGAAAAGTTTCTTTTTCAAAGACCAATTTTGGTTTTGATTCTGAAGCTTTATTTTTTTTAGAATCTTCAACAAAAGCAAGTTCAGTTTTTTTTTTAGTTATTGCTGATTCGAATTTTTGATCGTTTCGCTTAGAATAAAAAAATAGTGCAGCTAATGAAACAGCGATGGTGATAAGGGCCACACTTTTTTTATTCATTTTCATAAAGCTTGTGCAGACGAAAGAACTTCTTTTATCATATCTTGCTCAATTTCATCCAGGTTATATGATTTTTTTGTCAGATCGTAAGCCGGGCAGGTGTCTGCTAAATCTCTATCGGTTTTAGGATATCCAAATCGGCCCGTGTACGAATCATTCGGGTTAGATGAAAATCGATTTGCAAAAACGCGGCGTTTATATCGAGTTAGGGTTAAACTTCCCAGCTCAGGAGTTAGGCTTAGGCTACAAAAGTTAGAACTTGTTTTTCCTGTGTCTTTTAAGGCCTCGTCGCCAGCAGATAAGTTAATTAAAGGAAAAAGGGCTTTATAAATTGCAAGATTTTCTGCCGAAAAAGCGTTTTCGCCAAATTTATTTATTCCAAAAGAAAAATAGGCTCGAGCTAAAATAATTGAATCGATAAAGCGTTTGTCGCGGCTTGGCGTCGAAAATTGATCAAACGCTTTATAAATCATGCAGCGATTGTCTGATGGCTTCTCAGAATCTGCAAAATATTCTTTAATGTAAGTGCTATCTGCTTCTGTTTTTCCAGCAGCAAAATCAGCCGCTAGATTTTCTTTGTAGGATTCGGCCTCTTGAACAGCGCTGACTCTTTGAGTGAAGTCAGAACAAGCGTCTTTTAAAAGTCGCAAAACGACTTGATCAATTGATTCCTTAACTTGAGCCAAAGATGTCTGAGCATAGGTTTTCCACTCGGAAATTCCAACAAGATGTTGCTCGTCGCTGAAGCCCGGCACAAGTTTTTCGTTATGCTTTAAAAACTCAATAGGTCTCCAGTATCTAAAACCCGCATAGGATCCCGAAAAGTAAATTGGAATGTTTTTTGTTTCATCCTGCTGATCAACTTCGGGTTCAAAAATCCAAAACGGATTTGGCCAGCTTTGTCTTTCTTGAACCTGAAATCCGCTTTCACGCCCAACTGTCGAATTAAAAATTAAAGTCGGATTTCCAGCCTTAGAAATATCTTTGACCGTCCAAGAATGATGATTTTTTCTTGAGGTCAAAATAATTGAGCCTGGCACAACTTTTTTAAATGGAATGGCATATGTGTCCAGCGGAAGACTGTGTGTGCTCAACATATCGTAGAGCCAAACCAAAAACTTTTTTAAGCGAGGCAGACCTTCTTTGGCGCCATCGAACCTCGATATTTTGTTTGATATCAACGGGCCGTTTGTTCGCACGGGGTTTACCATAGCAAAAGGCAATTTGTTTTCATAAGAAAATAAGATTCTTAAAGAATAAACTAAATCAGCGCAATCAACCCGAATTCCATAGTACGGGTTAGCTTCTCCATTTATTTTTTTTTCATTTGCAAACATGTTTGCGCTGGCATTGGTCTTGACCCATTCGTGGTATTTGTTTTCCCATTCAGGGCTCCACTGATTTTCATCGACCCAAACAGCGGCTCTTGAAAAACTACTGAAAATCATAATTCCTAAAAAAAGCCTCAACCGACACTTTGTTTGATTCATCATTTTTATCTCCACGTCCAAATACATTCGCTAAAACATTCTTTCCAAAAATAAGACCCGTCTTATTCAAGACCAGGGATGTTTTAAAGCGTTTAAATGATTTAAGGCTGTCTCATAACTAGACATAACGCCTAAACTTGGCGCGGAAAGCTGATTCTGATTGTAAGGGTGTTAACCTTTTGTTTTCATAAAACTGTCTTACAAAAGATAGAAAAACTTTAGGAAGAAGTTTTTATTTAGTTACTTGCAAGCAGGAGGCGAGCATGGGACGAGTCTTACAGCAGTTTGCGAATCACACAAAAATCGACGTAGATACAATTGAAACAGAGCTTTTTGCGGCCATACGTGCTCTTGAAGTCGACCCTAAAAACATGACCGTGGACGAGCTTCGCGAATGCTTGTTGATTTATTTAGACGAAGTTTTTTATGGCATCAGTCCTGAAAAAACTCAGTAATTTACTTAATCATTTCTTCTTTTAATTTATTCAACTGAGTCAGCGTATTTTTAAACTTCGTGTGTTCAATTTCTTTAAGGTTAAGCGCCTGTTGAATCGTTTTTAATGCTTTTTCTTTTTGTTGAAGCTCTTTTAAAACTTTCACTTTTAATAAATAAAGCTGTGGCTGATTACCCTCTGAGAACTGTAAAGCTTTTTCGGATTGAGCCAAAGCCTCAAGCGATTTTTTTTGCTTGAGCAAAAAGCGCGAATACTTTTCGTAGTACACATAAGTTTGAGGATATTTTTCAATAAGATTTTGATACATTTTTTCAACGTCGTTAGTTTCACCCGCTTCTTTTAAATATGAAATCACAAGTAGCATTTCGCCAGGACGACTTGTTGAAAGTTTTTTAGCTTTGAGCTCTTGAATTATCTGCAAATCGTTTTTTTCTTTTCCCCGTTGGTCTTCGATTGCTGTCAATAAGCGCGACTTCATATAAAGAATCTCAACTTTTTCGAAGCCTGAAATTTCACCATAAGTGCTTTCACTAAATAACTTCACTGGAAGAGCTTTGTTTTTTAAAATATCATCGAGCTTGAGAATTGTTTTCAATGCAATTTCTTTTGTTTCTTGATTAAGGGTTTTAAGCTCATTTTTTTTATCAATAAGATCAACTGTCCAACGCAATTGATCCATTTCGGAAGTCGACAGCGTGATCGCTTTTTGCAGCGACTGAAAATACGGGTCTGCTTTTTTTTCGTCTTTATCAAATGCTTCTTGAGCGCAAGCGACTTCAGCCGCTAACTTATATTTCATGTCTTGCACTTTTTTAGAAAGCGAAAACCATTTCACAGCGTCACTGCAATTCGTCGCATTGTAGGCCATCATTCCAAGTTGCGAAATGGCCGGTTCGTCGCCAGTGCTAGCAAGCTCTTGAAGTTTTGAGACCGAATTGTTCTGGCTTTTAAGTTGAAACGCTAAGCTTTTTGCAAATTCATTCGGCTTTTGAAAATCAAGCCAACGATAAACTTCTTCGCCGCTTGAGTTTAATAAGATTAAAGTTGGAATAGCGTGAACATGAAATTTTTCGGCAATGTCAAAGTTTTCCGCTAAATCACTGTTGAGTTTTTTGAAGTTGATTTTTTTAATTTGTTCGGCCACCTGGGCCTTAGAATAAGTTTCGGTTTGCATACGAATGCAGGCGGGGCACCAAGGGGCCGAAAAAACCAAAAGCGTCGGCTTATTGTTAGCGCTAACGATGACATCTTCAGTCTGAATCATTTTTACATCGCTATTTTTATTTTTGAGCTGAGCTTCTGGACTAGCTGTAACTTTACCGCTGGCCAACAAAACTGTTTCTTGGTGTTGCTCACAAACAGTTTTTTTATCATCGCAAACGTAAAAACTAAGCTTAGCTTGTTTTGCTTTTTCAAAGATCTTAAACACAAATTGTTTTTCGGTTTTAATATCAGCCTTAAATGTGTCCTGATTTTGGTCAAAGCTTACGTTCGCAGGAGCCTCTGCGTTCAAGTGAAATCCTTTTTGAGCCGTTATTGTCAGCTTATCTTTTTCAACTTGAAAAGAAGCCTGGCCATCTGTTACGCGAGCATTGGCAAGAACCATTCCAAAAAGAATAACAAAGACAATCACCGCTTTATTCATAATAATTCTCCTGACTTAAGTTAAAAAAGTCTAGCATGCTTTTTTTGAGTTAAAAGCAAAAAAAAAGCGAAGCTTTTAACAGCTTCGCTTTTTAAGAGTTGGCGATTTTTATAACTAGGCGCGCTCGACGGCAACTTGAATTGATGCTTCGTAACCTTCTCCATAGCTTACAACGGCTTTATGCGTTCCAAGAATTTTGATGGGCTCCTCTAAGCGAATATCTTTTCGGTCAATTGAAAAACCAAGTTTTTCGAGTCCTTTTGAAATATCAGAAGTTGTTACAGTTCCAAATAATTTATCGCCGTCTCCGGCGTTTAATTTAAAGCTAACTGTTGTTCCTTTGATTTTGCTTAACAAAGCTTGTCTTTCAGTTAATGCTTTTTTCTTTTTAGAATCGGCAACACGCTTTAAATGATTGTACTCATTCACACGCTTTTCGGTTGCTTCTAAAGCCAGCTTTCTTGGGAATAACAAGTTTCTTGCGAAACCTTCAGATACATTAACAAGGTCTCCGACTTTTCCTAAGTCTTTAACATCTTTTTGTAATATTACTTTCATAAAACGTCCTTACTGCTAAAATAATTTTAGTTCATTTCTAACTTTTTGGTTCAATTGCTTTTTGCTTTGCGACGAACTCTCTTGCGAAAGTCAGCCCAGTAATCAATTAGCCCAACAAAAACAACAAACGGTGCTAACTGAAATAAAATCAGACCATACGTAAAGACCCTTGAAAAAGTGCCAAGACGTAAAAATCTCATTAAAAATTCGACAACGACAAGGCCTTGAAATAAATAAGCCACGGCAGAAATAATTAAAATATTTATACTCACTGTTTGAAGTGGTTTAATATTAAAATTAACGGCTGAAAACAAAAGAGAAAAAAGCGAAGTCCATATAAAAAGATCGGGCAAGCGAAACTCTAATCCTTTCAGACTTGAGGCCACCTTGAATTTTTGAATTTGAAAAAGTCGAACGACTTTTGATTCTAATAAAAATCCAAACGCCAATGATCCAAACAGGCTTGCAATAAAAATTCCTGGTAAATATCCAACCAAAACAGAGGCTTCGATTGGGTTTTCAGGAAAGGCTTTGTTTATACCTTGTAAAAGTGGCTCAACAATTTGATTTAGCATTTGGGAGTTTGTTTGATTTTTTGAAATTAAAAAATAACCCAAACTTGCAAATAAAACTCCAGCCAAAAGTGATGCAGGCCCAGCCTGTTTCCAAATCACTCCGCGTTTTTCCAGTTCACTGTAAGAGCCTAAAGTCATCCAGATGGCTCCGACATAAACGGCGGCTTGAGAAATATTTTGATCATAAATTCCAAATAGAAAAAGAGTAGCCACTAAAACAGTACCCGTAGACCAAAAAACCAGTGATCTTGTCGAAACAGCTAGCGCTCTTAAAAAAGGTGCGCCTAAAAATGAAAAAAGAATTGAAGCAATCACACTTGTGATCGCTAAAATCAAAACTTTTTTATTTTCTGTGCTATTCGACGTGCTCATTTATTTTTTCCTAATTACATTTCTTCTTTATCAAATCTTTCAGAGCGAGCCTGCATCGCTGCTTGACGACGTAATTGAGATTTAGCTTCACGCTCTTTTTCGCGAGCCGCTGAATCAGCCAGACCTTTTTTAAATGCGTCTGCATGCTTCACCATTGAAACGCGCTCGTCTAGCTTCGTGTGCATAAAGCGTAAAACTTTATCATTGATACGCATTGTACGCTCGATCTCGATGATGGCTTGTGGGTTGGCTTCAAAAATCGAGTGGAAATACACGGCTTTTTTAAGCTTTCCGATTGGCGTAACTAAAGTTCTTTTGCCCCAAGTTTCTAACAAGTGGACGGAGCCTTTGTATGTCGCGATTGTGGCTTTGTTTTTTTTGAAAAGCTCTTTTTGCTCTTCAACTGTTGCGTCGGGGTGCATGAGGATAACGACCTCATACGGACGCTTAAGTTCTGTCTTAAGATCCATGAAAATTCCTTTCGGTTTAAGCCCCACCACTATGATGGAGCAAGGATGACTTTTTAAATGTTTTATTGGTCTAACACCTTCGCGAATCATGGACAAGCCCTGAATCATTCTCTTATGATAGTTCATTATGAAGTTTGAGCTTGAGGTTCTTGACGGAACCCAAAAAGGACAAAAAATCCCTGTTAACAACGGCCTTAGCCTGGGGCAAAATGCTCCTTTGTTGTTTTATGACCCCGAAATGAGCCAGATGCATGCGGTCGCCTCGTTAGATCATAAAAACTCTTGGATTATTGAATGTTTAGCGCCAAACAAGCTTAGGCTTGGTTCTGAAGAAGTGGCGCGATTGGCCTTAATGGAAGGGCTCATTTTTCACATTGGTCAGACGGGTTTTAAGGTTATTCAGCGGCAAAGTATTTCTTACGAATCTTGGGACGAGGGTCTTGAAGACTGGCTTAAAAATAACCCCGGTAAAAGTGTTTCTTCAGAGATCTTTTTCTTTGCGGGAGTTGTACGGCTTACTTTTGTTCAAGGGCCCCAGTTTGAAGAGTTCTATACTTTAAGCTATGGTCCTCGAACGATGGGCTTTAATAGTTTGGATTTAAATGTAAAAGATCCTTCGGTTCCTTATCGGTTTGTGCGTTTTTACCAAATTGGCGAAAAAGCCTATATTGAAAATTTTTGTGGCGAAAAAGCCAAAATAAATGGTGATTTTTTTGATCATCACCCTATTTTAACTGGGGATCGTTTATCGATCACTTCAAATGTGATAGAATTGAGTATTTTAAAGTGAGCCTGAATTCAACACCGTTTATTGAAAAAAAAACTGGAAGTGTTTTAGCATTTGATGGAACTCCGATTTATTACGAAGTTCGCGGCCAAGGCGAGCCCGTTGTTTTTATTTATGGAATCGCTTGCTTAATGAATCACTGGCATTTGCAAGTCGAACATTTTGCAAAAACACATCAAGTTATTTTGTTTGATATTCGAGGGCACCACAAAAGTACGCCTGTTGCGAATATCAGTAACTTTAAATTAGAGCACTTAGCGTTTGATATTAAAACCTTGTTAGGTCATCTGGGCCATCAGAGCGCTCATTTCGTTGGTCACAGTTTTGGCGTGCCTTATTTGATTAAAACTTATGAGCAATTTCCAGAGCTTTTTTCGTCGATGACTTTTATTAATGGCTTCGCGCGAAATCCTTTGAAAAAACTTTTTGGTGTTGAGTTTGTAGAGCCTTTATTTAATTTTTTAAAGGATCAGCACAGAAAATCTCCTGATCTGTGGAATAATTTGTGGAGAAACTTGATCGACAACCCTTTGGCTTTTCAGTTGGCGGCTTTAGCGGGTGGCTTTAATATTCGATTAACTCAATTTAAAGACATCGAGATGTATGGCCGCGGCGTTTCGCGGCTGGAGTTAGTTTATTTTTTTGAACTTTTTGAACAGCTTTTAAGTTTTGATGGAACTTCGATTTTATCTAACATTTCAAATCCGACTTTAATTATCGCCGGCGATAAAGACATGTTAACGCCCATTTCGTTTCAAAAAGAAATGCACGACGCGATTAAAAATTCTGATTTTTTATTGATTCCATATGGATCGCACTGCAGTCAGCTTGATTTTCCTGATTTTGTAAATTTGAAACTGTCTGATTTTTTAATTAAAAATAAATCCAGAACAAATTAAAGTCTTCTTTTTCTAGACCAAGCTCTAGTCCAGCTTGGTTAGGTTTGCGGCGAAAAAAGCCGATAAAAACGAAGATGAATTCGTTAAAAATTTTTTATAAATATTTACTCGTTGTTATTCTGATGATGCTGCCGATTGGCTCTTTGTTGTTTAAATTTTTTTCTGAAAGCTCACAAGAAATTTCTCGTTACGAAAAGCAGGCCACTGAAACTAAAAAGTTAATTATCTGGGCCGAAAGTATCGATGCTGACATCGATGCAATTTTGCAAAACTCTGTCAGTAGTGATAACTATGTTTCGCATCTTGCAAACTTTAAAACAAATTTAATCAATTTAAAAAACCTGATGCTTTCGACGAACTTGTTGCTGGGCGGGAATAGCTCTGGCCTGGTTTTAAATCACATCAGCTTAAGCGCTTTACCTGAGCTTTATGCGATTCTTGCTCAGCTCAATGACCCAGCGGCTTTTTCAACTCAACAAAAAACGCCAGCGATTTTTGCTTTGCGAACCCAGTTTGCCGATTGCTGGAGTCAAATTTTTTTAGCACAGCAGAAGCTTTCAAATAAAGATAGTGCTCAAAAGAAAAAGTTTTTTGAGGCGGGCAAATTAGCCCATTCAGATTTTGAAGATCTTGTTTCAAAATTTGATCAAAGAACTGCTGCCAGACCAGCTTTGGACAGTTTTTTAAAAACAAGGGTCTCGCTGCAGTCATTTTGGAAAGAAACAATTTTTTTAATTCAGTCCGAAACGGCCACCCAACTTCAAGAAGCACAAAATAGTTTCATTCTTTTTGGAGCGATTGTAAGCGTATTGATGTTTGTTTCTTTTGGTTTAACACTGAACATTTTTTTTGATCTCAGTCGGCGCATCAAAAAACTGATTGAAGTCACAAAAAATGTGGACCCTAAAAAACTTCATGTTCAAACGGCCCAGTTCGGTGACGACGAAATCGGTGACCTGGCCCAATCTTTTGAAACAATGTCGATCGAGCTTAAAGAAAGTTTTAAAAAGATTCTGCACGCGAACGACGCGAAGTCTTCGTTTGTCGCCGTTGTCAGCCACGAATTGCGAACTCCAATTAACGGCATTTTAGGAACGACACACTTGTTGTCAGAAACAAGTTTAAACGAAGAACAAAGCTTGTACGTTAATACGATTAAAAAATCTTCCGATGTTTTGCTTTCGTTAATAAACAACATCCTGGACATTTCAAAAATCGAAAGTGGAAAAATGACGACCGAACTGATTAGTTTTGATCTGTCGTCGCTGTTAAAAGATATTAATGACTGTTTTGGTTTTTTAGCTCAGCAGAAAAATTTAAATCTTGTAATTGAAACAAACTTTAAAGAGGTTCTTTATTTCAAAGGAGACTTACATAAAATAAAACAAGTCATGTTTAATTTAATTTCAAACGCTCTGAAGTTCACATCTAAAGGCGAAGTTAAAGTGAAAGCTTTGCTTATTGAAGAAACCGCATCTGTTTGTAAATTAAATTTGTGTGTACAAGATCAAGGAATTGGGATTGCGGCTGAAAATTTAGGAAAACTCTTTAACGACTTTGTACAAACCGATTCTTCGATGGCGCGAAAATTCGGTGGAACTGGCCTAGGCTTGTCTTTATCGAAAAAATTTGCACGCTTGATGGGTGGAGATCTGTTTGTCAAAAGTGAATATGGAAAGGGCTCTGAGTTTTGGCTTGAGTTGTATTTAGAAAAAGCTCATGAAGATGCCATTTCAAAAAATACTCTGAGCGCCTCGTCCAGCGAAAAACTGGCCGCCACTGAGGCTGACATTGATGTTAAAATAAAAGTTCTTGTGGCCGAAGATAACGACATCAATCAAATGATTATACAGAAGTATCTTAAAAAATGGGGTTACGAGTTTGCAATTGCCCATAATGGAAAAGAAGCCGTCGAGCTTATCAACCAAGATCCTTTGATTGGATTAATTTTAATGGATTGCCAAATGCCCGAGATGGATGGTCTTGAGGCTACGCGGGTTATTCGGCAGTCTCATGAACAAAGAATAAAATTTGTTCCAATTATAGCTTTGACCGCCAATGCGATGGATGAAGATAAAAAAAACTGTCTTGATGCGGGAATGAATTCATTTGTTTCTAAACCAATAGAGCCTTTGGTTTTAAAAAAAGAAATTGATTTATTTAACGCTTCCATTTTAAAAAGAAGCGCATAAAAAAACCCACGCATTTGGTTGCGTGGGTTTTTTCTTCGATCTTATTTTTATCGATTGCGCGCCTATTATCTGTAAGCTGCTTTTGTAATTCGAAAACCATTTTTTTCAACCGATGCATCTGATTTGAAAACGATTTTTGCTGTGTCTCCGCTGACAATGGCGCTGAACGTATCGTCATTGCCACCGCTTAATGATTGCACCAAGACACCTTTTGAATCGAAAATTTGAACTGTGTCGTAGTTAGCTTCTGTATCAAAAGTTTCAAAGTAAAGCGCAAATTCTTTCGCTCCCGGAACTTTAACATCAAAGCTTTGGTTCGTATTGCTGACGTACGGGCTTGCCGAAGCAAAGCTTGCGGGTTGAGTCACCCAATTTACGGGGTCATTCAAATCTGGAGCTGGAATTGTGTTCGTCAAAGCCATATAGGCGTTTACCATCGCGCCTGTTTTTGTTTTTCCTTTTAAGCCAGGAACTGGTCTCGCTGTTTGTAAAAGTCTTTGTTTCAATTCGATCGCTGTTAACTGAGGTTCATGAGACCAAACCAAAGCAGCAACTCCAGAAACATGTGGCGTTGCCATTGAAGTTCCCGACCAAGAGTCATAAGCACCACCTGTTGAGGAATAAATATTAACTCCTGGAGCGCCAAGATGGACACTGCTTCTTCCATAATTAGAAAAACCTGCTTTAGTTCCCGTGTTGTCGATGGCCGCAACAGAAATAATATTTGCGACGTTATACGAAGCTGGATACCCAGGAGTTTCATCATTGTTTGACGAATCATTTCCTGCGGCAGCTATAAAAATTGCTCCCGCGTCGTTTGATCTTTTAATTGCATCCATCAGTGTTTGAGAAAATCCACCGCCGCCCCATGAATTGCTCATGACTTTGGCGCCCATTTTGGTTGCGTAATCAATAGCTTTGATCGCGTTTTCAAGATTACCCGAACCATTTGCATCCAAAAACTTAACCGCCATCATGCGCGTATTCCAGTTCACTCCGACAATTCCTTTGCCGTCATTACCTTTAGCGCCGATCGTTCCGGCACAGTGAGAACCATGCCCGTGATCGTCCATCGAATTTCCATCATTTGTTATTGCGTTGTAGCCATGAATATCATCGACCACACCATTCCCGTCGTCATCGACTCCGGCTTTTCCATTTAATTCAGCTTGGTTTGTCCAAATATTATCTTTTAGATCTGGATGATTAAAATCGATTCCTGTGTCGATGATGGCAACAAGCATTTTTGCTGATCCTGTTTCAATATCCCAAGCTTTTTCGGCATCTATATCTACGCCCATGACTCCGGCCTGTCCGGCTGAATCTTTTTGTCCAAGATTTTTCATTCCCCAAAGCTGAGTCAATAAAGGATCATTTGGTGTTTTATTTATTTTGTAAATGTAATTGGGCTCGGCCACGTCGACCATTTCATTCATTGAAAGAGTTTTCACTGCTGATATGGTTGATTCGAATACGGGCCGCTGAACGACAACGATGTTTTGTGAAGGGATTGACGACTTAACATAGGCACCAAGTGATTGAGATAAGCTTTTTGTATCAAGCGTCGACATTCTTGCTTTTAAACGAACAACATATTCGCCAGGAACGGCGTCGACTTGTTTAATTGAGGCAAAAGTATTTAAAGACATTGTTAAAGATGCAAAAATTAAAATTTTTGCGGCTCTTCTTCCTGTGAGCAACATGATATTTCCCTTCCGTGAGAATTTTTATTGTTGAGAAATCGTATCAACGCCTTATCTGGCCGAGCAGATTTTTTTCTGGGTCCAAGTTGAAACTGGACTTAGTGCTGGATAGTTATGTTGAATACAAAAAATACGTAATACAGACTATTAGGTGTAGTTATGGATAAATTCTTTTGGGCTAAAACTGATCAACGCGATTAAGCAAAAAAGAGCCTATCGTTTTTGTTGTTCCGTTAACAAGGCGCTCGTAATAAAAACCAGTTATTTGTTGAGTTTCACTTATTTTATAAACCTGAAAATAAGTTCCGCCATTCTCAAGAATAAGACATGAAGAGCCTTCCACAAGATAACCCAACTGGGTTGTCGTAAAATTTCGAGCTGAAGTTTCACGGCCATTTTTAAAAATTTTTATGCTTCCTTTAAGCTTTGCTGGTGCAGCATCAGCAACGGGATTTATCTCTAGAACAAGTGTTCCGTATTCTTTGCGATCGATGTCGATAATACGGCCTCGATAAGAGCCGAAGAAAGATTCGATCTGTTGAGGCTTTGCTTCGACCGAGTTTTTTAAAAAGCTGTCGATATCTTTAATTTCAACGTTTTTTAAATTTCGTTTTAGATCCGACTCGTTTGTCGCGTTTTGTAAAATCCATTCATAAGATTTAAGTCGTTTGTAATCAAAAACTTTTTCTTTTGGCGGGCTAGAAGCATGGGCTGTTTGTTGCGCCTGATGTAAGGGCTCTTTAGCGGGCGGCGGTGCGGCTGGAACGACAACCGTATTTTCTTTGGTAAAAGATTTTTGGTTTTGAATACGTAAACCCAAGTCGGCTAAAAAAACCTGTAAAATCTGGGCTAAAAGTTCTTCGGACTTTTTGGTTTCGGCACCATCCAATATGTTTTGGAATTTAGTTTTGGCGTTTTCAAGATCGCTTTTTGTAAAAGCCTGCTCTTCTTTTTGCCGCATTAAAATTTGATACTCTTCGCTTTGTTTAAAACTTTCTTCGCCTTTTTTTTGTCCAAAAACAAACACGCCGACAAGGGCACACAAGCCTAGAAATATTTTACTAAAGTCTTTCATGTGATAAGCTTATCGCGTTTGAATCAAGAATCAACTTTGTTGTCAGCGAATATTCAGCTTTACTTGTTTCATTTTTTCAATCGCTTGTTGCTGAGTCATTTTTCCGAGTGCAAGCTTTTGACATAAGGCGACCTCAACAGGGTCCGTCACGCGATACACGCTTTTGTGTTGCGGCCAAAGATTTTTAGCCGAGTTTGCTCCACCCATACAAAGCGGAATAAAGTGATCGATCTTAAAATCTATTCGATTTGAATTATCAACAGTAAAGTTATATTTTTTCATATACTTTAAAATGATCAACCACTTCAGATCACTATTCACATTACGGTCGCAGTACTTTATTTTTTCTGGATATCTAATTTGGTCTGGAGTTTGACAAAGATCCCCTGGTGTTAAATCAAGATCGGGCTTTGTCGGATAGCTTGCAGTTGCAAATGCAATCGATGCTGCAAGAAGATAGATACAGCTGATCAGTAATACTTGTTGTAGCCTCATGTGTTCCCCCGAATCGGAAGCAGATTATCAAACGAGGCTACTTTTTACTTATAAAAATGAGCAAATTACAAAAAAGAAAGGGCTGGCAACAATGTTGACAGCCCTAACTGCAATTAACAACTGGATCAATTCTTAAGCCATGTCTCCGCCTGAAATTTCTTCCTTTTTGTTGATGGAAGCTTTCAGATATTCACGATTCATTTTTGCAATATTAATCAGTGAGATTTCTTTTGGACAAGAGGCCGAGCAAACACCTGTGCTGGTGCATGCTCCGAAGCCTTCTGCATCCATTTGCGCGACCATATCTAAGGCGCGTTCTTCGCGTTCGATTTGGCCTTGTGGAAGCAATGCCATGTGGGTGATTTTGGCACTTGTGAAAAGTGCGGCCGATGCGTTTTTACAAGAAGCCACACAAGCGCCGCAGCCGATACATGTTGCCGACATAAATGCTTCATCAGCGTCGGGTTTTGGAATTGGAATTGAGTTCGCATCGCGCGCGCCGCCTGCGTTCACAGAGATATATCCGCCCGCTTTAATAATTCGATCAAACGCCGTGCGATTCACCATTAAATCTTTAATCACTGGAAAGGCCGTGGCTCTCCAGGGCTCAAGAACAAGCTCTTGGCCATCTTTGAAGTGGCGCATGTGAAGCTGACAAACTGTTGTTCCTTTTTGTGGGCCGTGAGCATTTCCGTCGATCATAAAACCGCAGCTTCCGCAGATTCCTTCGCGGCAGTCATGATCAAAGACAATCGGCTGATCACCTTTTTTAATAAGTGTTTCATTCACTGAATCAAGCATTTCTAAAAAAGAGGCGTCCGGTGAAACTTCTTTGGCTTCATAAGTTTTAAAATCACCTTTTTCTTGAGAGTTTTTTTGACGCCAAACTTTGAGTTTTAAATTGATATTTTTTTTATGTTCCATTTTTTACGTTCCTTTAATCAATTATTTATATGAACGGGTTGCTAGTTTTACGTTATCAAATTTCAAATCTTCTGTGTGGCGCGTTTGTTCTTTTTCGGGCCCACCCTTCCATTCCCAGGCGGCGACGTGACAAAATTTTTCGTCATCGCGCTTGGCTTCGCCGTCGATTTGATGTTCTTCGCGGAAGTGCCCGCCACAAGATTCTTCGCGTGTTAAAGCATCGCGACACATCAGTTCACCCAGCTCAATAAAATCTGCGACTCGTCCGGCTTTTTCAAGTTCGGTATTCACTTCGCTAGAGTCGCCCGGAATTTTTACATCACTCCAAAAAGCTTCACGTAGTTTTTTAATTTTAGAGATCGCTTCGGTAAGCCCTTCTTTACTGCGCGACATTCCACATTTTTCCCACATGACATGGCCAAGCTCTTTGTGAAAACTTTCGACTGTTCGTGAGCCTTTGATCGTCATCAGCTTTGTGATTTCTTTTTTTGTTGAATCAACCGCGTTTTTAAAAGCGTCATCTGTATTTTTAACGGCGCCCAGTTTCGTATTCGCGATATAATCGCCGACCGTATAAGGAAGTACGAAATAACCGTCCGCCAAACCCTGCATCAGCGCTGATGCGCCCAAGCGATTTGCACCGTGGTCAGAAAAGTTCGCTTCTCCGGCGACAAATAATCCAGGTATTGTGCTCATTAAATTGTAATCAACCCAAAGCCCCCCCATCGTGTAATGCGGAGCCGGGAAAATTCTCATCGGCGCTTTGTAAGGATTTTCGCCAGTAATTTTATCGTACATTTGAAATAAATTTCCGTAACGCTCAGAAATTTTATCTTCGCCCAAGCGCTTGATGCTATCTTTGAAGTCTAAATAGACTGCGGTTTCACCATGTACGCCATGGCCATCGTCGACACGAAACTTCGCTTGGCGCGAAGCCACGTCTCGTGGTGCAAGGTTTCCAAAGCTTGGGTAAATGCGCTCAAGAAAATAATCGCGCTCGCTTTCGGGAATATCTTCAGGCTTTCGCATATCGCCTTTTTTTGCAGACACCCAAACGCGGCCGTCATTTCGTAAAGATTCAGACATCAATGTCAGTTTAGACTGATTTTCCCCGTGAACAGGTATGCATGTTGGGTGAATCTGAGTGTAGCAAGGATTTGCAAAATAAGATCCGCGCTTATGGGCTTTCCAGGAAGCGGTTACAGCACAAGCCATCGCATTTGTTGAAAGATAAAATACATTTGAATACCCGCCCGTTGCCAAAACAACAACATCGGCTTCGTAAGTTTCAAGTTCGCCGGTTAACAAATTACGAATCACAACTCCGCGCGCTTTTCCGTCGACCAAAACAAGATCAAGCATTTCGCGCCGTGTGTATAAATCGACATTTCCCAAATCAACTTGTCTCATCATCGAAGAGTACGCGCCCAACAAAAGCTGCTGACCCGTTTGTCCGCGAGCATAAAAAGTTCTTGAAACTTGCGCTCCGCCAAAAGATCTGTTCGAAAGCAATCCGCCGTATTCGCGCGCCAAAGGTACGCCCTGTGCGACTGCTTGATCAATAATGTTCACAGAAGATTCTGCCAAACGATAAACGTTCGCTTCGCGCGCGCGAAAGTCTCCGCCCTTTACTGTGTCGTAGAACAATCTGTAAATGGAGTCGCCGTCATTTTGATAATTTTTTGCAGCATTAATTCCACCCTGAGCCGCCACCGAGTGCGCCCGGCGCGGAGACTCGTGCACACAAAAAGCTTTTACTTTATAACCGAGCTCTCCCATCGTGGCGGCCGCCGAAGCTCCCGCAAGACCTGTTCCCACAACGATAACCGTGTGTTTGCGTTTATTCGCTGGGTTCACAAGCTTCATATTAAATTTGTGGTTTTGCCATTTCGACTCAACTGGGCCACTTGGAATTTTACTGTCTAAAATCACTGACATATTTGCTCCGAATTATTTGTAAATTAAAAAAACATAAAGGGGTTGAGACAAAAAGCCGCCCACAACAATAATTGCGTAAGCCCACGCGAATTTTTTTATTCCATGTTGCATTTTGCGCTCAAGAAATCCAAACGATTGAAACACCGAGCCTGCTCCGTGGCTGATGTGAAACATCAACAAAAGTAAACTCACGATATACCAAGCAACGTACGCGGGGTTCTGAAAAACCTCTAAAACTAATTTATGTAAATCGCGCATTTCAACGCCACCTACGACCGTTTTGTATTCTTGACCATATTTAAATGTAATCAGGTGTAAAATAATAAAGGCTAAAACCAAAGAGCCCTGCACCGCCATATAGTTTGAAGCCCACGAAGAGCCCTTGACTCCACTTGGCGTCATTGCATACCGCGTTTGGCGCGAAGATTTATTCTTCAATGTAAGGCTGATCGCGCAAACAACGTGAACGATCAGCGCAAGAATCAAAACACTTTCTGCTCCGTAAAGCAGTGGTTTGTTTGAAACGATCGCATGTCCGTAAGAGTTGTAAAGGTCTGCGCTGACTAAAATAAGCATGTTGCCGGCCATGTGGGTCAGAACAAAGCCCATCCACACAAGACCTGTCGCGCCCATGAGATATTTTCGACCTACAGTCGATTTTAAAAACTCTAGCATATTGATTTCCTTCGATGTATTTTGATTTTCATTTTTAAAAATACTCTTTAGGGTTGTTGTTGTCACTTTTGTAAACTATGTTTTGCAACACGTTAACCTACAAAATAGATTCATGTTATCAAGCACTTAGGCTAGAACTAAAAAGCTCATTTCGTTCTCAAAAATTGGAGGCTCCATGAAAGTGTTTGTTTGCATAAAACAAGTTCCGGACACTGAAACTAAAATAAAAATTCTACCAGACCAGTCGGGTATTGATCCCGCAGGTATTAAATGGGTCATGAATCCTTATGATGAATACGCCGTTGAAGAGGCCATTAAATTTCGCGAAAAAAATCCCACAGCCCAAGTTTGGGCCTTAACGTGTGGACCGAAAGCCCGTGCTGTTGAGGCCTTGCGTACGGCTTTGGCGATGGGGGCAGACGAAGCAATAGTTGTGAACGCGCCCGATTCTTTGGACGCTTATTCAACAGCTAAAGCTTTAGCCGCAACAATCAAGTCTGAGGGCGGGGCTCATCTTATTTTCGCGGGCAAGCTTGCGATCGATACAAATCAATCTTCTGTTCCACAAATGGTCGCTGAGTTCTTAGGTTTGCCTCACACAAGTGTTGTTTCAAAATTCGAAGCCACCACTGAAAATGTCACTGTCGAGCGCGACACCGATGGCGGGGCAAAAGAAATTGTTCAAATGATGAATCCTTCTTTGGTTTCGGCAAATAAGGGCTTGAATATGCCTCGCTACGCAAGCCTTCCGGGAATTATGAAGGCCAAAAAGAAAGTGATCAAAGAAGTTGAGTTCTTGTCTTTAGGCATCTCTTCATCAGAGCAAAAATTAAAATATTCATCTTACCAAATGCCCGCCGATAAACCGCCGGTGAAACTTTTAACGGGTGATGTCTCGGCGCAAGCGTCACAACTGATTTCTTGTTTGCGTGACGAAGCGAAGGTTCTTTAATTTTTTTGAAAGGTTTTAATCATGTCTAAAATTTTAGTTTTTACAGAATATCAAAATGGAATTTTAAAGCGAAGCTCTCAAGAGCTTCTTCAGTTTGCGGCAAAATCTGCAGGCTCAGTTGTGGCGCTAATTCTTGGAACACAAGCCAGCGAAGGCTTTGCGCAGGCTGGCCATCATGGAGCCAGTGAAGTTTTATTTTCTAACGATTCGGCTTTTAATGCTTACAACCCAGAACTTTTTTCTACTGCTGTGGCCGAAGCGATTCAAAAAACTCAGGCTACGATTGTGCTTGCGACAACATCTGCGACAGGAAAAGATTTGTTTCCGCGCGTAGCTGCAAAAATAAATGCCGGCCTGGTTTCAGACGGAACAGAGATCTCTATTGAGGGCGATGACGTTAAAGTCAAAAAACCTCTTTACTCGGGTAAGTGTTTTGCAACGGCGCAGTTTGAAAACGCAAATATCAAAATTGTTTTGATGCGTGCAAATCAACTTCCCGTTGGGCCTGCCGACATATCTAAATCAGCGCAAATCTCTGAGTTTTCATTTACAAAACCCAACTTAAAAACTTTGATCAAAGAAATCGTTAAAGGCACCTCTGAAAAATTAGATTTAACAGAAGCAAATATTATTGTGTCTGGCGGGCGGGGCCTGAAAGAGGCCGGAAATTTTAAAATTTTAAACGATTTGGCCGCTGCGCTTGGTGCTACCGTTGGAGCTTCGCGAGCCGTTGTTGACGCGGGCTGGGTGGGGCATTCGATGCAAGTTGGTCAAACTGGAAAAACTGTTGCGCCTTCTCTTTACATTGCTGTTGGAATTTCTGGCGCCATTCAACATTTGGCCGGAATGAGCGGAAGCAAGGTCATCGTTGCGATTAATAATGATCCCAATGCGCCGATCTTTCAAAAAGCGACTTATGGCATTGTGGGCGACGCCTTAGAAATCGTTCCCAAGCTGACAGAAGAGTTTAAGAAAGCGCTACACACATAAAAATGAAAATTTCTTTCGCTCAAATCAGGGGTTTATTTTTAGGCTTTTTGATTTGGTGTGTTTACAAAATTTTATTTTTAACGTGGAAAATTTCAATTGACGAGCCCGCGTCTTTAAAAAAAAACTTAAAAGAAAAAACTCCTGTGATTTTAGCCCATTTTCATCAAGACGAATTGGCCTTGGTGGGCCTAACCTCAGCTTACAAAATTGCAACGATCACATCAACCAGCAAAGATGGCGAGCTGATAACCACAGTTATTCATTTGTTGGGCGGCAAAACATCGCGGGGCTCTTCGACTCGCGGTGCTGTTTCGGCGCTGAAAGGTTTAATAGCTCTTTGTAAAGCAGGTTCAAACTCTAGCTTTGCGGTTGATGGGCCCAGGGGCCCACTTTACGAGGTTAAGCCCGGCGTGTTTGAGCTTTCTCGCTTGATGAAATCAGAAATTTATTCGGCGGGCGTTTTTTGTGATCGTGCTTGGCACTTTCCGAAAGCTTGGAACAAAACTTATTTGCCAAAGCCATTTGCCAAATTAAAGATTGTCTGGCTGGGGCCACAGGCGCCCATTACAAAAGAAGTCGACCCGCGCTCTTCCGAATTGGCAAAAGCTCTACAAAATCAACTCTTTGCCGCGCGCCGCCAAGCGGCCAATTTGTTTGGCTGATCCGACTGCGGACTGTAGCATTTAACGTGAACACTACAGCAAAGGATAGGCGACTATGAAATGGATTTTTCTACCCGCAATTTTGATCTCAACGTTAGCTTGGTCACAAGGCAAAGGCGTAGAAGTTGTTGCGACAATCGGTTCAAAAAAAATTACTCTGGACGAATTTAATAAAAAATATAAAGAAATTACGTCTCAGGTTCTATCAAACCCGCCGTCTAAAAAAGTTTTTCTAGAAGATTTGGTGCGCTACGAAGTTGGCGTTCAAGAGGCCCGCAAGCGTGGTTTTGACAAAGACCCTATTGTTCAAGAGCGCATTAATCAGGAAATTTATAAAGCTTTCTTAGAAAAAGAGCTCGGAAATAAAATTGAACAAAACGCTGTGACCGAAACCGAAATGAAAGCTTGGTATGCAAACAATCCACAGATTCGCCTGTCAGATATTTTGATCGAAGTGAAGCCTGGCGCAACGCCCGAGCAACGCACAGAAGCTAAAAAACGTGCTCTTGAAATTTTAGATGAAGTTAAAAAATCAAAGCGTACTTTTGAAGAACTTGTTCGTCTTTATTCTGACGACACAACAACCAAAAACTTGGGCGGAGACGTTGGCTGGCAGTCGCGAGTCACTTTGATTCCCACTTACTACAATTCAGCGAACTCTTTAAAAGTTGGCGAGATCACTACAAATTTAGTTGAAACCCCATTTGGTTTTCATGTTCTGAAATTAACCGGGCGCCGAAGCTATGAAGAGGCGACTAAGCGCGAAATTCGCATGTCGGTATTTGATGAAAAGCGTAAAGTCGTTTTCGACAACTTCTTTAAAGCAATAAAGAAGCAATACAATATCAATGTTAATACTAAATTGGTCGAATAGTTTTAAAAGGCTTACGTTTGTTGGCCTTTTCGTATTTTCTTTCTTCATTTCTGGTTGTGATTTTTTTTCGAACCAAATTTTGGGTCAAGTCGTTGTCTCTGTTGGGTCCTACAAAATAACGACCCACGAGCTCTCTAAAGCCCTTGCATCTAAATTAAAAAATTTAGACGCGCTCAGTGCGAAAGATCCAAAAGTCATTTCTCAATTTAAAGATAAAATAGTCTCTGATTTCGTCGTCGAGTCTTTAATGCTGCTGTGGTTTGAAGAAAAAAACTTAAGCTTGGGCGCGCAAGAGACCGAGGCGGAAACAAAAAAGCTGATCACTGGTTATCCCGATGACTTAAGCTTCCGCGAAGCTCTGAGTGAAGAGGGCATTACTTTTTCGCAATGGCGCGCTAAAATAGAAGTGGGCTTAAAAAGAAAAAAAGTTTTCGAGCTTTTAACCAGTCAAATGCCCGCACCCAGCGAGTCCGAGCTTGAGTCATTTTTTCAAAATAACAAATCAAGATTTTTAATTAAAGACGCTGTTTCGGTTTCTCATATTGTTGTGGCTGACGAAAGCCAAGCTGAAATTGTTAAAAAGCTCACTAAAACGCAAAAATTTCCTGACCTTATCAAAAAGTTTTCAATGGCCTCAGACGCAAGCTCGGGCGGGCAGCTGGGTTGGATCGAGCGCGAATCTATGCCGGCTGAATTCGATGTGATCAACAAAGCTCGCGTTGGAGATCTTGTCGGACCTTTAAAGTTGTCGGATGGGTTTCATATTTTTAAAATCGAGCAAAAAAGAACGGCTCGTCCGCGACTTTTTTCTGAATGCAAAGAGCAGGTTAAAAATGAAGTTCTTGCTTTGCGCGAAACAGCGCGATTTTCGTCTTGGCTCGATGAGCAAATCAAGAGATACAAAGTTTTGAAAAACAATGTTATTTTAGACAGTCTATATGTCGAAACGCGATAAATATTTTAAGTTACGTTCGGAGAATTAAAATGAACGCCCTATATCATTCTAAAAATCTTTTTTTTATCGTTCTACTCAGCCAGTCGTTGGCTTTTTCCAAAGATGTAGTTGATAAGATTCTTGTCGTGGTGAACTCTGAAATCGTACTTCAGTCTGATTTAAAAAAACTGCAAGACAGAATTCAAAAAGCGGGAGCAATCGATGAAACGCTTCTTTTGGGCGAAAAAATAGATTCTTTGAAAAACAATCGCAAAGCGCAGCTTGATTTTCTAATACGCGAAAAACTTGTCGAGTCAGAAATTAAACGTCAAAACTTTACGGTTACCGATGATCGCGTCGAGTCAGAAATGAATCAGATGGCTAAAAAAGCTCAAATGCCACGACCCGAATTTGATAAATACGTAGGTCGCCAAGGCTTTTTAGTTGAAGACTACAAAGAAATTTTAAAAGGTCGCCTAGAGCGACAGTCTTTTTTTGAAAACGAAATCGTTTCTAAATTAAGAATAACCGATGAAGATGCGTACAGCGAATTTCAAACAAAAAATCCCAATTACCGAGCCAATGTGAATGAGTTTAAAATCGCCCAGATTTTTTTCTCTCCAAGAAAAGGGGGGGGAGACTCGTCTGCTTTAGCTCGGGCCCAATCGGCTGTTTCGCGAATTCGGGCCGGAGAACGCTTTGAAACACTGGCAAATCAGCTGAACGAAACTCCAGGCGCGAATGCGGACGGCGTTTTGGGGACATTTAAAAGTGGTGAGTTTTTACCTGAAATCGAAAAAGCTGTTTCTGGTTTATCAGTCAATGATGTATCGGGAGTTATTAAAAGCTCGGCAGGCTATCATGTGGTTAAAGTTTTATCGAAAAAAACAACTGTAGATCCCAATTTTGTAAAAGTAAAAGAAAACATCAAAGCTTCTTTAGTTGAAAAAAACTTTCAAAGACAGCTTAAAAACTGGTTCGAATCGAAAAAACAAGATGCCTACATCAACAATCAAGACAGCACGCTTTAATAAAATAGCTTTAACAACAGGGGACCCTAACGGCATTGGCTTCGAAGTCGCGGCAAAAGCTTTGGTCCAATTAAAAAAAGATAAGCCGGCTGTTTTAAAAAAAAATCTATTTATTTTATTTCGCGATCATCGCCAGCATATCAGTCAAAAGTCTTATTTTAAGCTGCTCGATCGACACTTTAATCGAATCACTTTTTTTAATTTCGATCTAGCAAATACTTTTATAAAAACTCTTACAAATAAAGATTTTTCTAAAAATAATTATTTGATTGATCTTGCGTTAACGAGCTCGGCCGCTCATTGGGTTTTTCAGGCTACTCAGGCTTGTATCGACAAAAAGATTGATTCGATCGTGACCGGGCCGCTTTCGAAGTCTTTAATAGATTCGTCTGGATTTTCACAGATCGGTCATACGGGGATTTTTCGTTCTTTTTTTCCTAAAAAAACTTTGCACATGGGGTTTATTGGGCGTGATTTTAATATCTTAATCGCAACAGATCATATTCCGATTTCAAAAGTTTCAAGTTCTTTGACGAAAGCAGACTTAAACAAGGCTTACGCTTCGGCTCTTATTTTAAAAAAAGTTTTGAAACTAAAAGCGCCACGGGCCGTTTTAGGTTTAAATCCACATTCGGGAGAGTGTGGATTAATCGGTCGTGAAGAGCTTTCATTATTCAAAAATTTACCCTCTGGAATCGTGGGTCCCCTGGTTCCCGACGCGGCTTTTCTAAAAAAGAATTGGAAGAAATATTCTGTTTTTGTTTGCCTGTATCACGATCAAGGACTTATTCCTTTTAAAATGCATCATGGCCAAGATAGTGGTGTTCATATCACACTGGGTTTACCTTTTATTCGCACCAGTGTTGATCATGGAACGGCTTTTGATCTATTCAATAAAAATGGTGCTAATTTTGCATCGATGTTAGATGCTATAAATCTTAATTTAAAACTTCTGGAGAGCTAAATGTACAGTCCAATTATTTTTCGTGAGTACGATATCCGCGGTGTTTTTAACGAGCAGTTCGATCTTGATTTTGCTTATCAGCTTGGACGAAGTTTTTCTTCTTACGTTGCAAAAAAAACAAATAAAAAGTCTTTTCGGCTTTCAATTGGCTGCGATGCTCGAAGCTCGTCTGATCCAATCGTTCAAAAACTTTCTCAAGGAATGAAAGAGTCTGGTGCTGAAGTTTTTATTTTGGGGCTGGTTACGTCGCCTGTTTGTTATTTTTCAACATTTCAACTTGATTTAGATGGCGCCATCATGGTCACGGGCAGTCATAATCCACCCGAATACAACGGCTTCAAAGTTTCATTAGGAAAAACCACTATTTTTGGAGAAGAAATTCAAGCGCTTCAAAAAATTATGCAGGCAAAAGATTTTATTTCAGGACAAGGAACAATTAAAAGCTATGATATTTTTCCTGAATACCTTGAACGTTATAAAAAAGAATTTGGTCAAATCAAGCCGATTAAAGTTGTGCTTGATTGCGGTAATGGCGCGGCTGGTTCAATCGTACGAAAACTTTATAACATAACCGGGCTTCAGCCCGAAATTTTATTTGAAAAACCAGATGGAACGTTTCCTAACCATCACCCCGATCCAACTGTCGAAAAAAATTTAAAAGATCTTGCCAAAAAAGTTGTTGAAACTGGCGCCGTCTGTGGAATTGGTTTTGATGGAGACGCCGATCGAATTGGCGTTGTCGATCACAAAGGTCAAATGATTTATGGCGACGAGCTAATGACAATCTTTGCGCGCTCAATTCTAAAAACAAATCAAGGCGCAAAAATAGTCGGCGATGTGAAGTGCTCTGACAGAATGTACGCAGATATTGCCAAGCACGGCGGCGAGCCCATTCTTTGGAAAACGGGTCACAGCTTAGTTAAAGAAAAAATTAAAACTGAAAAAGCTCCCTTCGGCGGAGAAATGAGCGGTCATGTTTTTTTTGCAGATCGTAACTATGGCTATGACGACGCTCCTTATGCGGGCCTTCGTCTTTGCGAAATTCTTTCTCAGACAGGAATGACAATTCCAGAGCTTTTAGCTGGTCTACCGACAGCTTTTAACACTCCCGAAATTCGCATCGACACCACTGAAGAAAAAAAAGTGCTGATCGTTGAAAAAGTAAAAGAAAAATTCATCAACCAAAAAGATCCCGGTATTAAAGTTAATTTAATCGATGGAATTCGAATTAGCTTTGAAGACGGTTGGGCTTTGGCTAGATCTTCGAATACTCAGCCGGTTTTGGTGGTTCGATTTGAATCAACAACCGCTGCGGGCCTTGAGAAAATTCAAAACTCAGTGATGAGTGTCGTGAATCAATATCTTTAGGAAATAAAAAAGCCAACATTGCTGTTGGCTTTTCTTCGAAAACTGTTTTCTAAATCTAAAATTAGAAACCGAAGCTTGCAGCTGGAATCTTGATGAAAGAAACTAGGAACGCCAAGATCACAAGTGATTCGATCAAAGCTAAAGATAGAATCAGTGGAGTAAATAATTTGTCTCCAGCTGCTGGGTTACGCGCAATACCTTCTAATGCAGAAGCTGCCGCTTTACCTTGAGCAGATGTTCCACCAAGCACAGCCAAACCAATCGCAAGACCTGCGCCGATCGCAACTAATCCTGAGTTTGAGTTTCCAGCGTGAGCCGCTGCGGCGTCTTGAGCAACTGCGGCTGCAGAAGCTAAAGTTGTTAAAGCAAAAATAATTGCTTTTTTCATGATATTCTCCTTACCAGTTTTCTGGTGTTAATTAGTGGTCGTGGGCTGTAGCAAGAGCCACGTAGACCATTGATAATAAAGTAAATACGAACGCTTGAATCACACAGACAAGTAATCCCATTGCATAAAACGGAATCGCTGGACCCAGCGGAAATAAACCCAAGAAAACCGATAAGACCGTGTGATCACCGGTCATCACATTTGCAAGCCGCAAACCCAAAGTCAGCGGACGAATAATATGAGAAATAATTTCGATGACTAACATCAATGGAGCCAACCAAATCACGGGCCCCAAAAAGTGTTTCAAATAACCCAACCCACCTTCTTTTATGCCGATAAAGTTGTACGCCAAAAACGAAAACACACCAAAAGCAAACGTCGTATTGAAGCTTTCGGTTGCAGGAGTCATTCCAGGAATTAAGCCAACTAAGTTATTAAATAAAATATATGTAAATATCGAAGCGAAGTAAGGGCCAAATGCTCGGCCGTGGTGTCCGATTACTTGTTCTGCTAATCCGCCAATGTACTCTGTGAAGAATTCAAAAATGCCACGCACAGAAAATTTTCCGGTTGGTATGACCGCGCTATTTCCAGCGCCCAAAGAAACTCGTGCGTAAACTCCCATGGCCATAATCAAAACTGAAACAATCAGCAGAGTTGCAACGTGGGTGTAATGATGGCCTACTCCCGGGATCAACTGCGTCCAATTAAAATGCATATGTGCCTCGCTTAATTATAACTTTTGATAAAAAACTTTTTAAGTAAAACAGTCGTTAAAATACCTAAAACCAAAGTACTTATTCCAATTACAAAACCAGTTGGAACAAGCCAATGAATTTTTGGCAATAACCACAATAAGTACCCCAAAATCGAATATTTTAATATAATGACCAAAACCGCTAACGCAATAGATTTTTTAGAAAAGATGATTTTCCATAAAGCGTATAAGCCTAGCAAGTTAAACAACATAAAGGCCCCACCCAAAAGACAGCTTTGGGCGTATTCAAGATTAAATCCTGCAAACAGGACCGTAGAAATTAAAACGACGTAGATAAGCATGCTTGTTGCCGTTAATTTAATCACTGTTAATCTTTTTTAGTTTGATCATTAAACTGATAAACCAAATCAAAAAAGCTCCCAAGACACAAAATGCCTGTGAAGCCGCCCCAAAGCCACTTTCAGAAAGTTTTTTACCCAACCACAGTGCAATAATAATCAGCGCAATCAATTCAAAGCCAATCATGGCAAAAACCATGTATTTGTTCTTTTTCACTATTTTCGTCTTCCTTTGAACAATGGTTTATTTGTTAGTTTTTCTTTTAATCTTTTTTGTCTAAGTTCTAAATAAGCTTTATCTAAAATCAGGTTTTGATATTTTTCTAGATACAACAAAGCCGACGAGTAATCCTCTTTTTCTTCATATGCGATTGAGGTTGCAATGTATAAATTTTCCTTCGCAAAAAAGTTGGCGTCGACCTTACGGATTTCTTCGTATGCAGCCAAAGCTTCATCGTATCTTTTTAACGAGATCAGAATTTGTGACTTTAGTTTAAGAAATATTTTTCTGTCTGCAGCAGATATCTTCAGCGAGCCCTCAACATATTCAAGAGCAGACATTGTATTTCCAGTTAAGAACTGGGCTTGGGCAATTTTAAATCTGATTTTTTCTTTTTGTTCGGCGCCTTGAACAAGTTGTTCAAGAATTAAAAGTTCTTTTAAGGCTTGCGAATAATTTTGGACATTCTCTAAATAAATTTCAGCCAGCGTTTCCTGAGCCAAAAGTCTTTGCTTTGGGTCTGTGGATTTTAAAATAATTTCTCGGTTTAACCGAAGGGCTCGTTCATAATCTTGAACTTCAAATCGTGCAATTCGAACAGCCTCAAGCAATGCTTTCGTTTTCTTTTTATCGTTTTTTTCTAAAGCCGCAGACCTTTCCAGCAGATCCAATGCAATTCGAAAATGTCCGCTTTCAATTTCTGAATAGGCTTCACTATATATTTTTTCAGACTGAGGAGTGCACGCGCTCATAAATAGTGCGCTAATAAAAATCAGGTTTCTAAAAAACAAACTAGTGAACCTCTTCACCAGTTTTGTCTTCATCGTCAACAACGGCAATCCCTTTAACGAATTCTTGCTTGTCATCTAAATTAATTAATCGAACACCCTGTGTGTTTCTGCCTAAAACAGAAATGTCAGAGATTTTCATTCTGATCACTTGGCCTTGATCGGTTGATAGAATTAATTCTTGAGTCGCTGAAACTTTCTTCGTTCCCACCACTTGTCCAACTTTGTCTGTTGTTTTTTGAGTGATGATGCCGACTCCGCCACGGCTTTGAACACGGTATTCATCTTTTTCAGATCGCTTACCGTAACCTTTTGAGGTCACCATTAAAATGGTATCGGTCGTATTTTTTTCTAAAATTTCCATCGCAACAACAAAGTCATCTTTAGACAGCGTAATTGCTTTTACTCCGCGCGCTGAACGTCCCATTTCGCGAACGTCGTCTTCGTTAAAACGAATCGACATCCCCTCGTGAGTCGCAATAAATATATCACACTGGCCATCCGAAATTTTAGCTGCAACAACTTGATCTTCTAAATCTGTAGTCAAAGCAATAATTCCGGCTTGGCGAGGATTCGAAAACGCCGTCAAAACAGTTTTCTTGATGATTCCTTTTTCAGTTAACATCACAACAGATTTATTTTCGCTGAACTCGTTCACGGGTAAAATCGCGCGAACTTTTTCGCCCGCCGCTAAATTAACAACATTGGCAATGGCCTTCCCTTTTGAAACGCGGCTACCCAAAGGAAGTCGATGAACTTTACACCAGTAAACTTTTCCTTTGTCGGTAAAAACCAACAGCATTGTTTTTGTCGAAGCCGTAAATATATCGGTCACGTAATCTTCTTCGCGCGTTTCCATGCCCTTCAGGCCTTTTCCGCCGCGCTTTTGAACTCGGTATTCCTCTGTTGAAATTCGCTTGATGTAGCCTGTGTTTGTAATTGTAACAACCATAGGCTCGTCTGAAATTAAATCTTCGTCTTCAATATCTGATAAGTCGCCCGTGATTTCAGTTCGGCGCTTGTCAGAGTATCTTTTTCTAATATCTTCTAATTCGTTGACGATAATTTTGTAAACTTCGCGAACATCGGCTAACACAAAATTAAGCCATTCGATTTGCTTAACAAGCTCAGCTAGTTCATTTGTGATTTTGTCGCGCTCTAAACCCGTTAAGCGTTGTAAGCGCATTTCTAAAATCGCAACGGCTTGTCGTTCAGAAAAAGAAAATTTCACCATCAGCGCTTCGCGTGCTGTATTCGCTTCTTTAGAAGCCTTGATCGTCGCAATAACTTCGTCGATATGATCTAAAGCTTTTCTGAGGCCCTCTAAAATATGAGCGCGTTCTTGCGCTTTTTTAAGTTCAAAAATACTTCGCTTTGTCACAATATCGCGTCGATGTTCAACGAATGCTTCTAACATTTGCTTTAAATTAAAAGTAACGGGTTGGTTTTTTGCATCTAGAGCCAGCATGATAATACCAAAACTTACTTGCAATTGAGTAAACTTAAAAAGTCGGTTCAAAGTCACCGACGCATTTTCTCCGCGCTTAAGAACAACCACAACACGCATTCCTTCGCGCGAAGATTCGTCGCGAATATCCGCAATTCCTTCAACGGTTTTTTCTTTTACAAGGTCTGCTATACTTTCAACAAGCTTGGCTTTATTCACTTGGTACGGAAGCTCTGTGATAATAATTTCTTCGTGATCTTTTTTAACTTCGATTTCTGTTTTTGCCTTGATTGTAATAATCCCACGGCCTTTGCGATATGCTTGAAGCACTCCTTCTTTTCCCGCGATTTGGCCCGCTGTTGGAAAGTCAGGTCCGGGTATTCTTTCAATCAGTTCTTCAATTCCACAATCAGGGTTGTGAATTAAATGGATACAACCGTCGATGACTTCTCCTAAGTTATGCGGAGGAATATTCGTCGCCATTCCCACAGCGATACCCGAAGATCCATTCACTAATAAATTAGGAAATTTCGCAGGAAGAACTAATGGAATCTCTAACGAGTCGTCATAATTCGGTCCAAAAGGAATTGTTTCTTTATCGATGTCGGCCAAAAGTTCTTCCGCTAAGCGAGTCATGCGAACTTCTGTATATCGAGACGCTGCCGCTGAATCGCCGTCAACTGAGCCAAAGTTTCCTTGACCATCAATTAGTGGATAGCGCAAAGAAAAATCTTGCGCCATACGAACCATAGTTTCGTAGACAGCGTTGTCACCGTGTGGATGATACTTACCAATCACATCACCAACAACACGTGCTGATTTTTTATAAGGCTTATCATGTGTATTAGAAAGTTCATGTTGTGCAAAAAGAACACGACGGTGAACGGGTTTTAAACCGTCTCGAACGTCGGGTAGTGCGCGGCCAACAATAACTGACATTGAGTATTGCAAATACGCTTCGCGCATTTCTTTATTAATATCAACGTTTGTTACACCTTTTACTTGATTTGTAGATTCCATTATTCACCTGATTATATTTTTTGTTTATATTTTTATAAATTTTTAAAAACCACACCAAGAACTTAAATATCCAGAGTGTTGACCAGTAAAGCGTTGTCGTGAATAAATTTACGACGGGGCTCAACTTGTTCTCCCATTAAAATACTAAAAGTTTCATCGGCGGCAACGGCGTCATCAATTGTCACTTTAAGTAACCGTCTAAATTCTGGATTTAAAGTAGTGTCCCAAAGCTGTTCGGGGTTCATTTCTCCTAAGCCCTTGTAGCGCTGAATGTAAATTCCTTTTTTAGATGAGGCCATGACGTGGTCATAAAACTCTTTGTAGTTTTCGAAAGAATGTTCTTCTGACCCCTGTTGAATAGTCAGCGGCAATAAAGTCACGCCTTGAATTGATTTCCACAAACTGCGAAGTTCAATAATTTCTGAGGCCATTAATAAATCAACAGTTAAAGTTGTCGTTTTTTTATCTGCGTAACGAGTTGTATTCGCAGTCGCAGAAATTTTTCCATCAACGTTCTGAACCGTGCCTTTAATTTCTGTGATTCCAAAAGCAGGGTTTGCGGCGACCCAATCTTTAAGTTCTGTTATCAAGTTATTTAATTTAGATTCAGACTTTAAAACTTCTTCTAAATTTTTAGTTTTTGTGAGTGTGTAATAAAGAACGTCAGGGTCATACTTTGTCGAAGAAGCTTTTAACAAACTATAAAATCGTTGAATATTTAAAATCATTTGGCGCAAGACAACTGGGTCTGTTTGTTGATTTTTGAATTGAAATGAATCCAAACCTGTATTCAACAAATACTCTGTTAAGGCCGCTTCATCTTTTAAATAATTTTCTGATTGACCTTTTTTAGCTCGGTACAAAGGCGGCTGAGCAATGTAAATGTACCCACGCTCAAGAACTTGGGGCATCTGACGATAGAAAAAAGTCAGCAATAAAGTTCGGATGTGAGATCCATCCACATCGGCATCCGTCATAATAATAATTTTATGATAGCGAATTTTATCAACGTTAATATTATCTTTTCCAATTCCAGTGCCTAAAGCAGAAATCATCATTCGAATTTCATCGTTCGATAACATTTTATCAAAACGTGCTTTTTCGACGTTTAAAATTTTACCTTTAAGCGGAAGGATCGCTTGAGTCTTGCGATCGCGCGCCATCTTTGCAGATCCACCCGCAGAATCTCCCTCGACTAAATAAAGTTCGCATTTAGCAGGATCTTTTTCTTGGCAGTCCGCCATTTTTCCAGGTAGCGAGCCTGAATCAAGAGCCGTTTTACGGCGTGTTAAGTCACGTGCTTTACGAGCCGCATCGCGTGCTCGTGCGGCTTCAACACATTTTGAAACAATCGTTTTTGCAGAGCCTGGATTTCGATCTAACCAATCGGCTAATTTTTCATTTACCAAAGATTCAACGATTCCTTTGACTTCTGCATTACCAAGTTTCGTTTTAGTTTGTCCTTCAAATAAAGGCTCGCGCACTTTAACAGAAATAATCGCCGCTAATCCCTCGCGAATATCTTCGCCCTCGATGCCTTCTTTAAAATCTTTTAGTAAACCTTTTTCGGTGGCATAAGAATTAGTTGTTCGAGTTAAAGCTCCACGAAATCCAACAAGGTGAGTGCCGCCTTCGTGTGTATTGATGTTATTCGCATAGCAGTAAATAGATTCAGAATATGAATCGTTCCACTGAAGCGCAACTTCAACTTCAACTTGATCTTTTTCGCCGCGGAAATAAACCACATCGCTGTGGATCGCTTTTTTAGATTCATTTAAATACGCAACAAATTCTGCAATTCCAGTCGCGTATTGAAAATCAACTTTTTTACCCGTGCGATCGTCTTTCAAACAAATGTGAAGTCCTGCATTTAAGAAAGCCATTTCACGAAATCGATTCGTCAGCGTATTATAATCAAAAGACATTCCGGGTTCTTTAAAAATTTCAGTGTCAGGTTTAAAAGTAACTGTTGTTCCTGACTTTGTTGTAGGTCCAATTTTTTCAACGGCTCCCTGGGGAATTCCTTTTTCAAAAATTTGTCTGAATTGATTTCCGTTTTTGTAAGAATCAACTTGGCAACGAATTGATAACGCATTCACAACAGAAGCGCCAACACCGTGTAAACCGCCTGAAACTTTATAGGCCGAGCCTTCAAATTTTCCACCAGCATGAAGAACTGTGTAAACGACTTCAAGCGCATCTTTACCTGATTTGTGTGGACCCACCGGAACACCACGACCATCGTCTTCAACAGTTAAAGATCCATCTGTGTTAATTGTTATAATAATATTTTTACAGTAGCCCGCTAAAGATTCGTCAACGGCGTTATCCACAATTTCATACACAAGATGATGGTAACCGCGAATTGTCGTATCGCCGATATACATACCAGGGCGTTTACGAACAGCTTCTAATCCTTCAAGAACTTGAATATCATCTGCACCGTACACTTTATCCTGATCGACATTTGTATTCATTCCTGACATGATGACTCCTTCAAAATTAGAATTTTCTCTATCCACATTCACAACAGATTTTTCCACACATTATTTTTATTAATTTAAAATCTGTCCGTTTTTTATATTAAAAACACGGCTGTTATTCAGGCTTAGTTTAGATAATAAAGAAACATCTGTTGTTGTTACAAATGTTTGAGTTTCAGTCTGATTCAAGGTCGAAATTAACGACTCTTGTTTACTTAAATCAAGTTCAGATAAAACATCATCTAAAAGCAGCACAGGATAAAATCCGTGAACCTTATGATGATACACAATTTGAGCCATTTTGAAAGCTAATATGATGGATCTTTGTTGACCTTGTGAACAATAAAATCTTGAATCATTTCCATCGTATAGAAATATGACGTCATGCTTCTGAGGCCCCACTAAAGAGCCCCCAGATTGAATCTCGGCTGGTGTTAATTCTTGCATTCTTTTTTCAAGAGCAGAAATCACATTTTCTAAGCTTGAGTTTCGATGATTTTTTTCTGAAATAATATATTGGTAATCAAATTTGACATTTTTTCCTGCATGAATTTTCGACAGAGCTTTTTCAACTTCATTTTGTATTTCAAAAAGAGCATTAATTCTTAGCATTGTTAATTCGGCCGCCTGTTTTAGAAAGCTGGGGTTGACGCTAGAAAGGGTCTCTAGCCCTAGATTTCGTTCGATGCGCTCTGTTGCTATATCTTTTAAAATTTTGTTCCTTGTTTTTAAAACTCGTCTAAAATCCTGAATTATTTTTCGACCCTGACGATGAGTTTGTTGAACCAACTGATCAATCAAATTTCGTCGTTCATCAGAACTTTCTTTGATTATACTTAAGCTTTCCGGAGAAAATAAAATCGCAGGTGGTAAGTTTAATTTTTCTTGAGAAATTTTTTTTTCGTTAACGGTCAGCATTTTTTTATTTTCAGAAAAATGCAAACGAACATTGTAATCTAAATTTTGATTTTCAATCAGACTTTTAATCAGCGAAAAATTTTTTTCAAGCTGAACGAGGGTTTCATATTTCGAATAGCGAAAACTGACTCCTTCAATTAGTAAATAAATTGCTTCAAGAATATTTGTTTTACCTTCGCCATTATTTCCCAGAAAAATATTTACACGAGGGCTAAAGTCCGTGTGACTTTGTTCAAAATTACGAAAGTTTGAAAGCCACAAAGATTTAATAATCATTCATCAAATACGCATCGGCATAACGACATTGATATAATCAGAACGACCATGAGATTTTAAAACTCCGGGTGACAGTTGGTCGTTCAATTCAAACTCGACATTTTCATGTTCAATATTTTTTAAAACATCTTCAATGTAACGTGCATTAAATCCGATTTTTAAATCAGGTCCTTTATAATTAATATCAAGTTCTTCTTTTGCATCACCTAAATCTGGATTACTTGAAGTGATCTCTAAACGATCTTGGCTAAAACTCATCATAATTGCTTTTGATTTTTGGTTTGCTAAAAGTGAAACGCGTTTTAAACTTGATAGAATTGCATCACGAGGAACAACGATATTGTGAGTAAACTTCTGTGGAATAAACTGTTGATAATTCGGGTACTTTCCCTCGATTAATCTAATCATCAAAACGCAAGATCCTGATTTTAAAATAAATTGTGAGCCTTCAACTGCGACATGAACATCATCAACAGAAGATTCAATTAATTTTTTTATTTCAAACAATCCTTTTTTAGGAATAATAACTCCAACCTTTTCACCAAATGATAAATTTTTAAATTGTTTTTTTATCAGACTTAATCGGTGTCCATCAGTCGCAACCATTGTGATGGTTTCATTATCTGCTTTTTCAAAATACACGCCATTCAAATGGTATCTTGTTTCATCGTTTGAAACGCTGTAAATTGTTTTATCGATCATGTGTTTAAATTCAGCAGCGTTAATCTTCGAAAAATTTTCTGAGTTATAAGTTGGAAAAACCGGATACTCGTCTGCGGCAACTCCAATAATTTTTGACAAAAATTTGCCCTGCTTAATTTCAAGCCAGTTATTTTCTTTTTTAATTAATTGAATAGGACCTTCAAACAATTCCTTCGTAATTTCAAAAAGGCTCTTAGCGCTTACTGCGACCTTACCAGCTTCTTTAATTTGAATAGGTACGCTATCAGTCAAGCTGACTTCAAGATCCGTCGCATAGGCCTTTAAATGATGATCATGGGTTTCTAAAAGAACATTCACTAAAATAGGCATCGTGTTTCTTTTTTCGACAATATTTTGTGTTCGACTTAAAAGTCCTAAAAGATCTTTTTTTTGTATTTCGATTTTCATTCTTTGATTCCCTATTATTGTATTAATATAAGTAGTAGTCGTAGTAGGAGCGTTCATAAATCACTTTATTAAACTAAATCTATGAAACTATTAACCTTTCTTTGTGGATAACTCAATGTACAAAACGGCTGAAAAACTTCAAAAATGGGGGTAATTTTTATCCCCAAAGTTACACCCTATTTAATCCACAGGTCTTTCCACAATCCACATTTACAAACCAGTCACATTGTGGATTTGGGTGATTAACTCATCGATATCATTCTTAAATTGAGCATCTTTCAATTGTAGATTCTCAACTTTATCTAAAGAACTGATGACCGTTGTATGATCTCGACCGCCAAAAGATTTACCAATTTCAACCAAAGACTTATCTAGAAATTTTTTGATTAAATACATCGCGATTTGCCGAGGCACAACAATGGGCTTCGCTCGACTGCTTGATTTAAGATCACTGATACGAACTTTAAAATACTCCGATACGATGCGTAGAATTTCTTCAGCACTAATCGCAACTGTGTTTTCGTGGTGAGCTAAAACTTTTCGTGCAAGTTCGATATTAATTGTTAGACCTTGAAGTTCTGAATACATTTTTATCTTTTTTAAATTACCTTCAAGTTCACGAATCGATTTTTTAGAAATTTTAGCAATGTATTGAATTGTATCTTCAGCGATTCGCAAATGAAAATTTTCAGCTTTATATCTTAAAATAGCAATTCTTGTTTCGATATCTGGCATTGTGATATCAGCAATTAAACCGCGCTCTAATCGTGTTCTTGAACGATCTTCTAATCCCAAAATATCTTTTGGCATTCGATCCGAAGCCAAAATAACCTGGCGTTTTTTCTCGATGAAAGTGTTGATTGTATGAAAAAATTCTTCTTGAACCGCTTCTCCGCGCCCAATGTATTGCACGTCATCCACTACAAAAATATCTGAATTTTCGCGGTATTTTTGTCGAAATTTATCCATTTCTTGACGACGAATGGCTGAAACACATTCGTTCAGAAATCTTTCGGCCGAAATATAAGTGATTCGAAGGTGTGGATAGTTTTGTTTAATCTGATTTGCAGCTGCATTTAGTAAATGTGTTTTACCCATTCCTGAAGGTCCGTAGATAAAAAGCGGATTGTAATCATCAGCGCCAGGATTTTGAGTCACATTATATGTGGCCGCATGAGCGAACTCTGAATTTTTACCCACTACAAAAGTTGAAAAAGTAAAATCAACATTGATGTTTTCGACCGGCTTTGCGGGCTGGGGAACAATGATTGGCCGGGCCGTATTTTGAAAAACTTGATCGGCATTTTGCATCACATCTTGCAAAGATGTATTGTAATCATTGGCAATTTTACCCGTTACAACAAATTCAATTTCTAATTTGTGCCCTGTCATTTGCTCAAGTTCTTGGCTGATTTTGTCTTTAAGGTGTTCATTAACGTAAAAAAAGAAAAACTGGTTAGGCACGCCCAAGGTTACTTTAAGAGAATCGTTTAGCTTTTCTGTTTGAATCAGCTCAATGGGATCAAGCCAATTTTCTAATAACTTGTTGGCCCCATTTTTACTTTTCATGGAAGATTTAATCTGACTCCAAAACGAACTATTCATTTCCATGTGTTTCCCCTCAATTTAGACATTGATTGATTAACAACAGGATTCCGAGTTATCAACAGTTGACCAATATGCCGCAATGTGCTTTATTTCACTCTCACTTAATTAGCCAGTGCTAATTATATTTGCAATTGACGTGAATGACGTCGTAGAGAATGAGGTATCTTGTATGAAAAGAACGTATCAACCAAGTAATAAACGCCGCAAAAAAACCCATGGTTTCAGAGCAAAAATGGCAACGGCTGCGGGACAAAAACTGATCAATCGTCGTCGCGCTAAAGGTCGTAAAAAACTCACTGTAACTACTGGTGGCAAATAAGGTTTATCCACTTAAGAGATCTTCGAGTTTCAAAGAAGCGTCAGCATTAGGAAAAAAACTAAAACTGACCTCTTGGCTGGTCTTACATATTATAGATTCAAAAGATTCTAAAAACTATTTTGGAATCACAGCTTCTGGAAAAGTAGGAAACGCAGTTATTCGAAACAAACTCAAAAGATGGGTTCGAAATTGTGTACGAACTGAATCATGGCCCGAAAAGCTTCAATCAAAAACAGTTGTGTTTGTGTTTAGATCACAAACAAAGTCAGACCTTTTTAATGAGCTTAAATACGCTGAATTTTTACAAGTCTTTAAAAGGCTTTAGATTTTTAAATTCTATAAGTCTTTTTTTGATTCAAGTTTATCAAGTGACTTTGGGTTATTTTTTAGGTGGGCGTTGCAGGCATTATCCTTCTTGTTCAAATTACGCCGTTGAAGCTTTTCAGAATTATCAATTTAGCCAAGCTTTTTTATTCGTTTTCAGACGTGTTTTAAGTTGTCATCCGCTCAGTCGAAAACCATTTTATGATCCTATTCCTTTTTTAGCTTTAAAGAAACGAGTCATCAATGAATGATCAGAATGAATCTCCTTTTAGTAATCCTAAGTTCTTAACTTCAATTGTCTTGGTTTTTATTTTTTTGTGGGGCTGGCAGTATTACGTCAGTAAAAAATATCCACCGCCGATTTTACAGGTGGCCACAGCGCAAAACACGACTTCGACAGCTGCGAAAGTATCCGATAAAACCCCCAGCACAGAGCCGACTCAATTGCTAGAGGCAGATCCTTCTAAAACAATTCAAAACAAATCTTACAGCTACGAAGACGATCAAGTGAAATGGGAGCTTTCCTCTCAAGGCATGGGCCTTTCATTTTTTGAACTTAAAAAATATACTGACAAACATAAAAAACCGATTCTTTATTCGACTGACGAAAAGCAATTTTCAGTTAAAACAAATAAAAAACTGATTCAATTCGAACTGACTCAAGTCAGCGATGTTGAATATGTTGGTAAAGCTATGGTTGATGGAGTTCCCGTCGTTCGTACAATTAAGTACAACAAAGAAAAATCTTTTTTTGAATCAATCACAGAGTTTCAAAAAGGTGTTCAAGAGCTCAGTTTTACTTTAAGCGATCTCAAGCACAAGCCCGAAAGCACAACTTTTTTTATGCCCTCGTTTGAAAAACAAGATTTTTTGTATCGCGAAGGTGAAAAAATTAAATCCGATCATATTTCTTCCTTGAAAGACGGCGAAACATTTCAGAAATCAGGAAATCAAATTTCTTTGGCTTCGATTAACTCCCAATATTTTTCACAAGCAATTGTCGATAAGTCTGAAATCAACCCAAGTATTAACATGAATGTGCAGGGCGGTTTGGCGTTTTTAAGCGTGGATTATGATTTAAAAAATACTCAGATCGGGAAAATTACTCAGCTTTATTTTTTGGGCCCGAAGTCGACTGAGGCGATGCAAAAAATTGATCCGCTTTTGCCCGAAGTGATGGACTATGGGATGTTTGGCTTTATTTCAAAGCCCCTTTTGGTTCTGATGAGATTCTTGCATCAATTTTTGGGTAATTGGGGATTGGCCATTATTGCGTTAACGCTTGTTGTGCGCTTGGTGATGCTGCCATTTAATATTCTTTCTTTTAAATCTTCACGTGCGATGCAGAAAATTCAGCCTCAACTGCAAGCCCTTAGAGAAAAATATAAAAACGATCCAATGCGCGTTAATAAAGAGACAATGGCTTTAATGAAAGAGCAAAAAGCAAATCCACTCAGCGGGTGTTTGCCGATGTTGATTCAAATTCCAATCTTTTTTGCTTTATGGAGAACAATCGGATCAAGTATCGATATTTATCAGCAGCCTTTTTTCGGTTGGATTACTGACCTGAGCGTCCACGATCACTTTTTTGTGTTACCTATTCTAGGGGCCGTGACCATGTTTTTTCAACAGAAGCTAACTCCTTCAACAATGGATCCGGCTCAACAAAAGATTTTAAACTTTATGCCGATTTTGTTCGGTTTATTTATGTTTAGCTTACCAAGCGGATTAACGCTTTATAATTTTATCAGTGCGCTTTTTGGCGCGACTCAACAGTACTTTTTATTAAAAGATAACTCAGCAAAGAAAATTGCATAGCAAGGAGATAATTATGGCCGGATTTTTTAGCAAGCTTTTTGGTAGTGGAAAAAAGGAAGATCTTGAATCAGTTGTTGAAGCAACTTTGAATGGAATTTTAGATAAGGGGGCATTTGATCTTTCATATGAACTTAATTTATCTAAAAAAGATGATATGACCGACGTGAAAATTGAATTTTCAGGGGGCGATGAAGCGCTTTTAAAAGATTATAAAGGTCAGTTGTTAGACGCAATTCAATTAATCGTTAAAAGAGTTACGCAGCATCATTTTTCTGATGTACAAACCAATGTGATTGTTGACTGTGGTGGCTACCGGCAAGAATCAGAAGCGGCGCTCATCGAGCGCGCAGAACACTTAAAGGCCATTGCTATTGAACAAGGAAAGTCTGTCTACTACCGAGCGCTTCCTCCAAAAGAACGCAAAGTGGTTCATCAGTATTTGGCTCTTGATGGCCGAGTTAAAAGTCGCTCGTTAGGCGATGGGCTTTATAAAAAAATTAAAATTTACCCAGCTAAATCAACGACAGCTGATACAGAAAATGATTCAGCTGCCGAAGAAACAAATTAATAAGGTTTAGAATTTTTTATGCGCGATCGAAGTGAACAGACAATTTGTGCCATTTCGACTGCGCCAGGAACCGGCGGCATCGCCACGATTCGTGTCAGCGGGCCCAAGGCACTTAATTTCGTAAGTGGGCTGGCCCCCAAATTAAAAACAAAAAAAATTGAATCTCATCGGGCTTACTTTGCTGATTTGTTTGACCTAAAAAATGAAAAAGTGGATGAAGTTGTTATTCTTTACTTTGCAAAAGGCCAATCCTATACGGGCGATGAAGTTGTCGAGATTTCATGTCATGGTAGTTCGTATATAGCGACTCGAATTATTGATTTGTTAGTTGCAGTTGGCTGCTCATTGGCCGAACCAGGCGAATTTACGTTTCGAGCTTTTATGAATAATCGAATCGATTTAGTTCAAGCTGAATCAGTTCTGTCGCTAATCGAAAGCCAAAATGAACTTTCTGCGAAAGTTGCTTTACGACAATTAAAGGGCGCGACTTCAAAAAATTTTGAAAACATAGAATCAGACTTAACTTGGTGTTTAGCTCATATCGAGGCCTCGATTGATTTTTCTTCAGAAGGTATCGAAGTTGTTGACGCTCAAGAGCTTTTAAAAAAACTGTCAGTTCTTGTAGCCGAAATTAATCAACTTATCGAAAGCTACAAAGCGGGTAAAGTCATCAAAGAGGGCGTGAAGCTAGTTCTTGTTGGTAAGCCCAATGTCGGGAAATCAAGTTTATTAAATTTACTTGTTCAAGACGATAAAGCTATTGTGACATCGATCGCGGGAACAACTCGGGATGTCATTGAAAGCCAAACTATTTTTGATGGGCTGACATTTCAAATCAGCGATACAGCTGGAATTCGCGAAACAAAAGACCAAGTCGAGCTCATCGGCGTTGACCGAAGCAAAAAAGAAGCGTTTCGCGCCGATGTTTTGTTAATTGTTCTAAGTTTAGATGATCAAGCGAACTGGCCCGAATCGATTCAGATGGCCGAAGCATTTAAAAGTTCACATGCGGTCTATTTAATCAATAAGTCTGATCTAAAATCAAAAATTGAATTGGAACAAATCAGAGAAAAATTACAAGGCACTTACCCCACGCTGGGTGAAGATCGCGTAGTTTTCACTTCATGCCTTGATTCAAGCACAAGAAACACTGTATTAACAAAGGCCAAAGAAAGTTTAGGCAGCCTAAATTATTTAAACCAAGCAATTCTTTCTTCGGCTCGGCAATTTGAGGGTGCGCTTTACGCGAATCAAATGATTGAAAAATCAATCCTTGAGCTTGAAAAAAATATTGGTGCCGAGTTCGTTGCGATGTATCTGAAAGAAGCGCTGATTTCGTTGCAAAGAATTTTAGGCCACGTATATGACGATCAAATATTAGATCGTGTGTTTAAAGAGTTTTGTTTAGGCAAGTAACTTAAAACGAAAAGCAGGATGAAGTGATCGATTTTGATATAATTGTTGTAGGAGCAGGTCACGCAGGGGTTGAAGCTTGTCTTGCGACGTCTCGGCTTGGTCTTAAAACTTTACTCGTCACAACTAATCTAAAGCGAATTGCTTACATGTCGTGTAATCCATCGATCGGAGGCCTTGCGAAGGGTCACATGGTTCGCGAGATTGATATCTTGGGCGGACAAATGGGAATTGCCGCCGATCGATCATGCATCCAGTTTAAAAGACTGAACTCAAGCCGCGGCCCAGCTGTTCGCGGAACTCGCGTTCAAAGTGATAAACACGTTTATTCAGAAATCCAAACCCAGGCTCTTCAAAATCAAAAAAATTTAGAAATTTTAGAAGGCGAAGTTCACCGCCTTATTTTAAAGGGTTCTGTTTGCGAAGGCGTGGTTTTAAAAGATGGCTCTTTAATAAAATCAAAGTCCGTTATTATCACAACGGGCACATTTATGAACGGAGTCATGCACTTTGGATTAAAACAAATTGCGGGCGGCCGCATTGGCGATCAGGCCTCGGTAGGTCTTTCAGATCAGCTGGCCCAATTTGGTTTTGAAGTGAAAAGATTAAAAACGGGAACGCCGGCTCGCTTAGACAAAGACAGCATTGATTGGAGTAAAACAACTGCGCAGTATGGCGATGAAAAATTTTATCCATTTAGCCACACGTCTGAAAAAAACTTTTATCTTCCGCAGGTCGCCTGTTATCTGTCGAATACAAATGAAAAAACCCATGACATCATTCGAGCGAATCTAGATAAGTCACCAATGTTTTGTGGTGTTATCGAAGGCGTCGGACCCCGCTACTGTCCCAGTATCGAAGATAAGATCACGCGTTTTAGCGAAAGAGCGTCTCATCAAACATTTCTTGAGCCTGAAGGTTTAAATTCCAATCTGATTTATCTTCAAGGAATCTCAACATCGTTGCCGGAAGACGTTCAAGATCAATTTTTAAAAACTATACCGGGTCTTGAAAATGTTAAAGTGGTTCGCTACGGTTACGCAGTTGAATATGATTATATCGAACCAACGCAGATTTATCACCGTCTTGAGACACGTCAAATTGATAACCTTTTTTTAGCCGGCCAAATTAATGGAACTAGTGGCTACGAAGAAGCTGCTGTTCAAGGTTTTGTGGCTGGCGTAAATGCGGCTCACAAAATTTTACAAAAAGAAGAGTTTATTTTAGAGCGCGATATCGCTTATACGGCCGTTTTAATTGATGACCTTATCACAAAAGGAACTCGCGAGCCCTACCGTATGTTTACTTCAAGAGCCGAGCACCGCCTAGTGCTTCGCGAAGACAACACAATTGATCGTCTTGCGCAGATTTCTAGAAAGCTGGGAATCGTTTCAGAAAAGGCGCTTGATCAGCTTGATCAGATCAAACAAAAAAGATTAGATCTTTTCACAAGATTAAATTCAGAATCGATTTATCCTAAAGCAGAAACCAATGCTCAAGTCACCGCACTGGGCTCGTCGGCTTTATTGAAACCATTGACCTATGCAGAATTTTTACGACGCCCTGAAGTTAATTTTGAAACTTTAAAATCTGTTGGCTTTGAAGTTTTTGATTCAGCTGACGTGACAGATGCTGTTGAAATAGAAATTAAATATTCAGGCTATATCAAAAAACAAAATGAGATTATTGAACAAACAAAAAAACAAGAAGGCTTTGTTCTGCCGGCGAATCTTAACTTCTCTTTAATCAAAGGCTTGTCTCGAGAAGAGATTGATAAACTAACTCGAGTTAAACCTAGAACCTTAGGACAGGCCGAACGTATCAGTGGAGTAAACCCTTCTGCTTTGCAAGCCATTATGGTATATTTGAAGGGAAGAAATACACCAAACGCACAGCCTAAGGATTTGTAATTGAATGCAGTTTCTCCGCCCGCTGAAATTATTCTTAACTGGAGAATCAAAGAATGGTTTCCAGAGTTACATGAAAAAACACGGGCTCAGCTTAAAGCCTATCATTCAGAGCTGATTAAATTTAATAAAATTGTAAACTTGGTTTCATCTAAGACAATACCCCACGCAGATGCGATACACTTTGCCGACAGCATAATGGCATCACACATTGTTAGAAAAAAAGCTAATAATACCAATTATTTATATGACCTAGGAAGCGGCAATGGTTTCCCCGGCTTGGTTTATGCGATTTTGTATCCGGATCAAAAAGTTGTGTTAGTCGATTCTGATGAGCGAAAGTGTGAGTTTTTAAAACACACGGTCGAGTCTCTTTCTATTTCTAATGCGTCTGTTCTAAATACTAAAATTGAGAAATTATCGAATGATTCGATAGACCAAGCGATTTGTCGAGGATATGCGCCTTTGCCGCGCGCATTACTTAATTTACGAAAAACTGTTAAAAGCAAGGGACAGATTTTTCACTTAAAGGCCGCCGAGTGGAGCATCGAGGTTTCGCAAATACCGACCCAGCTTTGCTCTGTTTGGCAGCCGAACATGGAAGGCGAATACACGTTACCCGTTGGCGACATCAGACTTTTTGTCGTTCGCACCGAGCGCATTGATTAAAATTACTCTTCTTTGGCTGCTGTTTCTTTTTCTGGCGGAGCACTTGTTCCACGTGGAACATTTTTTTTCATACCTTTGTTTTTATCCCAACTTAGTTTTTCTCGTTGCAGCTTAAGTGTTGATTTGTAAGTCGCCACCTCTTCTGGGTCCGGCCAAGGCTTTTTGGTTTTAAGGCTTTTTAGATACTGCTCATGGTCTGCGGCTTTCCGAAGCTCAAGCTTTATTTCAAAGAATTGCTTTTGTTGTCTAAGCTTCGTTAGCGTGCTTTCCGTTTCGTATATTTTTTTAAGAGCGAATTTAATCTGTCCAGTTTGAGGAACGACATTTTCTTTTTCAAGAGTTAATTTTTCTAAATTTTTTTCTTCAGACTCAAGGGCCTTGCTTGTAATTTCAAGCTCTTGGCGCAAATCCTGATAAATTTCATCGCGTTCTTCAGGATGTGCGTCTGGCTTTTCACAAGAAGTTAGTAAATAAATAAAAGAAATCAAAAAATAAAGGTTTTTCATAAATGTTCCACGTAGAACATCGGATCAATTCAAAGAAAACTGAAATACTTCTTGATAGAAAGCCGCCGTTCAGAAATATTCTTTATACGGCATTTTTTATTTTCACACCGGAGGACCCTTGATCAAAATAATATGTATAGCTAACCAAAAAGGCGGCGTTGGTAAAACAACCACAACCGTGAATCTGTCTGCCGCTCTTGCTCAGATGGCGCACCGAGTATTAGTTATTGATATGGACCCCCAGGGAAACGCCTCAAGCGGATTAGGTATTAAAAAGCATGAAACTCAAGACGCGAATATCTATCATGTTTTAATCGGCGAAAAAATGATCCAAGAGGTTGTTTATCAATCTACAACCAAAAATTTGTGGGTTGCAACAGCAAACCCAGACCTTGTTGGCGCAGAAATCGAACTTGTGGATATGCCTCAGCGTGAATATCGCTTGAAAAACGCTTTATCGGGCGTATCAGCTCTTTATGACTATGTGTTTATCGACTGTCCGCCATCGCTAGGACTACTCACTTTAAACTCTTTAGCCGCTGCAAACAGTTTTTTGGTTCCTCTTCAGTGTGAATACTATGCTCTTGAGGGATTAAGTCAGCTTTTGAATACCGCCGGACTAGTCAAAAAAAGCATTAATCCACAACTTCATATCGAGGGCATTGTTTTAACAATGTTTGATAAACGAAATAATCTTGGCCATCAAGTTGTTGAGGAAATTCAAGCTCACTTTAAAGACAAAGTTTTTAACTCAATTATTCCAAGGAATGTTCGATTAAGCGAAGCCCCCAGCCACGGAGTATCCATTTTCGGATATGATCCTAAATCAATAGGCGCCTTGATGTATCTAGAGCTAGGAAAAGAACTTATCCTAAGAACTAAAAACATTGAAGTAGCACAAAACAAAAGTTTAGAAGCATAGGCGCTAAAATATGGAAATTAATAACGAAACAAATAACAAAAAACGACTTGGTCGCGGGCTTGGATCGCTGCTTGGAGAAAACAATGCTCAGGGCTTGGCTGACTATGGAGCCCAGGCGCCACCAGTGGCTAAGCAAGCCGAGATCGCCAAGCGGCCCGAATCCGATAAAGCTTTGGCTAGCCAGCCCGTCGACATTGAAAATAAAATTTGGTTTATCGCAATTGATAAGCTTGTTCCAGGAATTTATCAGCCCCGCAAGTCATTCGACAAACAAGCCCTAGAGGGGCTAGCTGAATCCATCAAGCAAAATGGTATTTTACAACCCATTGCCGTCAGAAAAAGAAACGCCGGAGGCTTCGAAATCATCGCGGGCGAAAGACGCTGGAGAGCCGCGCAGATTGCGGGTCTTCATGAGGTTCCGGCAATTATTAAAAATGTATCTGACCGAGACGCCCTACAGCTAGCTTTAATTGAAAACGTCCAGCGCGAAGATTTAGACCCGGTTGAAGAGGCCGAAAGTTATCAGCGCTTGATCGAAGAGTTTTCTTTGTCGCAGCTTGAGGTGGCCGAAAAAGTAGGAAAAGAAAGGTCAACTGTTGCAAACGCGCTTCGGTTGTTGGCGCTTCCTAAGGAGCTTAAAGAAATGCTTAGTCAAAAACAGATTTCCTCGGGGCATGCCAAGGCGATCTTGGCTATTCACGACAAGGCTCAACAAATACGCTTAGCCAAATTAAGTATTGAAAAGGGTTTTTCTGTTCGGGCGATCGAGACTGAAATCAAAAAGATTTTAAAAGGCGGCGCTGGGTCTTCAGCAAGCATCGATGACGTGAAAACTTTAGCTCACATTGATATTGCGAGCAAGCTTGCGCAAGAGTTGGCCGATCAGCTTCAAAAATCGCTGGGAACTAAAGTTGAAATTTCATACAAAGCAGGAAAAGGTCAAATCGAAATTCAATTTTATACGGATGATCAGCTCACACAAATCTACGAAAAACTGAAGGCTTAATTGATGGAAAAAGAAATGGCCGTATCAACGCTTATCGAAGAAGGCTCGTCTTTTGAGGGTCGATTATCTTACAGCGGAACAGCAAAAATATCGGGGCAATTTCGCGGTGAGATTTTTACTCGGGATCAGTTGATCATCGCAGAAACGGCCGATGTTAAGGCTGAAATTGAAGCAAGTTTTGTCGTCCTAAAAGGCCAGTTTGAGGGAAACATTGTTGCGCACAACAAAGTTGTTATGATTCCGCCGGCAAACTTTCGAGGCACCGTAACAACTCCGAGTTTAAAAATTGAAGAAGGTGTTGTTTTTGAGGGCGCCTCTTATGTGCCAAAAGCCTAATTGAAATTCATTAAACTCTAACTTCTTGACGCTTAAAAGATTAAGATGCTATCCCAAATGGTCTATTTAATATAGTAAAGGCCAATCATGGAAATATTGATACAGCTTGGAGCCAATCAAACTGCGTTTATACAGTTTGGATTATTTATTATCACAATCACTTTTTTAACAGTTGTTGTCTATGGACCTTTTTTTAAGGCTTACGACCAACGAGTTAAACAAACCAAGGGTGCCGATCAAGTAGCAAACGAAACACAAGATGAAGCAAAAAAACTTGAACAAATATTTCAAGTGCGCGCACGCGAAATAAATGAAAAAGTAAAAACTATTTTTGAAGACTCCAGAAAACAGGGCGCCGAAGCGGCATCGATTTCATTGGGTAAAGCAAAAGATTTTGCCAGCTTGTCTGTTGAGACTGCTCGCAAAGAGCTTGAAAATCAGAAAGCCATAGCGCAGCAGTCGATCAAAACAATATCCGAAGAAGTTTCTCAAGAAATTGCTAAAAAACTAACCGGAGCCACTTCATGAAAAAAAACTTGGTGTTTGCATGCGCTCTTTTATTATCTGTGGCTGCGTTAGCGGCTGGAGAGCACGAAGTCGCTGAAGGGCATGGCGAAGCGGGAATTCCATTTGACAAAATCGGTTGGCAAGCGGCCAATCTTGGAATTCTGTTAGTCATTATTTTTTTCGCAGTTAAGAAATCAATTGTTGATATTTTTGCAAAACGCCAACAAGACTTTTTAGCGCAAGCTGAGAAAACAAAAAGCGCACTCAAGGGCGCGGAAGCCGCGCTCGAAGAAGTAAAATCAAAACTGAATCAGCTTGAGTCTGGCGAAACAAAATCAATCGAAGCGGCTCGCAAAGAAGCAAGCCTTATGATGGCTAATATGGTTAAAGAAGCCGAGCACCAATCAGAGCGCATCAAGGCTGAGGCTCAAAATGTGATTAAGACTGAGCTTGATAAAGCAAAAACTGAAATCAGCACGACAATACTGAGCGGAGCGATCGCTTCGGCAACTCAAAAAGTTGTCGATCAAAGCGCGCAGACGACGAAAGATTCAGAAGGCCACTTCCTAAAACAAATTTCTGGGGCTAGTTTATGAGTTCAGACGCTATTGTTAAAAAATACTCTCAAGCCCTGTTCGATATTGCGGCCGCCGGCAAAGCTGGTGTTTTGGCTTTTGAAATCGACGCAGTTTCTAAAATTTTTTCTGAAGCAAAGATAAAAGATTTTTTCTCGAGCCCATTTAATTCGATTGATTCAAAAACAATGGTTGCAAAAGCGGCTCTTGAGGGAAAGTGCTTACCCGAAACATTTAACTTTATGATTACTTTAGTTGAAAACGAAAGAGTTTCTTTTTTAGCCGAAATCAACGAAAGTTTTCAAATGATGGTTCGTGCTCTATCCGGAGAAACTGAGGGCGTTTTGTATGCCCCAACCGAGCCCAATGAGTCCTTCAAGGCCGAAGTTGAGCAAAAACTTTCTGTTTCGCTTAAGAAAAAAGTAAAACTGAAGTTTCAAAAAGATTCTAGTTTGTTGTCAGGATTTAAAGTCACGGTTGGAAGTTTAACAATTGATGACTCGGCCCAATTTCATATTCACAAATTAAAAGAAGATATTTCAAAGAGAGGTCTATAAGAATGGAAGCGCAAATCAGAGCTGACGAGATCGGTCGAATCCTTAAAGAACAAATTTCTAAATACAACAAAAGCGTTGAAGTCGCCGAAACCGGAAGCGTGCTTTCTGTCGGAGACGGAGTTGCGCGTGTTTACGGTCTTGAAAACGTCATGGCCGGAGAGCTTGTTGAGTTTCCGGGCGGCATTCAGGGAATGGCTTTAAACTTAGAGTCTTCTCAAGTGGGTGTGGTTATTTTCGGAGAAGATCGCGCAATTAAAGAAGGCGATCAAGTTAAGCGAACAAAAAAAATCGTTTCTGTTCCTGTGGGAGAGGCCCTTTTGGGTCGCGTTGTCGACGGCTTAGGACGTCCTATCGACGGAAAAGGTCCAATCAATACTCCGCATTCTCGAGTTGTTGAATTAAAAGCTCCGGGAATTGTTTATCGAAAAGGTGTTCACGAGCCGATGCAAACGGGCTTAAAGGCCATTGATGCTTTAGTTCCGATTGGTCGCGGTCAGCGCGAACTTATTATTGGGGATCGTCAAACGGGAAAATCTGCAATTGCGATCGATACAATTATCAATCAAAAAGGCCAAAACGTTCAGTGTTTTTATGTGGCCATTGGACAAAAGCAATCAACTGTTTCTGTGGTTGTTGAAAAACTTCGCGCGGCGGGTGCTTTAGAGTACACAACTATTATTTCAACAAGCGCATCAGACCCAGCTCCGATGCAATTTTTGGCGGCTTACTCTGGAACGGCCATGGCAGAATATTTTCGCGATAGCGGGCGCCACGCTTTAATTATTTACGATGATTTAACAAAGCAGGCTCAGGCTTACCGCCAAATGTCTTTGTTATTGCGTCGCCCCCCAGGACGAGAAGCTTATCCAGGAGACGTATTTTATCTTCACAGCCGCTTGCTTGAGCGCGCTTCTAAATTATCTGATGATAAAGGTGCTGGTTCATTAACAGCACTTCCAATTATCGAAACACAGGCCGGAGACATCTCGGCGTATATTCCAACCAACGTGATTTCGATCACGGACGGCCAGATTTTCTTAGAGTCAGATTTATTTTACAAAGGCGTTCGTCCTGCGATTTCAATCGGTAAATCAGTTTCGCGCGTGGGTGGATCTGCCCAAGTGAAGGCGATGAAACAAGTTGCGGGCCCCATTAAACTTGAGCTTGCACAGTTTCGTGCGCTTGAAGCCTTTGCGGCTTTCGCGTCTGATTTAGATAAAACGTCTCAGCAGCAATTGTCTCGTGGTCGTAAACTTGTTGAGTTATTAAAACAAGGTCAGTACCAACCCGTACGCGTAGAAGAACAAGTGGCTGCGATTTTTGCAGTTACTAACGCTTACGCAGATCAAATTCCTGATACAGATGTTAAGCGCTACGAAAAAGAGATGATCGAGTTTTTGAAGCAAAAGTATTCAAACATTTTGAAAACAATCGAAGACAAAAAACAAGTGTCAGACGAGCTCAAAAAAGATTTAACGACTGCGCTTAAAGAGTTTGCGGCCATTTTTCAACCGACGAAATAATTAAGGACCTATGGCTAATTTAAAAGACATACGTATACGAATTGATTCGACGAAGAATACGCAGCAAATCACCAAAGCGATGAAGTTGGTTTCTGCGGCGAAGCTTCGTAAGGCGCAACATCAAATTCAAAACATGCGCCCTTATGCGATCACTTTAAAAAATGTGATTGCAGATATCGCAGCAACGCAAAAAGTTTCTCATCCGCTGATGGTTAAAAAAGCAAACGTAAAAAATGTGTTACTTGTTGTTTTAACATCGGATCGCGGGCTTTGTGGTGCCTTTAACAGTGGTATTACAAAGTTTGCCGAGAAATATATTTTTGATAATAAAACCAAATTTGAAAAAATTGATTTTATTTTTATAGGTAAGCGTGGAATTGATTATTTCGCTCGTAAAAATGTAAAGCCGATTGAAAGCTTCACGAAATTAGATAAAGACGTTTCGTATGGCTTTGCAAAATCAATTGCAGAAAGCTTGATTAATCGATTTGAAGAAGGCCATTACGATGAAATTCGTTTGATCTATAACGAATTTAAATCAGCGATTTCGCAAAAAGTCGTTTGTGAAACTTTGCTTCCGGTTGAAATCGAAAAAAATTCGTTTGAATCTTCAGCTTCAGGTTTTGCAGCCGATATGATTTTTGATCCGTCTCCTGAAAAGATTATTGAAGATTTACTGAAAAAAAATTTCAACTTGCAAGTGTTTCGTGCGATGGCCGAATCAGTGGCCTCTGAACACGGGGCTCGTATGACAGCGATGGAAAACGCCTCGAACAATGCGCGCGATATGATTAACAAGCTGACTTTAAATTACAACAAAGCACGACAAGAAAAAATTACGACCGAACTGACCGAGATCGTCAGCGGCGCGGAATCATTAAAATAAATTTATACGTGATAATTTTAAAAAAGAGATAAGGGTGGTTAAAATGGCAAATGGTAAAATTAAACAAGTCCTCGGAGCAGTCGTTGACGTTGAATTCGATAGCGCGTCTCTTCCTGCGATCAACACAGCTTTGCGTGTAACAAATAAAACAATCTCTGATAAAGAATTTAACCTTGTTCTTGAAGTGGCTCAACACTTGGGCGACGGAGTTGTTCGAACAATTTCAATGGACTCAACTGAAGGCTTAGTCCGCGGAACTGAAGTCAAAAACACAGGCGCGATGATTTCGGCTCCTGTTGGCCGCGAAGTATTGGGTCGAATCATTAACGTGATCGGTGAACCTATTGATGAAATGGGCGAAGTGAAAACAAAAGAATCTTGGCCCATTCACAGAGCAGCTCCGAAGTTTGAAGACCTTGCAACTTCGCAAGAGATGTTGATGACCGGAATTAAAGTTGTCGATCTTTTGGCGCCGTATTCTAAAGGTGGAAAAATTGGTTTATTCGGCGGTGCTGGGGTTGGAAAAACTGTTTTGATTCAAGAATTAATTCGTAATATCGCCACTGAGCACGGTGGATTTTCGGTTTTCGCAGGCGTGGGCGAACGAACTCGTGAAGGAAATGATCTGTGGCATGAAATGAAAGATTCTGGCGTTATCACAAAAACAGCGCTGGTGTTTGGTCAGATGAACGAGCCCCCTGGAGCTCGTGCGCGCGTGGCTTTAACGGGTTTAACGATCGCCGAGTATTTCCGTGACGTAGAAAAACAAGACGTTCTTTTTTTCGTTGATAATATTTTTCGATTTACTCAAGCGGGCGCAGAAGTTTCTGCATTACTTGGCCGTATTCCATCAGCCGTTGGTTACCAGCCAACACTTGCAACCGAGATGGGCGTGATGCAAGAACGCATTACTTCGACAAAACAAGGTTCGATTACTTCGGTTCAGGCCGTTTATGTTCCTGCGGATGATTACACGGATCCAGCTCCGGCAACGACATTTACTCACTTGGATGCAACGACCAACTTGGATCGTGATATCGCAGCTATGGGAATTTTTCCGGCGGTTCATCCATTGACATCGACTTCGCGAATTTTAGATCCACAAGTTGTGGGCGAAGAGCATTACAAAACGGCTCGTGATGTACAAATTATTTTACAACGCTACAAAGAGCTCCAAGATATTATCGCGATCTTGGGTATGGATGAATTATCTGAAGAAGATAAATTAGTTGTGGCGCGTTCTCGTCGTATTCAGCGTTTCTTGTCTCAGCCGTTTTTCGTGGCCGAGCAGTTTACAGGTTTAACGGGTAAGTATGTTGATATCAAAGACACTGTTCGCGGTTTCCGTGAAATCTTAGATGGCAAACACGACACATTGCCAGAGCAAGCCTTCTACTTAGTTGGAACTATTGAAGACGCTGTAGAAAAAGCTAAAAAGTTGCAGGCTTAAAATGTTTAAGCTGAACGTTTTGACTCCCGAAAGAAAAGCGGTTTTTGACCAAGAGATCACCGAGGTCACAGTTCCCGCTTATTCTGGAGAAATGACAATTTTACCAGGGCACTCTCCGTTGATCACGACTTTAGGAACGGGGATTTTGAAATACAAAATCAAAGGCCAAGATAAAACTTATAAAGCAGTTTTAAGTTGGGGTTACTGTGAAGTCGTCCCTGAAGCCGTAAATCTTTTGGCTGAGTTTATTCAATTACCCGAAGAAGTTGTTGTTGAAACTGCGCTAGCCAATCTTAAAAGTGCAGAAGCAAAGCTTGGAAAAGAAAGCCTAACTGATTTCGAATACGAACATGAGCAAGCCGAGGCTTCAAAAGCGCGGGCTGCGATGACGATGGTTAAGCACTAAAATACTATCACTAGATCTAGTTGTTCATAAAACCAGACTTTAGTTCGATGCCGCAAAATTAAAAGACAGTCATAATGACAGGATGAAGATTTTCATCCTGTTTTTTTTCATCCCCACATTTCTTTTTTCAAGCGCTTTTGCAGACGATGATTTCGAAGATCAGTTTGCCGATTCAACTTTAACAAAAGAAGAGCCACCAGCCCCTGTGCTTGATTCGACGGGTGAACAAATCGTAGCGCCAGGTCAAGAAATTGAAGACCCTGGTCAAGCGCTACAAGTCGATCAGCCAAGCGCTGCAACTAATCAAACAGATGACTCGATTGGAAAAATAAATACTTCTGAAGACCCCGAAAACAAAAACTTTTCCAACACAGACAATTCGTTTTTTTCTGAAAGCGAAACGCTTCAAAGCGGAGAAGTTGTTTTGGAAAAACCAGAAGATCTTTCGCTAAGCTACAAACAAAGACGCAGTCGACATGGCATTTTATTTTCGGTTACATATGAAAAATTTTATCCGGTCGACTATTATTCGCTTTATCGCGACGCTTATGTCGAAGAAATTATCGACACAGATCGTATCGATCTAATAGGTGCTGAACTGGGTTATAAATTAAATTTTAAATTGGGCTCAATTTCTGTATTGGCGAATTATGCCCAGGGTAGCATAAAGGGATTATTTAACAGTCACGAAAGAAACTTAACATTAAAAAGAGTTGGTGCCAGTTTAAACTTTGCCGCTGATAACTTTTTTGAAGAGCCCTGGGTTGTTCCTTATGCTCAAGTGGGCGCTCATCAATTTGAAATCGAAGAAGATGATCTGAGCCTTGCCGTCGCAGCTCCGGAGTCTGCAACCACACAGATTTCTTTGAATTATAAATTTGGCTTATTATTTCAATTAAATTGGATCGAAAAAGCAATTGATACGAACACGCAAATTGATGGCTTAAGATCGTCGGGTTTGCAAAACACATTTTTAGACGTGTACATGATTGACCACTTAGCGTCTAACGAAGTCTATGATCCTAAAAATCCAAACAGCGAAGGCGATCCTGACTTAGCTTCTGGGCTTGAGCTTGGTTTAGGATTTAAGATGGAGTTTTAAATCAACGTCAGCAAATAAACGAGCTCTTCGTAGACCGCAGACCATGTTATATTATTCATCCGAACGTTTAAGCGCTGATCGGGTGTGATCGAGTATTTTTTGTTTTCGCGCATTGCAAGTTGGATGGCAGTTTCGGGTTTAAGCTTTGTACGCTCTGTAAAAATAAGCGAGATATTTTTTGCGCCGGCGCTGATGTCGCGAACGCCTAAGTCTTTGCACTGTTTTCTAATCAGCATGAGTCCCATTAAATTAATCACAGGTTCGGGGATGTCGCCAAACTGATCTTTGAGTTCGTCTTCGATCCGATCCAGATCTTCTTGGGAAGTAATGTCGGCCAGAGCTTTGTAATAACTTAAGCGAATACGAATGTCCGGAATATATTTGTCGGGAATCAGCGCAGGCACGCGTAAATTAATTTCGGGATCAAGATCGCGATCGATTAAAGGCTCGCCTTTGGCTTCTGCAAGAGCTTCATTAAGTAAATCCATATACAGTTCGTAGCCGACTGAGTTCACGTGGCCCGATTGATCGTCGCCTAAAATATTTCCTGCTCCGCGAAGTTCAAGATCGTATTGTGCGATGCGAATTCCTGATCCCAAGGCCGAGTTATCTTGAATAATTTTAAGACGTTCTTGGGCGTCTTTTTCTATTTTTTTATCTTTTGGTAAAAGCAAATAACAAAATGCGCGCGCTTTGCTTCGCCCGACTCGACCGCGCAACTGATACAGTTGTGAAAGCCCAAACATATGCGCTTGATCGATGAACATGGTGTTGGCGCGTGGAACATCCATTCCTGATTCAACAATGGCCGTGCAAATTAAAACATCGATTTCGTGATTGAAAAAAGAAAGCATCGCGTGTTCAAGATCTTCTTCGTTCATTTGGCCGTGTGCCACTTTCATTCGTACATCAGGTAAAATTTGGCGAAGCTCGTCGGCGATTCCATAAATACTTTGCACGCGGTTGTGAATAAAATAAACTTGCCCCCCGCGCGCCACTTCGGATTGAATGCCTTTACGAATCAGCTCTGTATCGAATTTTGAAATAAAAGTTCTTGTGGGAAGCCGGTCGACAGGGGCTGTGTTGATGATTGATAAATCGCGCATGCCGGTGAAGCTCATGTTCAATGTTCGCGGAATCGGAGTTGCCGATAAAGTTAGCGTGTCGACATCTGTTTTAAATTTTTTTATTTTTTCTTTATGGATGACCCCAAATTTTTGCTCTTCATCGATGATCAGTAAGCCTAAATCTTTAAAGACAATATCTTTACTGAGGATGCGATGAGTTCCAATCAGAATATCAACTTTTCCCTCTTTAAGTTCAGCTAAAGTTTTCTTTTGGTCGGCCGCAGAGACAAAGCGATTAAGAGATTTGATGTTGAGATCCCAACCTGTAAAACGTTTTTTAAATGTTTCTAAATGTTGAAATGTTAAAACAGTTGTGGGCGCAAGCACGGCAACTTGCTTTCGCGATTGTACAGCTTGAAATGCCGCTCGCATCGAAACTTCAGTTTTTCCAAAACCCACATCCCCGCACACAAGTCGATCCATGGGCTTTGTTCCGTGAAAATCTTTTTGAATATCATTGATCGCTTTAATTTGATCGTCTGTTTCGTCAAACGGAAAAGACTTTTGGAATTTATTGTAAGCAATTTCATCTAACTCAATAGGCAATCGATGCATTTCGTTTCGTTTGGCATAAAGCTGAAGAAGTTCGGCAGCGATATCGCGAAGATGCGACTTCACTTTGATTTTTGTTTTTTCCCAGCCGGTGCCGCCAAGCTTATCTAATAAACCTGTCTGTGCAGCACCAGAAAATTTTTGCAACTGACCAACTCGGTACACGGGTAAATAAAGTTTGTCTTTATCTTTGTAAGCAACTTGAATAAATTCGGATTCAACTCCGCCGATATTCATGATTTTTAAGCCTTCGTAGACGCCGACCCCGTGCTTGATGTGAACAACCAAGTCGCTTGGTTTTAAATCTCCGAAAGCTAAACTTTTTGCTTTCGCAGAAAACTGTTCGTAGGCGTTTTGATTACTAGCGCGCTGTTTGCGTCCAAAAAAATCATCGACGCGAAGAAAAATGACTTTCTCTTCTTGCAACGAAGCGGTTTCGCTAAGAAGGCGCGGAATAATTGTTAAGCGTTTTTGATCTTGAAGCCAAGAATCCCACAAGTACTCATCTGCCGCAGCCACTTGAAAACGAAGATCCATTTTTTCGAGTAAAGTTTTTAGCCGATCAATCTGAGTTTGATTTTTGATTGAGATAAAAACCTTATAATCGTTTTCAAGCCACGAAATAACTTTAGGCTTGGCCGCCGCCAGCCACACATCCGACCCAGGCAACATATTTTGAGCCAGTTGAGAAAATTCGGTTAAAGGCCCAACATTGTATTCAATGCGCTCTTCGTTTGTGCCAGCCTGTTCTAAAAAAGCTAATCTAGAAAATTGAAAAACTTTTGAATCTGCAGGCCATTTAAAGCTTTCGTAAGGCAAAATAATTTTTTCTAAGGGTGGATGAAAAACATGTGGCGCTTCGCTTTTAAAGTCTGCAACCAAGCTTTGATAAGCTTCATCCGCGGCGCGAGAAACTTCGCTGGGATCAATCAAAAAAAGATGAACTCCCGAACTGAAGTGATCTAAAGAAAAAGACAATTGATCATAACAGTTTGAAATTAAAAACTCTGATCCAGGAAAATAATTCTTCAAAGAAATATTTCTAACGACATCTTCGATTTCGGCTTTTGGTGCCTCGCGATTTAAAAGATCTTTTCTAAAGCCCAGAATAACTTTTTCAATATTTTCATCTAGGAATTGAACTTCAAGAGTGGGACAAAGATTTAAAACTTTTGTTTCGGTTAAGCTGCGTTGGTCAGTGAGCGAAAAAGTTCTCATGGATTCGATTTGATCTCCAAAAAGCTCAAGTCGAATTGGAAAATCTTCTGCGGGTGAAAAAATATCGACGATTCCACCGCGCAAACTGTACTGACCAACATCTTCAACCAACGGCGCTGATTGGTACCCCAAAGAATTAAAATATTCTGCTAGATTTGTAGGAAGGTCGTCGCCAATTTTAAATCTTTGACAATTTTTTGAGAAAGAAAAAAATGGAACTGACAATTGCATCAACGCAGAAACTGGCGCAATAAAAATGTCATTTTTTTGTGCGTTCGCGGCCCAATATAAAAATCGCGCTCTTGAACGACTGCAAATCGGCGAAGGATAAAGCCCCGAGTAAGGCGAAACATCAAGCGGATGTAAAACATGACAACGAAACTCATCAGAAAAAAAGCTCAATTGTTGTTCAAAAAAAAGCGCATGCTCTAAACTAGAAACAACAGCAACCTTTGGTAAATCATTAATTTCTTTAGATAAAGATTGAGACAAAAAATAAGAAATAGCCGCGTCTGATGAGCACCCTAAAATATTGAGCAAAGATTTATCTTTCGACAAACCATGAATCAATAAATTTTCAAGTCGCGTGTTTGTCGTTAGATGTTTCATAGAAATAAGTTTCAGATAGTGCTTGAAAGAGAGCTAAAGGTCACTGGAATTTATCAAAAACTGTTCTACGCAAAGACTTCGTCGCAAACAACATAAAGCTCGGTTTTTATTTGGTTTTTTTGTCTGAGCTTTGTATAACTAAGGGATTGAAAAAATAAAAAACGAGCAACAGCGCTGATTTATCAAATAAGGAGCCGTCATGCCATTAGGTGGAGTTATTTTCATCACGATATTTATCGCGGTCTTTGGAGTTATTTTAATTTATTTAGCAAGATGGACAGGCGGCATGGCAAAAAAAACAAGCCAAGCTAAATTTGATATTTACGAGTGTGGAATTCCTGTTGAAGAAAAAAAAGATACCAAAATTTCTGTGAAGTTTTATTTGACGGCTATTTTATTTATTCTTTTTGATATCGAAATTATTTTTATGTACCCGTGGGCGGTTAATTTTAAGCAGTTTATTGCTTCGGGCCAGGGACTTTTTGTTTTTGGGTCAATGGCGCTGTTTTTGGCGGTGTTTATTTTTGGTCTTTGGTGGGAAATTAAATCAAAAGCGTTGGAGTGGGACTAACTATGACATCAATGGGAACAAGTACTTTTGAAATTGCGATTAATTTAGTAAAAACAATTTTAGTTTTTTTGATGATGGTTCAAGCGGTGCCAATTTTGGTTTGGCTTGAGCGACGAGGTTCTGCATTTATCCAGAATCGTTTTGGTCCGAACCGAGTTGGGCCCCTGGGTCTTGTTCAGCTTTTAGCCGACGCTGTTAAGTTTTTAACTAAAGAAGATTTTGCTCCTGAAAAAGGAAATCGCTTTATGTTTTATGCCGCGCCTGTGTTTGCGCTTATTCCTGCTGCGATTGCTTATATGGCGATTCCAATGTCGACTCCGCTGAAGTTGGGCGATTCGACATTTTTAATTCAGGGTTACGAAATCAATGTTGGTATCGTTTTTATTTTAGGGATTTCTTCTTTAGCCGCCTACACGATATTGATGGCGGGCTGGGGCTCTGGCAGCAAGTTCTCTTTGATGGGGGCTCTTCGCGCCTCGGCTCAGATTATTTCTTATGAGCTGGCATTGGGGCTTTCAATTGTTGGTGTGATTTTATTGTACGGAACTTTTAACTTATCCGAAATGATTCAAGCTCAGCAAGGCAGTCTTAGCTTTCAGGCTTTTGGTTACACAATCGGCGCAAGCTGGCTTCCGAATTGGGGAATTTTTTATCAACCGCTTGGAATGATTTTATTTTTTGCCGCGGCTTTTGCCGAATCAAATCGCCTGCCATTTGACTTGGCCGAAGGCGAAGCCGAACTTGTTGCCGGTTTTCACACTGAATACGGCGGCTTTAAAATGCTGATGTTTTTTATTGGTGAATATGGGCACATGATGATTGCGTCGGGACTGATGGCGACGTTCTTTTTTGGCGGTTACAGCATTTGGAATTTTACTCCGCAAGAAGTTTATCAGTGGGGCCTTTCAATTTTTGGAAACGACACGGCGGCCAGCATATTTAATACGGTTCTGCACTTTTTGTCTTACAATGTAAAGTTCGCAATTTTTCTTTGGATTTTTATTCAAGTCAGATGGACTTTGCCGCGCTTTCGATATGACCAGCTGATGGAGCTGGGCTGGAAGACAATGCTTCCTTGGGCGCTTGGCAACACGATCGTGACAGCGACAATTATTTTTGTGACGTCGTATTTTAAATTTTAGTTGATTACATCAGGAGACATTATGACTGCAGATGCATTTTTATTTTGGTTTTTAGCATTCACGACTGTGGCCAGTGGCTTGTCGGTTATTTTAATGACGAATCCGATTTTTTCGGCGCTGTCATTAGCTATGACGATGGTTAGCGTTGCTGGAATTTTTGTAACTTTAAACGCGTATTTTTTAGCAGGCGTTCAGTTGATTGTTTATGCGGGCGCCGTAATGGTTTTGTTTGTGATGGTTTTGATGCTTTTCGATTTAAAACATGAATTGCAAGCCTTCAGCCGCGGAAAATCAACAGGAGCAATAAAAATTGCGTCGGTTGGGGTTTTGTCGGGCTTGATTGTTGGAGCCGTCACCGTGGGTTTAACAATGGCCGCGAAAACCACAACACAAGCTGTTGAGGTTTCAAAAAACAGTGTCGATGGAACGCGCCGTTTGTCTGAGGCGCTTTTTTTGAAAAACATTTTTGGTTTTGAAGCCTTGGGCGTTTTGCTTTTGGTGATTGCGGTGGGCGCAGTAGCGCTTTCTAGAAGTAAGGGCGGAACACATGCAAGAGATTAATTTTATCAACACAATTGGCGCAGAACACTACTTGGTTTTGTCGGCGATACTTTTTTCGTTGGGCATGGCGGGTGTTTTGTTGCGACGAAACCTTATTGTTTTATTAATGTCGATTGAGCTGATGTTAAATGCTGTGAACATCAGTTTTATTACTTTTTCAAATTATACAGCCAGAACCGAAGGCCAAATTATTGTGTTTTTTGTGATGACGATCGCGGCGGCAGAGGCTGCGGTGGGCCTGGCTTTGGCGGTGTCTATTTTTAAAAGATTTAAAGAAGTTAATATTCGATTCTTCGAGCACTTGAAGGGATAGTCATGAGCCACGAAATTCTAATTGCCATTTTATTATTAAGTCCGCTAGTTGGTTTTTTAATCAACGGCGCGCGCTTTCGAAGCTCGAATTATTTAATCGCAGGAACAATTGCGACTTTGGCTGTTGTGGTGTCCTTCGGTTGTGCGGTCACGCTGTTTTTAGACTTAGTCAATCTTCCGGCTGAAGCAAGAACACTTAGCGCAAACTTTTTTGAATGGATCGCTGTTGATAAGTTTAAAATTAACGCGGGGTTTGTTGTCGATCAAATCAGCTCGATCATGATTTTAATTATTACAGGCGTTGGTTCTTTGATTCATTTGTTTTCAATCGGTTACATGCACCACGATAAGGGCGTTACAAAATATTTTGCTTACTTAAATTTATTTATTTTTAATATGTTGATTTTAGTTTTGGGAGACTCTTTGCTGACGATGTTTGTGGGCTGGGAGGGCGTTGGCCTTTGCTCTTATCTATTGATTGGCTTTTGGTTTAACGATTCAGCTAAAGCCGCTGCTGGTATGAAAGCTTTCATCACAAATCGAATTGGTGATGCGGCTTTTATTATTGGGATGTTTATTTTGTTTGCGACTTTCGGAACTTTAAACATGCACGAGCTCAACGCGCTGGCGCCAACCACTCTTGAAGCAAGTTGGTTGGGGGCTGTGACTCTTGGAACGCTAATGCTTTTTATCGGAGCGACAGGAAAGTCGGCGCAAATTCCACTTTATGTTTGGTTACCCGACGCGATGGCCGGGCCGACTCCGGTGTCAGCATTGATCCATGCGGCGACGATGGTGACCGCGGGCGTATACATGATCGTGCGCCTAAACCCACTTTTTGTAGCTGCACCGAACACGATGATGGTGATTGCAATTATCGGAGCGTCGACGGCCGTTCTTGCGGCGACGATTGGTTTAACTCAATTTGATATTAAAAAAGTTTTGGCGTACTCGACTGTTTCGCAGTTAGGCTATATGTTTTTAGCCGTGGGAGTGGGAGCGTTTGGAGCAGGAATGTTTCACTTAATGACTCACGCATTTTTTAAAGCCTTGATGTTTTTGGGATCGGGATCTGTGATTCACGCCATGCACGAAGAACAAGATATTCGAAAGATGGGCGGGCTTCGTAAATATTTACCGATCACGCACGCAACTTTTTTCTTGGGATGGCTTGCGATTATTGGAATACCTCCATTTGCAGGATTCTTTTCTAAAGATGAAATTTTGTGGCAAGCGTTTTCGTCAAGCGCGGGCCACCCACTGCTGTGGGCTGCGGGCGCCTTGGGTGCGGCGCTGACAGCTTTTTATATGACTCGCTTGATGGCGCTAACTTTTTGGGGAAAATCACGCGTTGATAAAAGCGTTCATCCTCATGAAAGCCCACTGAGCATGACAATTCCGTTAATTGTTTTAGCTTTATTATCTGTTGTTGGCGGTTGGGTTGGAATTCCGCATGTGATTTCTGAAAACTTCGGCGCGATCCCCAACTTTTGGGAAGAGTGGCTTCATCCTTTGATTCGAGAATTACCAAAAGTTGAAACCGTTGCCCATGAGGCCAGCCACGAAGCGCTTGAGTGGACACTCATGGGAATTTCGGTTGGGTTAGCATCGATTTCGGCAATCGCGGCCTATGTGATGTACACTTCGAAAGAGGGATCTTCGGCTAAAGTCGCAAAAGCTTTTGGACCAATTTATAATCTTGTTAATCAAAAATATTTAGTCGATGAAATTTATTACGGCGGAATTATCAATCCGCTTGTGAATGTCAGTAAAAATATTTGGTTTTATGTTGATGTAAATTTAATTGATAAAACAACATACAAAATAACAGATTTAGTTCGCGGCGCTGGTTCTTTTGTTCGTTCATTGCAAAACGGAAATATGCAGCAGTATGCAATGTACATTGGCGTTGGTGTGGTGGTTGCTCTTTCTTACGTGTTGATGAGGTAGCTTATGATTTTAACAGGGATAATATTTTTACCATTTGTTTTTGCGATCATCGTGTCTTTGTGGCCGCAAAAAAACTCAGTTCGCCATTTAGCTTTGGGTTTTTCACTGATCGAATTTGTTTTATCTTTGGGCCTGCTGCAAAGATTTGACTCCTCAACCGCGGCGCTTCAGATGGTCGAAAAAACAGCCTGGATTCAACGCTTTGGAATATCTTATTTTTTAGGGATCGATGGAATTTCCCTCATGCTTGTGATGTTGACCACATTTTTGGTGCCGATTATTATTTTAGCTTCTTGGAACACAATCGATCAAAAAATAAAGGGCTTTCACGCCGCTTTATTTGTTCTGCAAACAGCGATGTTGGGATCTTTTTTAGCGATGGACGCTATTTTGTTTTATGTTTTTTGGGAGCTTTCATTAGTGCCGATGTATTTTATAATTGGTATCTGGGGCGGGTCTCGTCGTATTTATGCAACGATCAAGTTTTTTATTTATACTATGGCGGGTTCCGTTTTGATGTTGCTTGCAATTATTTTTATGATGCGACTTACTCCTGAAGTAACGGGCGGTAGTATCAGCGCCAGTATTTTAGATTTTTATAAATTAAACATTCCGTTTGTTGCCGGTGAGTTTTTTACTCCACAAACGTTATTATTTTTTGCATTTGCTTTAGCTTTTGCGATTAAGGTTCCGATATTTCCGCTGCACACGTGGCTTCCAGATGCCCACGTTGAGGCCCCGACTCCGGGCTCGGTTATTTTAGCTGGAGTCATGCTCAAAATGGGAACCTATTGCTTTTTACGCTGGGTGATTCCACTGTTTCCCGAAGCGGCTGAACATTACGCATGGATTTTTATTGCCGTCGGCGTGATTGGAATTATTTACGGCGCATTAGTCGCAATGGTTCAACCCGATGTTAAAAAACTTGTAGCGTACTCTTCAGTTTCGCACATGGGGTATATTTTAATCGGCATGTTTGCGATGAATGCGTACGGAGTTAACGGCGCACTTTATCAAATGCTCAATCATGGTATTTCGACAGGGGCGTTATTCTTGTTGATCGGTATGATTTACGAAAGAACGCATTCGCGTGAAATTTCTAAGTACGGTGGTCTTGCAAGCGCATTGCCGCTTTTCACAATTGTGTTTGTCGTCGTAACGATGTCTTCGATCGCCGTTCCTTTAACGAATGGTTTTATTGGCGAATTTTTAATTTTACTAGGAGCTTATCAGTACTCTCCGATTGTGGCCGTGTTTTCTGTAACAGGCGTTGTTCTTGGGGCGGCTTACATGTTGTGGATGGTGAAGCGAGTTTTCTTTGGCCCCAAAGGAGAAATCGTACAGGCCTCAGAAAAAGACCCTCATCATGCGCTTCACGATTTAAGCGCGCGTGAATTTTGTGTTTTAATTCCGATGGTTGTCATGATTTTTTGGATGGGAATTTTTCCGAATCATTTTATGGATTTTTCGAAAGCCAGTGTTTCAAATTTAATTAACAGCAAACACAACTACACAATTCCTTTAGCCGATATCACACAGGAGAAATAAATGAACGCATCAGCACTTATGAACACGGGTGGCATTGGAATTTCGGACATTTTGCTTATTTCGCCGATGATTGTTTTGTTTTTATTTAGTTTATTACCCATCACAATTAAGGTTTTACGAGGCAATGTTGAACAAAGCCCAACAGCAACGATCATTAGCTCTTTGATTGGATTGGCTTTAGCGGCAGGATTGTTGATTGTCTTTGCAGGGGTTGGCGGAGCAGAAAATACCGTACCAACCGCCTTCAACGGGCAACTTGTTTTTGATGGGCTGACGCAATGGATGGGGTTAATCGCTGTTATTTCTGCAGCGGGCGGAATGATCTTGATGTACGAAAACCCAGCGACTCGGGGCGAACAGTTTTCTGAACTAATTTTCTTGGCGATGAATTCAGTTGTGGGAATGATGATCATGGTGTCGGCCGTTGATCTGATCACGATTTTTATTGGGCTTGAGCTGATGTCGTTATCTTTATATCTGATGATTGCAATGTCGCATGAACAAAAAATTTCAAAAGAAGCTGCAATTAAATATTTTGTTTTGGGATCGTTTGCTTCAGCCATTTTTCTGTATGGAATTTCTTTTATTTTTGGAAGCGCCGGAACCGTTAACATTTTAGATTTGATGGAAACCTCGGCTGTTCTAATTAAAACAAATAAACTTTTTATGTTTGGAGCCGCGTTTGTTATTTTAGGCTTTTGTTTTAAAGTCTCGATTGCGCCATTTCATGCTTGGACGCCCGATGTATATCAAGGAGCCCCGACGCCCGTAACAGCTTTTATGGCGACGGCTGTAAAAACAGTTTCGTTCGCTGCGTTTTTGCGATTACTTGCGACGAAGCCTTTGGTTGGATCTGAAAATTTATTTACGATTATGCAGTGGTTTGCTGTGATCACGATGACGGTTGGTAATGTGGCGGCCTTGGTGCAAACAAACTTAAAAAGAACTTTAGCGTATTCGTCAATATCGCACTCGGGATATATTTTAGTTGGTGCAATTACGGCAGGCATCAGCCAGGGTTCTGCTTTTGGAGCCGCAAGCGTCGTTTTTTATTTACTTTCGTACGCGCTGATGACTTTTGGTGCTTTTGCGATTGTTAGTTTGATTGAAAAAAATGAAAACTCAGTCATTCAAACAGACGACCTAGCCGGTTTTGCTAAAAATCAACCTGTGCTAGCACTTTGCTTAACTATATTTATGTTGTCGCTAGCTGGAATTCCGCCACTGATGGGGTTTTTCGGGAAGTTTTACTTATTTAGTGCGGCCGTTAGCGAAGGCTTACTGTGGTTGGCTTTGTGGGGCGTTTTGAACTCTGTGATCAGTGTATTCTATTACTTAAGACCCATAGTTGTGATGTACATGCGTGACGGTGATTGCGATGTGGCAGATGAAAGTCATTTCGGAACAACTTTAACTGTTGTGATCGCCGCTTTGTTGATTATTGTTTTAGGACTTGCAAGTGGTCCACTATTTCAGTTGATCGAAAAAAGTTTGGGCTAATATTCTTTAAGGCGAGCCTAAATATATTCGCGCAGAACTTGTAGGCCTGACTTAAAACCGATTCGAAGTATTTTTTCTAGGATACTTGGGTTGAGTGAAAAATGGTCTGCAAAAAACATTTCGTAATTTTGCGGGCGCGGAGCTATGTAGATATAGTCAACATCCGGGTTAAAGGCCAAATTAATTTTTAGTCCGTTTAAAATTTTAGTTTTATCTGCGACAGACAAATTCAGCTCTTCACAGGCTTTTTTAGTTGCCAAGTAAGTATCTTTTTTTTGATTTTGAAACAAAATATGTTTTGCGACTTTTTGTTCAAGAACTTGATACAGGGCTTGGTTGATGATTGCGGGCATACCATAGGTGTGCAATGAGCCGACCTCGGGTGAGTATTGGTAGGGCTGCATCGAATACGACGCGATAATTAAATCGGCCCCATGGTCGGCCGCGATGTGCGTGCTTAACGTGTCGCGAATTTCTCCGTCATAATGATAAATAATTTTTCCGTCAGGTTTCGTAATCGGGTAAGGTGCAAACACTGGCGGTAACGAAGTCGATGCCGCAACTGCATCGGATATTTTTGTGTAACCTATGTATTTCGTTGTTTCTGTTTTTGTACTTTCTAAATAAGGGCCAAAAATACTTTTGCGTGAGTGGTTTAATTGCGTTGCCACAATGTAAAGTTCGACGCCCAGTCGTGAAAATTCATTTTCATCCAAAATATATTTTCGCAAGTATCTTTCGATGCCATTCGCATTAAAAAGACCATTCAGTTTAAAGCCTTTTTTTAAAAAAACTTCGAAGCCACCGGTTAGTAAAGATTTTTGCAATAAAGACTCAGGTAACCAGCTGAGCATTCGACGTGAATTGAGGTTAAAAATATGGCGGTAACCAATAGGTTTTACGTGCTCTTCTTTAGGTATTTTGTAAAAAGGCGAGTTTCCCAGACCCACTTGAAAGGCTGTGATTAGAGACTCTAAAGACTTGCCCGAAGCTAAAACAGAAGCCACAAAAGCTCCTGCGCTAGAACCCACGTACAGCTTTATCACGGGCGAGTTTTGCTTCGCATCATTTGAATAATCAGGATATTTCTGACGAACCAACTCTTTCGAGCCTCCAGAAAAAACGAAGCCCTTTTCTTTTAAGGCTAGGCAAACTCCAATATGGTAAGCCGCCGCTTTGATGCCGCCTCCACTGAGTACTAAAGCAATTTTTTTCTTTTTTTGAATATTCATAAATGATTAACCAAGACTTAAGACTATTTCATATTGGATATTTGACAAGCTTTTCGTCTATGTTAGGCTTGAGTAGTCGAGGAGATCTATGTCAACAAGCGCAAGCTGGCTACCTTTAGCTGAATACTCAATGAAACACCAAGTGAGTATATCAACTTTACGTCGCCGAATTAAAACCGAGGATATCCAATTTCGGTTTGATGATGGCAAATATTTGATCCTGGATGACGAAAAGAGCACTCAAATGAACGCCGATGAACATCGCCCCTCCCTAAGAAGTGAAGTTCAAACCAAATCGGCGCGCATCTCGCAGGAGAATGCCCAAATGAGTGCTCTTCAAAATTCGCACTTTCAACAGCCGGCTCACATAGAAGCAAGCGAATCTGTGATCACGGCAGCAAATCGCTTGCTGACAGATTTAAAAAAAGCTTACACGCAAGTGCTTCATGAAAAAGAAAATCAAATTCAAAGTTTAAAACAAGAGCTCGCTGATATTAAAACCTTGGTTAAAGTGCTTGAGTTTGAAAACGACAAGCTTCGTAATTATAATCGCTAAACCCTTAAAATATCTTTACAGAATTTTACAAAAGGCATTGCTCGGCCTGTTTTTGCCGTTCCGAAATCTTTTTCTTTCATGTGCACTTGATAAAATTCTGGAATCTGAGTTCGGTCTTTAAAATAGTTAATATGCTTAGACAGCTGACGATCTCCAGACTTGCACTCGACTGCAAAAAGAGGTTTTTTGTTTTGTAGGACAACAAAATCTATTTCGCGGCCGTCGGTGTCTCGTAAATAACGCAACTCCATAGTGTGCCCTTCGGTATCATGAATAAAGTGACAATACTTAAGTAATTGACTTGCCACTAAATTTTCAAAACGAAAACCTTCTTCTTCGACTTGCGACCAATCCCATAAATAAACTTTCTGAAGTTTTTTGACGGCGCGTATTTTTTGCGAAGCAAAAGGAGCAACACGATAACAATAATAAAGATGACCAAGCAAATCCACCCACTTTTCAACTGTTGGCTGCGAGACTTGCAGATCTTCGCCTAAATTTTTAAGCGAAAGCGGCGAGCCCACCTTTGATGGTAAAATTTCAGCCAGCATCAAAAGTAAAGAAATTTCTTTAACATTTTGTAGATCCCGTAAATCCTCATAGACAACTTTATTCATTCTTTCATTTTGCCACAGCCGATGCTCGTTTTCATTTTGCAAAAAAAGAGGCTCTGGAAAGCCACCAAATTTCAATAAAGTTTTTAAATCACTTGCGCTTGGATTTTTAGATAGCTCGTACAATGAAAAAGGATGCAGACGCAAATAACGATATCGACCTAAAAGCGAGTCTCCGCCTTTTCTGAAGTAATCAAGCTGGGCCGAGCCCGTGACTATAAATTGGTGGTCTTCGTGATACTTATCATAAAGACCCTTCATTAAATTTCGCCAATTACGGTATTTATGAATCTCGTCAAAGACAGTTAATTTTTTTTCCAGGGGAATTTGGTCTTTTAAAATTAATTTTCGATCTGATTCGCGATCCCAATTTATATACTGAGGATTTTGTGGCGAACTGGGACTTAAAAATTGCAGACTTGTTGTGGTTTTTCCGACTTGGCGAGGCCCACCAATAAAAACCATTTTACGATTAAGGATGCTTTTGATTATAGAAGTTAAGTAGCGAGGCTCGCCTTTGCTCATAAGACTTATTTTACTCGTTAGTAGTTTAAAGTCAAGTTTAAATAACTCATGAGTAGTTTTAAGTAGTGTTTAAACTACTCATGTTATCAAGTTTGAGTCTTTTGGAACCAAATCTGCAAAGTCACCAGTAAAGACGAATTCAACGAACGCAACAAACGAGATCAAATATGTTAAAGCTTATAAGCATTCTGTTAACTTTAATTGGTACGGTGACGCTAAATGCGCAAAGTGTAAAACCTATTTACGTTGTGCATGTCAACTTAGGCAACACTCAACTATCAAAATATGTGGTTGAAGAACTTCTGCGGCCGAACTCACAGTTTAAAAATAGACCCGTCATTCTTTTGCGCCCGAATCTTGATGTAAAAGATAATCCATTTGCAGTCAGCAAATGGAGTCATCAGGCCGGCCTTACGCGCCAAAATTCTGAACTTAAAAACGAGCTGACTCCGTTGATGAATCAAAACATGTTGAAATGGTTTGATGACCTTGAAGCAAAAAATATTCAGCCCGAAGTTTTTATCATTAACGGGCACCATTTATTAGGGATGGGTTTTGAAAGCGACAATACATGGGACACTGGATACGCCAATCAATTTGGTGAAAACATTGAGTTAGGTAATCGTGCTTTGTATTTTCAAACAGTGATACAAAGTAAAAATAAATTTCCTATTTTAAAAAGATTTTTTGATCGCATTAAATTAGTGTTTATTGGCGGCTGTGAAGGTTTGGCCAACTTAGAACCTAAAGAAAATGGACTTTCTGGTCGCGCTTTAACTCCAGTAGAAATTAAACAACGTTATTTTGGTGGACAAAAAAACTTGATGTTGGGTGATATTTCAAAAGGCGCAGGCCTTGCGGGTTACAAAGCAGATTTAGTTCGTGTTTACCCAGGCTCTTATGTTGATAAAGAAAGTGATGAGGCCTGCGTTGATCGCGTCAACAAAATGCACTGTGAAACTTACGACGTAAATCGTATTTTGCCAGATTCTGGGTTGTGGGATGGCCAACATATCTATAATATGCCTTTGCAAATGAAAAAACTATTTTCAAATGCCTATGGTGTTTTTGGATTTTACACACCATCACCGCGTGAGCCCGGAGCTATTTGGAAATATGCTTTTGATCGAACTCGCCAAAAACTAAAAACGGATAACTTCTTTCAAAGACTTTTATCTGATGAAGTCAGCGTTGATCAGAAAAAAGAAATTATTCAGACGATGAGAATTTCTTGGACGTCAGCAACTCAATTAATGAATAAAAGATACCGTAACGGAAAAGTCGTTACTCGTATTAGCGGATCATTAACGCCGTCTTTTCCTGATCTTGATAAAAACGGAATTTTTGCTTACGAAGAATCAGCCAGTGATTTTCCTGAAGGGCCAAGATTTGCGCCCTATGAAGTGCGAGACGACAATCAAGCTTACAAAAAAGAATCAACAGGCTACAATCCTTCTGAAAAAGAAGACCCGCTTTTTAATTTCATTAAAAAAATTGAACAAGCTAAGTAATAAAAAATCGCAATACTTTTTAAGTATTGCGATTTTTTATTTTGAACTTATTAAATCTTAAGCCGCTGAAGGCTGAGATTTGCTTTTCTTTTCTTGTTTCTTAGAACTTGTTTTTTTGTTTGAAAACTTTTCAGATTTCTCGAAAGCCACCGCAAAAACTTCGTCTAGATTTTCAGCTAAGATAAAATTAATTTTCTCTTTGAAAACAACTGGAATATCTTCAAGATCTTTTGCGTTCGCCATTGGAATAATAATATTTGTGATTCCAAGATTTAAAGCGGCTAAACATTTTTCGCGAATTCCGCCCACGGGCAAAACGCGACCTTGTAATGTGACTTCTCCGGTCATTGCAATATCATTTCGAACGGGTGTGTCTGTCATTAAACTGACTAAAGCCGTTGTTAATGTGATACCCGCAGATGGTCCATCTTTAGGAATAGCTCCTGCAGGTAAATGCACATGCACATCAAACTTTTCAAAGAATTCAGTTGGAATTCCAAGTTCATCCATATGAGCTTTTGCGTAAGACATGGCCGCGTGAGCCGACTCTTTCATGACATCACCTAATTGACCGGTGAGCATCATTGAACCTTTGCCTTTCATTTTTAAAGCTTCGATTAATAAGACTTCGCCGCCGGCTTGAGTCCAAGCTAAACCTTGAACAACGCCAATGTTTGATTCAAGCATTTTATCGTCGCGCATAAATCTTGGCGGGCCCATCAGTTCAGGAACTGTTGTCGCATTGATTTCAAAGAATGATTTTTCACCCATTACAACATGTTTGGCAACTTTTCGACAAAGCGATCCAACTTCGCGCTCAAGGTTTCGAAGACCTGCTTCGCGCGTGTAACCTGCGATTAAAAATTTAATTCCCTCGTCGGTAAATTTAATATTTTCGTTTGTGATTCCGTTCGCTTCAATCTGTCTGTTGATCAGATGTTTTTTGGTAATTAATAATTTATCGTTTTCTGTGTAGCCCGGGATGCTGATCATTTCCATGCGGTCACGAAGTGCGGCCGGAATATTTTCAACTACGTTTGCAGTGGCTATAAATAAAACGTTTGATAAATCAAAATCGACATTTAAATAGTTATCGCGAAATGTTGAGTTTTGTTCTGGGTCTAATACCTCAAGCATTGCTGAAGCTGGATCACCGCGGAAATCAGATGCCATTTTATCAATTTCATCTAAAACAATAACAGGATTTCTAGTTTTTGCTTGTCGTAAAGCTTGAATCACTTTTCCTGGCATCGCACCAACATAAGTTCTGCGGTGACCACGAATTTCAGCTTCATCCTTGACTCCGCCTAAGGCGATTCTAAAATACTCACGGCCCATGGCGCGCGCAATCGATCGACCTAAAGAAGTTTTTCCAACTCCGGGGGGCCCACTAAAACAAAGAATTGGACCTTTCATATTTGATTTTAATTTTCTGACAGCTAAAAATTCTAAGACTCGATCTTTGGCTTTTTGAAGATCGTAATGATCGTCGTCTAAAATTTGCTTTGCATTACGGATATCAATAATATCTTCAGATTGTTTGCTCCACGGCAGGTCAACCATCCAATCTAAATAAGTTCGCACCATTGTCGCTTCACTTGCGTCGGGGTGCATTCTTTCTAATCGAGCCAGTTGTTTCAATGATTCGGCTTCTATTGTTGGGGGCATACTGCAAGCAATAATTTTATTTTTAAGTTCTTCCATCTCTTCAGATTTTGAATCTTGGCCTTGTTCGCCAAGTTCAGATTTGATGGCCTTCATTTGTTCGCGTAAAAAATTTTCGCGTTGATTTTTTTGGTCGTCTCCACGAGTGTTTCCACGAATTTTAGCTTGAGCTTGTAAAACTTCAAGTTCTGCATTTAACAGCTGGCAAACAAAAGTCAGGCGCGCTTTCGTATCTGTCGTTTCTAAAACTTTTTGTGCATCAGTTACTTTAAGACCCATGTTGCTTGCAATTAAATCAGCAATACGTCCTGGATCTGTTACGTCATCAAGGACTAACAAAATATCAGGGGATAAAGCTTTTCCCAGTGCGATTGTTTTTTCGATGCACTCTTTTGCTGTTCTGACAAGCGCTTCGACTTCAGCTTGCTGTGAGGCTTCAACAACATCTTCAACTTTTTCAACAGCTACTTCGAAGCTGCCTGTTGTTTTTGTAAAAGATTTAATACGACCCTTTGCTTCGCCTTGAATTAAAATTTTAACTCGGCCATCTGAAAGCTTTCGCATACGCATAATTTTTGCGATGGTTCCAATTTCATAGATTGAATTTGGTGATGGATTTTCCTCAGCGATGTCTTTCTGTGAAGCTAAAAAGATTAAGCGATTTTTGCTTAAGGCCTCTTCCACAGAGCGGATCGAGCTTTCGCGTCCCACAAAGAGCGGGATGATCATGTATGGAAATACCACGATGTCTCGAACGGGTAGCATGGGTAATGTTTGAGGAATTTCAACGGCTTGATTATCAAATGTCATAGTGACTCCTGTTTCCTTAAGAAAACTTTCGGAGTTTTAAATAATTTGCTTGAATAAAAAACGTCTGGTTTTGATTTAATAATGAAAAACAAGACTGACATCCATGTCAGAAACACTCTTCCAATGAGCCCTAAGTCTTATTGAGAAAGGTTCTGACCTATTGTTTCATGATCTTCCATGCACGAAATGCACAAAGTCGCTAAAGGCCGCGCTTTTAAACGACGCAGATCGATTGTGTCTTCGCAACTTTCACACTGTCCGTAAGTGTCCGTTGCGAACTTAGAAAGAGCTTTGTCGATCAAAATTAAAGATAAACGATCACGCTCGTGAAGCTGGATATTTAGATTGTCTTGTAAGTCTTGAACAACAGCGTCGGCCTCGTCGGCCGCTTTGCCAGTTGATGTTTGCATATTTTTAAATTCGAAATGCTTATTTAGGATTTCACTTTTTTGAATCAAAAGTGATTTTTTAATAAGATCGAATTCTTCGGTGCTCTTCATCTAATTCCCCCCTAGATTCAGGTTTCCGAAAGTTCTAGGGATATTAACTGTAGAGTTTTTTATGTCACCAAAAAAAAATATGGTTAGCGTGACGAATCATCGTGCATGACTTTGCGTCGCATATTTTCTTTGTGCAGTTTCTCTGATTTCTGCACCCTCTATGCTCAGCCTGGTCCAAGGTATGGCTAGCAGTCTTTCTGTTTCAATTTTTTCATCCGTTTCTTCGCAAATTCCGTAAGTGCCTAGCTGGATTCGAGCCAGTGCAAAATCAATTTCGATAAGCTGCTCTTTAAGTCTGTATTGGTTGACAAGAAACGCATGCTCTTCTTGGTGCGCAGAAGATTGATCAATTTCGTCTCCGCTGGCTTTATCAATTTGATTAAAATGATCTGCGGCTTGCTTGGCGCGATTCAGCAGATCAGATTTCATTTTTAAAAGTTTCTGTCTGCAAATTTTTGTAATGTCCATAAAAACCTCCTTGTTTTTAGTCCAGTTGTTAAACTTGAAACATAAGACAAGTGGGCTCAGCGCATAGGTTAAAATTATTTGATTAATTTACTTTTTTAAGAAGACCATTTTCTAAAGACAGCACGTGCACGGGGCGTTCGATTTCGCGCGTGTTCGACATACGAAGCTCGCCTGTGACTCCGGTGCTTCTTCCCATGATACGAAGCTTTGAAGCCAGCGAATCACGCGATGTGCCGCCCGAGCCAATCAGATCACGTAAAATTTTAGCTGATTCATAAGATTGCATTTCAATTAAAGTGGGCTCTTCGTTGTACTCTGTAAAATACTCTTTAAAAAAAGCAGTTTCTCGAACTGAATTATCGTTGGGGTCAAGAGCATCAATAAAATAAATATTTTCTTTTTGACTTGAGGTTCTTTTAACAAGATCGGGGTTGTTCCAAATGTTTGTTCCTAAGTAAGTAATATTTGTGACGTCATTAATTTTCATGAAAGCCATGATTTGACCTAGGGTTTTTCCGTTATCAGGTAAAAATAAAACATCAAAATTAACTAACGGCTTCAGAATCGTTTCTTCAGCTTCATGTTCACGAGTATTTTTAACAACAGGGGGTTTGTTTTTATTTTTTTCTGCTCGCTCTTTTTTACTCTTTTTTAACTCTTCAAGGCGCTCTTTGAATTCTTCGGGCCTTGCTTCGGGGTAATAAGTTCCAATCATTTTTTGGATCACGCCGGTAAAATCATTATCTTTTGAATCGTAAGTTTGCGCGGCTGTAACTTGACCTCCGTGCGCTAAAACTTGATCCCAAAAAATATTTGCAAACTCGACCCCATAAGTGTCGTTCGGGTAAAGAATTGCAAAACGCCGAGCTGAAAGTTTTTGAAATGCAAACGAAACCAACTGATCAATTTGCATTTCAGGAGTTAAAGAGTTTCTAAAAACAAAATCACCAATATTTGTTAGCCCCGGTTTTTGTGATAGAGCAATAAACGGAACACTTAATAAATCGGCTCTTTGAGCGATGAAAGCGGCCTCTTTTGAAGATAGACCGCCAACCAATGCAATGGCTTTATCGTCTGTGATCAGTTTGTCGACGCCAGAGGCGGCTAAATCAGCCGAGCTTTGTGTATCAAATACGGCAAGACGATATTTTGAATCAGGCTTATTCAAACCCAGCCCCAGCCGAAGCGCATTCAGCGCGTGCTGGCCCACATTTGCGTTTTTACCGGTCAACGGAAGTACCGCGCCAATCACATTTGAATCAACGTCTTGTGAGGCTTGCATCAGCGCAATCATTTTGTTGGCCTGAATAGTTAAGTGATGCTGTGGATATTGTAAACCAAGAGCTTTGTAATTTTCTAAAGCTTGCGACGTGCGATGATTTTTTTGATACAACTGACCGAGTTGCCACAAAATCAAAGGCCGGTGCGCGATCAGCGAAGGATCATGTGCAGCACTTTCTAGTTGCGAACTTGAAAGACGAGTAAAAATAATTTCTTCGGCCATTTTTTTTGTGATTGATGGATTTCGAAGTGGATCTAAGAAATCACTTTTTTCTGTCGTTGGCGCCGAAGTCGCCATTGCCGGAGTTGTTGTTGTCGCTATTGCAGTCGGCGCGGCTGACTCTGTTTGTGTTGTTAAGCCATATGGATTCGTATTTGAATGTTGCGCCGCTGAGCCAGCGTATACTGTTTCGCTTGTACCGAGCGAAGAATTTTTTTGAAACTGGTTTCTGGCCCGTGTTTGTGGCAAAGCGCCATGGCGATGGTTGGGGTAATAATCGACGCGCTGGCTTGAGCAGGAAAAAAGAAAAATAATATTAACGTAAAAAAAAATTTGACGGGCACAGATCATTTTCGATTCCTTAAAACTGTTTGTAGTCGATCGTTGTAGGTTTTTACTAATGGGGTCTCTTCGTTGTAACGATGAAGCTCTTCAAGAATTTCTTTTTGTCGCGGATTAACTTTGTTTGGCGTATCGACCGCAACACGCACAAGCATGTCGCCCGAACCCGTTGCGCCTAATTTTGGAAAACCCTTGCTCTTCAATCTAAAAACTTGACCCGAGTGCGTGCCGGCAGGAACTTTAATTTCAGCTTTTCCAAAAAGAGTTGGAATTTCAATACTTGTCCCTAGAATCGCATCGGTGTAGCTCACGGGCAAATCCAAAATCACATCGAATTCTTCACGCTTAAAAAGCAAATGCTCTTGCAAATCAATAATCACAAATAAGTCTCCGGGCTGACCCGACGCAGGCTTATCGCCTTCGCCGGTTAGCTTTAGTCTTTGGCCTTCTTTGACTCCCGCTGGAACGGTCACAGAAAGTTTTGCGACTTCTTCTTTTGATCCAGCTTGACGAGCAAAGCTCACCATTTTTTCACAACCGACAGCGGCCTCTTCAAAGCTGACGGTCAAAGTGTATCTTAAATCTGAACCGCGCACTTGACCACGCCCAGGTCTTGCGCGCCCACTGTTAAAAGTGCCGCCACCAAAAGGCCCCGCGCCGCCGCGTCCGCTTTGTCCAAAAATATCACCAAAGACGTCTCCAAAAATATCTTGAAATTGTTCTGATCCCCCGCCGCGCGCGCCAGAACCTCCGAAGGGTCCGCCAGCACCGCCAGCAAAAGGGTTTCCACCGACTCCGGCGTGACCGAATTGATCGTAGGCTTGCCGTTTTTTTTCATCACTCAGTACTTCATAAGCTTCGGAAAGTTCTTTAAACTTTTCTTCGGCTTTTTTGTTTCCCTGGTTTTTATCTGGATGATGAATCATCGCTAATTTGCGATAAGCTTTTTTGATCTCATCAGCTTGAGCCGCTTTTGAAACACCTAAGACTTGATAGAAATCTTTTTTTGACACGGATTAAGCTTCTCCTGTTGTGGTCGTCGTTGGTCCGGAAGCCACAATCACTTGTCCTGTGCGAATAATTTTGTCGTGAAGCTTGTAAGGTTTTTTAAACACGCGAGTAATATGCCCGTTTGGAACCGTCGCAGTGGGCTCTGAGCTGATGGCTTCATGATGAGCGGGGTTAAACGGAAGCCCTTCGCTTGGAACTTCGTGAACGCCATGTTTTGCCAAAGCTTCTTTTAATTCTTTTGCTGTCATTTCGACGCCAACTTTGAATGTTTGTAGAGTTTCAGCAGAAAGCTTAACCTGAAGGGCGCGTTCAAAATTATCCATGACTTCAAGAACGTCGCGCGCAATTCGCTCAGCACCAAACTTTAATAAATCAGCACGCTCTTTAATTGCATTTCGCTTGTAATTTTCAAATTCGGCTTTTAAATACAAAAAATCATTTTTCCATTTTGTCGACTCATCCTGAGCGACTTCTAAATCAGTTTTAATTGGAGTAGCTTCGGTCGTAGCGCCTTGAGTAGCCGCAGATGTTTCAGACGATTTCTTATCTTCAGAATTAGACATAATTTTACCTCGTTAAGATCTTTACAAAGATTGAGTTTTAGTCGCGAAATGTCAATGCGCCGATGGCCTTAAATATCGTTTTTTAAGTATGTTAATTTCTCGAAAACTTGATTGCTAATCAAAAGACCTTTTTCAGTTAAAATGTAGTGGTTATTTTCAAATCGCAGCAGGTTATGTTTGACAAGAGATGTCGTTGCTTCAGACACAAGCGACTGTGAATTTTCACCGAACTTTTGCACAAGTTTTTCCACAGACAAACCTTTAGAAAGCCTCAGGGAAGTGTGGCAAAAATCAGTCAGCGCTTGATGCTTTTCTAAAACCTCGATTTGCTGAGGTGATCTTTCGCCGTTTTCTAAAATCTGTTTCGCATAAATATCTAAAGAGTTCACATTCCAAAAACGTGATCCCCATTCGCTTGATTTAGAATACGAATGCGCACTTAGACCCAGGCCCCAGTACTCTTCGTCTGTCCAGTAAAGTAAATTGTGTTTCGATTCAAAACCAGGCTGAGAATAATTTGAAATTTCGTAACGAAGCTGTCCTTTTTTAAGAAGAGATTGGTGAATAACATCAAACATTTCAATTTGATCGTCTTCGACAGGTCGATTTTTTGAAAGCGGATGCCCCTCAGGAACGGTCAAACAATAAGGTGAGATGTGTTTCGAGCCCATCTCGACCGCGACTTCAACATCATAGCGAAGTTCGTCAAGACTTTGGGTTGGCAGCGCAAAAAGCAAATCAAAAGAAAAATTTAAACCATAACGTTTCAATAAATCGAGCGTCATACGAGTTTGATCTGCGTTATGTTCTCGATGGACCATTTTAAGCAAGCGGTCACTAAAAGTTTGTGCGCCAACACTAAAACGATTTACGCCTGCGTTTAAATAAACCTCTAACTTTTTTTCGTCGATTGTGGCCGGATTGATTTCGATGGTGATTTCTGTTTGGGGTCCAGTTGTGTATCCGAACTTGGCGAGCTCTTGAATCAGTTCTACAATGTATTCAGCAGGAATAAGGCTTGGCGTTCCGCCACCAAAGTAAAGTGTTTTAAGTTCTTGAGGAGTAAATAGATTTTTCTTATCGGAAATTTCTTTTTTCACTAAAGACACGTACTCTGAAGGCGGACGAATTTCAGTGTGCACGTAAGTTGCAAAGTCACAATATGTGCAGCGCTGCAAGCAGTATGGAATATGAATGTAAACGCCCAATGTCGACATAAAGGATATATAGATGAAGCAGATTAAATTTCAACTTAAAAACAAACTCAAGGTTCTTTTCATTCAAAGTAAAAAATCGCCCGTCGTAAGCGTTCAAATGTGGGTCAAGACAGGAAGTGCTGACGAAAAAAAATCAGAAGAGGGCATCAGTCATTTTATTGAACACCTTGTTTTTAAGGGAACCGAAAAATTCAAAGTCGGCGAAATCGCAAATTTAGTTGAAGCGTCGGGCGGAGAACTCAATGCCTACACGTCTTTTGATCAAACGGTTTTTTATGTGACTATTTCAAAAAACTTTTCTGATGTGGCCTTGGATGTGGTCAGTCAAATGATGGGACACCCCACTTTTGATTCAGACGAAATTAATAGCGAACGCGAAGTCGTCTGTGAAGAAATTAAAATGGGTCAAGACTCCCCGGGCCGACGTTCTTCGCGCTTAATGTTTAGCGCCGCTTATAAAAAACATCCCTACGGAATTCCTGTCATTGGTTACGATAAAAATGTTAGATCATGGCCCACAAAAAAATTAAAACAATATTTTGAATCTCGCTATGTCCCATCGAACATGTTTTTAGTTGTGTCTGGCGACTTTGAAATTCCTGAAATGAAACAACAAGTTCAAAATTACTTTTCAAGCTTTAAACCCTTTAAGCTCAAAAAAGTAAAACGCGTAAAAGAACCCGCTCAAAAAAAATTTCAAGCCCTTTCTGAAAAATACGAATTGCAAGACAAGCACCTTCACTTTATTTTTAAAGCACCGAATGTAAAACACAAAGATGTTCCCGCGCTTGACGTGCTTGCAATGGTTCTAGGGCAAGGCGATAGTTCATTATTGGTTAAAAAACTACGCTTAGAAAAACCAATCGTCAGTGCGGTTTCAGCGTTTAACTACAACCCGCAAGATCAAGGCTTGTTTGCGATTTCAGCACAGTACCAGGAGGTCGCACAAAACTCTGACGACAAATTTAAAGAGGTTGCTACCGAAGTGCTTCAACAAATCAATGTCATCCAAAACAATGAACCCTCGTGGAGCGAAATCAAACGCGCCCGAGTCAGCATTTCTTCAGAGCAATTTTATTCAGTTGAAACTGTCGACGGTCTAGCGAACAAGGCCGGTACGTTAGAATTTTATTTAGGAGACGCCAACGGCCATAAAAAATATTTAGCAGCGATTAATAAAATTACTCCGGCTGATGTGCAAAAAGTCGCAAAAAAATATTTAAAGCTTGACCAGCTTAGCGCGGCTTTTATGGGCTCTCTTGAGCAAAAGCACTCAATGAAATTACTTCATACAATTCCAAAACTTTGGAAAGAAAACATTTATGCAATCAAGCAAAAGCCAATAGCGAATAAAAAAGTTGTCATGCCGAAGTTGATCTCGGCCAGTAAAAATAAAAAAACTGAATCTGATGTTCAAAAAATTGAACTCGATTCGGGAATAAAACTTTTACTTAAACAGTCTTCAGATAGCCCAACTGTTTCTTCAAAATTTATTTTTCGTGGGGGCGCTCGACTAGAAACTCCAGACACAATGGGCCTATCAGAACTGGCCACACGCACTTGGATGAGTGGAACCAAAGACAAAAACGAAGCTCAGCTGATGCGATCAATTGAAGAAATGGCAATGGGTCTGGCACCATTTACCGGAAAAAACACATTTGGATTTTCGTTAGACTACATGACCGCTTTTGAAAAACCAGCACTTCATTTGGCTTTGGAAGTGATGACACAGTCTCCGTTTTCAAATGAAGTGATCGAGCGCGAAAAATTACTTTTAGCTCAGCAAATCAAGTCGAAAGAAGACCATCCATCAAGCCTTTGTGTGCGTCAGTTTATGCAAAGCATGTTTCCAAATCATCCTTTATCTTATGAAGCAACAGGTACAATTAAAACCCTTGAAAACTTAGATCAAAAAAAGATTATCGAGCTTCAACATAAAGTTTTAGACCCAAAAAATTTAACAGTTGCCGTTGTCGGAGACTTTAATCAAAAAGACTGGATCAAAAAAATAGAAGAACTAACGGTCGTTATTAAAAACAACAAGGCGAAAGAAACAAATCATTCTCTTACGAAGCTTGAAGAAAGCAAAAAGAATTTTCTTCAAAAAGACAAAGAACAATCTCATGTGATTATTGGTTGGAGAGGTTTAAGCATTTCTGATCCTGATCGATTCACTTTGCAAGCCATTCAAGCGATACTGGCAGGGCAAGGCGGAAGACTTTTTAACGAACTACGTGATAAAAACTCGTTGGCGTACTCGGTTTCACCAATGAAAATGGAGTCTTTAGAAACAGGTTACTTCGGTGGCTATATTGCGTGCTCTCCAGAAAAAGTCGAAAAAGCGATCGAGATGTTTAAAGAAGAATTCAACAAACTGACTCGAACAAAAGTTCCCGAAGTGGAAGTCGATCGCGCCAAAAGATATTTGATCGGCCAACACGATATCGGCTTACAAAGAAAATCATCAGTCTGCAACCTGATCGCCTTCGACGAATTTTACGGAAACAATTATCGACAAAGTTTAAACGTAGCCGAAGAGTACCACAAAGTAACGGCTGATAAAATTTTACAGCTTTCGCAAAAACTTTTTAATCAACCCCACGTTGTCAGCATTGTGGGGCGGGGATAAGCAGGGTCTAAACCCCCTGTTGGCGAAGACCTTTTATGCGTCGTTCGATAAAGCCCGAGTGATTTATGCGGGCTTTTTTATGAGCGCTCTTGATTCAAAAAAGTTTGATGGAATTAAAATTTGATTTTGGTTTATTTTTTTTAAAATTTGTGGAACTAAACCCGTTGTTGTCAGCTCGCCGGTGCGTGTTCGTTCAAATAAAGTAGCGCGCGTAATTGTTTCGTGATCCATGCCCACAACTTCTGTAATATCGACCAATTCGCGGTGACCATCGGCTCGTCTGCGAATTTGTATAATTAAATCGACGGCTTTCGACATTTGAAAGCGCACTTGTTTTAAAGGAAGCTCAATGCCACTGAGCTGAACTAAAGATTCAAGTCGCGAAAGACAGTCAACAGCAGAATTACCGTGTACAGTTGTCATGGAGCCGTCGTGTCCGGTGTTCATCGCTTGAAGCATTTCAAATGTTTCGTCTTTGCGACATTCACCAACGATGATTCGATCTGGCCGCATTCGCAAAGAGTTAATTAAACACTGCTTCGAAGTAATTTTATTTTGATCGTTGTAGACGCTTTGAAGCGCGACCCAATTGGGATGCTGAAAGCGAAGCTCGGCCACGTCTTCAATGCTAATAATTCTTTCGGTCGGCGGTATAAGAGATCCCAAAGTATTCAGTAACGATGTTTTACCACTTCCTGTGCCGCCCGAAATAACAAGACTAATTCGCATTTGAACAGCCGCTTTCAAAAACTGCGCGGCCTTTTCAGACATGAATTCATTTTTAACTAAATCATCCAAAGTATAATTTTTAATTGAAAATTTTCGAATGGTTAAAGCCGGACCCTTAGAAGACATGGGCGGCAGTGTGATGTTGTAACGATCGCCGTTTGGTAAAATTCCATCAAAATTAAAATGCGAGTCTAATTTTTTTTTATCAACAGTCAGTATTTGATAAATGAGTTCTTCGAACTGACGTTGATCAACAAAACGTACTGAGGTTTCGACAAGCAGACCTTTATGCTCAACAAAAATTTTATTCCATGAATTAACCATCACTTCAGTGATGCCTTCCGAGTCGAACAAAGTTTTAAGCGGGCCGTAGTCAATCTTCATAAACTCCTATCGGCTAGCCCTAAGTCGAATCTGAAGGCTCTGAACACTTTTTTTTAAGCAACTCGCCAAAAAGACCGATAAAATAGAGTGAACAAAAGAGGTGTCTCAAAATGAAATCTTTTGTATTGATCTCGCCTGAAGAGCATTTTACAGAAGTGGTCAAAGAAGCTTGTCAGCAACGACAAGTGAAAACTCAACCGCAAAATGAAGTTTATCTTGTTCAACTTCTTAAGTTTTATTTGGATTCAAAAAATCTGCATCAACCGCTGGAACAAGACACAACAGAAAAACCTCCGGATACTTTTGCAGAAATGTATCTTCAGGCCATGAATTCTGAAACTACAAAAAAGAAAGAGCTGATGCGAACCGTTGCTGATCGCGCTCTTTACTTAACAGGCTTTTTTGCGGATTCGTTTCAAAGAAAAATTGTCGATATTGATTATTATGTTGAAATTGGTTCTGCGGCTTATTCAAATCTTTCGTCGTTAACAAAAGAAGATACGATGTCAAAAGTTTTCAAAAATTTTTCACATCGATTTCAAGACTATGTTGAAGTCCTGAATTATATCAGTGAAAAGTCATTGGTACAGGCCGATCAAAATATTCTTCGTCTGTATGACCGCTATTTGCGCACAGGGTCTGATCTGGCTCGCGAAAAATTGGTCGAGCTTGGTGTGGTGACTCTACCAAAAGAACAATTGAAACTCTCGAAAGCCTAAGATTAAATAAGATATGAGCTTTTCACACATGATCTTATTGGCGATTATCGCCGTCATCGTTATACCGCCAGATAAATTACCCGAAGTTGCAAAACAAGTGGCTCAATTTATCCGCGAACTTAAACGCATGACTTCGGGTGTGTTCGACGAGCTTCGACAAGATGTTGTCTTAAAACCTGAAGACATGATGAAACAAAAACAAGATAATTTAAATCGCCTCAACGAAAAAGCAAAAGAGACGGCTCAGCCGATTGTTGAAGTGACTCAAGCCGCTGGTTCGAATGACGAGTATTTAAAGCACATTCAGACCGAACAAGACAGCGCCCAGTCTGTGGATAAAACAGACAAGAAGCCTACATGAGCGAACATAACATGACTTTGATAGAACACTTGGGTGAGTTGCGTTTTAGGCTTACGCGAGCAGCTTACGGAATTGCAATTGGCATGTGTTTTTGCTGGGGATTTAGCGAACAACTTTTTAATACAGTACGAAAACCGATTGAGCCTTATCTTCCAACGGGCGGTTTAGTTTTTACAGCACCCATCGATAAATTTATGGCGCACATTAAGGTCGCTTTTGTGGCTGGGATGTTTTTATCGGCTCCTTTTTGGCTTTATCATTTGTGGAAATTTATTTCTCCGGCGCTTTATAAAAATGAAAAAAAAATCGCAGTTGGATTTATTTTTTTTGGAACTTTACAGTTTGCGATGGGGTTAGCATTTAGTTATTTTATTGTTTTACCAATGGCTTTTAAGTTTTTAATGAACTTTGGTGGCAGCATTGATAAGCCTATGATCACGATTGACAACTACTTAGGTTTTTTTACGCAGACCGCTTTAGTTTTTGGATTAGCTTTTGAAATGCCTGTGGTGATTTCATTTTTAGGAATGACGGGCTTCATTAGCCAAAAGTTTTTGAAAGAAAAAAGACGCTACGCTGTTGTGGCAATTGCCGTTGTATCGGCACTCGTCGCACCACCCGATGCCCTGAGCATGATTTTATTGCTTGTGCCTCTTTGGTTTCTTTACGAAGTTTCCATTCTAGTCGTCGGAATATTCGAAAAGAAAAAAGCTCAAGGCTTGTCAAGATAGCGATTTTACAGCAAATTATTTTTTTGGCTCTTCAAATTTAATCAAAATAGCGCCTGATTCGACAGAGTCACCTTGTCGCACACAAATTTCTTTGATTTTAACATCGCTGGCGGCACGCATTTCGTTTTCCATTTTCATGGCCTCCATGATGAGTAAAGGCTTTCCAGTTTTCACTTCATCGCCAGGCTTGACAAAAATTTCAATAATTTTGCCTGGCATGCCGGATTTCAGCTCTAAATCAGAACCAAAGCCGCCACCTTTTTTAAGTGATTCATGCAAAAGCATTTCGTCATTAAAAATTTTAATCGTGCGAAAAGAGTTTCTTGTGAAAACTGTGTACTCAGTGTCTTGTCCTAACACATCAACAAGGTAAGATTTTCCTTCAAATAAAAAACTGATGTACTCTTCGGCGCTTCGAAAATCATTTTTTGAAATATCGTAGTGCTTCCAATCTTTGCCTTCGAGCTGCAAAGAAACTTTCCAGTTGTGTCGCGCTTCGGTAACATCGACTTTATATTTGTGGCCTCGGATTTCTGCTTCAAAATACATAATTTGATTCCTTACGTTCGTAATTGCATTTTACGACCAATGCGACGCCAATTCGAAGCCACATTAAGCCTTCGAACATCTTTTGTTTGCCGATCTTGATAGGCTGCAATCGCAGCAGAAATTAAAAACAAAGGGTCTTCAATATCTTTAAAAAATTCGGGCTCAAGAACTTCAAAATTCTTTTCAATAAACTGAGTTGTGTAAGATCCATCTAAAAATTTTGGATTTTTCAAAATAGATTTATGTAAAACAATATTTGTTTTAATTCCTGTCAGAACAAATTCACTAAGTGCGCGCTCCATTCGATCAATGGCCTCTTCGCGCGTTTCTCCGTAAGTGATGACTTTACAAATCATCGGGTCGTAGTAAATCGGCACTTCGTAGCCCGGGTAGGCGTAAGAATCGATGCGCAGAAAAGGTCCTTGTGGGTGTCGGCACGCGCGAATCTTCCCAGGACTTGGTTTGTAAGTCACAGGATCTTCGGCGCAGATGCGGGCCTCGATCGCGTGGCCTTTTTGCTTAATTTCAGATTGTTTAAAACTGAGTTCTTTACCTTTAGCCACCCAAATTTGTTCTTTCACCAAATCGTAACCGGTCACAAGTTCTGTGATAGGATGTTCAACTTGAAGACGGGTGTTCATCTCCATGAAAAAAAATTCTTTTGTTTTATTATCAAAAATAAATTCAATCGTTCCGGCTCCAATATAATCAATCGACTTCGCAGCCTTCACAGCAGCGTCGCCCATTTTCATCCGAACATCATTTGGAACTGACGGAGAAGGGGACTCTTCGATAATTTTTTGATGCCGACGTTGAACAGAACATTCGCGCTCAAAAAGATGAACGACATTTCCGTGCGTATCTCCGAAAACTTGAATTTCAATATGTTTTGGATCGTTGATAAATCTTTCGATATAGACCGTGGGATTTGCGAAATAATTTTGGCCCTCAGACCGACAAGCGCGAAAAGCACTTTCAAGCTCGTGATCAGCTTTTACAACGCGCATGCCTTTTCCGCCGCCACCGGCTGTCGCTTTGATGATCACGGGGTATCCAATTTTTTTTGCAACTTCTTGCGCGACTTCAACAGACTCAACACCGCCATCGCTTCCGGGCACTAAAGGCACTCCGGCTTTTTTCATTAATGCTTTGGCCGAAAGTTTGTCTCCCATGGCTTCCATATTTTCGGCGGTAGGGCCGATGAAAGTGATGCCAGCTTCTTTGCACGCGCGCACAAACACAGGGTTCTCAGATAAAAATCCATAGCCCGGATGGATTGCATCAACTCCTGCTTGCTTTGCGACTTCAATAATTTTTCTAAAGTTCAAATAACTTTCTTTCGAAGGAGCGGGCCCAATGTGATAAGCTTCGTCAGCTAAAAACACATGAAGACTGTCGCGGTCTGCATCACTAAAAACCGCAACAGAGGGGATTCCCAGCTCGCGGCAAGCGCGCGTAATACGAATGGCAATTTCACCACGATTCGCGATCAGTATTTTTTTAAACGGAGGTGTGATCATAGTGGGATATTTCCATGTTTTTTCGGCGGAGGAATTTCGCGTTTATTTTTTAACATCTCGAGTGAATCAATAATTCTTTTGCGAGTTAAAGCGGGCTCGATCACTTCGTCGGTGTAGCCAAGTTCGGCCGAAACGTAAGGATTGCTAAACATCTCTTCGTACTCGGCAGTTAATTTAGCACGCTCTGCAGCGGGATCTTTTGCTTTTGCGATGGCTTCGCGGTGGATAATATTCACGGCACCATCTGCGCCCATCACGGCAATTTCGGCCGATGGGTAAGCTAAATTCACATCACTGCGTAAAAGTTTTGAACCCATCACGATGTAAGCACCACCATAGGCTTTTCGCGTAATCAAAGTCACTTTAGGAACGGTCGCTTCGGCGTAAGCGTAAAGTAATTTTGCTCCATGAGTAATAATTCCGTTCCACTCTTGATCTTTACCCGGAAGAAATCCCGGAACATCAACAAACGAAACAATCGGAATATTAAACGCATCACAAAAACGAATGAAGCGCGCCGCTTTTCTTGAAGCTTCAATGTTTAAACAACCGGCTAAAACTTGCGGCTGGTTCGCAACGATTCCAACGGGTCTTCCGTTGAAGCGCGCAAAGCCCACAATAATATTTGCGGCAAAGTGTTTGTGAATTTCTAAAAAATAGCCCTCGTCGACAACTTCCGAAATAAGTTGAAGCATATCGTAAGGTTTTTTTGGATTATCAGGAATTAAAGCGTTCAAACTTTCGTTAATGCGATCAGGTCGATCTTTTGTAGCAAGCGCTGCTGAATCGTCTAAATTATTTGAAGGTAAAAAACTCATTAATTCGCGAATCAATAACAAACAATGTTTGTCGTCTTTGGCCGTAAAGTGGGCTACGCCTGATTTTTGTGAATGAGTTACGGCTCCGCCCAATTCTTCTTTTGTGACCTCTTCATGAGTAACAGCCTTAATCACTTCGGGGCCTGTGACAAACATGTAACTGGTTTTTTCAACCATAAAAACAAAATCAGTGATCGACGGAGAATAAACCGCGCCGCCCGCGCAAGGGCCCATGATCGCCGTAATTTGCGGAACAACTCCTGAACCCAAAACATTTCGTGTAAAAATATCGGCGTATCCGCCCAAAGACTCGATGCCCTCTTGAATACGAGCGCCACCCGAATCATTGATGGAAACAAAAGGCGCCCCATTCTTCACAGAAAGATCCATCACTTTACAAATTTTGTTGGCTTGAGTCCGAGACATCGAACCACCCGTAACTGTAAAATCTTGTGAAGAAACATAAACTAATTTTCCGTTGATGCGGCCGTAACCAGTGATGATTCCGTCTCCGGGAAATTTTGCTTTTTCCATTCCAAAATTAGTGCATCGATGAGTTACAAAACGATCCATCTCAACAAAACTTCCAGGATCTAACAAAACATCAACACGCTCGCGCGCCGAAAGTCTTCCGCCCTGTTTGTGTTTTGCTAACTTGTCTGCACCACCGCCAGCTAATGCGCGCTCGTTACGTTTTTCAAGTTCATCAATTTTTTTGAGCATCATATCTGTCATGTTCATTTCTTTCTTTTTTTAAGGATAAGCTCGGCCATAAAGTCTTGGGAACGCCCCTGTTTCGCGAACGTGTGGAAGTCCACAAATCCATGTGACTGCGCGCTCGAGGCCCAAACCAAAACCTGAACTAGGAACGCTTCCGTAGCGGCGAATATCTAAATACCATTCGAAATCCTTTTGATCGAGCTTGTGCTCTTTAATTCTTGCAATCAAAGTCTCTACGCTTTCTTCGCGCTGACCGCCGCCGATCACTTCGCCGTAACCTTCGGTCGCAAGCATGTCACAACCCATCGCATAGCCCTTGTCGTTTGGATCTTCTTTCATGTAAAAAGCTTTAATCGCTTGCGGGTAGTGGTGAACAAAAACCGGCTTATCAAACTGCGAAGAAATAATTGTTTCATCTGGCGCACCAAAATCATCCCCAATAATAAATTCTTTGTTTTCTTTAAGAATAATTTCGCAAGCTTCTTTGTAGTGAAGTCGCGGAAATTTTCCTTTGATTGCCTCAAGCTTCGAAATATCACGCTCTAAAGTTTTTAATTCATCCGGGCGATTTTTAATCACGCGCTGTACGATGTATTCAGTAAAAGCTTCAGCCAAGTCCATGTTGTCATACATATCGTTAAATTCCACTTCGGGCTCGACCATCCAGAACTCAATCAAATGTCGGCGTGTTTTTGATTTTTCTGCGCGAAACGTTGGGCCAAAACAATAAACTTTTCCGAAAGCGCGCGCGGTGGCCTCCATGTACAATTGACCAGATTGCGACAAAAACATTTTTTCGTCGAAATATTTTGTTTCAAAAAGATTTGAAGTTCCCTCACAAGCCGCCGGAGTAAAAATAGGAGCATCTGTTAAAGTAAAACCGCGTCCATCAAAAAAATCTCGGATCGCCATAATAATTTCGTGACGAACTTTTAAAATGGCATGTTGTCTTTTTGAACGAATCCAAAGATGGCGATTCTCCATTAAAAAATCAGTGCCATGCTCTTTGGGAGTAATCGGATAATTTTCTGATTTACCGACGATTTCAAAACTCTTTACGCCCATCTCAAAAACATTCGGTTGCTTGGGATGTTGACGAATAGCTCCGGTGACTTTAACAGAAGACTCTTGCGTGATTTGATCAAAGTTCGTAAAATTTTCTGCGCCACAATCCGCCGAGAAAAAAACACAAGAAATAATTCCTGTTCCGTCGCGAAGTTCAAGAAACTTTACTTTACCTGACGAGCGCGTTTGATAAGCCCAGCCTTTAAGTTCAATTGTTTGGCCAACATGGTCTTTCAGATCACTAATATAAATGCGCATAACAACCCTTCTGTGACAAGAAAGTCGATTCTAGCGATCAGTTACATTTTCAACAAGAAATTAGTCTTTCGAGAGGGCGCGTTGAGTGAACGCGTCGTCAGTCAGTCCTGAATTGGCTTTGATCTCGGTGAGCATAAGTTCAGTAGAGCGTTTATTTTTAAGGTTCGTAATGACGACTTTTTGGGCTCTTTGAATTCGATTTACGCTTGTGTAGTTAAGAAAATCGACACGTTTTTGCGCTTGTCCTTTAGCATCATAATATTCAATGCGCACCGGAGTAAAATTTGACAAATTAATCCACAAAAGTGCTTTGCTATAAGCGGTCAAATTTGATTTTGATGAAACTTCGATTTCAGCAATCTCTACGCTGGCTTTTTTTTCTGTTTTTAGTAATTTTGCTGTTGCTGACTGCAACGTCGTCAAATCTAAATCTTGTGGACTAAGTTCAGAGCCCAAGAGACCCTCTTGTTTATTTTTTGAAACAAAACGCCTAACTTGCTTTGAGGCCGGTAAATAAATCCACTGCTGTTCGGCGCCATTTTCAAGCACGCTTAAAAAACCTGCGCCTCGCTGATCAATCGGCTTCAAAATTTTGACAAGAGTTTGATTTTTACTATGAGCAAATTTTCGCTTGATTGTGAGTTCGCGATTTTTAGTAGAGCCATCCGCTTCGATAATCTTCATCTTCACTTTTGCGCTGTCATCTTGCGAAGACAACGCGGCTTTCGATTGATTTAAAATTTCAACAACGGTCAGTGCTGCAAATGTTTTTTGTGGAAGTATAAAAAATAAAATTAAGACTGAGACAAAATATTTTTTAAATTGCTGTAAAAAACTAGGCATAAAAATGAGGTCTCCGATCAGCGCAGCCAGAACAGATAAAATCATGTACTGTCCAAACAATCTGTTTACGCCGAAATATGAAAATAAGAACACAACAAAGCCAAGCACGACAAGCAGTGTTGCAAGAAGACAAGGGTTCCCTTCTTCAAGCAATGCGCGTTTCAAAGGTAAGTAGTCTTTGTTGCCAAACTCTTTTTGTAATTTTAAAATACGACCTAAAATATAGACTGTATTCGTAAATGCTAAACCAATCGCGATTGAAAAAATAATTGCCACAGTGGGTTTCAAAGAAACCTGTTGATAACTGACCCACGAAATAAGAGCCAGCGGAGGCAGTAAATTTGGAAGGCACGCCAATAAAGCTAAGCGCCAAGACTTAAAAACACAAATTAAAATAAGAAAGGCAACCAATAAGGCGTGCCAAAAACTGAAGACCAAACTTTTGGAAATTTCTTGATTCATCGTGTGAAATTGTTCGGCAAACCCCGATTTTGTAATTTGAGCTTGTGGAAAAAAAGTTTTCAAAACATTTTCAATTCGAACAGATGCGCGCGCAACTTGGTTAGAAGGCGCATCTTTGTATCGAACTTTGATCAGCAGATTTTTTTTATCTTCTGACTCGAATGATTCGATCGGATTTGTTGCCCCCAATGAAAACAAAAAGTTTTTTTCTGACAAATCTGCATTCGAAGCCGGTAGTCGGCTGCTTTTGTTAGTGCTTGCTAAGGATTTGTAAAAGTCATTTACAGAAACAGCCGAGCCAACGATGCTTATTTTTTTAATTTGAGTGATGACGTGGTCTAGTGTTTTAATGCTTTGTGCTTGGCTCCAGTTTTGGTTTTGAGCCGACTGATGAATTGCAAAGTTCATTTCAAGAGTTCCGCCAAAATTTCGGTCCATGAACTCTGTTGTGCGACGAGTGTTTTGATGCTCTGGCAAATCATCGAGCACACGTGAATTCCAATTTACACGAAATAAACTAAAAGCACCCAGAGCAAATACACTCAATGCAGCTAAGATAATTGTCTTTTTATAGCGCAAAGACCAAAGTGACCAGTAAGCAGGTCGCAAAAGCCAGTCTCTAAAATCGGTGTCAGTAAAATAAAAAGACAGCGGCCAATAAACCAAGTGAGTTAAAAACCAAGAGGCAAAAGAGCTCACAGCAACAATCAATCCGTAATTCTGAATCAGTTGCGAAGATGAAGTTTTTAAAATTAAAAAACCAATACCAGAAATCAAAATCGCCAGCAAGTTTTCCCAGAACAAATCAACATAAGTAACCCAGATATTTTTCGTTTTATTAAAATGACCTTGTATGTGAATCACCAATGAAATAACCCCTAAAGAGATTAAAATGGGTAAAGTCGACAGCAAAACGTTCAGCGGAATTTGCAGCCAGGCTAAAAACCCAAGTATGACAATGTTAACAAAAAAAAGTGTGATCAAAACTGAAAAAACCGCACGTGGATTTTTATAGATGGCAAGTAAACCCAATATGAACAAAAGCAATCCAATCAAAATCGAGCGAAAAAGTTCTTTTTTTAATAAGACACTGATATCGGCCTGAATTACACTTAAGCCGCCAATACTGATTTCATAAACAGGCGGCGCGCTTGCAAAATATTTTTTTAAACTTTCTGTATAGCGACTAACTTGATCTGGGCCGGTGTCGTTTAAATTAAGTACGAGTAAAGTTGAGTCTTCATCAGCAGAAAGCAAATGAGGCTTAACAAAAGGGTGGCGCTGTGCGATTTTTTGACGATCAGCTAAATTAATTGATTCAAACAAAGGGCCCACATTAAGTTGTTCACCTGTATCTTGTGCTCCCTGCAAAGTCGATACTGAAATTACAGATTTTAGTTGGCTGTTTTTTTGAAATGCGCTCGTTAATTTTTGAACATAAGCATAATTATTTTGTTCAAGCCAGCTTGAACGATTTTTTGTTTGAAGCAAAACAATCACAGATAAATTTTTATCGAGCTTAAAAAGCTGAGACATTTTTTGTTCTTGAATAAGTAATGGATGTTTCGCTGGATAAAACTGCTTCATCGAAAATTCTGTGCGAGTTTGTAAACTTGTGTAAAGCCCAAACAAAAAAAGAAGAACACAAACGAAGGTGATCAAAGTGTTAAAAACAACGACACTTTTAGCTGAATGACCTCGACCAAAGTAACCAAATAAGCGATTTTTACCCTTTAGAACTGGACTTTGGTCGCCGAAAAGTTTGAACCCTATGTTAAAAAATCTTTTGTTTCGCACAACTTTATTTTCGGTCATTTCAACGATGATTCTGAGTCCAGTTCTGTTGGCGCAGACTTCAACAAACCAAGAAATTCCAGCCGAAAGCGTAAATGCGATCATATTTGTTCCTGTTCAACAATGGATTCGGCGCCTGCAAAGCTACGCCCAGGGAGCCTCTTACGAATATCAAAATCAGCTTCAAAACCTTAATTACGTTTCGGATTCGGCCGAGATCAATGCGCGTATAGAAAAAGTGGATTTAAGTACAAAAATAAATTCTGAAAAAATGGACCAATTAAGCACGGACCGGTTAGGTGTGCATTTAAAACTTGAAAGCGCCGTTGCGAAGATTCAAAATTTTGATCTGGTCGCAAAAATTAAAAAAGACATCGGCTTTGGAACAGCGACGCTGACTCTACGGATGCATTGTGATGCGATTTCTATTCATTTCAAGAACACAAATCCGATCGAGGCTCCAATCAAAATAAGTAATGGCCTTTTCACGCTTGAGCAGCTGCTATGGAAAACCGAACAAACTGAAGTTCAAACCGAAATGCAAGGCTGTCAACAGATCGCGGGCTTTGAACAACTCTTTAAAGAACAAATTCAACAAGCACTCGAGCAAAGTTTTGTAAAAGAAATTTTACTTAATTCAATTAATTCTAAAATCAATCAAGTCATCAGTGACAATCTAAATATTGAACTTAACAAATATATGACTGAATACCATTTAGGGCCAAATCAAAGCCTTATTTTTGACAAAAAAAATGATCTTTTTATTTCTTCGCCTGACGCCTTATCAAAATTTTCGACTGAAGAAATTCAAAGCCTTCAAAAGTCGTCTCAGATTTCAATGATCATTAAAAAACAAAGTCTTGAAAGCCTTATAAAAAATAATTTAAATTCTTATTTGCAATACCATGTATTCACGTCGACTGAACAAAAGTCATTGCACCAGCTAACGTGTTCACGACTGTATCAAACTTTTTTGTGGCCTTCTTTAAAAAGCCTTCGTAAATGCTTTGAGATGAAAATTCAATCAAGGATCGAACAGGTCGAAATAATAGACCTCACTCAATTAAATTTTAAGCTTCAAGTTAGCGCTTGGGCTTCTGGCGAAGGCAAAAACTTAGCTTACTTTCAAGCGAAACTCGATACGGGCTTGGCCAAAAATCAAATTCTACTCAACAGCTTTAAAGCACAAGCAGATCCCGAATATATCAGGTGGTCAGGTCGCTCAAAAAGAATTTCAGTTGGAATTGTTGAAGGCTCGATTCAAAAAACAATGTCTGACTCACTTCAAAAGCTTGATCAGAATCAAATCATCGCATATTTAAAGAACAACTTAAGTTTCAAAAACCTTAATTCAACGACTTACTTCGTTGAATTAAAACCTTAAAAATCGTAGCTTAGGATCAAAGACATATTATCTGTTTTGTCGTATGCATCAGCTAAAATATTTCCTACCGAAGTTAACACATTCATTGAAAGCTTTGTTTTAACTTGTTCTGACCAACGACGCTCGTAACTGATTGTTGTTAAATAAGCGGGCTGTTTTTCGTTGTAAATGAACGCACCCAAAAAAGAATTTGCGTCATCGAAATCTAAATAAACTCCAAGTGCTGTCGATTTTTCAAAAAAGCCCAGTAAGGTTTCAAGTTCACGAACTGAATCAGTTTCTTTCCAAAGTCGATTAACTTGAAAAAAATATCTTAAAGTTGTTTTATAAATTAAAAAACTATTTTCAACTGAAGCTGTTCCTGAGGTCGAAATTTTGTCCGTAGATAAAAAATCTTTTTGTTGTTTGTAGAAAAATTTAAAAATCCAATCGTCTAATAATAAAGTTAAACCACCACCAATATGTTGAGACTTAAACCATAAATAGCGCAGCTCGATCGGAGGTATAATTGTTCCGACTAAAGGTTCCAAAGAAGTCACGTCTATATTAGGGTCTGTCGAAATCTGTGGGGTTTGATTGGCTCCTGAAAAATAAAACAGACTCAGATCAAAGTGATCATAACTATATTTTGCAAGTGCACCAAAATTTGAATCAAAGGGATCATCTTTTTCTGATTCAGACTTCAAAGTGTAGCTTATATTGTTTGGTGAATAAAAAGTGCCGCTTGCATTTTTAAGAGGTAAAGCGCTTGTTCTGGGCCACCACGGCGATAGAGTATCCGGTAAAAGTGATTTCGTATTCTTGGGAATAAAGAAAGTTTTAAGCGAAAATTGACCTAAAGACAAAGTACTTAGAACTCCTGTCGACCCCAAGGGGTTTGCATTAAAGGGCTGCCTAAAGTCTTTACCATTGATCACATCAAAAATATTATTAATGTCGGCGCCCTCTCCAGCTAAAGTAAAATTTCCTAAAAAAAGCTCGGTATTTTTTAAGATTCCTAAGTAACCAAACTGAGTCGGGTTAAGCAAAAACGATTTTTGATCTTGTTTATTTAAATAGGTTTCGCTTAACGACAAATCAGTTTTAAACTTTTGATTTGTCGTTAAATCTAAAAGTCCTTTGGTTTTGATTTCAGTGCGACTTAAAAAGTCAGAACTATTTTCTGGCTTTAAATAAAAACTTTGAAACTCTTCAGAAAAACTAAAAAATATTTCATTGGCCTGAGCCCAATCTACAAAACACAAAAAAAGTAAAAAAAGAATTTTCACAAAAAATAATTACTGAGACATGCTGCGTTTTAATTCGTTGTACGCCTTACTCACATTGATGCGTCCACGACTGAGCACTTCAATTTGTCGTCCGGGAACGATATCAACTGATTTAATCAAAGCTTGTTTGACTTGGCTGGCTGTCGCCTTCGGCAATGCGCTCCAAATAAGTGCGGCTGCACCCGAAGTCATTGGTGCGGCCATGCTTGTTCCACTCATGGACTCAACTTTATTTCCAGGAACTGTTGAAAAAATATTTACTCCCGGCGCGCCAACGTGAACCGTTCGTACTCCATAATTCGAAAAACTGATGAGATAATCATCGAAGGTTGTCGCAGCAACATTCAGCTGATTCAAAAAATTATAAGCAGAAGGGTAAGTTGGAATAACATCAACATTAAGCCCGACTCCGTGGTTGTCGCCATTGCCTGCGGCTGTGACAATCAGCACGCCTTGATCTGATATTTGTTTTAAAGCCGATTTCAAACTTGGAATTTCAGTGCACGGGCCACCGCCCCAACTAAGATTAATAATTTTAGCGCCGCGGCTAACGGCATAATTCATTCCGATAATAGCATCTCCGATATCACCACTGCCATCGTTTGCAATAAACTGCGCGGGAATAATTTTAGCTTTATAAGCCACGCCTTCAACAGGGCCCGCACTTGGATCTGCTGCAATAATTCCCGCAACATGCGAGCCGTGTATATTTTTACTTGGATCATTCAGCTGAGAATTAATTTGCACGCCCATATAGTCATCGATGAAGCCGTTTCCATCGTCATCAATTCCATTATTTGGAATTTCACCCGTATTCACTAAAATATTTGAACGCAGTTGATCGTGCGTTACATCGACCATTCCATCGATAACACCGACGATGATTCCCTGTCCGTGAATATTTTGATTCCACAAAGCTTGAGCCTCAATCAGTTCAGGCCCCCAATTTAAACCACCGCTGGCTTCGTTGCTGATGGCGTCAGACTGAACGGGCTGCATTTCAATTTTCACGTCACGATCGACGTGTTTGATCAAAGATAAATTTTCTGTCACAAAACCATTTCTAAAACTTTCGGCGCTAGAATCTTTTTCAACACTAAAATGCCCATCTTCCCATTGAACAATAAAGCGGTTTGCACTGGTTTGTTGCGAACAGGCCGTCGCTTTGCTTTGAGTGTCTTCAAAAACAGAAGATGTTGTTTTGCTTTGTGAGCAGCCGACTAAGATCAAAAAAGATATAGCTGCCAGTTTCAGACGAATCGCATCCATGCGCTCTCCTAAGTAAAACCATTCTGGTCTTGGTATTAAGACTAGTTAAGGGTCTCAGTTAGGTTAGTGATCGGATGAATTATGCCTTGATTTGAGTCGAGAAGAGGTCCAGCTAGACTTTGGTCACGAATTCAGTCAAAAAAGCACAGAATTTTTGTTCAACTTTTTTTGCAGTTTCGGTGACTTCAGAGTGAGTGAGCTTATTTTGTGAAACACCAGCCGCTAAATTTGTAATACACGAAATGGCGGCCACTCGAATCCCTAAGTGGTTGGCGGCAATCACTTCTGGAACCGTCGACATGCCGACAGCTTTTCCACCAAAAGATTTAAACATTTTAATTTCTGAAGGAGTTTCATATGTTGGACCAGTGACGCCAACATAAATGCCTTTATGAAAAAAAGTTTTTTGAGATCTTAAAATTCTTTCAGCAGTATGAATAAGTTCCCGATCATAGGCTTCGGTCATATCAGGAAAGCGCGGGCCTAATTCTTTGATGTTGGGACCCATTAGTGGATTATTTCCCATCATATTAATATGATCTTCAATAATCATAAAATCACCTGGATTCATCCCATCGCCATAGCCGCCGGCCGAATTTGTGACGACTAAAATTTCAATTCCCAGCATGGCCATCACTCGCGCCGGAAACACAACTGTTTCCATTGTGTGGCCTTCGTAATAGTGAAGGCGTCCTTGCAAAATCACAAGATCGACATTTTCAATTCGACCAAAAATTAAATTTCCAGAATGGCCTTCAACAGTAGGAGGTATAAAATGCGGTACCGAGTGAAAAGGCAACGTCGCTTCAACTTTTAATTGGCTGACAAAGTGACCCAAACCCGAGCCCAAAATAACGCCGATGCGCGGTTTTATTTTTGTCTGTAACTTTAAATAATTAACAGTCTCGGTCAGTTTTTGAATCACGTTCATAAGTGCACCACTTCTTTAATCAAAACGTGGACGGGTGGCTTTTGCAAGGTAATTTCAAAAGAAGACAAAAGCATTTGCTCGGCCGCAGAAAATAATTCGGGTTCGTCCCCATGAATTGTATAAAGCAGATCTCCAACTTGAACGGGGCTGCCAATCTTAACATGGAACTCAATTCCCGAGGTCGGATGAATCACATCACTTGTGACTTGGCGACCTGCGCGCAGTAAAATACAAGCCAAACCAATTTTTTCAACATCAAAGTTTGATAAATAACCACTTGCTTTCGCACGCACTTCAAATTTTTTCTGGGCTAAAATAAATTTTGATAAATCACCTGATTGCTCAATGCACATTTCTTCAAATTTTTTAAGAGCGGATCCATCTTCTAAAACTTTTTTTGCCAACACGTAAGCTTCTTCGACAGACTTCGTTTTTCCAGACATATAAATCATGTGTGCTGACAGCTGCAACGAAAGCTCGCGCGTGTCTTCGTAAAGATCAAGTCCCGCTGAGTTTAAGAACTTTTTATTTTTCATAATCTCAAGACACTCGAAAATCTCTAAGGCATTTCCGGCAAATCGGCCCAAGGGCTGATCCATCGAAGTCAGAAGAGAAACAATTTTTTTATTGTAGCTTTCAGCAATATTCATCAGCGCTATAGCCAGATTGCGAGCTTGTTCTGCAGTTTTCATAAAAGCGCCCGAGCCAAATTTTACATCCAGCACCAGTCCATCAATGCCTTCGGCCATTTTTTTTGACATAATGCTCGCGCAAATCAGTGGAAGACTTTCAACCGTTGCAGTTACATCCCTAAGAGCATAGATTTTTTTATCAGCCGGACAAATATCTTTTGTTTGCCCGATAAAACAAGTTCCAATTTTTTTCGTGATATGAACAAATTTTTCTAAAGATAACTGAGTATTAAAACCCGGAATACTTTCTAACTTATCTAAAGTTCCACCAGTGTGTCCCAATCCTCGTCCTGAAATCATTGGAACATAAACGCCTGCGGCCGCAACAATTGGCCCTAAAATTAAACTGGTTTTATCACCGACACCACCGGTTGAGTGTTTATCAACTTTAAAGCCCTTGATCAGTGAAGTATCAACCGTCGTTCCCGAGTGAAGCATTGTTTTCGTCAGCGCAACAGTTTCAGCGCTTGTCATACCGTTAAAATAAATAGCCATTAGCAACGCCGACATTTGATAATCAGGAAGATCTCCGCGAGTGTACGAAAGAATAAATTCTTCAATTTCTTTTTCTGTCAGCTCAAACCGATTTCTTTTTTTCTTAATAACTTCCGCGGCTAGCATCTTTTCCTTTAACGAGCAAAACGCCCGAACTTGTACCTAAGCGAGTCGCTCCCGCTTCAATCATTTTTTTGGCAGTTTCAAAATCCCGAATACCGCCACTGGCTTTAACTTGCGCTTTAGATCCAACAGTTTGTTTCATCAAAAGAACATCTTGAATGCGGGCACCCTCAGACGAAAACCCCGTCGAAGTTTTGACGAAATGGGCTCCGGCGCTAACACTTAATTCACAAGCTTTTATTTTTTCTTCATCCGTCAATAAACAGGTTTCAAAAATAACTTTAACGATTTTTCCTTCGGCGGCACGCACAACGGACTGAATTTCTTTTTCGACGTAAGCGTAATCTTGCGCCTTAAAAGCGCCAATGTTGATCACCATATCAATTTCATGCGCGCCCATATTCAAGGCCCGACTTGTTTCGTAGGCTTTCACAGAAGTTTCGACGGCTCCTAAAGGAAACCCAACAACGCTTGCGATTTGAATTTTTGTGGTTTTTAAAATATCCCGACAAGTTGGAACAAGCCACGAGTTAACACAAACCGCAAAAAAATGATGCTCGAGAGCCTCTTCGCAAAGTTTGATGACGTTTTTTTTTGTTACTTCGGGCTTCAATAAAGTATGATCGATATATGAAGCGATAGATAATGGATTATGAGCATCGAAATGAAGAGCGTTATTTTGATTCATATATCTGTAAAATAAATCGATTTGTAGAATCAATCAATATTTTACAGACAAATCAGACTGCTTTAGGAAGCATTTCGTGTTTTTGGCGAATCCGGAACATCGTCTTTACCCAAAAATGTACGAACATCATTTTCAGTGACAAGTCCTTTTTTTAATAAGTCGCCGACATATTTTTCGTAAAGCACCATGCCCTGGGCAGCGCTGGTTTGAATGATGGATGGAATTTGGTGAATTTTTCCTTCACGAATTAAATTACCAATGGCTTTAGTGCCCTTCATAATTTCAAAAGCCGCAACACGGCCTTGTCCATCAGCACGAGTAAATAAAGTTTGTGCGACCACTCCACGAATAGATTCAGAAAGCATCGTGCGAATTTGCCCTTGTTGTCCCGATGGAAAAACGTCAATGATACGATCGATTGTTTTTGCTGCCGAACTTGTGTGAAGTGTTCCAAAAACCAAGTGCCCTGTTTCGGCCGCGGTTAAGGCTAAAGAAATCGTTTCAAGATCTCGCAACTCTCCAACTAGAATAATATCTGGATCTTCACGCAAAGCCGCTTTTAATGCATTGGTAAAAGATTTCGTGTGTGAACCAACTTCTCGTTGATTGACTAAAGATTTTAAATTGGGATGAACAAATTCGATCGGGTCTTCCACAGTTAAAATATGCGCTTCTCGTGTCGCATTAATATGTTGAATCATCGCCGCTAAAGTTGTCGACTTACCAGATCCTGTTGGCCCTGTAACTAAAATCAATCCGCGGTCGGCATCAACTAAATCTATAATTGAAGAGGGTAAATTCAACTCTTGCGCTGTTTTAATTTTTTCAGGAATAGTTCTGAACACAGCTCCTAAACCTTTGCGTTGCATAAAGATATTGCAGCGAAATCGTCCAATGCCTTCAACGACGTAAGCAAAATCAAGCTCCCATTTTTCAACAAAAGATTTTTTCTGTTTTTCACTTAGAATTTCAAAGATAAGCCCTTGAACATCTTGGTTACTCAATTGACGGTAGTTCAGTGGAACCATATTGCCATGCAATCGCAAAAATGGCGGTGCTCCGCTCGTTAAGTGCAAATCTGAGGCTTTTTGTTGGACCATCAAACTAAAAAGATCATCTATAGTAGCCATTTATATTCTCCAAAATTGCTTATCATTCTATTCTTCGGTATGTATGAAGATCTTGTTAACAGCTCAAAAGGCCAGTTAATGTAAAAAATGTGAACAGAGGTGCTTCATGGCTGCAGAAATTTTAATTAATGTCAGACCTCTTGAAACCCGCGTGGCCTACGTCGAGTCCGGTACGTTGATGGATCTTAAAATCGAAAGAAAAACTTCACCTACTTTAGTTGGTACCATTCATCGCGGAATTGTCACGCGCGTTTTACCCGGCATGCAGGCCGCTTTTGTGGACATTGGTTTAGATAAAGCAGCATTTTTATATGTTGGAGACATCATCACCGAAGAGGGCCGCGAATTTTTTGAAGAAGAAGAAAATGATTCGGCAAACGTTGCTGGCAACGAAGATTCGCGTTCTTCGCGTGAAATTAAAACACCAATTCAAGATCTAATCAAAGAAGGCCAGCATTTGATGGTTCAAGTGGCCAAAGATCCGCTTGGAACAAAAGGCGCGCGCATCACAACTCATATTTCTTTACCAGGCCGCGGAGTTGTCTACATGCCTTTTGTGAAACACACAGGAATTTCCAGAAAAATCGAAAACGAAAACGAAAAAGAAAGACTTAAAAAATTGATTCATATCATCAATCCGGTGGGTGGCGTAATCGTTCGAACAGCCAGCGAAGGCGCCAGCGAAGAAGCCTTACGCACAGACATTGAGTATTTGGATCGTCTTGGAAAAGAAATTCAAAAAAATTACGAAAAGAAAAAAACTGCAGGCATGATCCACGCTGAGCTCGATGTTGAATTGCGCGCGCTACGTGATTTAATGAGCGAGGCTGTAACAACAGTTTGGGTTGATGATGTTGAAAGTTACAAAAAAGTCTCAAAATTTGTCGCTCAGCTGATGCCGAAGTACCGACAAAATATTATTCTGTATGAAGAAAAAAAACCACTCTTCGACTTGTATGACATCGATTTAGAAATTTCACGCGCGACTGAAAGAAAAGTTTGGCTTAAATCAGGCGGCTACATTGTGTTTGATGAAGCTGAAGCTCTTGTTGTGATTGACGTCAACACCGGACGTTACGTTGGAAAAAAAGATTTAGAAGACACAATTCTTAAAACAAATCTTGAAGCGGTGAAAGAAATAGCCCATCAACTTCGCGTACGCAACGCGGGCGGAATTATTATTATCGATTTTATTGATATGGAACGACAAGTCCATCGCGAACAAGTGATGCAAGCTCTTGACGAAGAATTTAAAAAAGACCGAAGTCGCACAAATATTAATTCGATGTCCGAGCTTGGTTTGGTCGAGATGACGCGTAAACGTATTCGCCCTAGCCTTGTTAAAACTCTTTGCCAGCCTTGTTCATATTGCGACGGCAAGGGTTACATCAAAAGAAAAAACACTATCGCAAATGAAATCTTTCGCGAGCTTGAACGCGAAATCAGCTTAGTCGAAAACTCAAAAAAGCCCGGAGTTATTGTACATTGCCATTCTGAAATCGTCGATTGGGTTTATGAAAGCGAATCAGAAGCCCTCGAAGCTTTAGAAAAAAGAATCGGTCGGTCAATTGCGTTTAAAATAGAACCAAGCTATCACACAGAACAGTACGAAATTTTTAGCGAAGGCTAGTTGGCAAAGAAAAAAAATCAGGATTCAAAAAATACGAATAAGAACGGCCTTTTGATTCTGATTGCAATAAAATTTTCCATTTAACAAGCGCTTGAAGATCCCGCTTAATCGATTCGCGACTTTGTTTGCAAACACTGACACAGCTTCGGTTCGTTACAAAAAACAATGGATCATCTTTCGAAAAGAATAAATTCAAAATTTTTTTCTGCCTAGAATTCAATTCAAAATCTTGCAGCAGTCTCCAGAACTGTTTGATCTTAAATTGCTTGTGTGCGTTTTTTTGCGAGTCGAGCAAGGCGAGCTTCAGTTTTTCAAAAAGCCAATTCAGCCAAGAAGTGATGTCTCCGTTGGATCGATGACACGCTTTAATCATTTCCAAAGCTTCTGAAGATGAAAGGTGCTTTTTAATATCGTAATGTCGAACGCCGATTTTTTCGTCTTGAGCTAATGCGCAATCCAAAATAGATAAAGCTAGATCAGAGTTTCCAGCCTCGTAGGGCTGTAATGTCATCAGCCAAAAATACGCAATCCCAGCACGAATAATTCCATCTAACCCAACGGGCGACTCATTCCACCAATCAAAAAACTTTTTCATTTCTGCAGAAATATTTTGTGCCGGCGGAATTGTTTCAAAAGAATCTAAAACAAAATCTTTTTTTCGATAATCCCCACAAGTCACTTTTTGAATGCCACAGAATCCGTTTGGAAATAACGAAGCTTGCCAACCATGAAGCCGCTCTAGAGTTAGTCGTTTTTGAAAGTTTTCTGTTAAATCCGCCTCGATCGGCGTCATGTGCTGAGGTTCAGGTAACGAGGCGGCTAAACCTAAAAGCCTTCCTTGCTCAAGTCGAACTTGAACAAGAGAATCTAATAAAGCCGAGCTGTCCCATTGAAAGTAAGGCCACTCGGGCCGTTGCCAAACAAGAAGGTTTAAAGTTAATTGGGCCATATATTGACCCAATTAGACCATACAATTGGGTCAATATCCAGACTTTTCGCGCTCAGTTTAAAAGCTATTGACGTCTTTCTGTTCGGCTGGCAATTACTAAGACACTAAAAAAGGTGGAAACATGTACGCAATTATTAAAACTGGCGGCAAACAATATAAAGTTCAAGCTGGTGATGTATTACAAGTTGAAAAACTTGATCACGATTTAGGATCTGAATTTAATATAGACGAAATTCTAATGATCGGTGGAGACAAATTTCACGTGGGTACTCCAACAGTAAAAAACGCAAAAGTAACTGTTGTCGTAACAAAACAAGCGCGCACTCGAAAAGTGATCGTCTTCAAAAAGAAGCGTCGCCAAGGTTACAGAAAATTTGGAACGCACAAGCAGCATTTCACAGAATTATTTATCAAATCAATTACATCTCCAGACGGTCAAACTTCTAAAACTGAAGAAACACCTCTTGTTAAAGATATGGCTGTTTTAAGAACTGAACGTATCGAGCAAAAGATGGCAGATCGCGAAGCACGCGTAACAAGCCGTGATACTGATGCTGTTGAAACAAAAGTGGCAAAAAAAGCTCCAGCTAAAAAGAAAGTGGCAAAAAAAGCAGCCCCTAAGAAAGCGGCTTCAAAGCGTTCAACTAAAAAAGCGACGAAAAAAAAGACTAAATCAAAAAAATAGGTTTTAAGATTAATTAATTTTACACGAGGTTAAAATGGCATCGAAAAAAGCTGGTGGTAGTACCAAAAATGGAAGAGATTCGCAGTCGAAACGATTGGGAGTCAAAAGATTCGGCGGACAGCACGTGTTGTCTGGAACAATTATTGTTCGTCAGCGCGGAACAAAATTTCACCTTGGCAACAATGTGAAAATGGGCCGTGATCACACAATTTATTCTGTTGTTGAAGGTCATGTTAAATTTGAAAGATTTTCGAAAGAGAAATTTAAAGTTAGCGTTTACCCAAAAGCAGCGTAAAAGATATTTAATATAAAACTAAATATCTAATCTATTTAGTTGCTGTCACGTAGATAGCAACTATCCACGGAAGGAGCCCTTGAAAGGCTCCTTTTGTTTTGTAGAGATATTTAAAAAATCTCTTTGGAAATGAAGTTCTAAAATGAAATTTGTAGATGAAGTTAAAATATCAATTTCTTCCGGGCACGGCGGCGCGGGTTCTGTGAGCTTTCGCCGTGAATCGATGACTCCGCGGGGCGGCCCAGATGGTGGCGACGGTGGTCGTGGTGGTGACGTGATTTTTAAAACCTCACGGCATATCAATTCTTTAGTTGATATTAAATCTTATAAAAAATATGCCGCCGAAGACGGTCAAGCGGGCGCAAGTGATAATTGTTTTGGATCGCAGGGCGCAGACCTCATCATGATTGTTCCTGAAGGCACCGTGATTAGAAGTTCTGAAGGCGAAGTTCTGTATGACTTAGGCAAAGAGCAAGAAGTCAAAATTCTTAAGGGCGGGCGCGGCGGTAAAGGAAACACGTTTTTCAAAAACAGTGTCAATCAAGCCCCCGAACACGCTCAACCAGGTGAAGACGGCGAATCGTTAGAAGTCGTTTTAGAACTCAAGCTGATTGCCGATGTTGGAATTATTGGTTTTCCAAACGCAGGAAAATCAACGCTGATTTCGCGAATCTCGGCAGCAAAACCCAAAATAGCCGATTATCCATTTACAACATTAACTCCAAACTTAGGGGTCGTGCGCGTTGGTGATTACAGCAACTTTGTTGTCGCCGACATTCCTGGATTAATCAAAGGGGCCCATCAAGGCGTTGGCCTTGGCATTATGTTTTTAAAACATATCGAGCGCACAAGTTTATTTATTCACTTAATTGATGTCTCAGGAACCAGTGGTCGAGATCCTATCGATGACTATGAAGATATTCAGTACGAATTAAAAATGTACGATCAAATGAACAAAGACAAAGACGGCTTCTTTCCATTGCTAGATCGCGAACAAATCGTTGTGTTGAATAAAATTGATTTACTTCCTATTGAACAAGTTCAAAAGATTACACAAAAATTTAAAAAGAAAATTGAAGGCGATGTTTTCTCGATCTCGGCTGTAACTGGAAAAAACACAAAAGAATTTTTAGTTTATGTGGCTGATAAAATTTTAAAAGCCAAGAATGTTATTTATTAAAACAGAAAAAAGTAGGACTCACTTATGAAAATTGGAATCTTTGGTGGAAGTTTTAACCCGCCTCACAACGGACACGTCAATAGTTTAACAACAGTTCAAAAGAAAATGGGCTTTGATCTGATTCACATCATTCCAAATAGCCAAAACCCTCTAAAAATTCCGATGGAGGGTCCGTCAAACGAGCATCGACTAGAAATGTCGCGGCTAGCTTTTAGCACTTACGGAAAAGCTTTTCATGTGAACGATATAGAACTTAGTCGCGGTGGAAAAAGTTTTACAATCGATACAATCAAAGAGCTACTTAAACAGCACCAATCAAAAGAGCTCTATCTTATCATCGGTGCCGATAATTTCGAGACCTTGTCTGAATGGAAAGACTATAAAAAAATACTTGAATCGGTCAACATCGTCGTTACGACTCGCCCTGGTTATCAAATTCCAGAAACAGAAACAGACTGGCCAGATTATTTAACACCATTTGTAGCTGAAAGTGATTTTGGAACTTTAGAATTAAAAACAGGGCGTTCAATCGAATTTATTACGCTTAATGATTTAGATATTTCGTCTTCTGAATTAAGAAAAAAATTAAGACAAGGGCGTCCGGCTGAAAAACTTTTGCCACTATCTGTAGAAAGTTATATTTCAGAAAAAAAACTTTACAGAACAACAAATAAAAAAATATCTGACTTCAAGACTTTTACACAGTTTTGTGCACAGGTCTTATTTGATAAAAAAGCGATCGCAGTTAAAGCTTACGACATTCAAAAAATTTCAACGACGTGTGACTACGCACTGATTGGCTCTGGAACAAGTACTCGGCACGCATCGTCGATGGCTGAAAACCTGGTTAAAGCGGTGAAAGATGAATTCAACATTTATCCATTGGCTATCGAAGGCGTTGACGAAGGTCGTTGGGTCGTTGTTGATTATGGAACCTTGATTGTTCATTTGTTCTACGACTTTGTTCGTCAAGAGTATCGCCTAGAAGATTTGTGGACCAAGGGCGAAGAATTAAAGCTTGTTGACCAAGTTGCTAGCGTGCAGACAACGCATTAAAATCTTTATATGAAGTGGGTCGTTTTTAATTTTAAAACTGCAGACGAATCTTGGCATAAAGAAGCGTCTGAGATTTATATTAAAAAAATTAAACATTTTTTACCGCTCGAAATTCAAACCCTAAAAACCACTAAAGCCAATCGCGAAGATTTTGAAGTTAAAAAAAGATTTGAAGAAAAAATTCTGTTGGAAAAACTATCGAATGACGATTTTGTTATTTTGTTGGACGAAAAAGGTAAAAAACTAGGCTCTTTAGAATTTTCAAAGATGATTGAGCGCGCCCAGGCGTCGTCAAAAAAGCGCGGAGTTCTGATTATTGGCGGTGCTTTTGGTGTAAGTGATATTATAAAAAAAAGAAGCGATTGCACCCTTTGCTTATCGGATTTAACAATGAATCATTTAGTTGCCGAAGTTGTTTTACTTGAACAGTTTTATCGTGCTTTAACAATTTTAAATCGAATTCCGTATCACAATACTTAAAGGCTTTGTTTTGGTATCAATTGAGTCGATAAGAACTTTGCAAAACAAAAGCAATGAGATTTTTTTCGAAACAATTTTTTTATCAACCAAGCTGTTTACGTTGCGGGTCCTTTTTCAGCGAAGACCACTTATTTTGTGAAACATGCTACAAACAATTTTTATCCTTTCGCCTAAAAGCTCACTCTGGTTTGGGTCAAGTTGACCTGCCGACGGCGCAGCACTTTTATTTACTGGAATGGAAAAAAAACGAAAGCGATATAATATCTAAAATGGTCTATGCTTTAAAATCAGATTATGGAAAATTAGCCATTCAATTCTACGCAAATTTTTTCTGTGAAAAACTTCAACAGCAGATTAATCTAGACATGTATGACGCAGTTGTTCCGCTTCCAGGTTCGAAGGCGACATCGATTCACTCGAACATCTTTGCAGAGTGCTTAGCCCAAAAAATTAAAAAGCCTACAATCGACATATTAATCAAAAAATCCAAACAAACAGAAAGCAAACTCTTGAATCGAAAGCAAAGATTTAGCTCTAGCCAAAACCGCATTCGCTTGAAGCCGCTTGAACATTTTACACAAAGTAGTTTAGCTCAAAAATCACTTATTTACGTCGATGATATTTTAACAACCGGAAATACGTTTAATGCCTCACGACAAGCGATCGGAAACTCTAAAGACTGTTTACTGCTGACTTTGTTCTTTCGAAGCAAAGTGACATAGACTCTACTTGTTGTTCACAAGGCCTTTTGCTATAAAAGCAGCATGAAAATAATCATTTTGTGGATACTGGTCTTATTTCATATTCCGTCAGCCCTTGCTGCCAGTGAATACTCAAATATTTTAAGTAAGTACACCAGCGCCCAAAATGTTGAAGTCAATCTGAAAAAAACGGACGAGAAATTAACCCTTGGTACTAAGAGCGTTAGCGAAGGACTTTTAAAATTCGCCAAAGATAAAATTTATATTTCGTTGCAAGGCGATAAAAAAATCGAATTTTTTTATCAAAAAAATATAATTTGGTTAGTTGAATATCCCGATCAAGACTTTGAAAAAGACGGTCATCGAAAAGTGGCCATTTTTAAAAAAACTTCACCTGTTTTAATGTCTGGAATAATAAACTTATTTTCGAATCAAAAAAAATTTCTAAAAGAGTTTAAAGTTCTCAGTGAAAAAAAAGACAACGATATTTTAAAGGTCGAATTTAAACCAAGCCAAAAAAACCTTAAAACACTTACGCTTGTGATCAGCCTAAAAGAAAGAACCATTAATCAAGTCATCTTTGTAGATGATGTTGATACGAAAACAACACTTGAGCTTGATAAATTGAAGCTAAATAAAAAAATGAGTTCTGCAGTATTTGAATTTAAAGAATTAAAATCCGATGAGGTCACCAAAGAATGAAGCCAGAATTAATAACTCCAGAAAAAAAAGTTCACTTTATCAGCTTGGGTTGCCCCAAAAATTTAGTCGACAGCGAAATTATGGCCGGAACACTTTTAAAAGAAGGATACCGCGTTGTTGACGAGGCTGATTTAGCTGACACTGTCGTCGTTAATACGTGTGGATTTATCGAAGATTCAAAAAAAGAGTCCATCCAAAAAATTCTTGATATGGCTACTTTAAAAGAACAAGGAAAGATAAAAAAAATAGTGGTCGCTGGCTGCCTCACTCAAAGATACAAAGACGATCTTGTTGAGGGTCTGCCCGAAGCGGATTTATTTATTGGCTCTGGAGAGTTTCAAAATATCGCGAAGATTTTAAAAAATTACGATCAAGGCAACAGCAAAAAAACTTTTTTTAACTTACCTACTTATCTACAAGAAGAAACAACTCCGCGTGTTAACTCGCAACCAAGTCATCGAGCCTATTTAAAAATTTCTGAAGGCTGTATGAAAAGATGCGCCTTTTGCGCCATTCCATTAATTCGTGGAAATCTTCAGTCTCGAAAAATTGATAATATCGTCAATGAGGCTAAATTGCTTGCGGCCGGTGGAGTAAAAGAACTGATTATCATCAGTCATGATTTTACCGATTATGGTTTAGACATTAAACGCAAAGACCCTAAAGCAACTGAGGCTCCGATTGAGCTTTTAAAAAAACTAGCCGATGTTGAAGGTATTAAATGGATTCGGTTGCTTTACTTATATCCTGATGGAATTACGCCCGAAATGATCGCGCTTATTAAAAACAACCCAAAATTCGTCAAATATTTCGATATGCCACTTCAACATATTAATAGCTCTGTTCTTAAAAAAATGAATCGTAAAATGACTCGCGAAGAAATCACAAGCGCATTAGATCTTATTCGAAGTGAAATTCCCGATGCAGTTATTCGAACGCAATTTATTGTTGGATTCCCAGGAGAAACACAAGAAAACTTTGAAGAACTTTTAACATTTATTGCAGATCAAAAGTTCGATCGTGTCGGCTGTTTTCAATACTCACCTGAAGAAAACACGCCAGCAGGTAAAATGGCCGATCAAGTTGACGAAGCAACTAAACTCAAAAGACATAATGCCGTCATGGAAGTTCAGCAAAATATTTCTCGTGAAAAGCATCGGGCTTTTGTTGGAAAAACACTTGAAGTTGTAGTTGAGGGCTTAAGTGATGAAACAGATTTATTACTGCAGGGGCGCATGTCACAGCAAGCACCCGACATCGACGGAGTTGTTTTGATCAACGACGGCCAGGCTAAAGTCGGTCAATTTGTGCAAGTTAAAATTACAGACAGCATGGAATACGATTTGATTGGAGAAATTGTTGAATCAATTTAAAAATTTTCTAGCGATTGATTTAGCAAATTATGGAAGTGCTTTTGCGATTATTAATCAGTTTTGTGATGATCACCATGTAAAAGTTTTTGAAGTAAGTCCGATCGGTAGGGCTGGACTTCTTCTTTTACTGATTCAAGAGCAGACCTCGGCAGACTTTCTAAAGAATGAAATTTTATCTTTATTTAAGGCGCAAATTTTATCTATTGAACTTATTAAAAACATAGATCCGCAGTTGTTAAGTGTTTACCTGAGTCAAAATACTCCGACTGTGAATAAAAGCTTATTATTTCTAGAATACTCAACGGTATCAAAGGCGCTTGTCGCGGCTCAAAAGGGTTTAGAACGATCTTTGCAAATCATCGATTTTCGAGTTGTACGAGCTTTTCCATTGAACGCAGTTGTAGTTTTGTCGGCCACATCAAGCGAGCAATTTCACTCTTATTTAGAATCAGTTTATGTTGAAACCAAAACAATCATCGAACAAGTCGATCCCATTGTAAAAAGTTACTTTGAAATTTTAAAAAATTAATTATTACAATTCTGAGCTGCATCTGCAAAATTTTTTGAATAATTAGATTTTTCGTTAGCTAAAATTTTGAAAGCTTTTCTGATTTCGGACTTCAATAAATTATTCTGTTTGCAGGCCATCTTAAAAGTATCTAAAGATTCGACGTAAGATTTATTTTTGAATTGTGCCCAAGCAAGACCTAAATGGGCTCGTGCGGACCCGGGGCTTAAATCGATGGCTTTTTTGAATTCGCTTATTGAATTTGAATAATCTTCTTTTATATAAAAAATTTCTGCCAAACAAGAAAAGCCCATTTCGGTCGGCTTAACTTTTAAAGACTGTTTAAAATACTCAGCAGCTTCAGCTAAATTTAATTTTTCTCTTTGAGAAACACCTAAATAAATAAGTGGATAAGGGTTCGTTTTATAAAGTTGAATTGCTTTCTTGCAAAATTTTTCGGCTTCTTTGTGCTGTGAATCAAGTAGATAGACTTCACAGAGCTCTAACGCATAATCTTCTGATGTCAATTTTTCTAAATCAAGATAGGCAGCAACAGATTCAAAATAGTTTCGACCACTTTTGTAAATTTCGGCTAAATACTTTAGCGCCACCTTGTTTTTTGGGTTTGTAATCATGACTTTTTCTAAAATAGACGCGGCTTTTTTAAAATCTTTTTTAGTTGTTTCGAATAGAGCATCCGCAATTTTTATGTCTTCGTTATCTAACTTTTCTTCTTTCAGTTGAATATAAAATTTCTCGGTTTCAACAAAACTCATTTGATCAATATACTCTTTTAAAAGTCTCAATTTAATTTTAGTTGGATTTTCATCTTTCTTTATTTTTTCAATTAAAAATAAAATTCGCTTTTGTCGTGTTTCTAAAGTTGCGTGTGCGACATTGTCGTACTCGTTCTGTCGACAGATGGATTGATACTCGTCATATTTTCCGGGTGAGTCATTCCCCGCTGTGGTCTTTTGTGGCGTCGTTGATGTTGAAGTTTCAAATGTAGTGGCCGTTGGATTGACGGTGGGAGTTCCGATCAATGGCACCTGGATCGGAGTTGGGGCAGGCAAAAATGAAGTCGTTGGGGCTGTCGTTTGCGAATATCCCAAATTGATACATAAAAAAAGACTAAAAATGAATATAAGAAACTTTAGCATAAGATCCTGAGTATCGTTTTTTTTTGCTTCAGCCGATAAGTTACCGAGTGAAACAAAATCTATTTTTAAAGCGAATAACTGATTTTAAGTCTGTACGAACTCTATTAAATAGACAAGGACAGGCTGTTGTCGAATACGTTCTGTTGATGATTGTAACGCTGAGTTTGCTTTTAGCTTTTAAGGGTGTCGTTTCATCGATGGATGCTTTCATGAGCGACTTTATGGGCGAATATATTGTCTGTTTGATGGAGTATGGCGAACTACCAAGCTTAGGTGTTGAAGAAGCTGATTTAAAAAATCACACAGCCGGCACCGGAAAAAAATGTGAGTTCAGAAAATTTTCTGCAGGTCTAGCGACCAATTCAGCTGGTAAAAATGGAACTGCATCCACAGTAAATGGCCAGAATGGAGACTCTTCTAAAAATTCCTCGACCTCAGCTTCTGCTGATAAAAATAGCAAAGATGAAAACTCAAAATCCACGAATGATTCAGGCTTTAAACCGAACAGCAGAAAAAGTTCACCTTACACCAATGGTCAAATTAACCGAGCAGGCTCGTCAGGTGTCGCTGAAGCGCCAAGCAATACTGTAACAAAAGTTATTGAGGAAGACGAAGAAGCTGGGCCAAAAGGTCGTCGTCGAAACAATAATCGCACTCGTCAAGCTCAAGAGGTAAGTGGTCAAAATGGTTACAGAGGCATATCAGGAAAACTTGCGGCCGAGCTTGAAAAGAAATCAAAACTATATCCTCGTCGTCCAAGCTCTAAGTCAACGGTACTGACGGAAGAGGGCTATAGATTTGTGCCGTATAAAAAAGTATTTAATCCACCAAAGTCAAATTCTGCCTACATAGCAGCCAACGAAGAAGAGTTCACAATTGGAAATTTTATGAAGTGGTTAGTTATTGCAGGAATTTTAATCGCCTGTTTTATTTTATTCGGCGGTCAAGTCTTGAATTATACAAACTCGAGTGAGAAATAGACACAGTAGTGAAATTGACCAACGCCACGCACGATCTAAATAATCTACAAAAGCTAAAATGCTTATTGATACTTTCCATCAATTAAAAATATAACAGGACTTCAAATAGTTAGGGGCTTTTTTGGTTGAAATCATTAATCGTCAGCAAGGTCGTATTTTTTCTTTAGAAGAAGCTAAAAATATTCTTCCACTCGTCCATCGACTGACCGAAGAGTCCTTTAAAAAAGTTAAATATTTAATGGCCTATATAGAAGCTCTTCCAGATAAAAAATCAGATCGCGCTTTAGAATTTCAAAGCCAAATCAATACGATTATCGAAAAATGGCAGAACAAACTTGAAAGACTCGGTGCAAAACCAAAAGGTCTTTGGTTGGCTGATTTTGATCATGGATCAGGATATTATTGTTGGAAATTTCCTGAAGTTAAAATTTTATATAAACACGGCTACCAAGATGGCTTTACTGGGCGTATTCTAATTTCCTCGAATGAGGAAATAAATGAGAATTGCCCTTGCCCAAATTAATTCAAGCCTAGTTGACTTCGATCAAAATCAAAAAAAAATACTCAACTACGTCGAGCGTGCAAAAGAAAAAAAAGCCGATTTAGTTATTTTTCCTGAAGCTAGTTTATTCGGGTATCATCCATTTGATTTGCTTGAACGAAAAGAGCTTGTTCTTTTACAAAATAGTTCACTTAAAAAACTCATCAAAAAAATACCCTCAGGTATTGCCATTCTAATTGGTGGATTTGAAATCAACAAAAGCAAAAAGGGCCGTCCTTATTTTAACGTCGTTTTTTTATGTGAAAAAAATAAAATCGTAAAAACATTTCGTAAAGAATTATTGCCAACCGGAGACGTTTTTGATGAGGCTCGATTTATCGAAAAAGGAAATTTAGAAAAAAACTACTTTCAATACAAAAGCAAAAATTTTTTTCTAACAATCTGTGAAGATATTTGGGCCTGGGAAGATCCCAAAAGAAAATCTTTATACTCCGAAAATCCCCTGCAAAGAATTAAAAGAAAAAAAACTGACCTTGTTATCAATATGAGCGCTTCTCCATATTTTGGTGGAAAGCTTAAACAACGACTTCATGTCGTCAAAAAGACGGCTCAATATTTTAAGGCTCCGATGGTCTACGTTAATATGGTTGGCGCCCAAGACGAGCTCATTTACGACGGACAAAGTTTTTTAACCGATAAAAAAGGGGACCCTCAATTTTTTTGCCGATCTTTCGAAGAAGATCTTAATTTATTTGATCTAGACACGCTTGAAGATTGGAACTCGGATAAAAGTTCTAAAAAAGAAAATACAACAGAGCAACTGCGTAAAGCCCTTATTTTAGGTATAAAAGATTTTGTTCTAAAGTCTGGATTACAGAAAGTTCATTTGGGCTTATCCGGAGGAGTCGATTCGGCTTTAGTGGCGTGTTTGGCTGCTGATGCGCTGGGTGCGCAAAACGTTAATATTTTTGCGTTACCGACTCAATTTAATTCACACGAAAGTTTTGAGCTGGCTCAGCAATTAGCTAAAAATTTGCGATTGGAAATTAAAACCATCGATATTCAGTCGATGTTTGAAAATGTGAAGTCAGTTTTAGATAAGGCCTTCGACGTAAAAAGTTTTCATTTGATGCATGAAAATATTCAGTCGCGCCTTCGGGGTTTGACTTTAATGGCCTACGCAAATTTAAATAAAAGCTTATTGCTTACAACTGGAAATAAATCTGAATACGCAACGGGATATGCAACTCTTTACGGAGATATGTGCGGTGGATTAGCCCCTATCGGAGACTTAACAAAAAAACAAGTTTACGAGCTTGCTGAGCTATATAACTTAGAATACGAAATTATTCCTCATAAGATTTTAACTCGTGCTCCAACGGCCGAGCTGCGCCCGAATCAAAAAGATCAAGACAGTCTTCCAGAATACAAAATATTAGATCAGGCCGTTGTTAAGTTAGTTGAAGATCGTGAAGCAGTTCAGACGAAGACCGAAAAATGGTTGCTCAATCAAATTTACAAAACTGAATTTAAAAGATGGCAGGCTCCACCTATTTTAAAAATTTCTGAACATTCCTTTGGTCGAGGCCGACGTTATCCGTTAGCCCACTTTGCAAATCGCTCAAAATAATTTAGTTAAAATAAAAAATCCATTTGTTTAGGCTGACGTGAGATTTGTGGAAATCTCATTTCGGGCTTACCTGTTAGCGCAATAAGGTTTTCAATTTGCGGTGCTTTGCCGCCGATAGATATTCGTTTTACAAGTTCAATAAAAACATTTCCGCAATAAGTTGAATCTTCTTCGGCTCGATGAAACCCCGTTGAAGGAATTTTTAAATGTTGAACTAAAGTTCCTAACTTATAATTCGGTAATCCCGGAAAAACTTTACGACTGATCGTCAACGTATCGATGATCAAGCCTCGTGGTGCGGGGGACTCAAATTTTTTGATATCAGAATTTAAAAACTGAGCATCAAAAGGTGCGTTGTGCGCCACCATGATGAGGTCTTCACAAAATTCTGCGAATGAAGGAAGGATACTTTCTATTTTAGGCTTACCACGGACCATATCGTCAGATATTCCATTGACGGCGCTTGCGCCAGGGGGGATGGATCTTAGGGGGTCAATCAGTGTTGAAAAAACACTTTCGACAATTCCATTATTAAATCTAACCGCACCTATTTCGACGATTTGGTCGACGCCTGGAACAGTTCCTGTAGTTTCTAAGTCAAAGGCTATGAATTTCATATTAAATTTGATACAAACAAAGTGTGTCTGATTCAACAAAAACACTGCAAATTTTGGGAAATTCTAAAAAGATTTATTTTTCGCAGCCCCAGAACCTTCTTGAGCTTCTGAATGCAAACAACATAAGCATATCTCAATCTTGCGGCGCCAATGGAACTTGCACGACGTGCCGTTTTTTTATACGAGAAAATCCAACTGCATTTTCTACTCGATCAGAAATTGAGTCTGAGCGAGCAGAAGAAAGAAATTTTTTAGTGCAAGAACGTTTAGCCTGTCAGACAGAAATTTTTGATTCAGCCACTATTGAACTGGGTTAATATAAAAGTTATTTGTGTAAATCCAAGTCAGCCATTTAATCGCATCGGGCAAAGGCAAGCGAGGACTGATGCGGACTTGCAAACGATATGTGCCAGGTCCATTTATTTTAAACAAACCCTCAAATGTATTTAAAGTATCGATGCGGACTCCATTTTTTAAGAGGACAACTTCGTAAAATGAAGTTGGTTCAGCCGGTAGTTTAAAATAAAGTTTTAAGTTTTTAGAATTTGAAAGGCTTGAGCCCAGCGAGAATTTTTTAATCGAACCCTCTTCGTAGATGTAGGACTCAAAACCCTTTGGGTCTCCAAGGGCATCAAAACAGATATAAAACTGCCCACTCTTCATCGCGCCTAAGATTTTTTTTCGATCTTCAGCCATATTCCCGCTGAGTTCAGAAGATAAAAGTAAATGGTTTGAAGCAATACTTAAAATACGTTCATAGCTGGGAAATTTAATCAACCAGTCGGCCAATGGAATGGCGCGTGCAGAGGCTTCGGCGCCCTGAAATGCAACAAACTTTCTTTTTTGAGATGTTTGATCAAACAAAAGAAGTTCTTCGCTGGGCTCTTGAAAAAGACGAATTAAAGCAAGTTTTGAGTTAAAAGGGTAAAGAAGCAGACTCCAAAATGTTGAAATCTTTGAATAGCCCCAAGATCTTTGCGACATACTTTTTAGATTTACAATCTCGACGCCGTCTAATCCAGCGGGAATTTCCCCTGTCCAGTTAAAACCGATTTTATAAGGATGAGCCAATATGATGACCGAATCAGAATTTTTTGAAGGCTCTTCGGACAGCATATCAGATAATTGAAGTTGAGATTCACCACTTCGTAAACCCAAATTTTTTTCATTTGTTGAAAAATAAATAAGTCGCGAATCTTTATAACCATACTTTGCACCTTGCAGTACACCGACGTTTTGTAAGTAGCTGTCTTCAGGAATTTTTAATTGAGGGCTTAAATCAGTCATCAAGATATATTTATTCTCTGCAGCTTTGGCCTCATTCAGAATAACGCTTAATGGTTCTGAACCTATTGATAGATTACTATGAATATTCATACCTAAACGATAATCGTAGTAAGCGTTATTTGTTTTAACTTTTCGGGGAATAAAGTTGAGTTCAAATTGTGAAATGTAAAAACCATAAATAAAAAAACTAATCAGTAAAAAAGCAAAAGTGGCAAAGACTTTATTCATAGCTTAATTGATATAGCTCAATCTGCATTTTATCAAAGCTTTCGATGAGTGTTTTTGAGTACGCCATGTATTTATCAGGCCAGATGCTATCAAAATGCTTTAAAACATAAATTTTTTTTTCATTCGGAGTTGATTCTGGCAAAGTGTCATAAAAATCAAACCGACTAAGCCCGTTTAGCTTAGGGATAAACTGCTGAGTTTGCCAACTTAGAAGTGCGGCAATCTGATAACTTGAGCCATACAGCGGTTTATATTTTTTAACCAAGGGCAAAAGCTCTGACATCTGAGAAGTTCTGTATTGATTTCGCAATATTTTTTCTGAATGCTCCGAGAAAAAAAACAAAACAAGCCCAGAATAAACAATTAACCAATAAACCAAAGTTATTTTAAGATACTTTATATTTAAATTTTTAACGAAATATGAAATGGCGTGATTTTGAGATGTGATTGGCCAATTAGCTTCAACAATTGCTTTGAATGAGCTGAACGTAAAAAATACGATTTGCGATAAAGTAAAAATTTTATCTGAAGACCGGTTATTCTTTTTAAAAAGACAAAAGAAAATCAGCGGACTGATTAAAAGTGCTTGGCCAATAAAAAAATTTAAAGTCCAGCGCCAATCATAGTAGCTTTTGCCAAAGCCATGTTTAAATTGAAAAGCAAACGAAGCCCAGTCGTTTTGTTGATTCCAAAGCAAAACGGGCAGAGAAAAAACGAAACCCCAAAAAATTGTGGTCATTACACCGAACAGCAAAAGGTTTTTAAATTTTTTGTTGATGATTAAATCGGCTAGTCCCCCTATTAAAAATAAGACAATGTGATATTTAGAGCAAAAACCTAAACCTAAAAAAACGCCCAGAAGACTGTAATTCAAAATCTGAGTCGACGGTTTAGTTCCTTCGGTGGGCTCAATAATATTTAAATAAAATAGATAACTTAGGCTCCAAAATAAAACTAACGGAACGTCTGGAGTTGCAACAACTGACCCTAACCCAAGTAGCGGATTTAAAAATGTTAAAATTAAAAAAAACAGAATATTTTGTTCGGTAAAGTGACTTTTAATTAATATTTTAATCCAAACTAAAGTGGTCAATGTGCTTGTCACAACAAATAAAAGACGAATGTTAAGTGGGTTAAAAAATGGAACAAGCTGACGATTTAGATTGATCAGCCAACTGACCATGCCCGGATGATCATAATAGCTGAGCTGAGGCTTTAAAGACCAAACATAGTAATAAGCTTCATCAGCAAAAATGGGCAGTAAGTAAGCGAAGACGAGCTTAATAAAAAAAGCAGTTGCTACTACAAAAAATATTTTTCTATTTTTCAAAATTAGAAAGTGAGCTTAATAGGTTTATTGTTTGAACCAGCCATACCTTTATCAAGGCCATTGACGACAAGATGAAAAGCACCGCCGTCGTCAGATTTTAGGTGCAGTCCAGCAGGAGAGCGAATCACTTGAACTTGCTTTGATAAAAGTTTTATTTTGGAAAAACTTTTTGTGTTTCCCTTTGCATAAGAAAGTTCAAAATCCTTTTTTGCCTCTATAATCACTTCGATTGGCTTACCAACAGAGGGCTCGAAACCTTCATCATCAGTTGTTTGAAGGCTAGCTTTACGATCGTTTTCTAAATTTGAACCAGGAGCCGCTTCAATTTCTCTGGGTTGTGGAACAGAAGAAGTCATTTCAGGCGCTGATTGACTTAACGGCGTTGACGTTGAGATTTCGTTTGAGTTTGTGTCGATTGGTTGCGCTTTAGATATTTCCGTATGATCTAACACAGTGTCTTTTTGATAGTGATCAACAATTTTATTTGTTGCCACAATCAAAATAACAAGCACGACAGCAATCCCCAGATAAATAAATGTTGGATTACTTTTTTGTTTGTTTAAAGATTTTGTTTGTTCAGAGGGTGATTTTTTTTCTTCAATCACTTTGGATTTTTTTACTAAAGTGCTACTCATCGGCGGAGGCGGCGGATTTTTAGGAAGGGGATGTGTGGTACCCATCTCTTCTTGAAATTGTCTCATAACTTGATCTGCATCAAGGCGCAAATATTGAGCGTAACTTTTAACAAAACCACGAATGAAAGTTTTTGAAGGCAAGTTTTCCACTTGTCCCGCTTCAATCGAATTAATTATTTTACTGCTTAATTTTAGAGCCAGCGCAACATCTTGAACGCTTATATTTTTTCTGTTTCTTTCGCTTTTTAAGAGCTCACCAGTTATTTTCATAAAGTACCTTTTTTTATTACGTCGAGCATTTTGCGAGCATTTTCTCTGTTTTTACCAACAGGAAATAATTTTAATAATTCCTCGAATCGAATTTGAGCTAAATCTTTTTGATTATTCCGAAATAATGCAATGGCATTGTAATAGTGAGCATCATCTATTTCCAGTGGCTGACAAAAAGCGATCGCCTTATTAAGTTGCTCAACAGCAAGTCGATTTTCTGCCAGCTCAAGGTAGCTACGGCCAACGTAAACTTGCGAAAGGCAATTTTCCCGATCTTTCTCTAGATTTTTGAATAAAAAAACTAACGCTTGCTTATAGTTTTTTCTTTTAAATTCTAATAAACCATAATTAATATAAGCCTTGGTAAAGTCGGTATAAGTGTAGTCATCTAAAACTTCTTTTAAATATTTTTCGGCGAGTTTATATTGTGAACTTTCGACGTACACGCGTGCCAAATTATTTTTTGCATCCGTGAAGTCTGATTTTAAACGAACGGCTCTTTTGTAATGTTCTTCGGCTAGATCATAACGATCGCGATTAAAATACACGAGCCCTAAATACGATTGAACCACTGGGTTGCTAGGCTCAAGATCTTGAGCAATCAAAAGCTCTTTTAAAGCCAAAGGATAGTTATCTTTTTCTATTAAACTGACAGCCAATTGCAAATGTAGTTTTGCTGACTCAGACTGCTGAGGAGTTGTTCCGCAGCCAAGCACAACTAAAAGGCAGAAAGATGAAATCCATTTCAACATATCCTTAAAGCGTAGCATCGCCCGTGCTTGAGTCAATCAGGATTAAATGAACAAAAGTTTCAAAATGGTCTGTCTGTGGAAACATATCGAGTATAACTAGTTTTTGTATTTTGTATTTTGAATCTGAAGCGTTCATTTTTTGTAAGTCACGAGCCAACGATACGGGATGGCAACTAATATAAATAATATTTTTAGGACGCGTGGATTTTATCTTTTTTAAAACGATATCAGAAACACCAGCGCGTGGTGGATCAAGCAAAACAAGTTCTTCAGAAAGTGATCTGCGTTGAACGAAAGACTCGCAATCCGTTGTAAAAGCAAAAAGACGCTTTTGTAAATTCAAAGCTGTTAAATGTTTCGTCGCATAAGAAGTGAGCTCTGGATTCAGCTCAACACTTTCTACTTTTAATTGAGTCAATTTTTTTAACAACTCAAAAGTAAAATTACCTGAACCAGCATAAAGCTCTGTTATAAAAGATGGATTAATTTGGATAACGGCTTCAGACACGAGCTCGATCAACTGAGTATTAACGGAGTTGTTTACTTGCGAAAAAGAAAGCCCTTCGCCTTTTTCGCCGATGCGATAAGATTCGAACTCATTATTTTGGTTTATTCGAAGTTCATATTTTTTTAACTCAATTGTTGGCTTCAAAGACTGCTTTAGTTTTTTAATTTCAGACGAAATCTTTAAGTCTGCAATCAGACAAGTATCAATATCAACAATATCATGTGTCTCGTTTTGAAAATATCCAAGCGAACTGTTCAGGTGTTTTAATTGAATTCGATTTCGATAGTTAAATACATTTTTCGAAGTGATCGTCTGTTCAAGTTGGTAAGTTAAATCGGGTGTGAATTTTTTAAGAAGTTCTTTCAATAAGTTTTCTTTTTGACGAATTTGTTCGTCTTCAACGATATGTTGCCAAGAACAACCACCACATTTATCGAAATACACGCAAGGTGCATTTCGTCGAAAGGGTGATGCTCGTAATACTTTGATCACTTTTGCTTTTAAAAAACTTTTCTCAACTTGTGTGATTTGAATCAGCACATGATCTTCAGGCGCTGAACGATTGACGAAGACAACAATCGATTTGTCTTTGAAAGGAATGCGTGCAACACCGTCTCCGCCGATAGCCATTTTTTCTATAACGACTGTGTGCTCCGAATGCAAAAGGGACTCTAGTTCAGAGTCCCTTTTTTTAGAATTAGACTTTTCGTTTGGATGTGAGGTTTTTTTCATACTTAAATCTCACAACTTCTGCAAATTACATGTTAACAAGTTCGTGCTTATCAAAAAATATCGCTAATTCGCGCTCTGCCGATGCGACTGAGTCAGACCCGTGAACAGCGTTTTCGCCCATTGAGTCACCGTGTTTTGCGCGGATAGTTCCGGCCTCTGCTTTTTTAGGATCTGTTGCGCCCATGATTTCGCGATTTTTTAAAACAGCGTTTTCGCCCGTTAAACACATCAAAAGCACTGGCCCTGAAGTCATAAATGAAACAAGTTCTCCAAAAAATGGACGAGCGTTGTGTTCGGCATAAAATAATTCACATTTTTCTTTTGAAATAACTGTCAATTTTGCAGCGGCTACTTTTAAACCTTTTGTTTCAAATGTGTGAATAATGTCCCCCATCACATTTTTTTTAACTGCGTTGGGTTTAATGATTGAAAATGTTCTTTCTTTTGCCACGAAGGACTCCTTGTTTAAGTTTCTACAGCAAATGTTTAAACCCAGTTTATGACCAGGTCAAACTCTACTTCAGCATTGATTTTAAAGTCGTTCCCATATCGGCGGGGCTACGTGAAATTTTGCATCCTGCCGCTTGAAGTGCTGCGAATTTTGCTTCGGCCGTTCCTTTTCCGCCGCTGATGATTGCGCCGGCGTGACCCATGCGCTTACCCGCAGGAGCCGATGCGCCTGCGATAAAAACTGCGATCGGTTTTTTAAATTCTTTTTTGATGTACTCGGCCGCTTCTTCTTCCGCAGTTCCGCCGATTTCACCAATCATGATCACGGCATCTGTGTCTTTGTCTGCGTTGAAAAGTTTTAACATATCAATAAAGTTTGTGCCGTTCACAGGATCGCCACCAATGCCAACGCAAGTCGATTGACCCAAACCTAAAGCTGTTAGTTGTCCCACAGCTTCGTAAGTTAAAGTTCCCGATCTAGAAAGTACGCCGATGCGTCCTTGTTTGTGAATATGACCGGGCATAATTCCGATTTTACATTCGCCTGGAGTAATCACACCAGGGCAGTTGGGGCCAATCAGCCGAGTGCGCTTACCTTGCATATATTTTTTTACTTTAACCATATCTAAAACAGGAATTCCTTCAGTGATGCAAATCACTAAATCTAAATCTGCATCGACGGCCTCAAGAATCGAGTCCGCAGCAAACGGAGGCGGAACAAAAATCATCGAAACATTGCAGCCTGTTTTTTCTTTTGCCTCTTTAACCGTGTTGAAAACCGGCATTCCTAAATGAGTTGTGCCGCCTTTTCCGGGAGTCACTCCGCCCACCATTTGTGTGCCGTAAGCTTTGCATTGCTCAGAGTGAAAAGAACCTTGTGAGCCCGTTAAGCCTTGGCATATCACTTTTGTATTTTTATCAATAAGGATCGACATTTAAAACCTACTTCTTAATTGCAGCAGTAATTTTTTGAGCCGCATCTGTTAAGTCATTCGCTGGAATAATATTTAAACCACTATCCGCTAAGATTTTTTTACCCAATTCAACATTTGTACCTTCAAGGCGAACAACAAGAGGAACTTTTAATCCAACTTCTTTTGAAGCCGCAATCACGCCTTCAGCAATCACATCACACTTCATGATACCGCCAAAAATATTAACTAAAATTCCTTTTACATTGGGATCTTTTAAAATAATTTTAAAAGCATTCGTTACTTTTTCTTTGTTAGCGCCGCCGCCGACATCAAGAAAATTTGCCGGAGCAGCTCCGTGAAGTTTAATAATATCCAAAGTCGCCATCGCTAGACCTGCGCCGTTCACAAGACAACCAATGTTTCCATCAAGCTTAATAAAAGCCAGATCATATTTTGAAGCTTCGATTTCAGTGGGCTCTTCTTCATTTAAATCACGAAGTTCCATAATCTGTGGCTGGCGATAAAGTGCGTTTGAATCGAAATTCATTTTTGCATCTAAACAAATAACATCGCCTTCTTTGGTTACAACAAGCGGATTAATTTCTGCAATCGAGCAATCGCATTTAACAAAGGCTTCGTAAAGACCCAACATAAATTTAACAGCCTTGTTGACCACTTCAGGTTGCATTCCAATTGCGAAAGCTAATTCACGCGCTTGCCATGCGCCAAGCCCAGTAACGGGGTCGATGTCGACTTTTTTAATCGCGTTTGGATTGTGTTCGGCCACTTCTTCGATATCAACTCCGCCTTCAGATGAAGCCATCATTGTGACATGACTTGTGGCGCGATCAATCAAACAGGCAACGTAATATTCTTTTGCGATATTACAACCTTGCTCGATAAAAACTTTTTGAACTTTTTTTCCCTCAGGCCCCGTTTGATGAGTCACGAGCGTCATACCCAACATATTTTTTGTTAAGTCCCGCACATCATCTAGAGTCTTTGCAAGCTTGACTCCGCCACCTTTACCGCGGCCACCGGCGTGAATTTGGGCTTTTACAACCCAAATATTTCCACCCATTTGTTTTGCGGCCGCGACAGCCTCTTCAGGCGAGTTCACAACTTGACCCTTTAAGGTTGCAACACCGAATTTTCTTAAAACTTCTTTGGCTTGGTATTCATGTATATTCATTTACTTAATCGCCTCAATTTAATTAACATTTTTTAAAGCAGAAACCAAAACGCGAACAGCCTCGACAGATTTATCGAACTCTGCTTTTTCGTCAGCATTCATTTTGAAATCGATGATACCTTCCATTCCGGCACCGCCTAGTTTACACATCACGCCAACCATCAAGTTGTCTTTTACGCCGAATTCGCCGTTCAGTTCCACAGCGCAAGGGATAATTCTTTTTTGATCTTTCAAAATGGATTCAGCCATTTCAACCGCGCCACGTGATGGAGCAAAAAATGCCGAACCTGTTTTTAAGTGGCCACCGATTTCAGCGCCCGCTTGTTTTGTACGAGCCACAATCGCATTAATTTTTTCCATCGGAAGTAAATCGATTAAGGGAGTGCCGCCAACAGCCGCCGTGCGCACCACCGGCATCATTGCATCACCGTGATTTCCAAGAACAACGCCCGTAACGTCTTTCACTGAAACATTCAATTCTTCAGCGATAAAAGCACGGAAGCGCGCTGAATCTAAAGATCCACCCATTCCAATCACGCGTTCGCGCGGAAAACCAAGTTGTTGTTTCGCATAAACCGCCATGACGTCCATTGGATTACAAACCACAATAACGATTGATTGAGGAGCATACTGTTTTATGCCCGCACAAACATCTTTGACGATTTTAGCATTAATTCCGACAAGCTCGTCACGGCTCATGCCTGGTTTGCGCGGCATACCTGCAGTTAAAATCACAACATCCGCATCTTTTATATCGGCGTAGTTTGAAGTTCCTTTTACTTTTGAATCAAAATTTTCAATAGCAGAAGCTTGAAATAAATCTAAAGATTTTCCGATCGCTGTTCCTTCATTCACGTCCAATAAAACAACATCGCCTAATTCTTTTTGAGCAGCCCAGTGAGCTGTTGTTGCGCCTACAAAACCTGCGCCGATGACGGCTACTTTTTTTCTTTTGTGAGTCATAAAAATCTCCTTTTAAATTTTAATTCATTCAAAGTTTTAGAGGATTCAAGCAGAAAGCACAAGTCTGTAAAATTCGAGTCAGACTAGACAAATCAAAATTTTACGCTAGATTTGAAGCATGACTAATGAACAGAAAACAAAACTGATCGAAACTTATTACGAGGCCTTTAATCGACAGCAGCCAAAAAAAATGCTTGAGTGTTTGCACGAAGAAATACACCACGATATGAACCAAGGCGCAACTCAGGTTGGAAAGCAAAAATTTGCTCAATTTTTAGATCACATGAACGTTTGCTATTCAGAAAAATTAAAAGACATTGTTATTATGACTCCAGAGTCAGGAACAAAAGCCTCCGCTCGTTTTTTAGTGGATGGTATTTATTTAAAAACGGATGGCGATTTGCCGCCAGCCCACAAGCAAAAGTATTTAATTCCCGCGGGAACTTTTTTTGAATTTAAAGACAATCTGATTTCGCGCGTAACAACGTATTACAATCTTCCTGAGTGGATAGGCTTGGTTAAGTAATGAGCATTTCTGTTAAGCGCTTAACAGACGATGAAATAAAGCTACATATCTTAGACTTAGCAAGACTTCGGATCGAAGTTTTTAAAGAATTTCCATATATTTACGATGGGTCAGTAAATTATGAAGTTAAATATTTAAAGAAATATTTAAAATCAAAAAGAGCCGCCCTCATAGGCGCTTTTGATCAAGATAAAGTCATTGGAATTTCCAGCTGTCTGCCTTTAGCCGATGAAGAGAACCATGTGCAAAAAACCTTTATTGATACGGGTTTGATATCAAAAAAATATTTTATTTTGGCGAAAGTGTTTTACAAAAAACATATCGAGGTCAAGGCTTAGGAAAAGTGTTTTTTTCTGAACGTGAAAAATGGGCCTATTCTTTTAAAAACGAATACACCATGACAACTTTTTGCGCCGTCGAGCGAAGTTTAGATCATCCGCTGCGTCCGACCAACTATAAACCACTCGATGAATTTTGGAAAATGCAGGGCTTTCAAAAACACAATCAAATGCGTGCTGAATTTAAATGGCTTGATTGTGGCGAAGCTGCTGAAACGATAAAAAAGATGACTTTTTGGACTAAACAAATGAAAGAGCTTGAGTGAAAAAAAATAAAGTTAAAATAGCCTTGGCTCAGTATCCAATTCAGCAACATCAAAACTTTGAGTTTTGGAAAACATACACCGAAAAATGGGTTCTGGATGCTGTATCAAGCGAAGCTGATTTATTGGTTTTTCCAGAGTACGGATCAATCGAATTAACATCTTTTGCGTCCGCAGAAATTAAAAAAGATTTAAGAAAACAAATTCAGTATTTATCTGAAATGAATGATCAATTTGTTGAAGTTTATAAAAACTTAGCACGAAAAAATTCGGTTTTTATTGTGGCTCCAACCATTCCCTATTTTGTTTCAGAAAAAAATACGACCGTGAATCGCTGTTATCTTTTTTCAAATACAGGCCAAACCAATTTTCAAGATAAGCTTTTTATGACTCGGTTTGAAGATGAAGAGTGGGGCATTTCATCATCAGAAAAAATCACAGGTGAGTTTTTGCAAAAAGTTTTCGAAACAGAAATTGGAAATATTTCTATTGCGATATGTTTTGATATTGAATTTGCCGAGCCTGCGGCTTCGGCCGCATCAGCTGGCGCCGAGATTTTGATTGCTCCGAGTTGCACTGAAACGATGAAAGGCTGTCATCGAGTTCACATCGGAGCAAGAGCTCGTGCACTCGAAAATCAATTTTACGTGGCTGTTGCACAAACAGTCGGAGACGCTGATTGGTCGCTTGCAACAGACAAAAATACGGGAGTTGCTGCTTTATACGCTACTCCGGATTTAAATTTTCCAGAAGATGGTGTGATTGCAAAAGGACAATTAAACAAACCAGGTTGGTTGATCTCGCAAATATTTTTGGATCAAATTTCTGAAGTTCGAAAAAATGGAAATGTCTTGAATTTTCTAAAAAAACAAGATTTACCCAGTTTTGGAAAAATTAAGTATCAAATCGATGTATTGCGTTAGACCGAAACATGTTTTCATTTCAACGTGTATTTCTTAACATAAAGCATGAGTCAAAAATTGATCGTTTTATTTTGTGTTAGTATTATTCTTTTATTTTCTGTTTCAAGCTTTTCGCAGGAATCCGTAGGAAGTGATCTCAGTTTAGATGATAACTTAATGGCTGACACAATTCAAAATTCACCCAAAGACAATCCACCTCCCACTGAAAATTCCAATCTGGCAACGCCTCTTGAAATTTTACAAACCGAGAATGCACTTTACGGATTTTCAGTTGGGCTTGTTTTAGCGTCCCAACCACTCTACGAAAAATACACAGCGACCTCGGTCACTAAGGTAAATAACAGAGATCTGCAAAGTGATCCGATACAAAGTTTTGGTGTCATGCTCAGATATGCTGTAGCGCCATTTTATAAACTGGGAACGGATTTTAATGTGTCGTATTTAAAATCAATCAACCACAAAAACACTAAATTTTTAGACGAAATAACAACTCTTAAGGGTGAATTTAACTTGTGCTATGCGGTCAATTTTTTAGATAAAGCACCTATTTATTTTTTAGGAGGAATTGGGGTTGAAACAGTTTCTGGTCGTGGTGTCGAAGATGTTTTGAACCGATATGGTATCGGCGCGCAAATTGGGGGCGGTGTAGTTTTGTTTTCGACAATTAATATCGAAGGCGTTTATGCTTACTACCAGCATCGTATCAGTAATAAAATTTACGACAGCAATATTAATGCTGTTCCCAGCGCCTCAATAGACACAGAATCGGCCAAGATTATTAATCAAGGCCTTGTGATGCGTGGAACGTACAGCTTTAAATTTTAACTTACTTGTAAAGAATGTAGGGAAAATTTTGATCTCGAAAAGGCAGTCCGCCTAAAGTTGTGTCGTAAGAGGCTCCCAAACCTAGTTTAATAAAATCATCCAAGTCGTAAAAGTCATCGCAACGGCTTCCGATGGGTAAACCCGCACAATTGACGCCTTCGACTCCGTTACCACGATCTGGAATGATAAGGCTACCCGTGCTTGTGATATAATTTGCATAATCTTGATACGTATCCCATTCCCGCACATAAACTCTAATGCGATGTAAAACTTCGAACGCTTCATCAAGGCATTCAAAATCATAGGACTCATGCCCACTGACAACCAGGCTTCCATTGCGATCATCGATTGGATCAATAAAATAAGGTAAGTTTGAAGTGCGTGCCGGTATCACTGGAGTTAAAACAGGTCCGAACCCCGTGTGAGAGTGCAACCCCGACATATCATAATCGTTTGCTATATCAATAGTTGTGGGTGTATCTACTTTGTCAATTGGCGCACCCAAAGCATAACTGCCTTCAATTCCTATTTTGGTTTTTTCGATCGTACTCACAGGATATCCAAAAGTTGTAAACGCGCCCCAATTGTATCTTGCGGCTCCGCCAAGACATGGCGTGATGCTTGTGCTCCAGCTTGTCAGATTTGATTCTGTCGTAGTATTCGGTGTGCTGGTTGGAGTGTCTCTTGTTGTATCTGTTATTGTTAAATTATAATCGCCCGTGCAGCAGTTGTTGCCGCCAGAGACTTTACTGCGGTCGTAAACGCACGTTATATCTTTTGTTGCAGGATTAATTGTTACTTCAGGATAACCCACGCAAAGCGGATCGTCTGCTGATCCATCAACAGAACAAGTTGAAGATGTTAAAGCTCCTGCAACATAACTTCGCTTAATTAAAACCGAAGATGGGCCTTTTCCGACCTCTTGATTGTAAAACCAATAAGGGCGTCTTCTAAAATAGCGGCACATGCCTGGCGGAACATTGTACTTTAAAGATAATCCATTTACAAAAAGTTCGGCCTCTGGGATGTCGATCTTACAAGTTATATCTTTCAAACTATCCGTCGTTTTAATCGCGCACTTTGTGCTAAAATCTGTTGTATCGTGAACGTGGGCGATCGAATTCACAGCGCTATCAATACCGATATAAAATTCAGCCGCAGACGCTATACCGTCCGAAGTTCCCGCAATTCCGTCAGGAGGTAAGCCGGTTGGATCACCAAAAGAAGAGCTGGCTGCTCCGCCCGTACAACTCAGGTAAAAAAGTGTCGTCGATAAAAGTAAAAAAGTTTTCAACACAAGGTTTAGATGTTTAAGCATGTAAACTCCTTCATGTATTTATTCGGTTGATCCAGCTTAAATATTGATAGACTTAAGTCTTAATTCTCAATAAATTTAGAAATAGAAACCAAGTGAGGTCTTATGAAAAAATTAGTTATCGGTCTGCTTTTAATTTTTGGAACGACATCAATGGCTGAAATGACGCCACAAAGTCAGTCGATATTTTCGAAATCTAAAAAATTAGATCAAGAAGGAGTTGAACTGTATTCAACGAATAGCGAAATGAAAATTTTTAAAAAACTGGGCCTGGGTTTTATGATGGGTGGATCAACGGGGTTGGTGGGATTAAATGCAGAAGTAAATCTAGACTCGACCGAGGCTGTCTTTATTGGTCTTGGGGCGGGTCCAAGCTACGGAACTTTTTCTTTTGGCTGGAAACATAACTTCGAAGGACAATATTTATCGCCTTACACCAAGTTAGGTTATTCAAAGTGGTTTAATTCTTCAGGAAGCAACGCAACTGAATCAGATATTTTAAAAAGTATTTTTACCTATGAAGAATTGAAATCTGGTCGCTTCAATGCCGACTTCGCTGTCGGCGGAATAGGTTTAGAATATAATCAACTTGAAGGCGAACTTTCAGGTGTAAATTTATTTGCAGAAGTTTTATTATTGGATGAAATCACAAAGTCGACTTTTATACCTACGGGCGGAGTCGGAATCATTTACTACTACTAGTTAGGTCGCAACTTACTTCAGGTAAAAAAAAACCCTTGGTGATTCACCAAGGGTTTTAAAGCTCTTAGCTTATAAAGCTAACTACTTTTTCTTCTTTTTCGAAGCTTTCTTTGTAGTTTTCTTTGTAGTCTTTTTAGCTTTTTTTGCTTTCTTCTTTGCCATCTGTTGCTCCTATCGGTTGTAATCACATTTCTGCAATCACAGTTGTTGTTGTTTCGACTTTTCAGTCTTCCTTAATAAAATTGTTAATAAAACGACAAGCTTCGTCAAGAAAAAAAATAACTTGCATCAAAATTGCGATCAACGAATCCAGTTTGGAGGGTTATATCATGATTCAAGCCTTGATTTCGCTGTTCGGAATTACAATCGTGTATCGAAATTTGTCTCTTCTTGAGAAGTTTGAAGTGATGTCGAAGAAAAAATTATCTATTTACTTCGTTTTACTTCAATTGCCGTTATTCTTATTTATTTTTTTCAAAGAACAATGCGTGTTCGCTACTATTTACATCGGCATTTTTTTGATAACATTAATCTTTTATCGAAAGATTTTAATTATTTTTGCAAAAAACACGTACGTAAATTGTCACTTGCAGATTTTAGATCAATTGATTTTGCACTTAAAATCTGGAAAATCGGCTCAGACAAGCCTTAAATTCGTTCTCAGCAGTTTTACAGCTTGGGAAAAATTAATTTTCAGACAACTTGAATCTATTTTCGAGATCAAAGAGTTTCAGCAAACCAATTTAATTTTTACGGATCCAATTTACTTTGAAGAGATGCAAAACTTGCTTCGTTCAAACAATAATTTAATCGAACAACTCAAATCTTTTCGTGAGGCTCTTCGAATTCGCCACCATTTGAGACATAAGTCGAGACAAGTGACCCAACAAGTGAGGGCTCAAGCGTTGATTTCAGTATTTATTTACATCAGTTTACTATTTATCAGCTTCAATTATCTTAATTTAAGAAATTCGATGGATTGTTTTTACATTTCGGTAATTCTGTTTTGTGTTGGACTGACGTTGATCTTCACTGTTGGAGGGAAAATTAAATGGAAAACCTAAGTCCCAGCCTTATTTTGCTTTGGGAAGTGAAGCGGGCCCTTGAAAAAGGCCAATCAATTTCATCTGGAATCAAACAGTATTTACGTCGTCAATCTATCGATCCATTTCATCAACAAGTGCAGTGCTGGTGGTTGTCTAAATCCCACCCAACGACAGCATTTAGCGCTCAAAAACTATCTGTCACGCGCAAAAACTTGCTTGAAATACTTGATCTAGGCTTAAGGGGTCAGTCCATTTTAGAAACCCTTAAGTCCTACGAAACAGAGCTCATTCAAAGCTGTGATGATGAAATTCAAAAACATGTTTCGCTTTTGCCACTTCTATTGATGCTTCCGTTGATGTGCTTGATATTTCCGGCTTTGATGCTGCTTTTAGTGGGGCCTTTGCTTAAGACTTTTCAGTTTTAGCAGAAAAATATTGTGTAAACCTGACGCTAAAGTTATTTTTAAATAATAACCACGGAGGGTGAAAAATGCCAGCATCTAAACAAAATGAACATCTGAGCTTATTAGTTCACGAGTTATCGAAGAAAAATCCTAATTCTGATTTGATTAAAACTAAAACCCATATTCTGGGAATTCCCTACAGCCCTGATTTAATTATTTTAATGTCTGAAGTTCTTGTTTTTCTATCGAAATCGCCTAAAAAGAAGCAAATACCGAAAGAAAAAACCTTATGAGCTCAGACTCAATCTATAAAAATATTCTTCAAACAATAGGCCATACGCCCCTTGTACAGCTAAATCACATTACTCGGCACTCTCCGCACAAGTTTTTTGCCAAAGTTGAGTATTTCAATCCGGGTGGGTCAGTCAAAGATCGCATTTCATTAGCGATCATTGAAGGCGCTGAAAACAGAGGCGAGCTAAAGCCGGGCGGAACAATTGTTGAAGCAACATCAGGAAATACAGGGATCGGTTTGGCGTTGGTGGCCGCTGTAAAAGGTTATAAATGTATCTTTGTATTACCTGCCAAAATGTCCGAAGAAAAGCGCGCGATCCTTCGCGCTTATGGTGCGCGAGTCGTGATTACACCTATCGGAGTAGCGCCCGAAGATCCGATGAGCCATTACTCGGTTGCAAAAAGAATTGCGTCAAAGCTGAAAGAAAAAACCGGAAATTGCTTTTACACAAATCAATATCATAATCCTGATAATTTCGATGCTCATTATGATGTAACAGGACCAGAACTTTGGAATCAAACTAATGGCGAAATCGATGTCTACGCAGCCGGAGTTGGAACGGGTGGAACTTTATCGGGTGTTGCAAAATATCTAAAAGAAAAAAATAAAAATATTAAAGTGATTTGCACAGATCCTATTGGAAGTATTTTATCAGACCTTTATAAACACGGAAAAGTTGTGACTCCGCCGGCGCCTTACTTAGTTGAGGGCATTGGTGAAGATATGTTACCTGATAATTGTAAATTAAATTTGTTCGATGGATTTATCAACGTCAACGACCAAGATGCGTTCGACATGACAAGACGCTTAGCTGTGGAAGAAGGTCTTTGTGTGGGTCCATCGGGTGGTTTAATTTTATTTGGTGCAATGAAGTATGCCGAAACTTTAAAGCAGCCTTCAAAGATTGTCGTGATTATGCCCGATTCTGGGCGCGCGTATTTAACAAAAGCCTTTAATGATCAGTGGCTAGTGAGCCAAGGACTTTTAAAAGAATCAGAAATGAAAAAAGCTTTCAACATTGAAGTTAAAGCTGAAGAGGAAATGAAAAATTATGTCTAACTCAAGCCTAAAAGAAAAAATGAAACTGGCAACACGTGCGATTCACGCGGGTCAAAGCCCTGATCCAACAACAGGCGCGATTATGACGCCGGTTTATTTAACCTCAACGTATGTTCAAGAGTCTCCGGGAGTTCATAAAGGTTGGGAGTACTCACGCACACATAATCCAACTCGTAAGGCCTATGAAAATTGTATCGCAAATTTAGAAAGTGCAAAGCACGGGTTTGCATTTGCCTCAGGTTGTGCGGCAACGACAACGATACTTCACTTATTAAAAAAGGGTGATCACATTGTTGCAATGGACGATATGTACGGTGGAACTTACCGTTTATTTGACAAAGTTTTACAAAATGACGGATTTGAATTTAGCTATGTCGATTTGACTGAAGTTGAAAATTTCACGAAAGCGATTCAACCGAATACAAAAATGGTTTGGCTTGAAACGCCGACAAATCCAACGCTGAAATTAACGGACATTTCAGCGATTTGTAAAATTGCGAAACAAAAAAATATTCTAGTTGTCGTCGATAATACTTTTATGTCGCCTGTTTTTCAAAGACCCATCGAACTTGGTGCAGATATCGTTGTTCATTCGGCAACGAAATATATTGGCGGGCACAGTGATATGGTTGGCGGAATTGCTGTTACATCAGACGATAAAATCGCAGAAAAGCTGGCTTTCTTAAGTAATTCAATGGGTGCGATTCAAGGGCCTTTTGATTCTTTTTTAGCCCTTAGAAGTCTTAAAACTTTACCGATTCGCATGAAAGCACATAACGAAAATGCAATAAAAGTAGCGCAATATTTAGAAAAGCATCCGCTGGTTGAAAAAATTGTTTATCCGGGTTTGAAATCTCATCCACAGTTTGAATTGGCGCAAAAACAGATGCACGGCTTCGGGGGTATGATCACTTTTTTTATCAAGGGTGGTTTAAATGCGTCTCGTAAGTTTTTAGAGTCTGTGCAGGTCTTTGCTTTGGCTGAATCTTTGGGTGGTGTTGAGTCTTTGATTGAGCATCCTGCAATCATGACTCACGCGTCAGTTCCACCCGAGCAACGCAAAAAACTAGGAATTGATGATTCTTTAATCAGACTATCAGTCGGAATCGAAGACGTTGATGATTTGATTGTCGATTTAAAACAGGCTTTCGATCGAGTGAATGGTTGACTTAACTTACTGTAATCGTTAATTTCGAATCACTTTTTAGATCAGAATGGCCAGGTAGCTCAGTTGGTAGAGCAGAGGACTGAAAATCCTTGTGTCGGCGGTTCAATTCCGTCTTTGGCCACCATTTTTTTAGGGGACTTTTGATGAGTATTCCCAAACAAAAAAAATATTCACTTATGCAAGCGAATGAAATGTATAAAGCTGCTTTTTTTATTAAAAAAACGAAATTTTCAAATCAAAACCCAAAACTTTCTGACTCTGAGATTCATCGCATGACAGTTTTATATTTTCAAAATATTTCAAAGGACTAATATGAATGGCCCTCTTGAGGTACTTAATGATGTTATTAAACGTCTTGATCGCGTGAACGTTCCTTATTTTTTAGTGGGTTCGTTGGCTGCAATGTTTTACAGCCGACCCCGTTTTACAAATGATATTGATTTGGTTTTGCAAATTCGCGCTGAACAAATTCTGTCTTTTGAAAATATTTTTAATATTGAAGATTATTACTGTCCACCAACTGAAGTTTTAAAAGACGAAGTATTGCGTACGGGTATGTTCAATTTAATTCATCAAGAATCTGGGATAAAAATTGACGTAGTACTTTTAAAGAAAACTGAATTTTACGAATCCGAATTTAAACGTCGACAAAAAGTAGAAATTACACCAGGAAATTTTATTTATATCGCAACGGCCGAAGATATCATAATCAAGAAACTCGATTTTTACCGCGAAGGTGGATCTGAAAAACATATTCAAGATATTTCTGAAATCTTAGCTGAAACAGCAATTGATAAAGACTACATTCAAAAATGGGTTGATCATTTTGGTTTGAATTTGCAATGGGATAAAGCGCGCTCATGACAATCTTAGCTGAAGGGCCCAAACTCAATGCGGAATAAAAAAGTATAACCAATGCTAGAAAACGAGTATACGCTAAAATAAATCTACGCATTTAAAACCACCAACGCCCTTGTTCTGCGGCTTTTGTAACAATACGTCTATGCCTTGTACTTTTTTTGAAGCTGATCGTAGGAATCCAACTGCATCTGTATCGGCTGTAATCAATACTGCTTTTTGGGTTTCTAGCGCTGCTTTTCCTGTTTCAGATTGCAGAAATAAATCAGTCGCTGACATTTGTTTGGGGTCTGTCATACTCATCGACAGGCCTGGCAAAAGGGTAACGTCGGACTTAATTCCAGAACGATCAATTTCAGCCAAAGTCTCACGAATTTGTTTTTGAACAATTGCTCCGCCGCCTGCAAACAAAAATTTCAAGTTATTTGGTTTAGCCAATTTTGTTTTTGTCAGCAGTGGAAGCAATTCGGTGAAATAATCATCCCAATAAAAAGCTTTTTGCAGCGGTAAAAAAGATTTTACGTTTTTATCAAACTCGGCTCCGCCTGTAACGCCGGCAACAACTCCGATCATTTCAAACGGGACTACACGGCGTACATTCTCTTCGGTGATAATTTGATTTAATTGTTCTTCGAAACCTTGTGTACCACCTCCTATGAAAACCCATTTCTCTTTCTCTAGGAGTGTTTGCAGCCAAGACTTAAATTTATTTTTATAATCAGCCAGAACTTGGTTTGCTTCCTGATTTTTCAGGGCTTTATTGAGCGAGTTCAATGCTGGCCCAGAAAGCACCATGACATTTTTACCTCGTACTCTTCTTTCAAAACCAAGCAAACTAAGCACTTCTTTTCCGTGTTTTTGTAGATCGCTTACTTTATCTTTTTTTGCTTGCTCGACCATGTCAGTTAAATCGGTTTTAGCATATTCTAATTTTACATCCGGTGAGGTAATGCCCCAGATATCTACTGTTTTATAAACCATGTTACGACCCTGCTTCTGAAATAAAATGAAATTATCATAATCTGGAACCGTCTCTCCTTTGTCGTTTTGTTTCCCGACGAAGCCCACAATCAACCAGCCATTCGCTAGCATCCCTAACTTTTGATTAGCTTCAAAACGCTTTTTTGCATCTTCAAATGTTTTCTTAGATTGCGCCGACATTTTCTCTAGGGATTCTTTAGTCAATGAACTATATCGTTTTATGAGTTCACGCGAACGCAACTCTTCAGCATTGCCCGGCCGTTCGATCACCACAGTTGTTCCATCTCGGAGTTTAGTTTTAAATTGTAAGAAACCATCATCTCGAACACGCAAAAAGTCTTCCTGCTCAATCGGAGAAAAAGATGTATCGGTCAATAAAAACTGGATAAAATGATCAAAAGCCAATCCAGTTCTATGAATCATTCCATCACCGACAGGTTGATGTCCGGCAGTTACATAAGAAATTTTACCGAGAGCTAAAATCTGGATAATTAATTCTTCTGGCAAACCCGGAATCGAACTGCCTTTGACGACACGTGTATCTGGATAAACTAAGCTATTTGCTTCGACCATTAATTTCCCGGTAACAGGGTCCCAACCGGCATCAGCTAATGATGCGAGCCGATTATTATAAAGTTGATTTGCTCGTGCTAAAGTCTGAGGGTCTTTAGTATTTTCAGCACCCGACTTCAGCTGAAGGTCTAATGAATTATAAAGTTTTTCAATTTCAACCAGTTCAGATTTTACTTTTTCGTTATAGCTATTGACCCAAAGTTGAATAGCCTTATAGGTAATTCCCGGATTCGAGGCTTCAAGAGCTTGAATGTGCTTAATATTTTTAAAATCATATTTTTCTAAAATTAATTCTGCAGAATCTTTCGGATAAAATTCTCTCACAGCTCTTTCAAAAAGATCTTGTCCGTCTCCTGGAACTACTCCGAAATTACCAGTCGAAAGAACACCTGAGTGAAAACTCAGGAAACGGGTGCCCTGCCTGTTTCGTGCAGATCAATAACACTCGAACGATCGTAAAGCTTCCACAAAGTCCCACCTGGTTTTACGTAATCTAGAAATTGCTGATAAGATTTTTCTTTTGGGATAACTTCAGCTAATTTATCTAAAATTGGTTTGTTATCGGGATAATAAATATTTTTAAACTTTTCATCAAGCGGGCTTAAACCTAATTTTTCTGCAACAAGTTCAAGCCAGAACCAGTTCATTTTATCATTAACACCGTTGCGTTCAAACCAATAATCAAGGCGTGTAATCATGTTATTGGGTAATTTTTTTTTGTCTAACCAATCATTGAAGTCAGTTGCTTCACCTAAAATCATAGTCGGCAGCCATTGGATTAATGAAAGGGTATTTAAATCATGATTGCCAAGCACCAAACGTACCCGAGGACTCTTTGGATCAGTATTGTAGCGCTCAATTAATTGAAGAACCTTTTCAATTGTGGCTTTACCATATGGACCACGTTTCATTAAATCACCCTCAAAACTTAGGCTATAATCATCAGCAAGTAAGACATTCCCGGCAGAATCGTATTTAATAATACCTTCTTTTTCCATCTGCTCCCAGCGTTTGGGAATTCCTTCAATATCACCGATAATTCGTGTCCACTCAGCTAATGCCGAAAAAGACAGAAATAAAATTATGACAAAAGAAAAGCAGGCCTTTAAAAATCGCATAATTACCTCACCAACAAAATAAAGAGCAATTAAAGAACCAATTTAACTGATCTAAAATGAAACAATATTTTTGCTTTCATCCAATTAAATTAAAGATAATTGAAATTGTCTAAGCCCGATGTCAGAAGGTGACAACAAATGCTAACGCCCCAAAATGAGAAAATGAAAATAATTTAAAATTTCAAACTTTGAATATTATAAAGATAAGATTCGCGCTCTACGCGCCATTTTAAGAAGATCAATATTAGGCGCTGAATTTAAACCCAACACAATTAGTTAGAAACGCATCCACTTCTGGCCAACAAATCTTTTTAATGTCATACCTGTATATCTTTAATGGCTTTGGTTGATGCGTCTATAAATTTCACATTTTTTTGTATTAAATCAGATCATATTTTTGATAAGATTTTTGGATGAAATATATATTACCCAAAGGTTATGAAGTTAGAGAAATGCATCGAGATGAATTTTTAAAACATTTTGAAAAACATGCTCCAAAGGTTTTTAGCGATAATCTTGATTATGATTCAGACGATATTAATTCAAAAAGCGCACAAAATAAGTTTAGAACACTCAACAAAAAATTTGTAAGTCCAACACAATATCGTATCCATCTTGGCGTCTTTCATAAAAATAAATTTGTGGCCTGGTCATGGGGATTTCAATACACCTCGACAACGTTTTATATGTGCAACTCAGCTGTTTTACCGGCTCACAGACGTAAGGGTATTTATACTTATTTAGTGAACGAAAGGCCATGTCCACAGTTTAGTTGAAATTTAAAGGTTGAGTGGCTCAACCAAAAGTGTTTTCAATAGGTTACGAGACTTTTGAAGATACAAAAAAG